>JANNBN010000023.1:0-23377 GCA_031385545.1 Acidimicrobiia bacterium | reverse complement strand
ACGAGCACCGGTTGATGGCCGCTTCGTTCGAGGCGACGGACGAGCGAGCTTCCTTCGTCGAGAGCGTCGCCCACCATCATGGTGACGTCGCCGCGCCGAGCGAGCCCCGAAGCTGCCAGCTCGGGCCATCCGATGATGAGGACGCGGGCATCCTCCGGGACGTGGTGACGAACCTGTGAGGGGGTGTCGTCCGCATCGAGCTCTCCGGCGGCGATCCACGCTTCGGCGTCAGGTTCGGGAGATGCCAGGACCCGGGCCGCCAACCACCAGATGGCCGCGGCCTGTGGCTGACGATCGACCAGGCGACGGCAGGCTGTGACCAGGGCTGCTGGGTCGGCCGAGAACGAAGCCAACGCCCCGGCGGCTTCGCGAACGAGCAACGTTGGGCCGTCGTCGGTAGCGCGCGCCACGTATCGGAGTCGCTCGATGGGATGCATCGCGTCGAACCTACCTTGGAGCCTTCCTTGAACCGGCCTCGAACCTACCTCGAACCGGCCTCGAACCTACCGTGAACCGGCTTCGAACCGGCTTCGAACCGGCCTCGAACCTACCGTGAACCTACCGTGAACCTACCGTTGTTCCAACGGGGTGAAGGATCGATCTCGGTGCGTCAGCTAGCTTGGGGACCCGTGGCTGCCAACCCCTCCACCGATCTCCAACTCACGTCGTTGAACGGAAAGACATATTCGCTTTCCGCCTATCTCATTCAGTACCAGCTGCTGGCGGTGGTGCTTGACCCGTTCACCAACGAAAGTGCATGGGTCCTCAAGACTGCCGCTCGCATCTTGGAGAACTTTGACCAAGCCGACTGTCGTGTTGCCTTCGTGGTAGCCGGGGCGACACCGGACGAAGCCAAGCAGTTCCTCGGCCCGTTTGCCGACCGCATCCTCACGTTCCCCGATCCGGATCGGACGATCGTCAAGGCCTTTGCGTTCTCCGCCCTGCCCGCGGTCGTACACGTTGACAACAGCGGCGCCGTGGTGAATGCCGCCGAGGGATGGGACCCCGACACCTGGCAGGCGGTCACCGACGCGCTCGCCAAGGAAATGAGCTGGACAGGCCCGGTCCTCCCTGCGCCCGGCGATCCGGCTCGGTTCGCCGGTTCTGCTGCCCTGGGCTGAGTCCCGGCACACCCGGCCTCCCGGCCTCCCGGCCGACCCCGGTTACAGACGCGCAACTCAGCCTCCACAGACGCGCAACTTGACCAAAACGCGCAGTTTGCGTGACCGTTTTTGCCAAGTTGCGCGTCTGTTCGGCTCGAGTTGGGTGCACAACACAAAGCCCCGGCCGCAAGGCCGGGGTTTCGTTTCGTTCGGTGCGTGCGCCGTGAGGCGCCCCGATCAAGGAAGGGTGTTGGCGATCGTGTTGAACGAGCTCTTGATCTTGTTGCCGAGCAGGGAGACGGCGCCGATGATGGCGACGGCGATCAGGCCGACCATGAGGGCGTACTCAACAGCGGTTGCGCCGCGCTCTTCGATCTCTGCCTTGCGGCCGGCGAGGAGGGTCTGGAGGGAGACGAACATTTCGAGCATTTCAGGGGTCCTTTTGGGGTTCGGAAGTGTGTTGCAGGTTCGAGGGTGGTTGGGGTGCAAAGAGATCTTCGGTCCTCTCCTGGTTGTCCCAGATCCCGCAAATTGGTGAACGCCGCAGGGAATGAATCGTTCGGCCCATGTCTGAGCCGGATGTACGCTGCGCGCTAGGTCCTGCGCCCTGTCTCGCAACTGGTCCACGCGGCGGATACAAGCCCGCAGGGCGATCGTCGCTACGGTCTGTGCATGGCATTTCCTGCAGTTGACATCGGACCCGTCGGAATCTGGACAGGCGTGTTGGACGCGCATCCCACACCAGTCGCTCGTGCGGCGGCACAACTGATCGAGCAACTGGGTTTTGGAGCGCTGTGGATCCCCGAAACTCTGGGGCGTGACCCATTCGTTGCCGCCGCCCTGCTGCTCGGCGCAACCGAACGCCTGCCGATCGCGACTGGTATCGCAAACATCTATGCCCGCGACCCAATGACCATGGCGAACGCGCAGAAGACTCTGGCGGAGGCATTCCCGAACCGTTTCCTGTTGGGCCTTGGCGTGAGTCACAGTCACTTGGTTGCTGGCATACGCAAGCACGACTATTCGAAGCCGTACTCGCACATGGTCGAGTTCCTCGACCGGATGGACGCGGCCCGTTACATGGCGGTTCCTCCGGAGAGGGACCCGGGGCGAGTGCTGGCTGCGCTCGGACCCAAGATGCTCGAACTGGCTGCGACACGCGCGCAAGGTGCGCACCCGTACTTCACGACGCCGGAGCACACGGCGCTGGCCCGCGCTGCAATGGGAGCCGATGCGCTCCTGGCACCGGAGCAGATGTGTGTGCTCAGTACGGACCCGGTGGAAGCGCGGGCGATCGCGCGCGGAAATATGAAGATCTACATGGGGCTTCCCAATTACTGGAACAACCTGTTGCGCCTCGGGTTCACCGAAGCCGACAGGGAGGACGGCGGAAGCGACCGCCTCGTTGACGCGGTTGTTGTGTGGGGCACTGCGCAGCAGGTGGCCGACCGAGTTGCCGAGCACCGTGCGGCTGGCGCGAACCACGTGTGCGTGCAGGTGCTGCGGGGAGACAGACAGATCCCCGAACGTGAGTGGCGCGACCTGGCAGCGGTGTTGTTGTGACCGGCCGATCCATCGAGCGGTCAGCTACCGCCGAGATCGCCGGGCCGAAGCCGGGCGGTGCGCTGATTCACCAGCGCGCATACGAAATCGGCTCGTACTTCGAAGACGACTCGCATTGCCGCCTGATCGGGCATCTGCGTGATGTCAAACCCGACGGTATGTGGGGCATCGGCGATACCGAGCCGATGACCATCCATCACATGGAACTTCACATTGTGTTCCACGCGCCCACCACGGTGATCACCGAGATCTTCACCGAGATGCATGTCACGCCTCAATCGGAATGTGTGTTCATCAAGGCCAGCTACCAGCAGCTGGTCGGGTTGTCCATTGCCCGGGGGTTCACCGCCAAGGTCAAAGAACTGTTCGGTGGTCCACGTGGATGCACGCATATAGGTGCACTTACCAATGCCATGGCACCGGTCGCGATCCAGAGCCTGTGGGCGTTCTTCCACCGGGACCACGACGCCGGCACATTCACCCCGAATCCGTCCGAGACGCCCGAGCAGATGCAGACACGCCAAGACGCCGCCGCAGCTATTCGAGAGCAGTCGTTCAAACGCAACCTCAACACCTGCCATGTGTGGGCCGAAGACGGACCGATGTTCAACCTGCTCGGCCAGGGGCGGGCGATTCCCATTCCACTGTGGGGTCAGAAACGACTACGAGAACGAGGTGTCGATCCTGCACTCTGGGCCACACAAGAATCGGAAACATGACACCTGACGAGTTCCGGGCCGCTGGTCACGAACTGATCGACTGGATCGCCGATTTCCGTCGGTCCATCGAGTCCCGGCCGGTGCTGGCCCAAGTCGGTCCTGGCGACGTGAAGGGTGGCTTCCCGGCCAGTGCACCAACGGCCCCAGTGGCCTTCAGCCAGCTGATCGACATGCTCGACGCCGTGGTGTTGCCGGGCGTGACGCAGGTGCAACATCCGATGCATTTCGGGTGGTTCCCGTCGAATTCATCGTTGTCCAGCGTGCTCGGAGATATCGCGTCCTCGGGCCTCGGATCACTCGGGATCACGTGGCAATCGTCGCCAGCCCTCACCGAGGTCGAAGAGGTGGTCAACGACTGGCTGCGGGAGCTGTGTGGCTTGTCAGACGCATGGAGCGGTGTCATCCAGGACACGGCCTCGACAGCATGTCTGGTTGCCATGCTCTGTGCCCGCGAACGAGCAAGCGCGTTCTCTCAGAATCGTGGTGGCCTGCAGGGTGAAGCGCAGCCGTTGGTCGTCTATGCCTCGCCACAGTGCCACTCGTCCGTGCCGAAGGCGGTGCTGCTGGCTGGCTTCGGGGCTGACAACCTTTGCCACATCGAGTTGGATCCGGTCACGTACGCATTGCGACCAGAAGCGCTGCGCACGACGATGGAGGCCGATGTAGCTGCCGGACGCAAACCAGCAGCCGTCATTCTCGGTCTTGGTACCACTGGAACGACCGCGTTCGATCCCATCCGTCCCGTTGTCGATATCGCAGCCCGATTCGGCGCGTGGGTTCACATCGACGCTGCGATGGCCGGATCGGCGATGCTGCTACCCGAGTGTCGGTCACTCTTCGATGGCATCGAAGGTGCGGACTCCATCTCGTGGAACCCCCACAAATGGATGGGAACGGCGCTCGATTGCTCGATGTATCTCGTTCGCGATCACGAGCTACTGGTGCAGGTGATGAGCACCAACCCGAGTTACCTGAATTCCGGAGCTGATGGGCAGGTGGTGCAGTACAAGGACTGGGGTATCCCGCTCGGCCGTCGGTTCCGTGCGATGAAACTGTGGTTCCATCTGGCGCTCGACGGCGTGGAAATAATACAAGCGCGCTTACGACGTGACCTGGAAAACGCGCGGTGGTTCGCCGAGCAGGTCTCATCGACCGACGATTGGAAAGTCCTCGCTCCGGTTGCATTGCAGACCGTATGCATCCGACACGAACCACCGGGCCTGACGGGCGACGCGCTCGACGCGCACACGCTGGGCTGGGTCAACGACATCAACCGGTCCGGCGAGGCGTTCATGTCGCCGTCCGTGCTGGACGGGCGCTGGATGGTTCGCGTGTCGGTCGGTGTGGAGTCGACGGAACGCCTCCACGTGCAGCGGCTGTGGGACCTGGTTCAGAAGGCGGCTCGCAGGTCACTTGTCTGATACTTGTCTCTCGCCGGGCGGGAGCCTCGTCTAACCTGGGAACCACCCAGGACCCTCGGAAGCAGGAGCTCGATTCACATGGCCAAGATCAAAGTCGCTACCCCCGTCGTCGAGATGGACGGTGACGAGATGACCCGCATCATCTGGCAGTTCATCAAGGACAAGCTCATCCTGCCGTACCTCGATATCGAGCTGGACTACTACGACCTCGGCATCGAAAAGCGTGACGCCACCGACGACCAGATCACCATCGATTCGGCCAACGCCACCAAGAAGTACGGCGTTGCGGTCAAGTGCGCAACCATCACCCCCGACGAGGCCCGCGTCGAGGAGTTCGGCCTGAAGCAGATGTGGAAGTCGCCGAACGGCACCATCCGCAACATCCTGGGCGGCGTCATCTTCCGTGCGCCGATCGTCATCTCCAACATCCCGCGCCTGGTGCCCGGCTGGACAAAGCCCATCATCATCGGGCGCCACGCGCACGGCGATCAGTACAAGGCAACCGACTTCAAGGTGCCAGGCGAAGGCACCGTCACCATGACGTACATCCCGAAGGACGGCAGCGCCCCGGTCGAGATGAAGATCGCCGACTACGGCCCCGATGGGGGCGTGGTGATGGGTATGTACAACTACAACGACTCCATCCGCGACTTCGCACGGGCATCGTTGCGCTACGGCCTGGACCGCAATCTGCCGGTCTATCTATCCACCAAGAACACAATCCTGAAGGCCTACGACGGCCAGTTCAAAGACCTCTTCCAAGAGATCTACGAGACCGAGTTCAAGGCCGATATGGACTCTGCCGGCCTCACTTACGAGCATCGCCTCATCGACGACATGGTTGCATGCGCCATGAAGTGGGAGGGCGGTTACGTGTGGGCCTGCAAGAACTACGACGGCGATGTGCAGTCAGACACGGTCGCGCAGGGCTACGGCTCGCTCGGCCTCATGACCAGCGTGCTGATGACTCCTGATGGCAAGACCGTCGAAGCCGAGGCAGCGCACGGCACGGTCACCCGCCACTACCGCGAGCACCAGAAGGGCAACAAGACTTCGACCAACCCGATCGCATCGATCTACGCGTGGACGCAGGGTCTGTCATATCGGGGAAAGATGGATGGCACCCCGCAGGTCACCGAGTTCGCCGAGACGCTGGAGAAGGTCTGCATCGAGGCCGTCGAGGCAGGTCAGATGACCAAGGACCTGTCGCTGCTCATCGCAAAGGATCAGCCGTATCTCCACACCGAGGACTTCCTCGAGGCGCTCAACGTGCGTCTCCAGGCGAAGATGGCCTGACGCACCCCTTTCGAATTACCCAACCCGGCCACGTTTCGTGGTTGAGGAAGGGCAATTCTGCGTTAACGGGCGGAAATCTTCGTGTCCCCATTCGCCAATTCTGATGATGCTGGGTAGTGTCCCAGGAGCGCACCGAGGCTCCGGAACTTTCCCGTTCCGCCGGATCAGCGGCTGTTGTGTAAGCAACATTTCCAGCTGATATTGCAGGTTCGTTGACCGTTGCGCCGGTTGCACGAACGTGCTGTTCCGGGTGTCCGGGAAGGGATCCATTTACTCATGACTCTCGCTGCTTGGGATTTTCACGGCGGAACGCTGCTTGCGGCCGTGGTCGCGTTCGCGCTCGGCTTCCTGGTCAACTGGTGGTTCGCCAAACGTGGCAAGACCCACGAAGAGGTCCTCCGTCGGGTGGTCGAGACGTCCACCGACGAATCGACTCGGCTCAAGACGCTCGCCGGCGAGCACTCGGCTGCGTTGCAGCTGAAGGACGATGCTTCGCTCAAGCTCAAGGCTGATTACGACGGCGAACTGGGCGGCCTCCGTGCAGACCTCGACAAGTCGGTCGCTCTGGTCCGCACGCACGAAGCAGACCTGACGACACACAAGGCCGAAGCAACCCGGTTGCAGGGCCTGGCGGCGACTGTCGATACCGGAAAGAAAGAGCTCGACGACCTCAAGGCGCAGCTCTCCAAGCAGAAGAACGACTACGAACTCACACTCGGCGACTGGCGTCAGCGCGCCGAGGCCGGAGAAGCAGCAAAGGCAACTGCCGAGAAGCGCATTGCGGACCTCGATGCCGACCATGCACGTGTGGTCGGTGAGTGGCAGTCCAAGGTATCGGCGTCCGAGGCTGCTGCTGAAGCCAAGGCTGCTGAGGTCCAGGGCCTGTTGAGTTCCACCAAGGCCGACAACGACAAGACGTTGGCCGACTGGCGTGCGCGTGCCGAGAAGGCCGAGGGTGATCTCGGCAACTGGTCGCGGCGCTATGCGGAGCTGGAGACGACGCAGCAGAACGCCGACGCGGAGCACGCCCGTGTTGCGGCCGATTGGCGCAAGCGCGCCGAGACGGCCGAGGCAAGCGTCGCCGACAGCGCCAAGCGCGGCGCCGATTGGGAAGCCAAGTTCAACGCCGCCGAGGCTGACCGTGCGAAGGCTGCCGCTGAATGGCAGGCGAAATACGGGTCGCTCGAGGCTGATCGGTCCAAGCTGGCCGGTGATTGGGATGGCCGGTACAAGGCGCTCGAAGCGCAGCACGCCGAGGTCAGCGGGCATCTCGGTGCTCGTGACACCGAGATCCATGGCCTGCGCGGCCAGTTGGCCGAGGCAACCGCCGGCCCCGACGATCTCAAGATCATCGAAGGCATCGGTCCGAAGATCGATCAGGCGTTGCGCGCCGACGGCATCACCCGGTGGGTGCAGGTGCGCGATGCATCGCAAGACCGCTTGAAGAGCGCCATCGTAAAAGGCGGCATCAGTTTCGCCCCGTCGATGGTCACCTGGTCCAAGCAGGCCGCTTACCTCGTCTCTGGCGACCAGGCCGGTTTCAAGCAGTACACCGAGTACCTCATCTCCGGTCAGGACCCCTCCAGCTACGGCGGCGAGGCCGTCACCGGGGACGAGCGTGCCCAGGCGTTGGCAAGTGGTGCTGTATTCGGTTCGGGCGCGGTCGAGGTTGCCGAAGAGGCGAAGGCCAAAGACGGAGGCGACAACCTTCTCATCGTCGAAGGCATCGGGCCAAAGTTCAACGAAGCGCTGCTCAAGGCCGGTGTCAATACGTTCGCCAAGTTGGCCGGTTCCTCGGAGGATCAGCTCAAGAGCGCAATCCAGGCCGCCGGGCTGAGCTTCGCGCCCAGTCTGTCCACCTGGGCCGAACAGGCCGGGCTCTTGGCTCGGGGCGACATGGATGCGTTCAAGGCACTCACCGATCGTCTTGTCGCCGGCCGCAACGACGGCTGAGGCTGGCGGAAAGACGAAGGCAGACGAGCACACATGACTGACAATTCACAGTCCGACAATTCACAGTCCGACAATTCACAGTCTGACAATTCACAGTCTGACAATTCACAGTCTGACAATTCACAACGGTTGAGCGGCGGGTCAGCCCCGGCTGGCGTGTCCAGCACGACAACGGTCTCCACAACGACCGTCACCACCAAACGAACCGTCGAGGAATACGCCGTCCGCCGCAAGCGGCCGTGGTGGCTCCCGCTGGTCGCCCTTGGCACCATCCCGATGGCGTTCTGGCCACGCGGCGATGGCGATGCCGACATCGCATCCCCGGTCGAGACCGTCGCACCCGAGACCGCTGCTCCTGAAACGGTGGCAGCGGAGACGACCGTGGCCTCTGTTCCCGAGACCACCGTGGCAGCGGCTGTCGCCGACACCACGGTTGTCGCGGCTGCAGCAAAGCCCATCCCTGTCGTCGCCAAGGAGGCTGGGAACTTCACCAAGCTCACCGCTGCAATCGGTGCGGCCGGCCTGACCGACACGCTGATGGGGGAGGGCAAGTTCACCGTGTTCGCACCGACCGACGAAGCCTTTGCCAAGCTGCCCGATGGTGTGCTGGACGCGTTGTGGAAGCCCGAGAACAAAGACGTGCTTGCCAAGATCCTGACGTACCACGTGGTGAGCGGTGTGACCCTTGCGAAGAACATCACCGCTGGTGATGTTGCGACGGTCGAGGGCGACAGCATCACGTTGTCGGTCGATCCGGTGAAGGCGAACGATGCAACCATCATTACGGCCGACATCCCGGCGTCGAACGGTGTGATTCACGCCATCGACACGGTGCTCCTGCCGCCAGGTGTCGACCTTGCGTCGTTGGTCGCCGCGCCGGCAACGCCCGAGTCGCTCACGGTCTATTTCGCCAATGCATCAGATGCGATCGATGCCGAAGCACAGGCAAAGATCGATGGAGCGGTGGAGCAGTTCAAGAAGCTGCCTGCCGGAACAAAGGTCAGCATTGTCGGTCACGCGTCGACCCGGGGTAACCCCGAGCGGAACCGTGCACTGTCCATCGCCCGTGCCAACAACGTGAAGGCTGACCTTGAAAAGGGTCTCGGTGCAGACGCCTCGAAGATCGAGTTCTCCGTGGATGCCAAGGGCGATACGCAACCCGATGTCGACGAGGCCAAGAGCCGCAAGGTCACCATCGAAATACAGCCGTAGCGAGAGAGCAAGAGAGGCCCGGTCTGCCGAGGTCGCGTCCCTGATGAGCGTTCGCGTCCCGCTGGTGTCGTCACTGCCAGGACGCGAACGCGCGTGGAGGACGCGAAGTCCTTTGCACGTGTTCTTGTCTCACGATGGGAAGTGGACCTGAAATCGCACCGAGTAGTCGAGTCGCGATTTTCGCGCCGCAGTCAGCTATGAAATCAGCTGCGTGAGCAGCAGGCCACGCCAGATTCCGTCAGCGGCAATGTGCTGAACCCGGAGCGACGTGAATGCGCGACAGATGTCGCCGACCTGGGAGTCGATCAGGCCGGCGAGGATCAGATGACCGCCGGGGGCGAGGGCCTGCACCAGCTGCGGTGCCAGCTCGATGAGGACCGGGGCGAGGATGTTGGCCAGCACGATGTCGTACGTCCCAGCCGCACGATCTGCGACCGATGCCACCGATTCGGTGCTTGCTGTCACCACAGACCCCACGTCGTTGCGGGCGGCGTTGGCGGCAACAATCGGTGGTGCAGCCATGTCGACATCAACCGCATCAACGGGCGCTGCGCCCATCAGCGCGGCGGCGATGCCCAGCAACCCGCTGCCGCAGCCTGCATCCAACACCTTTGCTCCCTTCACCGTGCCAGCGGGCAGCGACTGGAGCAGCTGAAGGGCAAGACGCGTCGACTGGTGTCCGCCGGTACCCCACGCTCGGCCCGGGTCGAACCTGACCACCTGCAATCCCTCAGCGGCATTGGGCGTTGAGGGATCGGGAAGGTCCCGCCATTCGGGCCAGATCAGGAGGCGGCCGACCGAAACCGGTTCGAACCCATCGCGCCAGGCATCCAGCCAGTCATCGCCGATGAGCACCTCGAACCGCCGCCAGCGCGCACCGGTCAGCTCGCGCTCGGCCGTGGCAGCCATGGCGTCGGACGCGAAACCAGCGCGCAACATCACCATGTCGGCCGGGATAGGTGTCGCGTTGGTCGTGAATCCGAGGGCCACCTCTTCGATGCCGATCGTGTCGAGATCAGACAACTCGGCCGACACCCACTCGACCTCGTCGGGGGCAACAAGCACCTCGACCACTGGGAACCGTGGCCCGGAAGCACCGTCTAACCGTTCCACCAGCACGAACCGTTCGCAGCGCACCACCGTTTCGTCAGTGACCGTTTCGCCGACGGACGCCCAGAACCGATCGTGCGCCTGGTGCCAATCGGCCACATCACGGAACGACTCGCCCTCGGCATCGGCCAACTCCCACGGAACGTCGGCAAGGCGCATCTCCACCACCTCCACAACCTCAAGTACTGCTAGGCGGGCCGAATCGGATCCCACCATCACCCAGCGGCTGCCAACCAGCGGCGCACTCTCCAACGGGTCGACCACGTCGAACGTGGTTGTCTTCACCCCGGCCAGCGTGAGCCCGTTCAGCCGCTCGCGCAGCGCACCCGCCGTGGCGTACTCCCACACGGGCAGCGCATGCACGGAAGAATCGGGTGGGTTCACCGAGGCACTCATCACCGGGCAGACTTTCATACATATGGCCACACCAGAGTTCCGCTACCAAGACATCCTGCCGCTCGGCGAAGATGCACCCGATACCACGCCATACCGGCTGATCACCACCGAAGGGGTGTCAACGTTCGAAGTCGACGGCAAGCAGTTCCTGCGCGTCGACCCCGAGGTGATCCGTCGGCTCACAGCCGAGGCCATCCACGACATCAGTCACCTGCTGCGCCCAGGCCATCTTCAGCAGCTGCGCAACATCATCGACGACCCCGAAGCCACCGGCAACGACAAGTTCGTTGCGCTCGACCTGTTGAAGAACGCGGTCATTGCATCGGCCGGCATCCTGCCGGGCTGCCAGGACACCGGTACAGCCATCATCAAGGCGAAGAAGGGCCAGTTCGTGTTCACCGGCGGCGACGACAGGGCTGCCATCGCGCACGGTGTGTACGACACGTTCGTCAACACCAACCTGCGCTACTCGCAGATGGCCCCTATCACCATGTGGGACGAACGCAACACGGGCACCAACCTGCCGGCAGAGATCGAGATCGAGGCCACCGGTGACGCCGCGTACAAGTTCCTGTTCATGACCAAGGGCGGCGGCTCGGCCAACAAGAGCCTGTTGTTCCAGGAGACAAAGGCACTGCTCAACCCCGCATCGTTCAGCGCATGGATGGACGAAAAGATACGTACCCTTGGTACCGCGGCCTGCCCGCCGTATCACCTGGGTGTGGTCATCGGCGGGACAAGCGCGGAGTACGCGCTGAAGGTCGCGAAGCTGGCCAGCGCCCGCTACCTGGACTCGCTGCCGACCAGCGGCAACGAAGACGGCCGTGGTTTCCGCGACCTGGAGATGGAAGCCGAAGTGTTGCGCATTTCGCAAGCCACGGGTATCGGTGCCCAGTTCGGCGGCAAGTACTTCTGTCATGACGTGCGCGTCATCCGGCTGCCCCGCCATGGTGCTTCCTGCCCGGTTGCACTTGCCGTGAGCTGCAGCGCCGACCGCAACGCGCTCGGCAAGATCACCGCAGAGGGAGTGTTCCTGGAACAGCTCGAAACCGACCCGGCGCATTATCTGCCCGAGGTCAGCAGCGAGGAGCTGGGCGGTGCTGTCGTCCAGATCGACCTCAACCGCCCGATGGCTGAGATCCGTGCTGAGCTGTCGCGCTACCCGGTGAAGACCCGCTTGTCCCTGAGCGGGTCGCTGGTGGTTGCGCGCGACATTGCACACGCGAAGCTGAAAGAACGGCTGGATGCCGGCCTTGGCCTTCCCCAGTACATGAAAGATATGTGTGTCTATTATGCCGGTCCGGCCAAGACGCCGGCAGGAATGGCCAGCGGCTCGTTCGGGCCGACCACTGCAGGCCGTATGGACTCATACGTCGACGCGTTCCAAGCAGCCGGCGGTAGCTTCGTGATGCTGGCCAAGGGCAACCGGTCGAAAGCGGTCACGCAGGCGTGCCAGAAGCACGGTGGCTTCTACCTCGGTTCCATCGGCGGCCCGGCTGCCCGGTTGGCCCAGGACTGCATCCTCAAGGTTGAGGTACTGGAGTACCCGGAACTGGGCATGGAGGCCGTTTGGAGGATCGATGTTGTCGACTTCCCAGCTTTCATCGTGGTGGACGACAAGGGCAACGATTTCTTCGAGTCGGTGAACCGTCCGGTGTCCATCGGAAAGAAGGCGTAGAGTTCGTACAGCGCTATGCGAGCCTGGACAACCTTTGCCGTCGGACCCACTCCCCGTGAGGGCCGAACGCTGCAGCCGCTGCCGCCGTCGGTCCGCACCGTGACCGAGCTGGAAATCCCCGACGGGTCCAACCCGTCGAAGATCGCCACCTGGGTACAACGCCTTGCCATTGATGGCGTGGTGGCCGACGAATGTCCGGCAACGGCAAACGATGCGGTGCATCTCGGGGCGCTCAGCCTCGGCAACGATCCCAGTCAGGCGCTGGCCATCGACATGACCGGCAACCCCATCGGCGACAAGATGTACATCCGCCTCGACGGGACCGAAGCAGATCGGGCCTGGCTGCTGTTCGGCCTGAACGACTCCGACTCTGACTGATCGCCGAATCGAACGATGGCAGCGTTCGAGTCAGGTGAACAGCGCTGGATCGAACAGTTGGGCGACCTCCGCAACGTCATCCGACAGGAGATGATCCGCCGCCAACTCGCACCGTTGGGTGGCCCGGGCGTCTCGGTGCTCGACGTCGGTTCAGGGCAGGGAACACAGGCGGTCGAACTGGCTCGGCTGGGATGCGCGGTGACGTGTCTTGAACCGTCGGCCGATCTGCGGGTGCTGTGCGCCGGTTCCGCGGCCGCAGTGGGGGTGAGCGTCACGCAGATCGAGGCGGCCCTGAGGCAAGCTGCATCGGCGTGCGGGGGTGCTCAGTTCGATCTCGTATGCGCGCATGGTTTGTTGATGTATCTCGACGATCGCGCAGCAGCCATCGGCCAGCTCGCCGACCTCGTCGTGCCGGGAGGCCGATTGTCAATCGCGTTCCGCAACGGTGACGCGCTCGCTGCTCGGCCCGGTATGCGACGCAACTGGGCCGAGGCGATTGTTGCGATGAGCGACGACCGCTACGTCAACGGGCTCGGGGTCGACGCGCGGGCCGACCGCCTGGCCGATGTCGATGCCGATCTACAGCGAGCGGGGCTGACGATCGAGCGATGGTTCGGCGTTCGGGTGTTCAACGATTCGCTGCCACACGGGTCGGTGCTTCCCGACGGCGAGGATCTCGCCCCGCTCCTCGATGCCGAGGAATTGGCTGGCGTACGCGACCCCTATCGCCGGTTCGGTTCTCTGCTGCACGTCATCGCCCGGCGCCCGGTGCGACCAGCTTGACAGGGTGACCCCGCCAGAGCCGTCAGGTGAACTGCAGGCCGGCGAAGTCGCCGGTTGACCGCCACTCCTTGATGTAGGCGAAGTAGGCGACTGGGCCCTCGGGGTAGCCGACACTGTTGAGCAGCGCAGCGGGGCCGGCATCCTTGCCTTCGTTGTTGTAGTAGCCCGGAGTGCAATCGGGGCGGTTGGCAAAGCGCCTGCCACCCTTCGCCAGCCGATCGACCCAGTACTCCTCGGCCTCGGGTGTGACCTCCACGAGCGCCGCGCCGATGTTCTCCGCATGGGCAACAATCGCGGCGATGGTCCTCCCGGCTTCGGTGAGGTTGTGCGGCACGTTGGAGATGAGGTTGGCAGCCTGAGAAGGGCTGACCACGAACAGGTTGGGGAACCCATGCACGTGGATGCCGTGCAGGCTTCGCATCCCATCGGCCCAGTAATCCGACAACAGCCGTCCGTCGGCACCCGTGACGTCGTAACCGGTGCGTCGTTTGTATTCCGTGCCGACCTCGAACCCTGATGCGTAGATCAGCAGATCAAGGTCGTAGTGAACGCCGTTGGCCCAGACACCGGTCTCGTCGATGCGTTCGACTCCTTTGCCGTCTGTGTCGATGAGATGCGCGTTGGGGCGGTTGTATGCGTACAGATATTCGTCGTGGAAGCATGGGCGCTTACAGAGCTGGCGATACCACGGCTTCAGCGCATCGGCCGTTTGTGGGTCGGCAACGATGTCGTCGACCCGTTTGCGGATCTCCACCATCTTCTCGTCGTCGCTCTCGTGGTATGCCCATTCGGCCGCCTCGGGAGTGAACTGCGGGTCGGGAACCGAGAAAAGCTTGTCGCGAATTCGCTTGCTGATATCGGTCCAGCCGTCTTTCACCAGGTCTTCGTCCACGAACCCGCCGGTCTGCAGCGTGGTGAAGTTCAACAGCCACTGCTCCTGCCATCCGGGCTGCAGGGTGGAGAACCAGTCCGGGTCCATGTCGTGATTGTTGCGCACGTCGATCGATGACGGCGTGCGCTGGAACACGAACAGTTCATCGGCGCTGCGCGCAAGGTGTGGGATGCACTGCACGGCTGTTGCACCGGTGCCGATGATGCCCACGCGCTTGTCGGCCAGGCCAGTCATCGGCGCACCGTCAGGATCGCCGCCGGAATAGGCGTAGTCCCAGCGACTGGTGTGGAAACTGTGGCCGGCGAACGCCTCGATGCCAGGAATGCCCGGCAGTTTCGGCCGGTGGAGCGGGCCGGTGCCCATGGCCAGGTACTTGGTGGTGAACTGATCGCCGCGGTTGGTGCGAACGGTCCAGCGTTGCCCGGCCTCGTCCCACTGCGCACCGGTCACCTCGGTGGAGAGCAGCGCATGGTCGTACAGCCCGTAGAGGCGTGCGATGCGCTGGCAGTGCTCCAAGATCTCGGGGCCGTGCGCGTATTTCTCCGACGGCATGTGGCCCGTCTCCTCCAGCAGCGGGAGGTACACCATCGCTGCGGTGTCGCATTGGGCGCCGGGGTACCGGTTCCAGTACCAGGTGCCGCCGACGTCGCCACCCTTCTCGACAATGCGCACGTTCGAGACGCCTGCCTCGGTGAGCCGAGCAGCCGTGACCAGACCCGCGAACCCGCCGCCGATGAACGTGAGCGTGACGTGATCCGTAACCGTATCGCGCGGTGTCATCGGCACGTGGGGATCGTCGAGGAAACGAGCAAACGTGCCGACCGGCTGGAGGTACTGATCGTTGCCGTCGTCGCGGAGACGCTTGTCCCGCTCGGCAAGGTACTTCGCCCGCAGCGCGTCTTTGTCGTTCGCTGTCGGGTCCGGTACGTCGGTCACCCGTCCACCCTAGGAAGCGGCAACGCGGAACGGCAATTTCACGTGCTGCGCACCGACCCTCTCAAGCGGTTCGCATCTCGAGCGGCAAGTGATGGGTCTCCAATCCCTCAAGCATCCAATGCAGAACATGGCTGGCAGCACGGGCATCGAACCGGCCGACCGTGGTGTGGCGATAGCCGATGCGGCTCCACGGCCACGGGACCCGAGGCGCTCCCAGCAGGTTGGCAGTCACAACTGAATTGGTGCCCCCGTGTGCGACCAGCAGCACGCGTGGGCCGTTGATCTTCTCAGCCGCCGACCCTTCGAGCGATTTCCAGCTTGGCACTGCATGTTCGTGACGGACAATGCCGTATTCGTTGAGGAACCCGGCAAGGCCGTGCTCGATACGGTCGATGAACTCGTGGATGTTCTCGCCACCTGGCAACCCGCTCCACCGGTCTTCGATCGCGGCGCGGGACTCGTCTTCGTACAGCTGCAGAACCTGTTCCCGGGTGTAACCCTGCCAGTCCGGGTCACGGATCTCCTCGAGCCACTCCGCAACCACTTCCGGTTGGCCGAGCCGCTTGAGCAGGGGAGCCGCTGTCTCGCGGCAACGTTGTAGCGGCGAGACGAGAATGCGGTCCCATTTTTCGGCGGCCAACTGCTCGCCCACCAACTCGGCTTGTCGGTGCCCAAGCTCGGTGAGCGGCGGATTGGTCAAGTGGGTCTCGCCAGGCCCTGCATACCAGTGGGGTTGGGCATGGCGGAGCAGGACGAGTTGCACTGTCCGATGCTACCGGCGCTGGTCGCGCCGACTGCCACAACGCAAAGTGCCACCTGCTCCGAGTTGGCGCCAGCGCGCAGGCTTCAGCCGAGTCGAGCCGTCATGCTGGCTTTGACGGTTGGCCATTCGTTGGGCAGCACCGAGAACACGGCACTGTCGCGAGGCGCCCCGCGACCGAGGTCTCCACGTCCGGGCTGTGCGTTTCGCAGCACGCCCTCGAATTGCGCCCCGATTCTGATGAGAGCCCGCCGACTGCGGTCATTGCGAGCATCGGTTCTGATCTGCACCCGGACGACGTTCCACGTCTCGAAGGCATGCGTCATGAGCAACAGCTTTGATTCGGTGTCGATCGGCGAGTGGAGTGCTTGCGGATTGAGCCACGTGTTGCCGATCTCGACGCTGGTCGGGTTGGCGTCCGGCCCGTCCCACCGCTCGACGGAGAGGAAGTTGGTCATGCCGATGACGGTGCTGTCCTTGCTGCGTCGCTGCACGAAGGCCATCCACGGCTGCGGGTGTGGCTGTGCCTGATACGCCGAAACAATCTGCTGTGCTTCGAGGAGCGTCGCGGGCACGTCGATCCACTCGTATGTCGATCGATCGATGCCGCCTGCCACTGCGATGGACTTCGCGTGGTGCGCTTCGAGCGGTTCGAGCTGCACGAAACGTCCGCTGAACATATTTCCCCTTCACCGTTCGTGGTCCACCGTCGAACCGGCTTGTGCATTGAGCGGCCATCGAAGGAGCGAACACCGCTGGTGCGCTGCTGCCGCTGGCACACTCTAGATCAGGCGGTGAGCATCAAGACCTGCGGCTGACAGTCTCACGATTGGAGGAGTGAACGCAGACGGTGGCTGACCTGTGGCCATTCGGATGTCACGATGGAGAACATGGCGGTGTCGCGCGGCGCTCCTTCGCCTCGGTCGCCGTTCCCTGGCTGATAGCTGCGCAGAACCGCTTCGAACTGTGCACCGAGACGAGTGATTGCGTCCCGGCTGCGTTGGTTGCGCGCATCGGTTTTGATCTGCACGCGTACGACACCCCAGGTTTCGAACGCGTGGGTCAGCAACAGGAGCTTGGCTTCGGTGTTGAGAGGCGAACGTTGTGCCGACGGGTTGAGCCATGTACCGCCGATCTCGACGCTGGTTGGATCGGTTCCCGGTCCGTTCCAGCGCTCGATGGAAAGGAAATTCGTCATCCCGACCACGGCGCCGTCGGCAAGGCGCCGTTGAACATAGGGCACCCATTGACCCGAGTCACGCTGCTGGAGACGAAGAGCGACGGTTGCGGCAGCATCCTCGGCGTTCTTCGGAACCGGTGCCCATTGGTATGTGGACCGATCATCCCCGACGGCCGCGGCAATCTCGTCGACGTGGTTTTCGGTGAGCGGTTCCAATTGAACGAATCGACCCGTAAACACCAGACCAACCTATCGACCCGGCCGGTTACCCGGGTTCGATATTTGTGCAAGTCGCATTCCCAGCTTGCTCCTGTCGATCTCCGGTCGGACACTCCCGCGCAGGCCATTGCGGCAGCGACTGTGCTTCCTCTCCCAAAGCCATGCCCCGAAACAAAACCGCTTCTCCGCAGAACCAACGTTTGTCTGGGAGCAACCAACGTTGGGCTGAACGCGCTGATTCGGGTCGAATTTGGTGACGTTGGGTGCTGAACCAGCCCACGTTGGCTGCTGGGGACCAACGTTGGGGCGGCTCGGGGTTGACGGAGTGGCCGGCGAAGCGCTTGAGCAGCCGACTCGGATCGTTACAGGGAATCGATTTGGCTGATGGACACCAGGCGCAGGACAGGTTGCCCGGCTTCGACGGATGCCGTGATCGGCATCTCGGCGGTGAGAACCCATGAGCCGTCTTCAGCCGGGTCAGCCAGCCGCTGCGTGATGGTCCACACGTCTGGGCCTTCGACCAGCGTGAAGAACGAAGCCGAGCGGGCGTCGGCGTCGGTGCCGATCGATGCGTACTCGGCCCAGTACGGCGCCATGGTTGCGTTGAGGGTTTCGACGTTCCAACCCGTGCGATCGCCCAGCCGGTCGAAGAGCTTGTCGTGGCGCTTGATAGCCAGCAATTCGATCCAGCCGAAGACGGCTGTGCGCACCGCTGTTCGCCAGGCCTTCGGCGGACCCGCGTCGGCCGGCCTCGGTGCCGTGGGGGCCTGACGTTCAGCCGGAACGAGGCCCGCAAGGCGTTCCCATTCTTCGAGCAGGCTGGCGTCGATCGAACGGATGAGCGCAGCCAGCCAGTCGATCACGTCCTCGACCTCTTCGGTGTACGCGTCGAGCGGCAAGGACTTGTCGAGGGCCTTCCACACGTCGGTGAGATGACGGAGCAGCAGACCTTCGCTGCGTTCGATGCCGTATCGCTTGACGTAGTTGGCGAACGTCTCGCCGGTCTCCAGCAGTTCTCGGACGATGCTCTTCGGTTCCGGCCAGGACTCGGTCCACGGGTGCGAGCGCTTGTAGATGAGGAACATGTCGCGCAGTTCGTCGGCGAGCGGCTTCGGCCATGACACGTTCTGCAGGAGCGCCATGCGCTCTTCGTACTCCACACCCTCGGATTTCAAGCGCGCAACCTCTTGCGCACGTGCCTGCTTCTCTTGGGCGATGAGGATGGCCATGGGGTTGTCGACGATGGCCTCGATGACGCTGATCACGTCGAGCGGGTACACGATCGTGTCGTGTTCGAACGTGCTGATGGCCTCGATGGCGAACGGCCCGAGCGGCGACGTGAAGCGGACGCGCTCCACGTCGTCGGTGCCGTCGTTGACCAACGAACCGATGCGGACCCCGGCGCACCTGCCGGTTTCGTCTCGTAGGCGTTCGGCCACACCGGCTGCTTCGAGTGACCGGTAGATGTGGATGGCCCTGCGCCGGTGGGTGCGTTTGCGCGACTCGGTGTCGTGGTTGATGTTCAGCAGGTTCTTCAGCGCATCTGGACCATCGGGACGCGACAGGACTGAAGCAACAAGGTCTGCCGTCACCTTGAACCTGCTGACGAGCGGTTCGGGCTCGGCCACGATGAGGCGTTCGAACGTCTTCTCGTCCCAATGGACAAAGCCCTTGGGTGCGTCCGCGCGCTTCACCTTGCGTCTGGCCTTCGGATCATCGCCGGCCCGTGCGAGCGCTCGCTCGTTGTCGATGACGTGTTCCGGTGCCTGTGCCCACACATGTCCGTCGGGGTCGAAACCTGGCCGTCCGGCACGCCCTGCCAACTGGTGGAATTCGCGGGCACGCAGGGTGCGAACCTTCGTGCCGTCGAATTTCGTCAGTGCACTGAATAGAACGGTGCGAATAGGAATGTTGATGCCAACCCCGAGCGTGTCGGTGCCGCAGATGACCGGTAGCAGGCCTTCGCCCGCCAACCGCTCGACGAGCCGGCGGTAGCGGGGGAGCATGCCCGCGTGGTGCACGCCAACTCCGTTGCGCAGGTAGCGGCCAAGGTTCTGGCCGAAGCCGGTGTTGAGCCGCTCGGTGGCGATGGCGGCTGCAATGGCTTCGCGCTGCGGGCGCGTAGTGAGCGGCAGGCTGACCAACGCGCTGGCACGCTCGACCGCTTCGGCTTGGCTGGTGTGCACCAGGTAGACAGGGAAGAAGCCCTGCTCGATAGCGGCTTGCACGCTTTCGGCCACCGTGGTGCTGCGGAACTGCGGGAAGAGCGGGATCGGCCGGGTGACGCCGGTGATGCTGCTGACCGGTCGCCCGGTGCGGGCTTCCAGATCTGCCACCAACGGGCTGACGTCGCCAAGGGTGGCCGAAGCCAGAAGAAACTGGCACTCGGTCATGAGCAGCAGCGGTACCTGCCAAGCCCACCCCCGGTCGGCGTCGCCGTAATAGTGGAACTCATCGAGGCACGCGAACCCGAACGTGTCACGACCTGGGTCGGTGTGGCGCGCGTTGAGCCCCAGGGCCTGGTTGGCCAACACCTCGGCCGTGCAGACCAGCACGGGAGCATTGCGGTTGATCGACGCATCGCCGATGGCCAGGCCGACGTTCTCCGCTCCGAGCAGGTCGATCAATTCGAAGAACTTCTCCGCCACCAACGCCTTGATCGGCGCGGTCCAGACGGCACGCTTGCCTTCGTTCATGGCAAGCACTATCCCGGTCAGCGCCGCCATGGACTTGCCCGATCCGGTCGGAGTCGCGAGCACGACGTGCTGACCATCGGCGAGCGCAAACCCGGCTTCCTCCTGATGTGGATAGAGCGGTCGCCCCGACTCGTGCGCCCACGCCGCGAACCCATCGAGCACATCGAGGGGATCGCTACCCGGTGGTGGCAACCGGTCTCGCAGCGATGGCGCGCGTTCAGTCGAAGGTGCACCTGGCATCTGTCGAGTCTGCCAGCACCGTGCCGGGCCGGCGGCGCACACGCTGATCACTGCGGACACGCTGATCTCTGCGGGCCCGTGGGTCGGAGCGAGGAGCCGCCGTCCTCATCGGGGTTTGCCCGGTGACCCGAGAAGTGGCAAAGCTGGCGCCATGACCAGTTCCCCGAGCAGAGCAGCCAATTTCGGAGCAGCGTGGTGGAACGGGGGGCAGCGCCGAGTTGCGTTGGTGACCGGCGGTGGTCGCGGCATCGGCAAGGGCATCAGCGTTGGCTTGGCAGCCGCCGGCGCAGATGTTGCGGTGAACTACAACAAGGACGCAGAGTCGGCCGAACAAACGGTCGCCGAAATCGTGGCTGCAGGAGGGCGTGCGCTTGCCTTCCAGGGCGATGTGTCTGATGCTGCTTCGTGCGCTGCACTCGCTGCTGCGGTGACAGATGCCTTCGGAGCGCCAGACCTTGTCGTGCACAACGGTGGTGTTGCCTCGCGGGGCCGCAGTATTGCCGACACACCGGTGGACGAGGTGGAGCGACTGCTGCGTGTACATGCGATCGGTCCACACATGCTGACTCGCGAACTGCTTCCTGGTTTGCGATTGCGAGCGAAGGAGATCGGGCGCGCCGACGTGCTGTTCATCAGTTCTGTCGCCACTGTCGGTCTGACCGCGAAGGGAGCCCCCTATTCGATGGGTAAGGCTGCCATGGAAGCGCTCGCCATCACGCTCGCCAAGGAGGAGGTGCGCAACGGGGTACGGGTCAATATCGTTGCCCCAGGTCTGACCGTGTCCGAAATGGGCCGTCGGCTGGCGAAAGCAACGGCTGGCGTGGACATTGCTGAGTTGGACGAACGGTATCCCTTCGGACGGGTCACCCGGCCCGAAGACATCGCCGAGGTGGTGGTGTTCTTATCCCGGTTCGATTCGACGTTGACCGCGCAGCGCGTCGAGGTCGACGGGGGCTCCCGGTCCCTCTGAAGTTCCTGATCTACCGGTTGCGCGGGTCGTGGCGAATGCGGCGTCCAAGGGTCGCGCAACACGCAAACGCTCCGGGGCAACACGCAAGCAGGAAATTCGCCGTGTAGGAGTGCCGAAATCGGCGTTGCGTGTTGCGAAAAGCGGTTTGCGTGTTGCAGAGAAGTGGTGTCGGCCTGTGGCTGGTTCGTGGCGGCGGTCACTGATGACGAAGGACACGCAGTCTTGAGTTGGTCCGAGGGTGCAGCGGGCATACGGTGAGCGCAAGCGCTGCGAAACCGATATGGTTCGCTCGTTTACGACCAAGGAGTGTCGCTATGAGCCGTTCGATCTCGAAAGAAGCACTGGATGAACTGCGGGCCGTCCCGCTGTTTGCAGGCTGCACCGACAAGGAACTCGGAGAGATAAAAAAGCTCGCCGATGAAGTCGACATCAAGTCCGGCGATGTCATTGTCCGCCAGGGTGCGTTCGGACAGGACGCGTTCGTGCTGCTGTCCGGCGGAGTCACCGTCAGCCATGGTGGTACGCACGTTGCCGAACTGGCGGCCGGTTCGCATTTCGGCGAACTTGCGCCGCTCGACCATCTGCCCCGATCGGCAACGGTAACGGCGGTGTCCGACGCCCGGTTGTTGGTTTTCGGCGCACGGGAGTTCACCACGCTGCTCGGCACGCACCCCACCGTCAGCCGCAAGATGATGAGCGACCTGGCCCACCGGGCCCGCGAAACTCAGCCCTGATCCGACTCGTTGCTGCTGAGCGCAAGCGCAAACGCACGCACGGTCAGGCCTGCTGCTGCCGATCGACGCGTGCAGTCATTTCGTTCATGTCCATGACTGCTGCACGCAGCGGCCCGTGGCCGATGCCCATCGTTCCCAAGAACAACTCAGCCTCCTTCGTCGCAACGGCCGCCGGATCTTCGGCGGTCGTTTCGTGTTCATCTTTCAGCCGAACTTCGTAGCGCAGGTTGAACGCCCGCAGGTGGACATCGTATGTAAACGTACCTTCTGGTGTGAACGCGCTGAGGAAGATGTCATGCTCGGCCGCGGACGCCCCAAGCCAGGCTCGGGAGCGGTCCGAAAGTCCCTTGAACTGGCCGCGGACCGTGACCCGGTAGACGTGCACGCGGTCAGTCGATCGGTTCAGGATCCGCTACGAGTTCAAGGACGGACAGAGTCATTTCGAGCCGGCTGATTCCAGCAGCCGCCGAGCGATGACCTTCAGGCACAGTGTCTCGTCGGCACCCTCGAAGATGGACAGCACCCGAGCATCGACGAAGTACCGGCTGACCGGGTATTCCTCGGCGTACCCCATGCCACCGTGGATCTGCATCGCCTCGCGGGTGACCCACTCGGCCGCCCTGCACACGTAGGCTTTGACCATCGATGCTTCCATCGCCCCGTCGCCCTTTCCCATGAGTTTCGCCACGTCGTAGGAGAACTGACGGCTGGCCTGGATGATGACGGCCATGCGTGCCAGTTTCACCTTGGTGAGCTGGTACTCCACGATGTCCTTGCCGAACACGCGTCGGTTGGCGGCGTAGGCCACCGCTGCTTCATACGCTGCCTGCATCAGCCCGACAGCACGGGCAGCAGTCTGTAGCCGACCGTTTTCAAAACCTTCCATCTGGAAGTAGAAGCCCTTCCCCAGCCCGCCTTCGCCCCCGATCAAGTTGTCGGCCGGCACCCGCCAGTTCTCAAGGGCAATTTCGTATGAGTGCATACCGCGGTAGCCAAGTGTGTCGATTGGCCGGCCTTCGAGCTTGCCAATGCTGCCATCGGCATAGGTCTCGGTGAACGCGAACCCGTGGCCGTCTGCGACGGGCTTGGGTACGAGGAACATCGACAACCCGCGGTGTGCCTTGCTCCGGTCGGGGTC
>JANNBN010000006.1:0-3644 GCA_031385545.1 Acidimicrobiia bacterium | reverse complement strand
CCACCGTTGCGGGGACGAGAGGCGTCGACTATCGGACACGGGCATGATTGCTGCATGGCGGTGACGGTGAAAAGGCGCGGCGGCACCGAGGTCGGCACGGTGACGGGGATGTCACCGACCGCTCGGGGAGCACGGCGATGTGGAGCGTCTCCGCGATAGGCCGGCGCGACCTCGCCAACTCGACCGTCCGAAGCATGGGTGACTCGCAAATGTGTCGAATCTGTTGATTTTCCGCAGTTTGGTCACACGAATGCAAACTGTGGAAAATCACAGATTGATGACACGTGCAGACTTCTCCGCGCTGTGGGAGCAGCTACTCTCCGAGGGCACGAACTCCGTCACTATCGATGAGGTCGAGTCGCGTACGGGAGCGACCCGCAATGCCGTGTACCTCGGCGTCAAGTACGCCATCGACCGGAAGCGACTGTTCTCGCCCGTTCGGGGGCTGTACGTCGTCGTGCCGCCCGAGTACCGATCGATGGGTGTCGTGCCAGCGAACCACTTCATTGATCCGATGATGAACCATCTCGGCATCGAGTACTACCTCGCGCTTGCAACCGCTGCCGGCTGGTGGGGATCGTCGCACCACGCGTCACAAGAATTCCAAGTCATCGCGAACGGACGCCTGCCGGACCGGACCAACGGCAAGGTACGACTCCGCTTCATCAGCCGGGCCAGGCTCGACGACAAGGCAATCCGTCGTGTCGCAGGGCCACGAACGATGCTCAACGTGTCCACCCCCAACCTCACCGCAGTCGACCTCGCCACCAACCCCACGCACGTCGGCGGACTGTCCAATGTTGCGACCATCCTCGCCGAGCTCCCCGACCTCGACGGCCCCCGCATCGCCACCCTTGCGAAACACCGCACCCGAGCCGACGCCCGACGTCTCGGTTGGCTCCTGTCACTTGTGCGAAACGACGTAAACCTACGTGCACTTATTACGCTCGCTGACCCGCACCATGGACAGCCGACACTCCTGGCATCGAACAAGCCACGAACCGGCCATCTCGACACTGACTGGAACGTGCTCGTGAACACGAACGTCGAACCCGACCGGTGATCTCACCGAACGCCCTCACCGCCTGGCGAACGACGCACCCGTGGGCCGACGACGAGCAGGTCGAACAAGACCTGATCATGACGCGAGTCGCGATCGAGATCGCCAACGACTCGCATCTCGGCAACGTCTTGGCGTGGCGCGGGGGAACATGTCTGCACAAACTGTTCCTCCCCGCGGCGCGCAGGTACAGCGAAGACCTCGACTACGTCGCCTACGGACTCTCGATCGAGAACAACGACATGCGCCAACTTCGCTCCGCTCTGCGAAACGTCGCTGAACGTATCGGCCTCGAGATCGGCAAGCACCCGAAGACAACAAGTGACCGGCTGAACGAGCACTTCACCTATTCGAGCCTCCGTGCAGTTCGTCGCCGCATCAAGATAGAGATCAACCTCGACGAGGTCCCAGCCGTCTCGCCGCTCGCCCGTCGTCCTCTCGCAGCACAAACCGACTGGTGGACCGGTAGCGCGGACGTGCTCACATTCGTACCGGTCGAACTCCTCGCGACAAAGTTCCGTGCCCTAGCGCAACGTCGCAAAGGTCGAGACCTGAACGATCTCAACGTCGCACACGAGATCCTCGGACTCGACGACACAGCGCTCGCCGAAGCAGCAGCGCACTACCTCCACTACGCCGACATCACACCGACCGTCTTCCGGGCCCGCCTCGCCGCCCACGGCGCAGATCCCGAGTTCACGAACGACACCGGGGTGTATCTCATCGACCCGGAACAAGCTCATCACCCCACAGCGCTCGTCAACCGATGGATACTCTGGTCAGACCGCCACCTCGACCTTCCATATGCTCAGCGCGCATACGATATGTCGCCGACCAATCGGAAGAAGCGGACCATCGAGGACATCCGCCAGCGACTCGATCGCAAGACGGTGCAATGCCCGATCTACCGCGCTGGCACGAGAACTCGCAGCGCTGCGAGCACCACCTGAACATCACCGGAACCTGCCCGCTCCACGGGCGGCCACTCGGCGTGTAAACCCATCCCCGGAACCGAAAGGGCAGAATCCCTCTGCGCGCTTATTTGACACGGTTTTGACACGGTGACACACGTTTGACGCAGTTCTCCGGCTTCCAGGAGACGTGAAGGCATGGACGGGACAGCCCGGAAACATGCTCTGACCAGCCCGAACACCCTTTGAGCAGCGATAACGCAAATCCGGGCGTGCGGGTTCGATTCCCCCACCTCCACAACATTTCCCCTGGTCAACGGGGGTGTCATCACGGAATTCGGTCAGTTCTGACGCGGATTTGACGCGGCACGACGCGAAACATGCGGCAAATCGTTGTTCGAAGCGAGGCTTGGCGCTGCCAGCGGGCCTTTGACCAGCAGAAATGCAGTGAGGCTGGCGTGCAAGATGAACGGCCGGGGGCGAGATTCCCCCCACCTCCACGTTGTTTTTGAAGTATTTCCGCAGGTCACAGAAGGTGCGACCTGCGAGGCGGGGTCCTCCGTGACCCCATTTTGACTCAGAATGTGCCGGGACTTGACATTGCCGGCTTCCTGTCCTTGTAGCCGGGCGGGCGGAGCCAGAGCTCGATCGCAATGGGGAGCCCGTCGAGCCATCGACAGATCGACGAGTGCCGTTCGAGACGATCTGCACTGGGAGTTCATGTCAACTCTCGGTCTTACCGAAACGGCCCCCATCGTGACCGCCATGCGCACGGACCCTCACGTTTCCGGGTGCGCGAAACACACCGCACGAGAAATCGCTGCGAACGTGATCCAGATCACAGTCTGATTGTCAACAACCGGTTCTGATGAAGACCCACTACAAGAACGTGAGGTCTGAGCTGAGATGAACACCATCGTCGTCGGAGTCGACCGCAGTCCACAAGCTCTCGTGGCCGCTCGAAGGGCGGCAGATATCGCGAAGGCGCTCGGTGCCGAGCTGCACATCGTCACTGCGATCATGAAGAACGAGGTTCATGAGTTCGGAATCGGGTCGGACCGCACGGTCGTGTCCGACGTCGACTTGGCCGAACGAGACCTCCTCGACATCGCCGCCGAGTTTCGCGGCAGCGTCGCCGTCTCGACGAGAGCAGTGAGGTCGAGCCCGGCTGAAGCGCTCTGCTCCGAGGCCGACCGTCTGCAGGCGTCGATGGTTGTCGTCGGCAACAAACGGGTGCAGGGCGTGGCGCGTGTGTTGGGATCGGTGGCGGGCGCCGTCGCAAAGGACGCGCCCTGCGACGTGTACATCGTGCACACCTACGATTGAGTTGACCTCGCGACAGCAGTTTCCGCAACGACCGCTTGAACACAAGGCCACTGAGAACCCGAACTCTCGCGGTAATCGGCCGGCTCGGGCTGGCGTGGCTCACATGACGGAGCATCCGAGGCGATGGTGGCGGCGCGGCCGTGGGGAACGGTGGCGTTTCAGTGGGACTCACGACTTCCGCGCCGCTCCGGAAGGCAACAACTCCTACGAGTACATACACATCCCGAGCTAGTGTGTATGCATGATCCGTCGTACCACAATCGAACTGGATGAAGACCTCGTCGCCGAAGCACGAGAAGTTCTTGGCCAGCCAACCGTCCGAGCGACCGTCGAAGAAGCACTTCGCC
>JANNBN010000108.1:0-2122 GCA_031385545.1 Acidimicrobiia bacterium | reverse complement strand
CCAGTCCCACTCCGCACACTTCCGGCGAAGTGCAGCACCTTCTGCTGTTCGACTTTGCCGCACGATCGATCGGTGAATGAGTGACTGGTGATGGACGAACGAGGCGGCAACCAAGGCGTCGGAGATGACCCGCAAGTTGTGCAGCAGGTTGCTCCTGGCGCAACCCACTACACAACAAGCCGCCGGCAAACGGCGATGTCGGGCAGGTATTGCGGTTTCACGGTCCGCTCCTCGGCCTCGCCGCACCGGTTACGTGTGGGCGACAGCAACCGATCGCGGATTTCAGAGCTTGTACTCGACAATGCCGTGCAGGTGACGCCGATGCCCGAATCGACGTGGCTGGAACTCGGCACCGACGATGTGCCGTCGATCACGACATTGCAGCAGGCCCGGGCCACCATCGGGCTACGCCGCCTCGGTGTCCTGGTTCCCAACGGCACCTTCGGGGTACTGACCGACTTGGGCGTGAAACTCTTCCAGATGCACGTCCAAGCCGATCACGACCCCGCGTTCGAGGTGGATGGCATACGTGGTCCGGTGACCTGGGGTTTGCTCAACCATCTCCTCGCCATCGAGCGTGGTGCGCAACACCGCATCGGGAGCTGACGGCAACCGCCGCGCCGGAACCTCTGGCCAAATTCAGCCCTGCCCCGGCGCCGGGATCACTCCCAGTTGCTGCATCAGGCCCATTGTGTCCATCACCGACCAGTGCTCGACGATCTTGCCGTCCACAATGCGGTCAACGACCGACGCCGAGATGCTTACCGGCTTGCCTGTCGGCGCGATGCCTTGAAACTCGGCCGTGTGGGTGCCCTCGAATTTGAGGCGCAGCGCCACCTTTTCGCCTTCGGCCACGCAGTCCTCAAAGATGTGATGCAGGTCTGGGAACGCTCCGTAGAACATTTGGAGCATCTGCAGCGCGCCGTCCCGGTTCATGGGTGCGTCGCCGGGCATGTGCATGACGAATTCGGGGCTAGCGAGTTCTTCGATGATTCCCCAGTTGCCTTTGTCGAATTCCTCTCGCCAACGGCGGCTGATGGCCTTGTTCTGATCTTGCACGGTTGACATTGGTCGTCGCCTCCCTCGGTGCGAGATCGTCCCGCCCCGACTTGTGGCCTATGGTGACGCGTCGTGCGTGTCAGTTGCGCGTCACCTGAGGGCGGCAGGCCCGGGCATCGCACGTAGCGCTGCGGCCCGGCGGGCCCAGACGGCGAGTCCGTGTGTGGCGCACAGCCCCTCGGCACGGGTCAGCCATTCGTTTGCGGTGGGGTCGAGACGCACGCGGGTTTCGTGGCAGGACCTTCGGAGCGGTAGCGACCGGGCAGTACCGCACCTCCCTGCCCGGCGCAGCCCGAAGTCGGGGAACGGATCGGTGAGCCGCTTGCGTGGACCGTGTTCGCCGGGCAGACCTACGCAGTCGGAGCGTTCGAAGGCCGTTACGCCGAGTTGCTGTCGCTGGTTGAGCCACTGGCGGACGGCAATCAGTCGGTCGAACTCACCTTTCGCGTCGCTCATGCCATCTGCAGCCTTGAGGTCGGCAAACTCGCTGCGCCGCGGGCGCTGCTCGACGAGACCATCACTCGTGGCATCGATGCGATTCCCTACGATGTCACTCGGTCGACCATCCTGCTCGGCTATTCGATCCTGGCACTCGACCTCCACGACGTTCACGCCGCCGAGGTCTTGCTCGAGGCAATCGAACCCTTCGCGGACGAAGTGTCCTTCAACGGGATGACAAGTCAGGGGCCGGTCGCCGCTTACGTCGGCAAGCTGTTGACCCTTGTCGGGTGCTACGACGACGCGAACGCCGCCTCCACCAGGCCACGAAGACAGCCGAGTCCTTCGGCTGGGAATACCACCGCGCGTCGACATTGATCGCGCTGGCGCAGAACCAGGTTGCCGCAATCGGGCGTCTCGACCCCACCGCAACGAATGGCTGACCCGTGCCGAGGGGCTGTGCGCCACACACGGACTCGCCGTCTAGGCCCGCCGGGCCGCAGCGCTACGTGCGATGCCCGGGCCTGCAGCCCTCAGGTGACGCGCAAGTGACGCGCTCGATGCGTCACCATAGGCCACAAGTCGGGGCGGGACGATCTCGCACCGAGGGAGGCGACGACCAATG
>JANNBN010000001.1:0-56661 GCA_031385545.1 Acidimicrobiia bacterium | reverse complement strand
CTCTGCGATCGCGAACGGGATGGCTGCACGCACCGTTGCGGTGAGGCCGATTGCGAGAGTCTCGATTTCTTCCGGCTGGCATCCAATGATGACACGCCGCTCCGGAAGGCAACCGAGACCTTGCGCAACCATCAGCGCCCGCGAGGGAGTGGCGAGATGCATGTCGGCAAGCTGATCATGACGCTTGTCAGGCGACATCAACGCGACGTCGACGACGTCAGGATCGATCACCATCACGGTGCCCGGCGGCCGACCACGGTCGACGGCGTCGATGATGATGCACGCGTCGTAGCCGAGCATGAGGTCCTGTACGAGCGCGATACCGCCGATGCCCGTCTCGGTGAGAACCACACCGTCAGGAAACGGATGGCCGGCAAGCGTTCGAAGCACTTCGACGCCGAACCCGTCATCGCCGTTCAAGACGTTGCCAACGCCTGCCACCAGAATTCTCACGTCTCGACCGCTCTGATCGAGTACCCGTGGACAACCCACCATCCCACGAAGTCCTGGAAACGACCCCACTCAGACTCCGACACCTGCTCCTTTACATGCTCAGTGCGCTTATCAATCTCTCGAGCGATGACATCGTCGATCGCCGCGACCACAACACGGTGATCGAGCAGCGTGGACTGGGTGTCTGTCGGAAGAGCGTTGGCAAAATCACTTGCGCGCCGGTGCCACATCTCGAAGTCGTCGTCGCCCTGTTCCACGTGGCCCAAACGTTGGGGCGCAACGGTCGGCCAGGACTCTTCGACGCAACGGACGCAATAACCGGTGAGGAATGCGGTCGCCGCCCACGTCGACAATTCAGGGATCGGGTGGTGCGGCCGGTCGTGCTCGATTCGCCATGCCCGGTACCGCAAAGCCGCTTCGGTCAGCGCGTGGGCCTGCGCTAGCGCCCTCGCTCGGAACGCCAAGTCCTGCGAAGAGAGTGCGGCGTCGTCGGCGGGAGCAGCAGCGGGGACTGCATCGGCGGGGGTCGGGTGAGGCGCCATGATCAGGGTGACGTCTTCGGCTTGCGCCCGATCTGCAGCGCGACCGGTTGGGACCTGGACGACAGCGCATCGGCTGCCATGAGTCCACCGGCTTGAGGTGGCGGATGAGGGGCAGCGGTGATCTCCTCCGTCTCCAGCCGACGGAAGTCGTTCCAGTGCGATCGCAGTGCCAATTCGACACGTTCGGTGAGTGTGGCTGTGGCGGCGCTGCAGCCATCGCAAGACCCGTGGAGCTTGAGCCTGACCACCCCGTCTGTGATGGAGACGACTTCCATGTCGCCACCGTGGCTGGCGAGGTACGGGCGTACTTCGGCCAGGGCGGCCTGCACCGAGCGCTGCGCAGCACCCAGGTCGGCATGCGTGCCCAACCCATATGCGCTGAGCAGCAGACCGGTAACAGGGTGGCTCGCCACGCTGTCGAGGAAGATCTCTCCGCGCCACTCGCGGATCATTTCGACAAGCGTTCCGATGCCTTGCAGGTGGAACGCGTCGATCCAATCCAGCAGCTCCTCGGACGCGGCGGCCACCTCAGGATCGCTATGCGCGCCGAGCATCTCGGCAAGTTCAGCGATTCGCGGAAGGATTTCGTCGAATCCCAAGTTGTCGTTACTGTTCGGCCGGCTCATGGGTACTCGGTGGGGTGCGACGGGAAGAGGCTCATGTTGGGCACGGGCGTCGGGAGCGGCATCGGTGAGGTGGGCGGCGTATACATCGGAGCGCTGGACGTTGTGCCTGCCGGCCGCCTGACCTCGCGTTGCACCATCGCAGTCACCAGTGCAACGGTTGCTTCGATGGTGTCGGAGAACCCGAGGCCGAACTGACAATCTTCCGGCTCTACTTCCACCACCACCGTGTCGGCAGGGAACGCGTTCCAGTGGCGCACCACCACAAGGGTGTGGTCCAGGTCCACAATTCCCATCACCGCTTCGCTGATGCGCTCGTGGACTTCCTCAGGCGGTGGCGGCTCAAGGTTGAGGCGATAGTGCCGGATGGTGCCAGGAGGGTCGATCTGGCGCGGCATGCACCCAACCAGCACGATGCGAGACGGGTTCATCTCCTGAATCGTATGGAGTACCCGATGCGCGCCGTAAGAGAGGTCTTCCAACACGACATCGTGGGGCCAACCCGCTTCGGTCTGACGCTTGATCCATTGCGTGCCGAAGTCCAGGTCGCGCAACCACGGAAGCCCGATTCCTCCGACGAGGATCACGTGGTCAACCATGCAACAGGTCTAGCAACCCGCGCCAAGTCCCGCTTCAGGTTGAGGGTCATTCAAGCGTGCATCCACACGAGTTGACCTCGCGTGTGATGACACCGCGCCCGGTATCCATGTGCGTGGTGCACGGCATACATGGGTCGAAGCTACGGATGGTTCGAAGTATGTCGATGCCCTTGATGTTGTCACCCGACATGCTCTCGAGAATCGGGGTACCGACGATTGCCTCTTCGTACGGGCCGGGGTTGTCGAACGGGTCGCGCGGTGAGGCGTTCCAGGTGGACGGCGTGTTGATCTGGTAGTTGACGATCCGACCCTTGTCCATGTGCAGGTGATGGGTGAGGTACCCGCGCCCGGCTTCCCAGAAGCCGACCGACATCCGCTCGTCCTTGGGGATGGTGAACTTGGTTGAGACCGCCGTTTCACCCTTTCGCCAGTATTCGAATGCCTGCTGCAGACAGATCATTCCAATTGCTGCGGTGAAGGCAACACCGTATGCACGCCCACGGTTGCGTTCGAATGCGTTGAGGCGCTGCGGGATCTTCCAGTGCAGCTCCATCTCTGGCAACTCGTGGCGGGGCATCAACATCTTCAGCCCATCGCCGGTTGCCGTGATGAACGGATTATCAGGCAGGTTTCCGGCCAGCGCGGTTGTCCACATCCGCCCGTACACGCCTGTTTCCATGGACAGCCGGTCCCAACGCGGTGCGGTGTCCCAGCTGTACTTCTCTTTGAAGTTCTTGCCTTCGGCGCGCGGGATGGTCTCTTTGTTCCACATATGGTACGGCGACAGCGGGTTGCCGAGGGGGTCGGTCGGGAAGCGGCCCTGCTTGGTCCCGTTTGCTGCCCAGTCCTCGTAGAACGAGTGCGTGACAAACTCTTCGATGCCCATGTTGATGCGAGTCAGGTCGGTTGTGACCAGCTTGCCGTCGAGGATGATGCCGGGCGCCGAGTAACGCCGGTTACCCCACACATCGCAGTTCTTGAACGTTGCGTCGTACGCGGTGGGGTCGTCCCAGATACCGGTCTGGATGAGATTGATAGGGCGATCGCCGACCATCGCGTATGCCGGATTCTGTTCGAGGAAGAAGTCGAGGATGTCGTCCCAGATGCCACACAGCCGCTTGGCGTAATCGAAGATTTTTCCTAGGTTCGCATAGTATTCGTTGAACGTTGTGGTGGTGACGGTGGTCGATACGCCACCCGGCACCAACGTGGACGGATGGGGGTACTTTCCGTACATCAGCGTGCACATGATTCGCGCCGTACGGGTCTGCTCGATGGCCTCGAGGTAGATCTTTCCTTCCAGCGGGTTGAAACCGTCCATCAGGTCTTTGATGGTGGCGAAGCCGTGCACCTTTGCATGCGGGGCGGGCGTGCGTTCCGCTATCGGAATCAGCTCAGGGTTGGTGACCGAAACGATGGCAGTCGAGTAGTCAGGGCCGGCCAACAAACCGAGATGCAGCGGGTGGTCGTAGAACATCTCGGCCACTTCACCGAGGTTGCGGATGGTGACACCCAGCGGCGGCGGGACGATGCCGAACGCCTGCTCAAGAGCGAGCGACGAAACCGTGGAGTGGACACCGCCGCACACGCCGCACGCCCGTGACGAGATGTCGATGGCGTCGCGTGGGTCACGGCCCTTCAAGATGATCTCGTACCCGCGAAACAGCATTGCGAGCGAATGCGCTTCGACAGCTTCACGTTTGTCGAGATCAAGCACCGTGTGGATGGCGAGCGCTCCTGCCACGCGGGTCACCGGGTCGATGCTCCAGTCGCGCAGCCGAGGCGCACCGCCGGCGTGATCGTGACCCGCGTGCGCATCGGGCGAGTCACCCGCCCCCGCTGCGATCTTCTCCAGGTAGCTGCGCGACGGCGTCGGCTCGAACGAATAGGGGTCTTTCCACCCGTCCTTCAGCTTCGCCGTGCCGGCGTCGTCAAACTCGATCGGAAGGTTCTTGAAGCACATGGGTTCGAGTCGCTTTTCTCCTGCGCAGCAGGGCAGTGAGTTTGGCTGTGAATCGGCTGTGAATCGGCTGGTGAATCGTGGTGACGGCCGGCAATGCGGCTATGAACTTTTGTTCGCTTGGACTCGTTCGTAGATGCGGTGGGCAAGCTTTTCCGCACCTCTCGGCTGCGAGCGATAACGCGCCCACCCGCTTGCAAGATCCCGGTCGTGTTCCCACCGGTTGGACACCAATTTGTCGTTCATCGACAGCGACCGGAACCGCCGGATGAAACTACCGACCGTCTTCGACGTGGTCGACGACAGGAACGATCCGGGTGGCGCAGCGTAGAACGGTGCGAACTTGTCGGGGAAGCCGGGCATGGTGCAGCCGATGCAGATGCCGCCCATGTTCATGCAACCGCCACGGCCGTCGATGGCACCGCGTTCGGCGATGTTGCACTGCACCACGGGCCCCCAGCAACCGAGTTCGACGAGGCATTCCTTGTCGCCGTACTCTTCGGCGAACACGCCCTCTTCGTAGTAACCGGCACGAGGACAATGGCGGTGCACGGTCTCGGTGAACAGCCACGCCGGCCGACCGAGTTCGTCGAACTCCGGCAGCGGAGCCATACCGTTGAGGAACAGCAGCGCGGCGGCAGCGGTTTCCAGGACGTTGTCGCCCACCGGCGAGCAACCCGGCACGTTGATGACGGGGAGCCCCAACGTGGAGCGGTAGTCCTTGCCGAGGTGGTCCATGACTCCCATGGCGCCGGTGACATTACCCGCCGCTGCCGGGATACCACCCCATGTGGCACACGTTCCGACGGCAATGACCGCAGCGGCCCGAGGAGCGAGGCGGTCGAGCCACTCAAGGCTGGTGATCTGACGGCCCGTTGCGAGGTCCTCGCCGAGTCCCATCCAGTACCCGGTGCCGGACAACGTCTCGTCCATCACAGAGCCTTCCCAGCAGACGAGGTATGGAGCGTCGAGTTCTCCGTCGGCAGCCATCCGAAGGTTCTCCACCCATTCCGGGCCGGACTCGACCGATACGACGCAGTGCACCAGCTCCACGCGTGGAAGGCCGGGGATAATGCCGTTGAGAAGGTCTTCGAGCCGCGGGTGGGTCGCGCCGGTGACCGCCACAGAGCAACCGTCGCAGGACGCACCGACGATCCAGAGGAGATACACCTTTTCGAGCGGGCCCATGTTGAGCACATCGCTGCGTGGCTCACGCAGCCGACTGCGGATACCGACCGGCGCGAACGGGTCGTGTGGATCGGTGCTCAACGCCTTGTGCGGAATGTCGACGACATAGTGCGGATCGGCGACCGTGTACTGAGCCATGTGGCGACCTTCGAGGTGGACGGTATGTGTAGAGTACACGTAGCATGTGACCAACGCCACCACGGCGAGTTCTCCTCGCCCAGCGCGGCGGAGGGCACCGAGCGACTGCAGGAGATGCGAAATGGGAGGATGGATCGTCGGATGGGCCATCGGTACGGTTGTCGTGCTTGCTTTGGTCGGGCTGCTGCTCACCATGATCCGCGGCGCAAGCCGGGCCGGAACCAAGGCCGGAAACATCCTTGAAGCACTTGAGCGAAGCCGGGACAACACCGCTGGGTTGTGGTCGGTCGATGCAACCAACAAGACGGCTCGGCGAATCACCACCGCAGCAACCGCGGCCCGGCTTCATCTCGAATCGAAGGGGAGCTGACCATGAGCACCAACGCGGCATGGTGGCTCACGCTGGGACTCGGCCTCGTGGTCGCAGTCGTCGCAGTACTGCTGCTCGAGATCTTCTACCGCAAGGTCCATGCGATCGAAGCGGGAACGCTCGCCATCTGGAACATGGGCAAAGAGGTTGCCCGCAACACCGCAACCACATGGATGCTGGCACAGACTCCCGAGCGGCTGGATCGGCTCACCGAAGAGGCGTTACGCCACGACGCACTCCTGACTGGCGCGCTCGAAGCGGCCGGTCGCGCACCAGGAGGACAATGATATGCGTCCGTTGCTCATCGTTCTCAGCGTGATGGAAATCCTGCTCGTCGTCGCAGCGCTCGCCTTCTACCTCTGGCGTATCGCCCGGTCACTTCGTGCATCATCGGCAAACCTGGCCAAGGTCACGTTCGGCGTTCGTGCCATCGAAACGCAATGTGCCTCCATCGGGCCGTCCGTCGTCAGGGTCAACGGTCAGCTCGCGGCAATCGCCGGCGCGCTCGACGGCATCGCTACGAAGGCCGAGCTGCTCGGCTCGGCCGCGTCGGACTAACGGCACCGCCGACGGAACACCTGACCATGGATTCGACATGACCTCGAATTCACTGAATTCCAACGACTCCTATGGCGAACCGGTCACTTCCCCGAAGTCACCCGCGCTTGCCGCGCTGTATTGGAGGAGTGAAATCCTGCAGGTGATGTACTGGCTACGCGGCGAAGGTTTCGGCGAGATCGTCGATGCGGGACTGCTCGAACGTTTCCTCGGTGTCGACGCCAGCATCGGTGTGACCTACCTCGACCGTCTCGTCGACGAGGACTACCTCGTCGCAGACGGACCGTTCTATTCGCTTTCGGAAAAGGGACGAACCGAAGGTGCTGCTGAGTTCGCATCGTCATTCGCCGACCTCATGCGACCGACCCACGGGGAATGCGACGCTGACTGCTGGTGCCACCAGTCAGCCGACGAGGCCGAGGCTTGTTCCGCAGCTCGCCGCCACCTGCACGAAGATGATCACGATGCCGACAAACCCTGACCGACCCGATAGCCAACCCCCTGATCAACGGGCCTTCCAGACCATCGACGACAGCGACTCCGATGGTTGTCTTCCGAGGTCCTTTCTCCCCTCCGCGCTGCACCTTGCGCTGGTGCCCGAGCGTTCGCACGGATACGACTTGCTGGAACAGCTGCGGCTCTTCGGCCTGGCTTCGGTCGACCTTGCGGGCGTCTACCGCGCCTTGAAGCGCATGGAACGCGACGGGGCCGTGACGTCGGAATGGGAGAGTTCTGGGCTTGGGCCACCGCGGCGCGTCTACGAGCTCACGCCCGATGGCCGATTTGCTGCCGAGTCGCACTTATCGGCAATGCGTTCCGCCCGAGACCATCTCGATCGGCTCATTGGCTCTGTCTTCGCCGACAGCATTTCGTCATCATGAGCACATGAGGATCGCTATTGCTGGCAAGGGAGGGGCGGGAAAGACAACGTTCGCAGCGACGACCGCCCGCTTGCTGGCCAGGGGCGGCGCACAAGTCGTCGCCATCGACGCCGACACCAACCCAAACCTCGCGGCGGCAATGGGCTTCGACCTCGAACAGGTAGCCGGGGTTCCCATTCTTCCCACCACGATCGTGTCGCGCCGCCTCGACGGGTCTGCGGCGCTGCGGGTTCCACTCGACAGTGTCTTGCACGACCACAGCACCGTTGGTCCTGATGGCGTCCGGTTGATACGGATGGGCATGCCGGACCACGCGCAGGAAGGCTGTCTGTGTTCTGCTCATGCGGCCGGGTCGGCCTTGTTGGCCGACCTCGGATCACGGCCCGAGACGTGGACGATCATGGACCTGGAAGCGTCGCCCGAGCACCTCAGCCGCGGAACGGCGCGTCACGCCGATGCGCTGATCCTTGTCGCTGAACCGTACTTTCGCTCGCTCGAAGCGGTGCGGCTGCAGGCTCGCCTCGCTGCCGAACTGCCCGGGGTTGTCATCGGAGCCATCGCCAACAAACTGCGCACCCCGGGTGACGCCGAAGCCGTTTCGGAATTTGTCGATGCGCTTGGAATCCCTCTGTGGGGCAGCGTGCCATGGTCGGACGACGTGACCCACGCCGACCGAGTTCGGATGTCATTGATCGACGTGGCTCCCGATAGTGCAGCGGTCACCGGCATTCGAGAGATTGTCCGCGTCTTGAGCGGCCTGACGGGCTTGAACGGTTCGAAAGAGAACCAGCCATGTGCGTAGGCGTACCCGCCCAGGTGATTGGTGCCGTCGACATGACCACACACCAGGCGCTGGTGGACTGCAACGGCGTCCGCCGCAGCGTGAACGTGTCGTTGGTTGTCGAGACCGATGGCTCGGGCCTGGCCGTGGGCGACTGGGTGTTGCTCCATGTGGGGTTTGCCATGAGCATCCTCGACGAGGACGGAGCCCGCCGCACGCTCGAACTCCTCACGCTGCTCGGCGGAGACAACGAGGACTTCGAAGCATTTCGCGCGTCAGTCGAGACGTGATGTCCGCCGATCCCTGCGAGGCAATCGCGGCGGTGGCGCAACACCTCGCGTCCCGGATCACGGCGGGCGCTGCGCTCTGGGTCACCGCGCCGGGGCTTGAAGACCATGCGCGGCATTTCGCAGTGGAGTTCGTCCACCCGGCATCGGTCGGCGCAGCGGCAGTTCCCGCCACTGCGGTGACAGGAACTGCGGACGACATATTCCTCTCGTTGCGTCGCCATGCGCGGCCCAACGACGTCGTGGTGTCGCTGGGTAGCGAAGAGTCGGGTTTCGCCCACGAATTGTCGGTCCGATCGCTGGCCTGGGGAGTCGACCATGTGCACATTGGGTGGTCCTGTGACCAGGCTGCTAGCCAACTGAATCCGTCGACGTTCCGTATCTGGCTCGGGTCGTCGGACGACGCAGAGCACTTGGTCACACGGACCTACCACCTGCTGTGGGAACTCACGTTCATCTGCATGCAAATGAACAGACGGGTGCATGAACGCCCAGGGTCGGCTCCCCTGCCCGCAGCTGATGAACGGACAGGCGGGTCATGCCCCGTGTGCTCCGACGAGGCAATGGTCTGCGAGGTGCAGGCGCCGACCGTTGATCATCTCGCGACTGTCAGGAATGCATGCGGAACACAGGTCATCGACGTAAGCCTGCTGGATAATGTGCGCACCTACGATTTGGTTCTGGCGCATGCAGGGACCGCAATCCGGCACCTGACCGTTGGAAACCGGTCATGAGCCACTCTTCGTTCCTCTACCCGTTCCTGGACGACGACGGCGGAACGGCAGGCGCGGAACTGCTCGGTGCCATTCCGCTCGCCGATGTCGGTTTCGACGAACTGGTGGCATCGGCCCGCAGCAGTTGGCTGCTCGGCCTCGGGCTGGATCACGACACCGTTCAGTCGAACACCGAGGCACTGGATCGTGCGGCAACACTTTTGATTGGCGCGGCCAACGCAGGCCGCACGGTATTCGCCATCGGCAACGGCGGCAGTGCCTGCGACGCGGATCGGCTTGTCCGACTGATCACCGGGGTCGTGCCCGCGCGTTCATTGCTCGACCCTGCTCTGCTGTCTGCCCTGGCAAACGATGTCGGCGCCGCACGGCTGTTTGATCGCCAGATCGAAACGTATGTCGCTGCCTCCGATGTGGTCGTCGCCTTTTCCACAAGTGGCACGTCGGTCAATATCCTCGCTGCGATCGAGTGCGCGCATCGGCGTGGCGCGAAGACCATCGTGTTCGCCGGCTACGGCGGCGCCTCGCTGCAGCAGAATCCATGTGTGGACGTCTGCCTGTCGGTCGAGTCGGCAAGTGTGCACCGGATCCAGGAATCGCAAGGTGCCCTGACGAATGAACTGGTCAGCAGAGTACGTGCGCTGCTCGAAACCGATCCGACCCCCAGCCGACCCCCCACGGAGGTGATCTCGCCATGAAGTTTGTCGACGAGTACCGGGACCCCCAGACAGCGCGCCTTGCGCTCGATCAGATCGAGGCACTCGCAGGCGACGAACCGCTGAAGTTCATGGAGGTGTGCGGCGGTCATACCCACGCCATCTACCGCCACGGCATCGAGCAGATTCTTCCCCCCAACATCGAGCTGGTGCACGGTCCGGGCTGCCCAGTTTGTGTCATTCCTATGGGCCGCGTCGACGATGCGATTTCGGTCGCCGAGACCAGCGGAGTGATCTTCACCACGTTCGGCGACATGATGCGGGTACCTGGATCAACCTCCACACTGCTCGAAGCCAAAGCCCGCGGAGCCGACGTCCGCATGGTGTATTCGCCGTTGGACGCGTTGGACATGGCACGGCGCAACCCCGACCGGCAAGTGGTGTTCTTCGCCGTCGGGTTCGAAACCACGGCACCCTCAACAGCCATCACGCTGCGCCAAGCCAAGCGTGATCAGGTGACGAACTTCTCCGTGTTCTGCAATCACGTCACCATCGTTCCTCCGCTCCTCGCAATCCTCGACAGTCCTGGCCAGGACCTCCACGGGTTCCTCGGCCCCGGGCACGTTGCAACAGTGGTCGGTCTTGCCCCGTTCCAGTTCGTCAGCACGCGCTACGGCAAACCCATCGTGGTATCCGGTTTCGAGCCGCTCGACATTCTGCAAGGCGTGTCGATGCTGCTTCAGCAACGTCACGAAAACCGGTGCGCCGTCGAGAACCAGTACAGCCGCGCCGTGCCAGCGACGGGCAACACAAGAGCGCTTGACGTGATCGCCGAAGTGTTCGAGTTGCGTCAACAGTTCGAGTGGCGTGGGCTTGGCTTCATCCCGAAGTCCGGGCTGCGGCTGAACGATGCCTACGCCGACTTCGATGCCGAGCTGCGCTTCGCTGTCCCTGGTATTCGTATCGCCGATCCCAAAGCGTGTCAGTGCGGCGAGGTACTGAAAGGCGCCATCCGGCCGTGGGAGTGCAAAGTGTTCGGCACGGCTTGCACGCCGCAGACACCAATCGGAACGTGCATGGTGTCGTCCGAGGGTGCGTGTGCGGCGTTCTACAACTACGGCCGCATGTCGCAGCGCCGCACGATTCCCGTCCGAGCAACATGACGGAACCAGAACACGAACGTGGCCGACGCACGCGCCCGCGAGCGCGTTTCACCGATCGGGTGATCACCATGGCGCACGGGGCAGGCGGGTCCTCGAGCGAGGCGTTGGTCAACCACGTGTTCCGCCCGCTGTTCACCGACGCAGAGCTGTTGGCGGCCGATGATGGCGCAGTGCTTGCGATGCCTGAACCCGCTGGCAGCCGACACGACCTGGTCATGACAACCGACTCGTTCGTCGTGCGGCCACGACGGTTTCCGGGTGGTTCCATCGGCACGCTTGCCGTCTGCGGAACAGTGAACGACCTTGCGGTGATGGGAGCAGAACCGAAGTGGATGTCGGTGGCGTTCGTGCTTGAAGAGGGTCTGGCGATCGACGAGCTGCGCGACATCGTTGCAGACATGGCGAGGATGGCCGAGCTGAGCGGGGTACGGATCGTGGCCGGTGACACCAAGGTCGTCGAACGAGGTGCAGCCGACGGTTGCTACATCACCACCACGGGAGTGGGGACCCGGCCGCACGACACCGCCCTTGGAGCAGAGCGGGTGCAGCCAGGCGATCAGGTGCTCGTGTCGGGTCGTCTGGGCGATCACGGTATGGCTGTCCTGTTCGCGCGAGGTGACCTTGCACTGACCGCCGACCTCGAGTCTGACTGCGCTCCTGTTCACGACCTTGTCCGCTCGGTGCGCGCCGCAGCACCTCGCGTGCGATGGATGCGAGATCCGACGCGCGGTGGCCTGGCGAGCGCGCTCAACGAGTTGGTCCGCGCCAACGGGCTGTCGGTCAGCCTGGACGAGACAACGCTCCCTGTCACCCCAGCGGTCTCCGGGGCATGCGAGCTTCTCGGTCTCGATCCGCTCTACGTCGCGAACGAGGGGAAGGTCGTCATGGTTGTCCACCCGGAGGAAGCGCAAGCAGCGCTGCACGCGATGCGCACCCATCCGCTTGGTCGCCATGCGGCCATTATCGGCACCGTTCAGACCGAGCCCGCCCGGATGGTGATGGTGCGCACCGCGTTCGGCGGCGAACGGATCGTTGACCTGCTGGTTGGCGACCCGCTCCCGCGGATCTGCTGAGTTAGCGCACGATTCGCTACGTACGCCGGATCACGATGTCTGCGACCGCATCGGCCAGAAGGTTGAGCGACAGCACCGTCAGTGCAATGCACGCGCCTGGGAACACCGGCAGCCACCATGCAACCCGAAGGTAACGCTGTGCGTCACCCGCCAACTGACCCCAGCTCACCGTGTTCGGGTCACCCAGGCCGAGGAACCCGATTCCGGCCTCGATCAGCAGTGCCTGTGCAACGACAAGTCCAAGATAGGCGAACGTGGTCGGCACGACGTTCGGCAGAATTTCGCGCCGGAGAACTCTCAGCCGTGTTGCACCGCTCGCTCGTGCCGCAAGCACGAAGTCGCGTTCGATCAGTGATTGGGTCTCAGCTCGGACGATGCGGGCCAACGTCGGCCAGCTCGTGAACCCGAGGAGCAGCGCGAGGCGGGTCAGCCCGGCGCCGAAGATCGAACTCACCACCAGTGCAAGGAAGAAGCGCGGGACGATCTGCACGATCTCGGTGACACGCATCAGGAGATCGTCGATCCACCGGCGCGCCGACCCGGCGAGCAGACCGACGGTCGTGCCGATCAGCAACACCAACGTGGCGACGATGCCGAGCACCATGAGTGAACTCCGAGCACCGTGCAGAACTTGAGAGAACAGGTCATGTCCCAGTGCATCGCTACCCATTCGGAACGTCGAATTGGGCGGACTCAGCGGAGGGGCGACGATCGCAAACGCCTTGTACGGCGAAACGTACGGGGCTCCGATGCCAACGCCAAGTGCAACCGCACAGCCGAGTAGGCCGACGACGCCCGTAGGCTTCTTCAACAGTCGCATCATCGCTCGTGGTTCGCGCCCGAGGGGAATCGACGGCTCGATCACCGAGCCCACCTTGCTCACCGTGCCCGTCATCGCTTGAGCCGAGTCTGTCCGATGCGTGGATCGAGCCACATACTGAGGAGATCGATGAGCAGATTCGCAGCGACGACGGTCAGCGAGATCATCAAGAAGACGCCCAGCACGATGGGGATATCGCGATTCTGCATCGCACTCAGGAGCAGCCTTCCTACGCCCGGCCATCCGAACAGGATCTCGACGATCACCGTGCCGGACAACAGCTGTCCGAGCCTGCCGCCGATCACGGCGAACACCGGCAACATCGGCCGCTTCAGGGCATGGCGGAACAGAACCTGTCGTTCACGGAGCCCCTTTGAGCGCGCCATTATTATATGCGCGCTTTCCAACTCGTCGATGAGTCCGGATCGGAGCAACCGCGCCACCGACGCCACCTCCTGCGCGGCGAGGATCGTGACCGGGAGCACCAGGTGGTGAGCAACATCGAGGAACGCCGCGAGGCCTGTGCGTACCTCGCGCGCATCGGTCATCCCCTGCACGGGAAACAACCCGAATCGCAGCGCGAACCACAGGATGGCAATCTGGCCGATCCAGAATGCAGGTGTGGCGAACAACAGCACCGAGATGGTGTTCACTGTGACGTCGCCCAAGCGGCCTCGCCGGGAAGCGGCGTACACGGCGACCAGTGCACCGACAATGGTGGAGATCACGAGTGCAGACCCCGTCAGCAACAACGTTGCTGGAATCCGTTCAGCGATCAGCGAACGGACAGGTCGACCTTGCAGATAGGAGGTTCCGAGGTCACCGCGCAACAGGCGTCCCACGTACGAGACATACTGCGCAAGGAGTGGCCGATCAAGCCCGAACCGGGCGCGCGTCACCGCGTAATACTCCGCATCACCTCCGTCCCCCGCCAGCGCCACCGCCGGGTCGCCCGGGGCGAGGTGAATCAACGCGAACGAAATGGTGACGACGGCTGCGGTGGTTGGGATAGCAAAACCCAACCGTCGCGCGGCATATCGGAAGCCACCTCTCACGGTCGCTCTTGCGCTGGCAGGCCATGTCCTTCGCCCCTCCGCGCGCAAGCGAAGGGACGTGACGGGGTCATCACCGCTTGCAGGACGCAGCTTCGGCGAAGTGCCCGGACTCACTGAAGCCGGTGCACGATGACCGGTAGACCCGGGTACCGGTGGTCTCGACCAACCAGATGTAGGGAAGATCCTCGATGAGAATCTCCTGGATCTTGCGGTAGATGCCGGACCGGATAGCCACTTCGTCACGAGTGGCCGCGGCCTCGAACAGCTTCGTCACTTCGGCATTTCGGTAAGCCGATGAGTTCGAGAACGCGACCGGTCCGATCTGTGCAGCGTCGTACATGCGCCGAACACCGATTTCCGGATCGGTGCCGTTGCAGTAGCTGATGACGTTGGTGTCGAAGTCGCGGCGGACGAAAACCCGGTCCGCGAACGGGGCATTGTCAAGTGTCTCCAGCTGTACATCGATCCCGATCTCGGCGAGCTGCGCCTTGATCAATTGTCCGTACAGGGCGAACGTCGGAAAGCTCAGGAAACGAAAGCGCAGCGGGCTGCCGTTGCGGATTCCGGCGACACCGTCAGAGACCCGCGGACCGGACCCGGCGAGCTTCCAGCCGGCATCGTCGAGCAACTTTGCAGCGGCCGCCTTGTCGTAGCCAGGCAACTTGAGGTCTTTGGCATGAGCAAACCCGATACCGCTTGCGATCGGAGCGATCGCAACCTTGCCCTGCCCGAACAGGATGCGGTCAAGGAACTGCTTGCGGTCAAGGCCCTGGAGCACCGCCTGGCGGACACGCTGGTCGGCGAAGATTGCCTTGTCCAGGTTGAAGCTCACCGACATGATGCAGTTCGTTCCGCCAGGGTTGGTCAGCGTCTCAACGGTCGAGAGTGACTTGTTGGCCTTGACACGCGAGAGGTCTGCACCGTTGACCCCGTAGAGAAAGTCCACCTCGCCGGCTTCGAGCGCGATGAGCTGGTTTCCTGCGTCGGGAATCACCCGGAGAACGACAGCGTCGAGGTAAGGAAGACCAGACTTGAAGTAGGCCTTGTTGGCCTTCAGGCGGAGCTCGGCTCCGGGCTTGTACGAGTCGAACACGAACGGACCTGTTCCAACCGGCTTCAAGTTGTACGGGTTCCGCGTCGCATCAGTTCCTCTGTAGAGGTGGGCCGGGAGAATTGGAGCCTCGGTGACGTTCAACTGCTGCAGGAAAGCCGAGTACGGCTTGAAGAACCGGAACACAACGGTGTACGGGTCGGGAGTCTCGATACTGCTCACTGCATCGAGCAGCGACGCCCTCGCCCGAGCGTGGTACTTCGGGAGGGGATCTTCGAAGGTGTATTTCACATCGGCCGACGTGAAGGGGGTTCCATCGTGCCAGGTAACTCCCTTGCGGAGTTTGAAGGTGTAGTCACCGCTGTTGACCGTCCAGCTTTCGGCCAGCTCCGGGACCAGCTTTCCCGCGTCGTCGATCTCGACAAGGCCGTTGTACATCAGCTCCGACGCCGAGTGCACTGCACCGGATGTGGTGATGGCTGGATTGAGCTGACCGGGGTCGGCCGAAATCGCTGCGACCAGCGTGCCACCGCGAGATGGCTGGGAAAGCGTCGTGGTGACTTTTGGTGCCGCCGTCGTGGCCACGCTTGTGGTTGCCTTCGTCGTGGTAGCGCGCTTCGTCGTGACGCTCTTCTTGGTCGCTGCCCCGACAGACGGCCCCGCCGACAGACCCGCCACTGCAACGATCATGGCGATCACCGTTGCGTGTCGAGCGCCCGAACCGGTGCGGGGTTTGCGGAACGGTCGAGTGGACATTTGGTGCTCCGATGGGGGCTTCGAGCGATGTAGACCGCAACCTAACGCCGCGCTCCTCTCGGTAGATGCGCCTGGCATATACCGCAGCGTCCAGGGGACGTTTTCGGTTGGTCTTGACGGTAGTCAAGCCTCAGCAATGAAATCCTCAGGTTAAGGGCGCGTGAACGTGAACCCGATCGTTCCGAGGGGGCCGTAGTCCGCGTGGAACTGGTCTCCGGGGCGCACCCACACCGGACGGATGAACGACCCGGCGAGGATCACTTGGCCAGGCTGCAACTCCACGCCGTGGCCCCACAGCCGGTTGGCCAGCCACGCCACACCGTTGGCGGGATGGTTGAGCACCGAGGCAGCAACGCCGGATTCCTCGACGCCCCCATCGCGATACAGCAACGCAGATACCCAACGCAGATCGACTTCTGACGGGCCGACCGGGCGCCCGCCCACCACGATGCCGGCGTCGGCGGCATTGTCCGAGATCGTGTCGACGATTGTTCTGGTGGACTTGGTATCGGGGTCTGTCATCTGTATGCGCGCATCAAGTATCTCGATCGCGGGAGTGACGTACTCCGTGGCGCGCAACACATCGAAGATGCTGCAGTCCGGACCACGTAGCGGAGAGTGCAGCACGAAGGCCAACTCCATCTCGATACGGGGAGCGATGAACCGATCGAACGGAATCGTGTCGCCATCGCCGTAGAACATGTCCCGGTACAACACCCCATAGTCCGGTTCGGTGATGTTGACAGACTGCTGCATCACCCGGGAAGTGAGACCGATTTTGCGGCCGGCAACCACACGGCCGCCTTGCTCGGCAAGGGCAACGCCCGCCCGCTGAATCGCATAGGCATCTTCGACCGTAAAGGCGGGATGACGCTGCGAGATCTGCCGGGCTGGGGTCTTGCTGCGGTCGGCCTGGATCAGCTCGGCAGCAAGTTGGCTGGCTAATGCGGGTTCGATCATCGGGATTCCGTTTCAGATGCCGTAGGGAGGACGCCGGGGTCGGGCGCGCCGTTGCGAACGGCGGCGAGACGTTCAGCTGTTGAAGCCTCCCATGCCGTCAGGTGGATGCTGGCGTTCACCGAAGCAGCGTTCAGGTCCGGACGGTGGGATGCGCTCACGTGTTGCCCCGGGGGACAACATCGGCCCCATCCTGGCACCGCACCACGCTTCCGGAGCGTGGCAGGGCATCATCGGTGGAATGCTCTCCGGCGCCTACAGCCAGACCCCGCGTACCGGCCGTGGATGCCGGCCTTGGATGCCGGTCGACCGACGAGACGATGCCGACTGCCACGTCGGTCTGCTGGAGAGCACCTTGATAGGTAACGGTGAACGCTTCCTGGCCTGGTCGACCGATCGTATGAACGCAGAGGACATCTGCGCGTCGATCGGCCGGCTCCTCCCCGAACTGGGGCACGTCCCGCCCACGGTGACCGTTCCGTTCGGCGAACGAGTCCAATCCAGGGAAGCCGAACTGCGTGCGATCTGGGCAGGGTGCGAGTTGCGCAACGACCGGATTCGCACGGCCGCTCCAATTTCGTTCCGGCACCTCGACACATCGATCCGCGACACGGTCGAGTCGCTGATCTCCACCGCGAGCGTCAAGATATGCAGGTGAGCACGAATCTGCCTGACAGAAATGTCGAGTACTCCGACGATTACGCAGAGGCCTGTGAGGAATGGGCGGCGTCTGGTGAAGCCGAGGCTTGGGCATCCACAGTGTCGGACGGACTCGACTGACACGCCGAGTCGGGGACCAGATTGTTCTTGGTTCCGACCGACGATCCAGCCGCGGACCGGTTAGGCAACCAGCTTGCGATCGGCTCGGGTCCAGCTGCTGGCGTTGCTCAGTGGGTGACGAGGCGTTCGAAGCGTTGGCGTGCCCCTTGACGCGTCATTCCGAGCTGGGCGCCGATCGCACCCCAGGAAAGTCCGGCTCGGTGTGCGGCGAGCGCCGCGGCTTCTATGCGCCCTTCGGCCTCGCGCCGTGACGCTGCGGCGGCACGAAGTTCGTCCAGAGTGGTGGTGTCGGTGACCGAGTAGTCGTTGTCGTCGTTGTCGTCGAATGCAGCGACGATCGCTTCGGCTTCGGTGGTGGTCAGTTCTCGTGGGTGCTTTTTCGTGTTCATGGCTGGTCGCTCCTATTTGGTCGGATCATCCTCAGGTACTTGAGTCGGGCGGGCATCGCGTGGATCACGTAGTCGTTGTCGTCGTCCGCAAGGACGCCGATTTCGAGGAGCTGCCCGGACTGTCCCGGACCAATGAGCATTGTGAACTCGGGTTGTTCGGCGATCGTGATGGAAGCCACGGCGTTTCCGAACGCATGACGAATGTCATCGTCCGAGATTCCGTGCTTCCGTGCGCTTGGAGTGATCTCCACAGCGACAACTGTAGTTGTCGCTGTCAGGATTGACAAGACTCGAATTTGACGCTGCCAGGTGTCACCAGGGCTGCGATGCCGGCAGCATCACCGACGTCGCACACCACCACGTGGTACCAGTCGATATCGGCCCATACGAGCAAGTTCGGTCACGGTCGCAACGGGCTGGTGCGACACCGCCGGTCATCGTCGGCAAAGTTGGACGCTCTTATGTTTGTCAAGTGGTTTGTTCGAGGGTGCGGAAGAGTTCTCGGGTGATGTATCGCTTGAGGCACCGGCGGATGTCGCGGTCACTCTTGCCTTCTGCTTTTCGTCTGTTCGCATACGATTGTGTGCGAGGGTCTGATCGGAGGCGGGTGACCGCGACGATGTGAATCGCGGAGTTGAGTTTCCGGTCACCGAAACGGTTCAGGCGGTGCTTGTTCGTGACGCCAGACGATGCCGGGATTGGTGCTGTGCCGGCGAGCATCGCGAACGCCGCATCGTTGCGGATCCGGCCGGGTTGACCCCACGCACAGATGACCGTCGCGGCGATGATCGGACCGACACCGCACAACTCAAGCAAGGCGGGGGCGGTCTTCGCGACGAGCTCACTAATCGTGTTTTTTTGTCGGTCGGCTTCGTCGCGCAACGCCACAACTCGTCTGGCGAGGGTGATCATGGTTGCTTCGAACGCTGCGACTGGCTTACGTCGAACCCTGGTCAACTCAGCCAGCACGGCCGGTGTCTTGAGGCCACGGAACCGTTCCGCGATTTCTGACGGAGCGGTTGTGACCAGGGCGTTGCCGTTCGGCATCCGTCGCTGCCGAAATCGCCGAGTTCCGTGCCGTTTGCACCGCCGCGAGAAGATCCCTGTCACCAGCTGCTTTCGGGATCGGGAGCCGGTCAGCGGCCAACACTTCACGAGCGGCGCGGACCGCATCGATGTCATCGGTCTTCGCGCCCATGTGTCGTTTCGGGCGTTTCGGACGTTCGACCTCAACAACAGCTTGGTCATGATCTCGAAGCCAGCCAACAAGCTGACGGCCCCAACTGCCGCACCCTTCCACCGCCCACAACACACGAGGTTCACTCACGCCTGCTGCCTCGACGATCGACGCACGGGACCCGCACGCCCTTGCGCCGGTAATGCACGGCAATCTATTCGGCCAGCCCAAGGGCACCATGCTTGGTCATGGTGTAACCCGCACCGGCCAGGCCTGCAATCAGCGCAGCCGACGAGAGCGTCTGCAACAGATAGCTGCCCCCCGTTCAGCCATTTCAGGCAGCACCTCGCGCGACGCTGCGACGTGCGCGAGGAGGTTGACCCGCGTGATCGCCTCGAACGCGTCCATCGATGCCGAGAGGTCGCCGGTGATGGGGTCGGCGTAACCGGCATTTGAACAAAACACGTCGACCCGTCCGAAGTGGGCTCGGGAGGTTGCCACGAGCGAAGCAACATCTGCTGCATCGCCGACATCGCACACCACCGCAAGTCCACCGATGCGCTGGGCAACCTGGGTGGCCAACTCACCGTGGCGGTCGGCAACGACCGGTACTCGCTCCTGGTACAGCGAACTGGACAGCAAGCGCACGCCAGATACCACTCGCACCGCCGGTCACCACACAGGCTGTGTCTTGGAGTTGCATCAGAACGGCCGAGCCGACATCGCCAGGACCTGTCGGCCGCCTCGGCTAAGCGGCCCCGGCTGCAACAGTGGCCCGCCAGATCTTCTCCGATGTGACCGGCATGTCCAGGTGTCTCACCCCAAGATGTGCAAGGGCGTCGATGATGGCGTTGTGCACGGCGGGGGTTGCGCCGATGGTGCCGGACTCGCCGATGCCCTTGGCACCCAACTCGTTGAGGGGCGTCACGGTCTCCAGAATCACCCGCTCGATCATGGGTAGTTCCGTTGCCGATATCACCGGGTAGTCCGAGAAGTTCGACGTGAGCGGGTTGCCGTCGGCGTCGTAGACCATTTCCTCGAGGAACGCCTGAGCTGCCCCCTGCGCAATGCCACCGTGCACCTGACCGGCGACGAGCATGGGGTTGAGGATGCGGCCGGCGTCGTCGCAGGCAATGTGGCGCAACAGCGTGACCTTGCCGGTTTCCGCGTCGACTTCGACCACGCTGACATGAGCACCGCTTGGGAAAGTTGCACCTTTGGACGTGAAGTCGAACTCGGCCGCCATCGGTTCCTCAGCGGCTGCCACAACCTCCACCCAGGTCTTCGCGATGGACGGTGCACCCGCGACGTGGAACACACCTCGGCTGTTGTCCAGCACGACGTCTTCCACCGCGGCTTCCAGCATGTTCGCGGCCACGTCTCGTGCCTTGTCGGCAACGGACGCTGCCGCGCCGACGATGGCCGACCCGGCGACCTGCAACGAGCGCGAACCACCTGTGAGACCGCCACGAGCCACAACATCGGTGTCGCCGTGCAGCACCTCGATGTCATCCATCGACACGCCCAGCTTGTCTGCGATGAGCATCGCCCAGCTTGTGTCGTGGCCAGTTCCGTACGGCGTAGAACCCGTTAGCGCGCGTACCTTTCCGCTTGGCAGCACTTCGACGCTGGCGAACTCGGTCTGCGCGCCGCCCGCTGTGACTTCGACGTAGGTCGACAAGCCGATGCCCAGCAACTTGGCATCGTTGCGGTCCCGCCGCGCCTGCTGTTCAGCGCGCAGCGTGTCGTAGCCCGCCGCATGAAGAGCCCGGTTCAGCATCTCACCATATGCACCCGAGTCGTAAGGCGTACCTGCAGCGCTGCGGATGGGCTGCGAGAAGTCGGCGAGCATGTTGCGCCGGCGAACCTCGGCCGGGTCCATGCCGATCTCGGCCGCAAACATGTCGACCGCTCGTTCGATGGCTGCCGACGCCTCGGGCCGACCAGCGCCGCGGAACGGCCCAACGGGCGTGGTGTTGGTCAGCACCGACACGGACTCGAACGCGATGTGGCCGATGTCGTAGACACCCGGTTGCATCATCTTCGTCATGTTCGGCAAGTACGCCCCGTAACGGGGGTATGCGCCCGAGTCCTGAACGACCTTCAAGCGATATGCGCGCAGCTTTCCGGTGCGATCGCCACCCAACTCGATGTCCTGCACCTGAGCGCGCCCTGTGGCCAGGTTCTGCATATCGTCCGTACGATTACTGAACCAGCGGACCGGGCGGCTCACCTGCTTGGACAGCCAGCCAAGAAGGACGTCTTCGGGGTACGGCATGGCCTTGACACCGAACCCGCCACCAACGTCGGGCGTGATCACCCGGATGTTCGCTTCGTCGATCTTGAACGCCCGCGCAAGCACCCCACGGTACGGATGCGAACCCTGGCACGACACCCAGTGGTGCAGACGACCGGACGCGTCCCATGCAGCAGCGGCTGAGCGGGGCTCAAGCGGTGCGCCTGCAATTTTGGAGTTGGCAATACGTGCGCGTACGACTACTTCGCATCCAGCGAGGGCCTCGTCGAATCCATCCGTCGACGATTGCGCCACCGTCAGCGACACGTTGGAACCGACCGCTGGAAAGAGCAAGACCGAGTTGGTAAGTGCTTCGAGCGGATCAACCACCACCGGGAGCACGTCGTAGTCGACGACCACCGATTCACCTGCGTCGGGACCCTGCCCACGCTCTTCAGTAAGAATGACCGCAACGGGCTCGCCCACGTAGCGAACCGTGTCAGTGGCCAAGAAGGTGCGAATCATCTCCTTCGGGAACATCGGGAAATCCGCCGGGAACTTGGTGACCCCCGCTTCGACCAGGTCCTGGCCGGTGAACACCGCAACAACCCCGGGTGCCGTGCGGGCGTCGGTCACGTCGATCGAGGCGATGGTCGCGTGTGCCACCGTCGACCGGACGTAATGCGCGAAGACCGCTCCATTCAGCAACGGGTCCTTGACATCGTCGACGTACGTTGCGCCGGTCGACAGAAAACGCGGGTCTTCGATGCGCTTGACGGGGTGGCCGAGAATGCTTCCTGCGGGTCGATCTGGCGTGGTCATTTCCTGAACCTAATGCGGGCTCTCGGTTGATCCGACGTAGACGGGCACATACTCGACAGATCTGTCATGAATTGGAGATAAGCACACCGCCGTCGTACGTCCCCGCTACCCAGCACGGCTCCAGGCGTCGCTCATCGCTGGTCCGGACTGACGGTTCCCGCGCAACGGGCGAATCGCCAGGCATCTGTCAGTCGGCTACCGGACCTGACGTCATCCCCTTCAACAGTCTTAATTCCACCGTTCCAATTCGGCGCTTTGGAGGTAAGACCACTGCTTTAGAAGGCTTCACGGCCGTGCGGTCAACCAAGAATCTGAGAAGTGAAGGAGCCGATTCGGCACACTGCGTGGAGTGGCATCGGCGTGGTGTGGCACCGGCGCTCCAACGTGAGGCCTCGTGCAACCAACGTTGGCTCGACACGCGGCCAACGTTTGGAAATTCGGTCGGTTCCGCAGTTGTTTTGGCCGGGTTGGTTGCCGGGAAACCAACGTTGGAGCGACGGTGGAAGAGATTGAGGATGTGCGCGCTCGGACGGCCCGGTTCCGCGGCAACGTCGCTAACGCTGGCAGATCTGATGGATGGACCCCTCACTTCGCCTCGAACCACAGCTTCAGAGAGGCCGAAGGACGAGAAGGCGCTCACCGTCAGCTTCCGGCAGCTCACCGACACAGTCGCCGCACCGGTGTTCGTCCCAGCCTGCGAAGCCCCAGACGCGTCAGGTGCGGCCGCGTACTGGCTGCGTCGCAGACGTGCCAAGCTGACCCAATGGAACCCGTCGTTGTACTGCTCCGAGCCGTCAACGTCGGGGGCCGCCAAGTGCAGATGGCACCGCTCCGCACCCGTCTCACCGAGATCGGCTGCACAAATGTGCGCACCTACATCCAGAGCGGCAACATCGTGCTCACCCCGCCCGACACGCACCCCGCCGATCTTCGGCTCTGGCTTGAAGACAACATCAGTGCATTCGCTGCCTTCCGTGTTCCGGTGGTCATCCGCCGGTCAAGCGAGATCAACCGCACGGTTGCAGACAACCCGTACGCCAGCGCAGATCCAGCTCATGTCCACGTGACGTTCTTCGCCGAACCGTTGCACAAGAACGTGTTCGAATCGGTAAACGCTGCAGAAGCTGATCCCGAGACCTGGCACGTGGCCGGGCCCGATGTCTACTTGTTGCTCCCGAATGGAATGGGACGTGCAACGCTGCCGGCGCTCTTGGAAAAGGCTTATAAGCGCGCAGACCTTGCCGGCACCTCGCGCAACTGGAACACCGTCACGATGCTTGCCCGTATGGCCCGGGAGCCGCTCGACGTGAAGAAGCGCTGAACCGCATCAAACTCCCAGCAGCATGGTTGCGCTGGAGCAAAACCAGCAAGGCTGATAGGCCTCCCTCCGTCAGTGCTGGTTGGCAAGGCCCCGCCCAGTCGAAGCACGCCAGACCAATCCATCTCGGAACCGCGAGGAACACATGCTACGAGTCCTGATCATCGGGGTGCTGTTCATCGCCCTGTCGTGGTTGTTGATGATCGTGCTTGCGGCAAGACTGCCGCCTGGCATCTTGAAGGACCTCGCCGGATTTCTCCCGGCCTGTGCCACCACCATTCGAACGCTGCGGAAAGATCCCAGCGTTCCGAAACGAGCCAAGCTCGCAATCGCGTTCGCTGGCGTCTGGCTGCTCTCGCCGATCGACCTCATTCCGGAGTTCCTCCCGATCATCGGCCCCTTGGACGACATCGTGGTGGTTGCGCTCGCGTTCCGTTACGCGGCACGCCAAATCCCTGAGCAGACCCTGTTCGACGCCTGGCCTGCAGACCCGGCGCTCCTCCGGCGGCTGATAGGCCGCCGCTAGCCAACACCACGTCGGCGCGCAACACGCAAAAGGGCTTCCGGCAACACGCAAGGGTTAGAACCAAGCGATTTAGCGGTCAACGCCGAGTTTGCGTGTTGCAGTGTCCGCATTATGAGTTGTCGGCACATTGGAACGAAGCCCCTCGAACCTACGCAGCGTAGGACGATGCCTGGATGGAATACAGCTCGAAGTATTGGCCCTTGCGTTGCATGAGGTCCTCGTGGGTGCCGAACTCAGCGATGCGGGCTCCGTCCATCACCACGATCAGGTCGGCCATGCGGACCGTGGAGAAACGATGAGACACAAGGATGGAGACGCGGCCCGTGTTCGTCTGCATGCGCGACGCCTCGGCAAAGCGTTGGAACAACGAGTGTTCGGTCTCGGCATCGAGCGCAGCCGTTGGTTCATCGAGGATGAGAACCAGCGGTTCGTCGCGCATGAACCCACGGGCCAGTGCCAGCTTCTGCCACTGCCCGAAAGACACCTCGGCACCCTGGTCCCAGTTGGGACCGAGCTGCGTATCGAGACCGTATGCGAGCCTCGCGATCACGTCGTGGGCACCGGCCCGGTCGATGGCCTGCTCGGACGCAGGACGATCATCGAGACGCGGAAGATCACCGAGACCAACCGTTCGCTGAGCGTGAAACTCGAACCGGTAGAAGTCCTGGAACGCACCGGCCAACCGCTCACGCCAGTCGTCGGTGCGAATGGTGGTGATGTCGATGTCGTCGACGAGAATGCGACCCGACGTCGGTTCGTACATCCGGGCAATCAGCTTGACCAGGGTGGATTTGCCGGCCCCGTTCTCCCCCACCACGGCAACCACTTTGCCGGCCGGCAGCACCAGGTTCACGTCGTCGAGCACCAGTCGATCGGTCCCTGGATAACTGAACGACACGTGGTCGAACGTGATGCCGGTCTGCAGCACTGCCGGCGCTGACGCCGTGGCATTGCGGTTGGTCAGCGCGGCGTAGTCCTCTAGCCACACCAGTCGCTTGGACGAGTCCATCCAGAACCCGCGTAGGAACCCGAGCTCACCGGCGGTTGCGCCGACGTAGGTACCCAGGCGCAGACCCGCAGCAACCACAAGCGCGATTGATCCCACGCTCCGATCGATGCCCGAGCTGACAAAGACAATGGCACCTGCGTATGCCGTGCCGAACACCGCCCACGCTCCTGCGTGCCACAGTGCAGTGGCGAGACGAACCTTTTTTATGGGCGCTGACGAACGCTCCCACGCATCGGCGCGTTGAGCCACGAGCCACTCACCTGTGCCCGTGACGCGCACCTCTTTCCCTGCGCTCGCAGTCGTACCAAGCATGAAGAGGTGACGCGACAGCCGCACGTTGGCGATGACGGATTCTTCGACCCGACGCTCGATCGAGGGCCGCCACGTCGACGTCCACACAGCTGGCAGGGCGAAAACGAACAGCAGTACCAACGCAGGGTGGACCGATGCAAGCAGGACGACGGTGAGGATGAGGCGAAGTATCCACCCGAGCGTGGCGAACAGTGACTGGAACAGATGATCGAGCGTGAACACCTGATCGCGCAGCATTGCCAAGCGGTCGAGGTACTCGGGCCGTTCGTGGTGCTCGATGGTCGGCACCGAGGCCTGCAGGTTGGCGACATGTGACTCCATCACCACCGCAATGCGGTCGCGGAACCGACGTGACGCACGTTGCGAGATCACCGACAGGAACCACGTCGCGGCAACCGACACCGCGAAGATCAGCGCAACCGTCCGAAGACGCGTGTGGTCGCCACGCTGAACGGCGTCGACGAGCAGCTTCAGCCACACCGCCAGCAACGCGTCAGGCACCATCATCAGCAGGGACAACCCGAGCGAGATCGACAGCAGCTTCGGCTCGGCTGCGAACCCGATGCGGAACGTGCGCCACAGCGACCTGATGGCCGGTGGCAGTGCTGCAGCTTCGGCTGCTGCAGCAGCAGCGCGTGCGGGATCGGTGGAGGTCTCAGAGTGTTTCATGCACGATCTCCTTGCCGAACTCGTCCAGTTCGGCAGTATTGCCTTCCGCGAAGCGAGATGCCTGTAACTCGAACATCGCCCGATAGTGGCCGGCCTCGATGTGCATCAACTCATCGTGGCTGCCACGCTCGACCACTCTTCCGTCTTCGACCACACAGATGCAATCGGCCAGGCGGACGGTGGAGAACCGGTGCGAAATCAGGATGGTGGTGCAACCCCTCGTCGCGCTCAGCACACGCTCGAAGATTTCGGCCTCGCCCCGCACGTCAAGCTGCGCCGTGGGTTCGTCGAGCAACACGACCCGTGCTCCCAGGCGAACCGAGCATAGCGCTCGGGCGAGCGCAACGCGCTGCCATTGGCCGCCGGACAGATCCGTGCCACCCGGATATGCCTTCGACAGCACCGTGTCGAGATTCCCATCGGCAAGTGCATCCCCACCGGCTGCACTCAGCGCGGCTCGTACAACCTCGTCGGGAGCACCGAGCGGCGCGACGTTCTGCCGGAGCGGAAGTTCGAAGCGGATGAAGTCCTGGAACACGGCGGTGACCCTCCTTCGCCACGAGTCGATGCCGACGTCTGGCAGAGCGACACCGTCAATGGAAATCGTCCCGGCGGTCGGGTCGTACAGCCGGCAGATGAGTTTCGCCAACGTGGTCTTGCCCGCACCGTTGCGTCCGACGATGGCCATCGACGTTCCGGCCGGAATGGTGAGCGTGAACCCGTCGAGCACGTTGCGTCCGGACTCGGTTTCGTATGCGAACGTCACATTGTCGAATCGGATCTGAGGCGCATCGGACACCGGGTCAGTTGCCACCTGTGCCGGGTGGTCCACACCCACCGGCAGTGCACCGGCTGCCGCCATCGCCCCCTCCAACCGACGGAGCGCGTCGACTGGTGCGCTGGCACCGTCGAGTGCCCAGTTCAGCCCGCCGAACGCGATTGCCGATACACCGAGCACGGCCTGGGTGAACACGACCACACGGGCCGTGCTCAGGTCGCCATTGATCGACGACCGGGCGATGAACCACAGCACCAGCACATTGGACGCGATCACGATGAGCACACACAAGGCGATCGACTTCTCTCGCAAGCGGGTGGATTCGTACTGCATGTCTGCAAGCTTGCGCCTGGTGGTGACGAACCGCTCGGTGACCCAGCCCGACAGCCCGAAGAAGCGCAACTCTTTCGCTGGGGTCGCGTCGACGGCGAGACGGTATGCGTACTCTGCATGTCGTTGAGCGGTGCGGACCTCGTCGGTGTTGCGGTCCTTCCACACACCGCTTTCTCGCAACAGCCAATGTGTTGCGATCCATGCGGCCATCAACACGATCGGCGCCCACCACGCAAGCCCGAACAGGACGACGGCTGCCACCGTGCCGATGACCAGATCGAGCAGGCCACCGGTGATGAAGTCCATCGAGATGGCAAGCGGTGGCCCGAGCATGCCCTGATCGAAATCACGGGCCATCGTGAGGTCGTTCGACAGATCGACCCGCTCAAGGTGCGCGATGCCGGGAGGGGTCACTCCTGCAACCATCAACCGGCCGAAGAGGTGGGTAGATGCGGACGTACCGAGGTTCATCGACACCATCTGGTGGATCGGGTGCAGCATCACCGAAGCGGTGAACGCAACACCGAACAGCACCAGCGGTGCGGTAAGCGAACGACCCAGCGTGATGGCGCTGACCAGCCAGCCGAACCCGAGCGACACCAGGGTGGGCAGCAGACCACGCAACAGAAGAAGGCCCCACCAGGCAGTTGCGTATCCGGCAGATGCGCGTCGAAGCATCCGGAAGAACGCGACCTCCTTGCGATCCAACAGTCGACTCATGGCCCGCATGCTGTCACACGGAGGAACAGCGCGATTCAGGCGCAGACAACCGCAATCCCGACGACGGTCGCACGACGGTCCGACCGTTATCGATGCGCCTCGAGCCAAGCAAGCACGTCCGCCAGCACCGTTGCACGCTGCGGTTCGTTGAACACTTCGTGGAACAACCCGTCGTAGACCTTGAGCGTCTTGTCGCTCGAACCTGCCAACTTGTGGGCCGTGCACCCGTTGCCGACCGGTACCAATGTGTCGGCCGACCCGTGCACCACCATCAGCGGAATCGTCAGCGACGGAAGGCGAGCTGGGAACTCCTTCGCAGTGCGGATGAGCGCGGCGCCGGTACCCGCTGGAACTTTGCCGTGGAAAACCAACGGATCGGCAACATAGGCCGCCACGACGGCGGGATCGCTCGAGACCGCGTCTGCGCGCAGCGCCTTGGTGCCCAGGCGGGGGGCGATCCGGCCCAGCAACGGTGCCAGCAGGATGAGTACTGCAGGGATGCCTTCGTTGGTGACAAGCGGTCCTGACAGGACGAGACCCCGCAAGTGGTTCTCCCGGCGGAGGGCTGAAGCGAGCGCAATGTTGCCACCCATCGAGTGGCCGAGCAGAAACGTCGGCATGCCGGGATGACGTGCACTTGCGATGGAGAACACCTGATCCATGTCGTCGAGCAGGTACTCGTGTTTGTCGATGAGCGCCCGGTGGCCCTGCGATTTCCCGTGGCCGCGATGGTCCGGTGCGTACACCGCATAGCCCTGCGGGAGCAAGGTGTCGACGACGTTCCGATAACGTCCGGAGTGTTCCCCGAAGCCATGCGCAATGACCACCACGGTGTGCGGATCACCTTCGGGAAGCCAGGACTGGAGGTGGATCGTGAGATCGGCACGGCCCGTGAACGTCTCTTCGTGATGATGCATGGCCTGAGTCTACGGAAACGCTGGTGAACTGGCGGCGGGTTTGCATGGCCTGAACTCAGGAGTCGAACTCGTGCACTCAGTCGCTCCCAGAGCGACGGAGTGCACGAGAACCCGAGGGTGACCCGGTTTCGAAACCGTCGAGCAGGCGGGCAAGGTTGCGTTCGAATCGACGGACGTCGCGCATCTGGGTGTTGATCCGTTCCCAGAGCGGCGCGAACCCATGCTCGGCCACAAGACCGGAGAGCGTTGGGTAGTCGCCGCTGTCGAACAGGCCCTGCATATAGGACATCACCGACCCGTCGTGCATCTCCGCGTGCTGCAGGTTGTTTCGCCAGTGGACGCAGTAGCCGAACACGTACTCATCGACCGCCAGCATCAGTTCGAGCTTGATCTCTAGCGGCGCGTCGAACCGTTCGATCGCCTGCAACGTCTGATCGAAATGGCGCATTGCGTTGGGACCGATGGGTGGGTCGTCGGAGATGTCAAGGATCCACGGATGGCGTAACAACGCATCGCGGCTGCGCTGCGCGACAAGTGTGATCGCAGCTCGCCAACTCTTCGGCATCGTGGTGCCGGTTGGAACCAGCACCTCGGCCATCATCGCGTCGAGCACCAGCGTCAGCAGCTCTTCCTTGGTCCGCACGTAGTGATAGAGCGACATGGTGCCGACGTCCAGTTCGGCCGCCAGCCGTCGCATCGACAGTGCTTCGAACCCCTCTGTGTCAGCGATGCGAATTGCCGCGGAGGCAATATCGACACGTGACAGGCGCGGCTTGCGTCCCTTGCCACCATGGCGCGTCCAGACTTCGATCGAGTCGAGATGCTCTGCGAGGCGGTCGATCGACTCGACATGTTTCGACGCCTTGACCACAACCTTCTCGGCCTGCTTGGCAACCTGCTTCGCCACCTGTTTGGCCACGAGTTCGTTGACGAGGTCGGTGGTGTGTTCGACCAGCAGGTCGCGGACCGGTGCGTCGTGGGCCCCCATCTTGGGACCACGCTCCGGCCGAAATTCTCTTGTCACGTCGTACAGTGTACTGCTAATATTCTTCGTACTATGTACGACAACAACGGTACCCATTCCGGCTCTCCCGGCGTGTCCGCCCGTGGGCTCGGCAAACGCTTCGGGGATCTGTGGGCATTGCGAGGCCTCGACCTCGACGTTGCGCCAGGCACCGTGCTCGGTCTGCTCGGCCACAACGGCGCAGGCAAGACAACTGCCATCCGCATCCTCACCACACTGTCTCAACCCACCGAAGGCAGTGCCCGGGTCGCCGGGCTTGACGTCGTTTCCGAGGCAGCCACGGTGCGCCAGCGCATCGGCGTGGCTGCCCAGCAGGCAACGGTCGACGGGCTCATGAGTGCACGGCTCAACCTCCAGACCATCGGCCGCCTCGGCGGCATGTCCAAGAAGGCCGCCCTCACACGCGCCGATGAATTGCTGCAGCGCCTCGACCTGGTCGGCTTCGAAACCGCACTTGTCAAAACCTATTCGGGCGGCATGCGTCGCAGGCTCGACCTTGCAGCCAGCCTGATGAGCAACCCCAAGGTGCTCTTCCTCGACGAACCAACCACCGGCCTCGATCCGCGCAGCCGTGGTGACCTGTGGGAGATGATCCGCGAACTGGTCCGCGACGGCTGCACGGTGCTCCTCACCACGCAATACCTCGAAGAGGCCGATCGCCTTGCCGACGACATTGTGGTGCTGGACCACGGGCGCACCGTCGCCCACGGCACACCCGATCATCTGAAGGCACAGATCGGCGAAGACCGCTTCGACGTCAAACTTGCATCCAGCGACGAGATGCAACGCGCCACCGGCGAACTGGCCCGCTTCGCCACCGATACGCCGACAAGCGACACCGAAACCATGTCGGTCACGCTGTCTGCGAAAGAGGGGGTTCGCCTCATCGACGTTGTCCGCGCGCTCGACGAGGCAGGCATCGAGGCCCTCGACGCGACACGACGACAGGTCACCCTCGACGACGTCTTTCTCACACTCACCGCTGCCTCGCCAGCACCAGCACAGTCACAGGGGGTGTCGGCATGAGCGCAAGCACACTCTCCGACTCATTCGTTTTCGCCCGCCGCAACCTGGAACACATTCGCCAGATCCCCGAGAAGCTCACCGAGGTCACGGTGCAGCCGCTGATGTTCACTCTTCTGTTCGCTTACGTGTTCGGGGGTGCCATCAGCGTGAAGGGCGGCGGGTACAAGGAGTACCTCATCGGCGGCATCCTCATCCAGTCGTTGGCGTTCGCCATGATGGGCCCGGCCACGGCCATCGCGACCGACCTGCAGGAAGGTGTCATCGACCGGTTCCGCGTGCTGCCGACCAAAAAGAGCGCGTACATGCTCGGCCACTACTTCGCCGAACTGGCCGGGTCGTTGCTGGCCATCACGGTGCTGATGGTCAGCGGGCTGGTTGTCGGCTGGCGTCCGCACACCAGCTTGCTGCTCTTCATCGAAGCGCTGTTGTTACTGGTCGCCTTCTCGTCGTCGATGATCTGGCTGGGCCTGTGGCTGGGCTCGCTGGTGCGCTCACCCGATGCGGTGATGGGTATCGGGTTTGTGATCGTCTTCCCGATCACCTTCCTGTCCAACGCATTCGTGCCGCTCAACACCCTGCCCGGCCCACTGCAGTGGGTGGCGTCAGCCAACCCCATCAGTGTGCTGGTTGCTGCGATTCGTACGTTGTTCGGCAACCCGGTTTCGCCCGTGACCAAACACCTGTGGCCGATCGACCACCCGGTAGCTGCGTCGTGGATCTACGTCGCTGTTCTGCTGGTCGTCGGGTACACGCTGGCGCAGCGCCGGTACGCACAGCGCACCCGCGACTGAGCGGGGCTCGGGCCTACTTCGGTGAGAAGCGCTGGCCAGCGTCGAGGCGGATCCAATCTGTTCCGATCTGATCCAATTCGTCGGGGGCACCAAGTCATTGCCCATCTCCCATCGCGTGGCGGTCGCGTCCTAACATCCGGGCGGTGCAACACGCAAACGGCTTTGTGCAACACGCAGTCGGTGAATTCGCACGAAAAACGTGTCCAAACCGGCTCTGCGTGTTGCGCTTCCAGGTTTGCGTGTTGCGGCCGTGACTGCCTTTGTGGCGGAAAATGGATCGGCAGGCACAGATCCGTAACCTCGTTTCTCGTCGCCCGCAGCGCCCGTCCTTCAAGAATTGAGGAATTCCGTTGACAAGCATCGACTTCGACCGATTGATCGACCCAGCCATCGGCGCACTCCGCCGGGAGATCGGCTTGCCTGACTTTCAGTTGGACGATGCCCAACTTCCAGCGGCACGAGAAACCTTGGCAGCTGGGTTGCCGTTCAACCGACCGGACGGAATAAGAACCGGAGAGATCTCGGTTCCGGGTGCGCCAGGCGATCCCGACGTCGTGTTGCGAGTGCACCGACCCGAGGGGGTTACCGGTCCTCTCTCCTCTGTGTACTTCATTCACGGGGGCGGGCTCGTGATGGGCACGGCTGTTCGGGACGACGAGCGGATGATCCGCTGGGCGAAGCGCTTCAACTGCGTCGCAATTGCCGTCGAGTACCGGCTTGCGCCAGAAACCCCGTACCCCGGACCACTGGAGGACTGCCACGCAGGCTTGCTGTACGTCCACCAGAACGCGGCAGCGCTGGGCATCGACCCGGACCGCATCGGCATCGGCGGAGCGAGCGCGGGTGGAGGGCTCGCTGCGGGACTGGCCTTGCTCGCCCGGGACCGTGCTGCGGTCCCTATCGCCTTTCAATTACTGATATACCCGATGCTCGATGACCGCATGGGCACCGCGTCCTCGCAATGGGAGAACGCACCGGTCTGGAACCCGAAATCCAACCGCTACGGCTGGAACGCATACCTTCCTGGAACCGCCGGCGGACCCGATGTGCCCAGTTACGCAGCGCCCGCTCGCGCAACCGACCTTGCCTGTCTCCCGCCTACATACGTGATGGTTGGAACACTCGACGGGTTCCTCGACGAAGCCATCGACTACGCAAACCGCCTGATACACGCCGGTGTACCGACCGAACTCCACGTGTACCCGGGCGCAGTCCACGGCTTCGACAGCATGGCCAGAGCGGTTCCCGTTGCACGCCGCGCCGTCGACGACATACACCGTTGGTTGGGTGCACAGCTGAACCCCGAACCCCGGACCGAGACGACATGACCGGCGCCTGACAGGGCTCGGATCGGCGTTTATGACGAGGTAGAACCTCGTTCGCTCGCCAAGGCACTCCGCCGCACCTTGCCTGCGTCATCACGTACCACTTCGAGCGTGAACTCGAACGTGCGGGGAACCTTGTACCTCACAAGTCGCTCGGCGAGGAACACGCGAAGTTCGGCCTCGTCGACACCGTCAACGCCGACGGAAGGATCGATCTGTACGACAGCGTGAACCACCTTGCCAAGATCTTCGTCGGGTAGGCCGATGACCGCGCTGGACAGCACCGCATGATGTTCTGCAAGCGCGCTTTCGATCTCGGCCGGGTAGATGTTTGCCCCGCCTGAAAGAATCATGTCGCCCTTGCGGTCGCCCAGATACAAATACCCGTCGGAATCGAACCAGCCCATGTCACCAAGGCTCTCCCAGCCACCGTCGATCCGGTTCGGTTCTGCGCCAAGGTAGGTGTACGTAGCAGTTGACCCCGTCGTCCGCATGAACACCTCGCCCATCTCTCCCGAAGGCAGGTCTGCGTGGGTTTCGGGGTGAAGCACCCGCATCGCCCCGATGGCCACCCGGCCCACAGACCCGCGATGCTCCACCCACTCGTCGCCACGGATGATGGTGACGGCCTGAGCCTCGGTTCCGGCGTAGAGCTCGTAGACGCGTTCGGCCCCGATCCAATCGATCCATGCCTGCTTGCACCACTGCGGGCACGGGGCGGCCATGTGCCACAAATGGGTCAGCGATGTCATGTCGAACTGATCGCGAGTTTCCAATGGCAGCCGAGCCATCCGCCCCATCATCGTGGGTACCACGAGCATCACCTGCGGCCGGTGCCTGTCCACCATCTCGACCGCCGCAAGAGCATCGAACTTCGGGAGGACCACGACATGGTTGCCGTAGAACAGGCCGAGGGAGGCGAACTGGAACGGGGCGTTGTGATAGAGCGGACCTGGAATTGCGACACCGCCGTTGATGGGGATTCCGAAGCCTCCGCCGGCGTCGTCGAACATCGCCGGCGTTCCGGAAAGGATCAGCTTCGGGCGCCCCGTTGATCCGCCGCTCGTTGGGGCCTTCCATGTGGGAGACACCGCGTCGGGAAGGTCATCTGCAGCGAGCGAGGAATCAGGCTTCCACCCAATTGGCAGCACCGTTCTGTTGGGGTGGGCATCAGGGTTTGCCCCGAGGACCAACGCGCTGTCCGCCAGCTCGACGATTGCGTACCGCTCGCGATCCGGCAGCCGGTTCGATACAGGTTGCGGAACCGCACCCAGCTTCCAGCACGCAACGGCAGCTTCCAGAAACCCGATCGAGTTGGGGAGGGCGATGGTGACGAGCGAGCGCTCGCGTACTCCTAACTCGGCGAAGGCCCTCGCCATCTTATTCGTACGTTCACGTAGTTCTTGGCGGCTCACAGACTGGTCCCCACAAGTCAGCGCACGAGCGTGCGGGTCTTGATCCGCAGCCGCGTTCAACAGGGAGGGTGCAGAACGAAGCGTCACGACTGCTCAGTTTCCAGAGCGCAGGTCGCTGGCAATCCGGTCGGTCACTTCGGGAGCAAGACCGAAGTACAGACCCATACGATTGGCCACATCGCCATACCGGGCTCGGATCGCCTCCGCAGCCTTCGACGGTTCCGCCACCACTGCAAACGCGTTGATCACATCGTCGCCGATGACCGTTGCCATGTCGGCCCACGCACCGCGCTTCGACATGCTGTTGAGTTCGGTCTGCAACTCCCCCCATCCGTGCAGTTCGAGCACACCCCGATACGCCGGGGTCGATCCGTAGAACCCGATCTGGCTGACGATCGTGTTCTTTGCCGCCAGCGTCTGTTCTTCGGTGTCGCCGCTGACCACCAATGCAGTCATCCCGATCTGAAACCCATCTCGGCTGTTGCCGGTGCGCTCCATGCCGCGCTCCAACGCAGGCAAGGTCACTTCGCGCAGATACCGCTCGGTGGTGAACGGGTGGGCGAGGAACCCATCGCAGGTCTCGCCGGCCACTTCGGTCATCCCGGCGCCCACCCCGGCGAGGAACACCTTCGGGGGTCCGAACGGGTTGGGTCCTGGGTCGAAGAACGGGGTCATCAGCGTGTGTGTGTAGTAGTCGCCACGGAACTCGAGCTTGGTACGGTCGTTCCAGGCACCCCAGATGGCACGCATTGCCAGAATGAACTCGCGCATCTGGCTGGCTGGCTTGCCGGACCAGTTCATCGAGAAACGCTTCTCGATATGCGGCTTGATCTGGCTGCCGAGACCGAGGACGAATCTGCCATTCGACGCGAACTGCAAGTCGTTGGCCGTGACCGCCGTGATCATCGGGTTGCGAGCAAAGGCCACTGCGATGCTGGTCATCAGCTCGACCCGCTCGGTGGCCTGCCCGGCAGCAAGTAGCGGAAGGAACGGGTCATGCGACGTCTCAGCGGTGTAGACGCCGTCGTACCCCTTCTGCTCAAGCGCGACGGCCTCGGCCGCTGCGGTTGCAAGGTTCCCAGATATGCCCGAATCGATTCGCATCCCCGCACCGTATTCGACAACTCGCACACGTTCCCTGCCGACACTGTCCACACATCACCGACGCAACACGCAACGGCCCTTTGTTGATGCTTTTCGGTGTGAAAACACGTTTGCGTGTTGCGCGTCGCTTGGGTAGAGAACCTCGGGCGGAAGGCTTCGGACGTCACTTTGGCATTGAAGCCGATCGTAGCTTGCCCTCTCCAGATATCTCTACAGGCGTTCGATGATCACGGCCGGAGCCATGCCACCGCCGGCGCACATCGTGACCAGGCCGTAGCGGCCGTCGCGGCGTTCCAACTCGTCGAGGACCGTGCCGATGAGCATCGCTCCGGTGGCACCGATGGGGTGGCCCAGCGCGATTGCTCCGCCGTTGACGTTGATCTTGTCGCGGTCGATGTTGAGATCCCGGATGAACTTCTCGGTGACCACAGCGAACGCCTCGTTGACCTCGAAGAGGTCGATGTCGTCGATGGTGAGGCCGGCCTTGGCCAGCACCTTGCGCGCAGCTGGGACGGGGGCGTTGAGCATGAGCGTTGGATCGTCGCCGACGTTGGCGATCGCAACGACGCGGGCGCGTGGCTTCAGGCCATGCTTGTGCGCGTAATCGCCGCTGGTGATGAGCAGCGCCGCAGCGCCGTCGACCACACCTGACGAATTGCCGGCGTGGTGCACGTGATCGATGTTCAGCCCCGGGTACCGGCGCAGCAGCATGGAGCGATAGGTATTGCCCTCGTCATCCAGTGGGAAGTCGGCAAGCGTTGCGAACGACGGCGGGAGCTGGCTGAGGCTTTCCACCGTGGTGCCCGGGCGCGGGAACTCTTCACGGTCAAGTGCGATGGACCCATCGGCGCGGCGAACCGGAACCACGCTCTTCGCGAACCGACCCTCGGCGATGGCGATCTCGGCACGACGCTGCGACTCGGCCGCGTACTCATCGACAGCGCGGCGGCTGATCTTCTCGATGGTGGCGATTGCGTCGGCCGCCACACCCTGGTTGGTCTGCGGATGCAGTGCGCGCAGCTCGGGGTTACCCCGGTCCATGAACGGCAGCATGGTTGCTCCCTTGCTGTTCGCCGCGTAGCTGCTCATCATCTCGGCACCGCCTGCGATGACCACGTCTTCAAGGCCCGACATCACCGAAGCTGCCGCGATGTTGGTGGTCGTGATTCCGGAGCCGCAGAACCGGTCAAGCGTGACACCGCTCACCGTCGTGTCGTATCCAGCAGTGAGCGCAGTCATGCGGCCGATGTCGCCGCTCTGCGTGCCGGTCTGGTTGGAGGTGCCCCACACGACGTCGTCGACGTCGGCGGTGTTGAGGTTGTTACGGTCACGGATGGCCCGCAGCACCGTTGCTCCGAGGTTCTGCGGATGCAGGTCGGCGAGAGAGCCCTTGCCGACCTTTCCGATACCGCGAGGGGTACGGCAGGCATCGATGATGAGGGCTTCTGGCATGACTGCTCCTATTGTTTTGATGATCGAAACCGGCAAGGGACTCGGCTTCAGCCGAGCACCGAGCCCAGCCTGGTGCGGATGATGGTCTTTGCCTCGGTGACGATGCGGCCGATGAGTTCGGCGACGGTCGGGATGTCATGGATGAGGCCTTGGGGACATGCTCGCCCAGTAGATCCCCTCGGACAAATCGCCGGACGTCAGCGCAATGTCAAGCCGAAAATAGTGACCTGTTTTACCCGGCGTTGGCGACGCCGGGCCCCGGTCAAACTGCAGGTCAGCTCACGTCAGCTCCAGGTCAGCTGAGCCTGGCTGTTGCCGACCCGACAACCACTTCGTCGCCGTTCTGGTTGCGGGTGGACACATGGATGTCGACCAACACACCCTCACCGTCGGCAACCACGGATTCCACCCGAAGGGTGGCGGTCAGCGTGTCGCCAGGCCACACCTGGCGGGAGAACCGCACGCCGTACTTGGTCAGGGTGCCATCCCCGACCCAATCGGTGAGGGCGCGGCCAGTCATGCCCATGCTCAGCATCCCGTGCGCGAACACCCCGGGATACCCCGCGACCTCGCGCGTGAACAGATCATCTGTGTGCAGAGGGTTGTAATCGCCCGACGCTCCCGCGTACATCACGATCTGCGTGCGGCTGAGATTGTCGGCAACGACGGCCTCGTAGGAGTCGCCCACCTTTGCAGTAGCTGCTGTCAACACGTCTCAGCCCTCCTGCTTCACAACCGCAGCGGTCCGCACACCGACGCCACGGGCCGTCACGACCAGTTCGCCATCCACGGTGCGGTACTCCGTGATCGACTCGGTGAAGCTCAAGGTTCCGCCTCGCCGACCTTCTTTCTCCCAACTTCGGCCGGGCAGATTGTTTGCAGTCAGCACCTCCCCGGCTTGCAAAGGCCGGTGGTATTCGTAGTGCTGTTCGGCGTGCAGCACCCCACCGTTTCCGCCGCCACTCCCGCTGTCGCCGATCTCGGACCCGGTCGGCGAAGGCTCAGGGTCGATACCCGTCGCTGTTCGACCAGAGCCGAACCAGGGTGCGCCGATGCGTGGCCGCAGCGGGTAGTCGGCGTCGTACTGCGCGCTGGCCTGGACAAAGGTCGGCGGTGCGATCACCGAACCGACCGGCGATGCTGCTGCGTACTCCGCGTCGTAGTAGATCGGGTTCGGGTCGCCGATCGCCCGGGCGAACATCATGATGTGGCCAGCTTCAACGGGGAATCGCTCGATCGCCATCCGTGTGCTCCTTTGTCAGGTTTGATCATCGGTTTGTCAGGTGTGATCAACAGAGGGTACGGCAATCAATCCGGCGTACACCACCCGAACTGCGCGACCGGCAATATCTTCGACGACTGCGGTGCCACGGTTCTCTTCTCGTCCACGGCGTTAGGGGGGCTTGACACCGGAATTGCCGCGTCGACCGCTACCGGCAGAGGCTTAGCAGCGACTCCCCCACCGCATTGGTCCAGCCCCGGTATCGTGTTTTCCATGAAGGTCGCAGTGGTCCAGCACGACATCGTCTGGGAAGACGCAGCCGCAACCATCCGCCGATTGCAGCCACAGGTAACCGCCGCGGCGGCCACCGGCGCACGCCTTGTGGTGCTGTCCGAGATGTTCAGCGTCGGCTTCAGCATGGCGCCGGACCGCGTGGCTGAACCCGTCGACGGCGTCTCGGCGCAGTTCCTGCACGCCATGGCTACCGAACACGGTGTGTGGACATGCGGAACGGTTCCGACCCGCGTCGCTGGATACGACAAGGCAAGAGCAAGGAATCGTCTGTACCTTTACGATCCGACGGGAAACGAGCATCACTACGACAAGATCCACCCGTTCTCCTTCGCCGGTGAAGACGCCCACTACGACCGGGGCGATTCGTTCCTCACCGTCGATATCGAAGGACTGCGCACGTCGTTCTTCATCTGCTACGACCTGCGGTTCGCCGATGAGTTCTGGCAGTTGGCACCGACGACGGACTGCTTCGTGGTCCCCGCCAACTGGCCCGAAGTCCGTCGCCACCACTGGCAGCAACTCCTCGTCGGCAGAGCGGTGGAGAACCAGGCGTACCTGATCGGCGTCAACCGGGTCGGCACCGGCGATGGAATTGGCTACTGCGGCGACTCTCGCATCATCGACCCCCTTGGAGAAGTGTTGGCTGCCGGTGCACGAACCGAAGCCCTGCTTGTCGCCGAGGTGAATGCCGAAACGGTTGGCGACGTTCGCAGGCGGTTCCGTTTCATGCAGGATCGTCGCACTCACGCGCTGCGGCTGACGGACTGAGGCAATCGTGCAGTTGATCTGTGCCGCCAACTATCGCAAAATGCGGTGGGCCAACGGACGCGGCACCACCCACGAAATCGTGAGATCACCAGACACCGATTGCTGGCAGTGGCGGCTGAGTCTGGCGACCGTCGTCGACAACGCACCGTTCTCCACCCTCCCCGGAATAGACCGGGTGTTGGTGGTGGCGAAGGGCGCAGGCATGGTGCTGACCGTTGACGGCGAAGACATCGAGGTGTTGGCCCACGGCGTGGTTCGCTTCGATGGTGAATCAGCGGTCACCTGTCGGCTGATCGACGGACCAGTACGTGATCTCAATCTGATGTCTCGCCGGCCACGGCGATCGACCTTGGATGTGGCCACGATTCAGCGTGGCGAGCCACTGCGCCCGGACACGACGGGCGAATCATCGCTGATAACGGTGCTGAGCGGCTCTATCACAGTGACAACCAATGCCGGCATGGTTCCGCACATGGTTCTGGCTCACGACCTGGACAGCGTCTTGCTTGAACATGGAGAAGCCGTGACCATTTCGTCGCGCGGCGCAGCGGTGGTCGCAATCGCATCCGACGAAGCTGCCACAGTCCACTCGACGGGAACGATGGCGAGCGATCAGCAGCCAGACTGAAACCCGGCTGAATCGTCAGCGTGCCCGGGGCGGGACTCGAACCCGCACGACCTTTCGATCTGGGCGGTTTAAGCGCCCTGCGTCTGCCATTTCGCCACCCGGGCTAGGGGTGCACACCGCTCACGACCCCAGCGGCACCTGACAACCTACTGGCGATCACCGACCGTCGCCACGGGTCAGCCGCGAGTCAGTTCCGCGAGTCAGGCAACGAGGGAGGCTTGAGCGTGGAGCAAAACGCCGTGGCGAGCGCCCGTCGCTGCCACAAACGCTTTGACGGCCGTCAGCGGGGAGTCTCGATTGACCGCAAGGACTCCGGCGACAATGTCGTCCTGCACGCCGGACAGACAACGGCCGCGAACGGGCAGCACGACAACCGGCACGAATCCCGAGCGCCTCCGAAGATGCCGAGCCGAACCGAGAGGGGCGTCCTTGAAGCCTGGAACCAACAGGCCAGCGTCTCGGGCTGCGGCGCTGACCGCCCAGACAAGGCGGGCGAACTCGATGGCTGAACAGCGGTCGTCGGTTGTCCCCCGAGTGCCGAGATGGATGGACTGCGGAGAAGGCTGGGGGGAACGTTGGGCGGACGAAGAGTGCTGTTCCATGGCTGCATCCTGCCAAAGGGGGTGTGACAGCGCTGCTGGATGGGAGTGACTTCACACAGTGACGCCGAGAGAAACTGAGGCCAGCTCTGAGGCCAACTCCGAGGCCGAGCAGCGCCTGATCGAAAGCCGCCGATCGTCGCTTCGAGGTCGTAGTGTGTGGACATGAGTGACGAAGGGGGCGCGGCGCGCCGACGCGGCCTGTTCCGACGCAACCGGGCCGACGACGACCGGTTAGGAATCGATCTCGCCGAACTTCCACCACCGGACCCTGAGGAAGTTGTGATCTGGGATCAGACTGCTGCCTCGCAGGCCCGGGCACCGAAGCGCACCGCGGACATGTTCGCTCCGAAGGAATCGTTTTCGGACACTTGGAGCGAAGACGCCTGGGACGACGAATGGAAGGAACCCGCTGTCCGACGCACCTCGATACCACCGGCTGCCGATCCAACCCCGCAAAAGGTTGACGAATGGCTGGAGAGCGGCGCCGGCGGCTTCGAGGACATGACCCGCGACGCGGTTCGCAAGCTTGGAGTCGACCCTGCGCTCGCAGCTGCTCGATCAGTTCGCCCGGGGTCCACGTGGGACGACACCGGCGACGTATCGACCGACGATTCCAGGAATACATCAGCAAGGGACGAATCATCGGTCCTCGGCGCCGAGCCGTCGGACCCAGTGTTGCAGGCGACTATCGAACGGGCGCTGTCTACAGCAGCTTCAGCACCCGTTGTGCTGCCCGAGGACACGCAAGCCGCTGGCATCTCGAAACGCTTCGGCCGAGCCCGCAGCACGCTTGCCGGCATCGGCACTGACACCTCCCCGGCCGAACAGGTCGATTCCGACGCTGCGGTCGACTTGGTTGCCAGCGCTGGTGTCGAGTCACCGCTCGGCGAGGTGTCCGAATCCGTTGGCGAAATCGCGACGCAACCAGTCGGCGACGACATCATCGATGTGACAGACGCTGTCGTCTCTGATATCGATAGTCCCCTCGCCGAGAGTTCGCTCGCCGAGAGTTCCCTCGCCGAGAGTTCCGACCCCGATAGTTCCGAGGCTCCGGCGAAAGCGTGGGACCGTCCGGTCTTTGCGCCTTCGGATCCGACGTCCGGGGACGGCGCGCGAATCGACCCGTTCGACCCTGTCGATCCTGCCGCTGTCGGACAGGCCGGCAAACAGCAGGCCTCGGACCAACCATCGGACAGCGATGCGGCCGATGAGCCCGGAAACAAAACAGCGGACGAACACGAAGTACCAGCAACACCAGACGAGGAGATCGAGATGGACAGAACCCGGGCAGCCGCCTTCACAGACAGGGCATCGTGGATCGGCACCGGCCTTGCGGGAGTCGCAGTACTGCGACTTGCGCTCCATGTCGCGTCGAACATGAAACAAGCCGATCCGGCCGAAAACAGCCTCGGTGCGCTCGCCCGCGTGGGAGGAGGCTTTGCCAACGCAGGACTGATGCACGGTCTCTTGCTGATCGCTGCGGTCACACTGCTCAGCCTGCCCGCGCTGTTCGACCGCGACGACCTGGTACCGCGTCGAACCGGAAGCGGGCTGGGACTGGTCCTCGGCGCTGCACTCGTCGGGCTGATCGGATCAGCCGTTGCATTGTTGACCCAGTCCACCCTGGCCGACGCACTTGGAACCCGGGTCACGCTGGGCACGACCGGCGAGATGTTGGCCGCGCTTGCGCTGTCCGTGGTCGCGCTGGGCGCAACCATGCGTGCCCTTCGTTCCTACGACGAATAACCCCGCTCGGCGAATCAGGTCGGCTCGCCGACGACCCACGCTGCCAGCATATCGAGCTTGCGATCACGCCACTCCTCTGACGTCATCGCGAACCGGATATGGTCCTCCCATGCTCCGTTGATCTCAAGGTATCGGTGAGCGATGCCCTCGTTGCGCAGACCCAGTTTCTCCACCACCCGCAACGATGAACCGTTGCGGGGAATGATCGAAACCTGCACCCGATGCAGCCCCAGGTCCTCGAACGCGAACCGCATCGCCAGCACCAGCGATTCCGGCATGTAGCCCATCCCTGCCCACCGCTCGTCTATCCAATACCCGATGTAGACGTTCTGGAACGCACCCCGCTGGATCGAACCGAGGTTGATTTCGCCACAGAACTGGCCATCAGCAAAGATCCCGAACCGATATGCAGAACCGTTGGTGCGTTCACGATCGGTTGCCTCGCAGCGAGCCTCGAACGCTCGGCGGCTTTCGACCACATCAGCCTGACCGGGACGCCTCTGCGCCTCCCACGGCGCCAGCCACACTGCGCACCGACGACGCACTTCTTGCCAATCGGCGAAGTCAGACGACTGCAGCGGCCGCAGGAGCAGCCGCGATGACCGAAGTTGCGGGCCTATGGCCATCGCGGTGAGGCGATCGGCGAGGGTCCAACGACGGCGGGAGTCTGCTCGGCCGTCGGTCATGACCCGGTGGGTGTGTCCAACACACGTTTAACTGTAATCGGCGAAGCCGTCGGGGCTCATCGGGCTCAATCTCCGTTGACCACTCCGTGAGTGCACACCGCTCTCAAGCCGTTGCGCAGAGCGGCCGATAATCCGATTGAAATGTCTGTTCAGCCAACCTCCTCCGCCATGCCTGACCAGGTGGTAGCTGTTCCTGACGAGTTCGAGGGGATTCGCACATCCTCCGAACGAGCATGGTCGCCGATCCCAGTCACGATCGAGCACCACATACCTGCGGAACACACCTTTACCTCTGCGCCACAATCGCCACAACCACCGGTACCGCCCGCGGCCCCGTTACCCCCTGCACCAGCCGCCAGCCGACCACCGACGTCGACCGTTGCGCCGCTCGTCGACACCGGGCTGCCAAAGCGTGTTCGCCGTCTCGGGCCCGTGAACGCCGACGCGATCCAGCCAACCGGCCCAACACCGAAGTTCGATCTGTTCTCCCCGATCGGTTCGCCTTCACCGGCGTCGATCGACCCCTCGCGCCCGGCTCACCTGGTCGTGGATGCACCCGCTGTTCCGGTGTTCGCACCAGCGGCACCTGCAAACGTGTTCACTGCTCCGACCGAGATCTTTCCCAACGTGCCCAGACCTTCTGTGGTCTCCACGGAACCGTTCGCGACGGCGTCGGCAGGATATGCCCAGCCCCGGCGGGCGCCGACCGCAGAGGACCTCGCCTCGTGGCCTCCTCCGGCGGTGGGCCCGCCAGCAGCGGAATCAGACGACTCCTATGCGTCCCCCGCTGAAGCCCACAGCTCGCCATCCGTGCGAGATGCGCCGACGTTCGTCACGGCTCCGGTTGCGTCACCAGTTCTGGTCGTGCCGGGCGGATCAGCAGTGCCCGCCGTCCATCCCGGTACCGTTCATCCGGGAACCCTTCATGCGGGTACCCAGCACCAACCCGTACCCGCCGGTGCCGTCGTCGATTGGCGGATTCTGGCATTCGTCGGGCTGCTCGGTGCCTACGTCCCTCTGCTCGTGCGTTCGTTGATCGGTGTCCGGCTTGCGAACCCGCTCGCCACCACCGGACTCGCAGTCCTGATGGTCCCGCTGGCGTTCGCCGTTTTCGCGACACGCAGACCGAACCGGTCCAACAGCCCCAGCCGACACGTCGACCTCGTGGTCGGTGCTGGTGCTGCTGTGATCTCGCTGATCTGTACGTGGGTGCTCCCGCACTCCCTGGGTGAACGTTACGGTTTGTGGCGTCCCGACTTGCTGGCGCTTCCATTCGCGTTGTTCACGCTCTACACGCTGTTGTGGGGTGTGCGGTTCGCATGGGATATGCGCAACAGCCTGCTGATAGCGGTCCTTGCCGGCCCAGTGGTTTTCGTGCCGATGCTGGGGCGCTCCTTCACCCCACTATCGGGTGACATCAATACGTTCGCATATGACATTGCGGGGTATGCGCTCCCCATCGAGTCGGTTGGCTATGCATCGATCCGAGCCGGAGCACCAGTTCGCGGCATCGACGCGCGCGGACTGGTCGAGGGTAGAGCACTCACTGTCGTCGCCATCGTCATCATGGTCGGGCTGCTCCTCGTCAGCCGTGTCGATGGCCGTGCGAGACCGGGTAGAAGCGGACTCACGGCCGGGTTGAGCCGCTGGATTCGCAAACTCAGCGTGCTGGCATGCAGCTTGTCCACGTTCTGGGTCGTCGATCTGATCGTGAGCACGGTGGCGATCGTGTTCGCGGGTTTCGCGCCGGAACGCTGGGCCCGATACATCACGTCGCCGGTGGTCGGTCTCCTTCCGACGTTGGTCGCGTTGCACACCTTTCTCGGATGGTGCGGAAGGTTTGGCCTGTTCCTTCCTGGAAAGATCAAGGTGGTGGCGTCGGCAACGACACTCCCCGCCCACGGCCCACGGAGCCGGTCGGATCACGCACTCACACTTGCGATCATCGGCACCGTCATAGCCGCTGCACTTGTTGCCGGCCTCCGGCCGATGCTGCAGCCAGTGGCATCAGCACCACCATCGACAGATGTCACGGCAACGGTCACCCCAAAGGGATGGACACAGGCCGATCCTGTTCGCGTCACTGCACTCCAGTCGTATTACGGCGCAGACTCCACGTGGGTGCGCACCCGTCTCGATGGACCCGCCGACGCAACGCTGGACCAGGTGAACATCGACATGGTGACGTCTTCGGTCGATCTCTTGCGCATGTTCGGTGCGACCGCAACGTTTGACCTCGGGACGTTCAGGCCGGTCCGATCGAACACCGTCGATCTCAGAAACGGCTTCACAGCCGTCCAGGACACCTACTACGACACTGCCGACGCGTCGACTTGGTCAATCGCAAGCGTGCTTATCGAAACGTCGACGGGCGTACATCGGATCAGCCTGTCTGCTGTCGCTACCGGTGACAGCTCCCCGGTTCCGGTACCGGCCCCGAACGCTTCGCGCAGTCTGCTCACCCGGACCTCCGCCCCCGTTCCCGCCCTGGGCATGGAAGAGCGGGACCAGAAGATCAGCGACACCACTGGCGCTGTGGCCAAGCTGTTCCGCTCGTACTTGACCGGACTTCAGCCGGGCGTGTCGTCAGCGGACGGCGCTGCGCAGGACCCGAACAACGACGAGCGCAACGACATCGTCGATGATGCCGGATTCGTCCAATGACGGACATGTTCGGCACAGTTCTTCTGATCCGTCTCTGATGGTCGCTCCGTCGTGACGCCAAAACGTCGGTCGGCCTGTCCCCGATGCTGCTGGTTTCGGGTGACACTGGCCAGATGAGACCAGCCTCGATCCGCAGACTTGCGCTGCCTATCGCGCGGGTCTTGATCGTGGGTTCGCTCATGGGTGCGGTGCGCTTCTCCGCCGATCCATCCGGGCCGGCACGGACGCCGGTCGTCGTCGGCACACGGTCAACCGGTCTCATCATTCCGTCGTGGGAAGCGCTGGGGTACCAGTCACGCGAGGTTGCGACGATCCTGGATCGGATGAAGTCGCTCGGTCTTCAGCGGGTCACGTTCATCGTCACGTGGTACCAGGCGTCACGCTCCGACAGCTCGTTCGGTCCGATGGACGCAACGCCGACGGACGCCTCCCTGCGGTCGGCCATCAGCCAAGCCCGGTCGCGGGGCTTGGCCGTTGCGCTGAAGCCCCACATCGACCTGCCCGACGACACGTGGCGAGGTGACATCGTGCCGGAGGACCGCGACGCCTGGTTCGCCGCCTACCGATCTTTCATCGCACGGTACACGGAGCTGGCGCACACGGCCGGGGCGTCGACGTTCGTGGTGGGTACCGAGTTGGCCGGCATTTCGACCGACCCGCGTTGGCGGACAGTGATTGCAACGGTCCGGGCGAAGTTCGCAGGGACCCTCACGTACGCGGCCAACTGGGACGAGTTCCCACAGATCACTTTCTGGGATCTGCTCGATGAAATTGGTATCGATGCATATTATCCGCTCACTTCACGGGCCGACGGAACAGCCTCAGTGGCACAGCTCACCGACGCATGGAAAGCACCCAAGCAGTCGCTCCGAGCACTTGCAGCAAGATGGGCAAAGCCGGTTCGGTTCACCGAGGTGGGCTACACCCGGCATCGCGGCACAACCGCTGCACCGTGGGACTTCGCGCTTGCAACGAGCGAAGCATCCGAGGAACAGGCCAAGGCCTATAAGGCGGTGTTTGATGCGTTGAAAGGCGAGCGATGGTTCGCCGGGCCTGACTTCTGGGCAGCAGATCCCCCAGCCGAAGAGCACGACCTGCTCGGCTACTCACCGCTGGGCCACCCCGCCGAAACCCGTCTTGCGGCGGGAGCAGCGCTCCTGCTTGGTTGATTCTGCCCCTGACTCTCCCCAGACATCGCCTGTACATACTTTTCTGCGCGAAGTATGCTTAGACCGCTATAGTGCGGCGGTGACTCGGACCACGATCGAAATAGACGACGAGGCTCTTGCCGGCGCAGCACGCGAGCTGGGCACGTCGACCAAGGTCGACACGGTCAACGCTGCGCTCGCTTTTGTCGCCAAACGTCACCAGCTCGCCCAGGCGTTCGACGATCCGTCCATCTGGGGTAGCCCCGACCTCGGCGATCCGAAGATTCGCAAAGCCGCCCGCCGTTGATCCCAGCGGGACTGTTTCTCGTTGACACAAGTGCAATCGCTCGAGTTGGCGCCCCGACCGTTCTTCGGGAGCTCACCAGGCTCGGCCGGCTTGGGCTACTGGCGACGTGTGCCACTGTCGATCTTGAAGTTCTGTACTCTGCCCGATCACCGAAGGAGTACCGCTCCATCGCTGCGCGCCGCGGAGAGGGTTTCACGGATCTTCCGCTCGTACCCGAGATCGGCCTGCGTTCTCGAGCTGTCCAGGCTGCGATGGCCGAGCGAGCTCAACACCGCGCCGCTGGTGTTGTCGACCTTCTCACAGCCGCCATTGCCGAGCATTACAGCGCAACTATCCTTCACTACGACAGCGATTTCGACCACATCGCTTCAGCGACGCGCCAACCTGTTCGATGGGTTGTCGCTCGCGGCTCGATCAGCTGACGGTCCGACGTTCCGATGTCCGGCGTCGCTCCGTCCATGACCAGTGGTGTGGTGAACTGAACGGATGCGGATCGAGCTCAACACACCGGCGCTGCTCTTCCCTGCCATCTCGTTCCTGCTGCTGCCGTATACCAACCGCTACCTTGCGCTGGCGAGCCTGATCCGTAACCTGCTGGCGCAGAATCTGGCCAGCCCCGACCATCGCCTGGTCAGCCAGATCCACGTCCTGCGGCGGCGCATCACGCTCATCCGCCTGATGCAGAGCTTTGCAGTTGCGGCGATGCTTGCGTCGATGCTCTGCATGCTGATGATCTTTCAAGGCTGGCACGACGTCGGCCATGCGCTGTTCTTCATTGCGCTCGTGATGATGGTGATCTCGCTGGCCATCTCGCTGTGGGAGATTCAGCTCAGCACCCACGCACTCAATGTGCAATTGGAATTGCTTGAGAGCCAACCGACCTGAGGTCGCCGAAGAACGCAAGGATCGTCGCAACCGCAGCGCCGATCAGCAGCACAACCATCGCACCGGTTCGGGCGCCAAGCGATGATTCCATCAGCCATCCGGCCCACAGCCCGGCAATCGGAATCGTGCCGCCGAAGCACATGAACCACAGCGACATCACATACGGCCGCCTTGCGGGCGACAGGCTTTGCTGCAGCAGCGTGTTGAGCGCAGTGGTCGTGCCGAAGTAGAAGAACCCCAGCGCCAGCAGCACCGCGTGCACGAACAGGCTTGGTGATCGCTGGGTGGACCACACGGCCATCACCAATCCGAAGCCGATGAGGAGTCGGCGCGGTAGGGGTCGCTTGTCGACCTTCGCCAACACGGTCGACATCGACAGTGCACCGCACAGCGCACCGAACCCCCAGACACCGAACATGAAGAGGTAGTTCTTCTTCTGGCTGTTCATGCCCAACAGCCCTTCGGCGAGCGATGGGAATTGTGTGACGTAGGCAAGACACAGCAGCGAGAACGCGAACATGATGCCGAGCACGCGCCGCGCTACCGGGTTCACGCCGAGTTCGCGAAACCCCACACCGAGCGATCGGAAACCCATCACCTCTGCCGTTCGTTCGGGGACAGCAGGCACGTGGATCGTGGCCAACGCCCAGATCACCGTGAGGAACGTGATCGCGTTGAACATGAACACCATCGATGGCGTGATATGCACCAGTTGTGAAATGAGCGCGAGGGCGACCGGGCCGACCACACGAGACCCATTCATCTGCGCCGAGCCAAGCGACACGGCTGCAGGAATGTTCTCGCGGCCGACAATGTCTGGCATCAGGCTTTGCGACACCGGCCCGTTCAACGAGTTCATCGTGCCGCCTCCCAACACACCGAGGAGCAAGAGCCACTTGTTCGGCGTACCGTTGGCCGCCACCAGGGCGAGGAACGTGGCGAACATGATCTGCATGCATTGCACACCAATCATGTAGCGACGCCGGTTGCTGAGCTTCGCAGCGAGTGCACCAGCGGGGATGGACAGCACCAGGATCGGCCCGAAGTTGGCGAACATCAGCAAGCCGACGAACGACTCGCCTCCCAGCCGCAAGGCCAGCGGCCCCACCACCACGGTCTGCATCCAAGACCCGACGCTTGAAGCGAACGTGGACAGGTACAGGCGCCGGAAGTCGTGTTGGGCCAACGCCGCCCGAGCGGTCCCAGGCGCAAATCGTGATCGGGCAGTCTCGGCGAGCGGTTCTGACGTCATTCGGCGCTCACTCGCCCAGTCTCCCAGCCTGACCAGAAAGCGACAAAACCGGATTCCCTATCCGATTCGCGCAACTTGCATCCCACATACGCGCGGCGTCTGTTCGTTTCGAAGCACTTTACCTATATGATTCGCACGATCGGATATGCTCGATTTGTGGACAACATACCAAGAGGGTTGGAATCCGTCGTGAAGCGGGCATGGTCATCTTCACCCGTCGTCGTTCTGGAAGGAATGCGCGCAACTGGTAAGACGGTGTTGGCCAAACGCCTCACCGACCGGTACATCGACCTCGGGAACGTCGACGTGCACCAAAGGGCGGTGGACGACCCACGTGGATGGCTCGAATCCCTCTCGGTCGGCACGGCTGTCGATGAGGCACAACTCGTGCCGGGCCTCACCCTGGCGGCGAAATCGATTGTGGATGAACGAGGTGCACAACCCGGTCAATTCCTGCTGACAGGTTCGGCACGGCTGTCTCGGACCGAGCTTGGCGGCGCCAACGCACTCGCTCTCCGCGAGCGCCGCTTCACAGTTCGGCCCTTCGCCCAGTGCGAGATCGAAGGCCGCCCGGCTGACGTGATTACGGCACTGTTCGAAGGCGACCCGCGCGAATGGCGGGTCGCACCGGTCCGGCACGCCGAAATGTGCCGTCGATTTGCCTCGGGTGGGCTTCCGCTCGTGCGGCTGAAACCTGAGTCGGAGCGCCGGATCGATCTCCTGCAATATCCGCTTGACCTGTTTGACGGTTCGATCCACAGCACCGCCAAGAATCGCGACGGAATTGTCAGACTGTTCAGATACCTTGCATCCACGAGCGGCGCGCTCGAAAATCTGACCGACTACGGCCAGAAAGTCGATGCGCAAAAGCTGACCATTCACGGATACCTGGAGGAACTTCGGCAGGTGTTTCTCATCGAGACTTTGCATGCCTTCCGACCCAACCCAGAGAAGCGGGTCACCGCGACTCGCCGCGTCTTCGTGGCAGATTCGGCGTTCACGGCTATCGCTCTCGGAATTTACGAGAAGACCGCGCTCATCGACGCAACCCACGGGCGCTTTCTCGAAACTGTTGTCGCGACCGAACTTCTGAAATTGATGGGATGGTCCCAGACCGAGGGCCTGCAACTCATGCATTGGCGCAAGGACAACAATCGCGAAGTTGACATCGTTGTAGAACGAAGCGACGGACGGGTAGTCGCGATCGAAGTGAAGGCCGCCCGCTCAGTCGGGCGAGACCATACCAAGGGCATCATTGCGTTCCGAAACGAGTATCCGGCGCAGTTCCATCGCGGTTACGTGATCCACTCCGGGGACCGCGTCGAACGATTGACCGACGACGTGTGGGCGATTCCGTTTTCTGCACTCTGGACGATCGGTACCCCCGTGGGGCTCACCGATGAACCCCCAGTCTCGTTGGAAGACCGATTGGCACGAGCCCGCCAAGTCATCGAGGAAGCCGACGCAACCCGGCAGACCGAGACAGTCTTGCGTGAGTCACTGCTCGCCGAACGTATTGCAAACGCCGAGCAACAATTCGCCGACCAGGTTGACTTGTTCGCTCCGGTCGAAGCCGTGCTCGGTGAATTGGGACTCGATCCTGTCCATGAGCCACTCGTGGGATCCACGCCATTCGACCCACCGAGCAACGGAGTGGTCTGGCACAAATCCCGCTCGCTTCGATTTACCATCGGCGCCACCACCCTGGTGCTGAGACTACAGGCAAGGGTGCGGGAGCGAGATGCGGACCAGGTGGAATGGTTGCTTTCCGTCAATCCAGACGGCGGAGATTTTGGCGGCATTTTCACCACACCCTGGATGACTAACCCGGGTCCCGAGGTTGAGGCTCGGTTCGCTCTGTTCGCTGACGAATTGCCTGCGATCGTCGAGGCGCGACGATCGCCGGCGGACTAATCGTCGTGAGGTGCGGACTTTGCGAGGGCGTCGAGCAGGTCGGACTCTGACACTCGGATGCCCGGTAGGTCGAAGTGCCTCAGTACAGTCACCAGAATCGCGGCGCCGGCGACGATGGTGCCGACCCGGTCCGGGTGCAGGCCGGGGTTGAACGCTCGGTCGGCGGCTGACTCCTGCGCGAGGGTGCGGAACACGTCTTCGGCCGCTGCTCGGGTCAGCCACATGCCATGTATCTCGTCACGCGAATAGCGGCCAAGTTCGACAGCAGCCACCGTCACGATGGAACCGGCAACCCCGACGAACCTCGTGGCATCGTCGATGGCCGGCAGCTCGCGCTGGACGTCGTCGAGATGCGCATGCACCACCCCGATCAGGCTGGACAGCTCAACTGCCCGTGGCGGATCGGCAGCCAAGAAGCGCTCGGTCATGCGGACACAGCCGACATCGAGGCTGATCACGCCCATTGGCTCGGAACCGGCACGACCGACCACGAACTCGGTTGACCCACCGCCGATGTCAATCAACGCATCGAGCCCGACGCCCTCATCAGGTATGCGCAGCGGCAGCGACGACATCGCGCCAGCCCATGCAAGCGCACCTTCGGCCTGTCCGGTGAGCACCTCGGGTCGGACACCGCACAGCGACTGAATCGCATCGAACAACTCGCCTCCATTGAGTGCATCGCGTGCGGCAGACGTAGCCGTGATGCGTGTGTTCCCAGGACCCAACCTCAACCCAACTTCGGCTGCCTTCTGAACCGCAGCAGTGATGCCTTGGACAGTGCGGCTGATCGAGTCCGGGTGCAGGATGCCATCGGACAAACCTCGGCCGAGACCGGTGACCGTGGCTGTGCGCGCCAACTCCGTGTCGCCGGGGCCAAGCACCAGCAGACGCACCGAGTTGGTGCCGATGTCGATACCGGCGCGCATCAGGATTCGAACTCGCGGTCCGCACTGACCGAGCCGCGCTCGAGGGAAGGCAATTCCTCGACGAGCGTTGCAGCGACCCACGCCCCCACTACGTCGTCTTCGCCGGCCAACCAGCAGGCGTAGTGCGCGTGCAGACACTTGACGCCGCGGCGTGTGCCGGCCACTCCGCCATATGGCCGATGACCGGTCCAACCTGCTGGAATCTGAGCGTTACGGCCAGCCGCATGACGCTGGTGTGTAGCCTCAATCGCGGCTGCATCGATTTCGAGCTGAGCACGCCGCACACCTCCTGATGCCTCGAGCCGGCCGATGACCTCGATCTGCCTCGACCCGATCAGCCAAAACCGGGTGGGCATGGGCGTACCGTCTGCCTCGAGCGGCGCATTGCGGATGACCACGGGCACGCCTGCGCCATCGCGTACGACGACGGTGAACGCCGTTTTCGGAAACCGCTCCAACAACGCCGTGACTGCTGCCAGATCCTCGGGTGACGCATGCTCCTGAGGAAACAGCAGCCGCTGCGGGACACCGGCCGGCTGGATTGCTGAACAGGCCTCAGGAGCGGCGCTCAGCGGCGCCACCGCTTGAGCAGCCAGAGCAGCACCAGCACCACACCGACCACGGGCGCGGCACGCTTGAGCACGGGGCTGCCTGCCGCTTCGAGCAGGTCGACCGGCTTGGCCGGCTCGTACTGGATCTTGCGAACCGCTGGCTTCGGTGGGTCAACAGAAGTTGCATCGGCCTGGGCTCCGTCGGCCTGGGTTGCAGCAGCAGACGCGGACCCAGCAGCCGGCGCGGACATCGGAGCGGACTTGGCGACGCCTGCACCCGCAGCAGCCACGTCGGCAATGACGGTCTCCGGCTTGGCCAGCACCTTGTGTTCAAGGCAGTCGACGAATTGGCCCAGCAACTTGGCACTGACATCGGCAAGCACACCGCGCCCGAACTGGGCAACCCGGCCGGTGACGGTGAGATCGGTGGTGACCGTGACATCGGTGCCGGTGCCGGACTGCTTCAGTTGCGCCGTGATGGTTGCGTTGGCGTTGCCTTGGCCCTTGGTGTCACGGCCTTCAGCTCGCAGCACTGCCTTATGGTTGACCACGTCGCGCTCAAGGAACGTGGCCTTGCCCTTGTACTGGGCGGTGATGGGACCGACCTTGATCTTCACGCCGCCACGGAACTCCTCGCCCTCGATCTCTTCGAGCGCAGCACCAGGCATGCACGGAGCGATGAGCTCGATGTCGGTCAGCACGGCCCAGGCACGGTCGATGCCGATGGGGACGTGGAATTCGTTGGTCAGTTCCATGACGAGAGGTCTCCCGGTGTGTCGATGTCGGTCAGCAGCCGCTGATCGCCGGCGCACGGAAACTCGTCGACGAGTTCCGGCACCTGGGCGATCAGGATACGTGCTCCTGCGTCGCCTTCGGTCGGCAGCGCGGCCCACACCTCGCGGCGAAGCCCGACGGGTTGCCCACGCTTGCCCCCAAACGTCGGCACGACGATCGGCAACGACGACAACCTTGTCCTCTCGGCGACGGCAGACCATGCGTCGGAACCGACCCACGGCTGGTCACCAAGACCGACCACAATCGCGTCGTAGCCATGCCGCTCTGCCCAGTCGATGGCGACGCGCAGCGAGGTGGCCTGCCCATCGGCCCAGTGCTCGTTGTGAGCGATGTGCGCGATGTGAACGCCAGCCGGGAGCACTCCATCGATATCGACAGACCCGGTGACCACACAGACGTCGTCGACCTCGGCAGCGAGCGCAGCGCCGACGGATGCAGCCACGACAGCGCGACCGTCGGGCAACTGCGCCAACAGTTTGTGACCGCTCCCGCCGGCTGTGACCCACCGCGTCCCCCCGCCCGCCGCCAAGACAACACCCAGAATTCGAGTTCGCTTCACGTGAAGTCGGTTCTATGCGTGGTGGATGGGCCCGGCTGCATCGCGCAACGAAGCCACTGGCCGGTTGGTCCGTACTGCGATGATCTCCGCCACGATGGAGATGGCGGTCTCCTCCGGCGTGCGAGCACCGATGTCGATCCCGATGGGACCCATGACCCGATCAATCTGCTGGTTGGTGAGACCCGCCTCGGTCAGGCGCAGGTTGCGCGTCTCGGTGGTGCGACGACTGCCCATGGCGCCGATGTAACCCACCGCCGTGCGGACGGCAGCAGTGATGGCAGGCACGTCGAACTTGGCGTCGTGGGTCAGCACGCACACGGCGTCGCGCGGTCCAAGCGCAGCGCCATGCGCGTTGAGATATCGATCAGGCCAATCGTTGACCACGTCGTCGGCGAGCGGGAAGCGTGCGCGCGTTGCGAACACCGGGCGGGCATCGCACACCGTGACGCGATAACCCAGCACTTTGGCCGCCTTCACGAGCGCAGCCGTGAAATCGACAGCGCCGAAGATCACCATCTGCGGCGCCGGGGCGAAGCTCTCGATGAACACCTCGAAACCGTGTTCGGTGACGCGCGCCTCGCCACTGGGACCGTAGTGACGCGTACTGGTGAGACCGTTGACCAATTCGCCAAGAGCGTCGCGCGCCACCACACGATCGAGATCGGCATTCCCGAGCGACCCCAACGGCTCGACATCCAGTTGGATGAGCAGCTTGGCCCCAAGCGTCGCGCCTGGCGGGCCGGCGACCAAGGTGGCCAGCGCAACCGGCGCATCGGCACGAATCGCAGCGCTGAGCTGGGCATAGATCGGTACGTCTGGAACGGACGCGTCGGCTCCGGAAAGCTGCGTCACCATGCCAACTCTTCGATGAACAGGTGGATGGTGCCGCCACACGTGAGCCCGACAGCAAACGCCTCGTCGTCTGAATATCCGAACGTGACGATGCCCGGGCCGCGTTCACCGTCGAGAACGGCAAGCGCTTCAACGAGCACCGCACCCTCGACACATCCGCCCGAGACGGAGCCGGCAACTTCCCCGTCCGAAGACACAGCCATGGTGGCACCAGGGTCTCGGGGGCCCGAGCCTTCGATACCGACCACCCGCGCCACAGCGACCCGCTTACCCTGTTTGCGCCACCGGTCGATGTCGTTGAGGACTTCACGCATGGCTGATCGAAGCTGTCGGCAGTGCAGAGGAATCAGAATCCATCCTGTTCAGAATGGCACGCAATTCGACCTGCAGGTTGGCGGTGATCTCCCGATGTGCGACGGTGTGCAGATCGGGAATGGCCACGGACCGAATCCGCACCCGAGGCCGCCGCCAGGGTCGGATACGGGGCAGCGACGAACCCGCCGGCCACACATCGTCTGCACCGATCAGCCCGCTGACGACAACCATGCACGGGGCAACAGCGACGAGACGTCCAAGGGTTGACACGAGTTCTCCGGTTCCTTCAGATCGCTCGTGGGGCGGCACGATGCGGGCCTCGGGCATGATGATGATGGACTCGCCGTTGCGAAGTGCAAGTGTGGCCTGATCGAATGCGCGCTTAGCACCACGCCCCGGAGTGACCGAGATCGCGCCAAGCATCCGAAGCAGCAGTCCAAGGCCCGGACGTTCGAAGAAGTCGCCTTTGACCATCAGCCGCGCCGGCGTGTTCCAGCGACGGACCATCCGCATGCCCAGGAGGACATCGAACAAGCTGCGGTGGTTTCCGATGAACACGATGGGCAGGCCACTGCGTGCTTCGAACCCCTCGGGCAGGAGTGGAAGGTCAATCTTCGACAGGACCCGTGCCAACCCCGAGCCGAAGTGTTCGACCAGCCGCTGCACTGGTCGTGGTGCCCCGCGGGGAAGCTCAACATCGTTGGACTTCCTGTTGCTCACGTGTTGCCTCCCGCCATCACATTGCTTGACCTGCGCAGCGTAGAGCAACCGTCTGCGAACGCGAACAGCGGGAGGGTCGAACCCTCCCGCTGCATCGTTCTTCAAGCCCGGTGATACACCGGTGGGCTTGGCAGTGGAAGCCGCCGAGCGTCGGGATCAGCTAAAGGCTGTGTCGAGCCTTCTTGCGGCGGTCGGTGCGGGTCTGTGCGACCAGCAGTCCGCCGGCCATCACCATCCCGAGACCGAAGCCGATGAGGCGGCCGGACTGCGAACCGGTGAACGCCAGCGGAGCAACACGGAAGGTTGCGGTCTGGCGCTCGGCAGTCTCGCCGAGCACCTCGATACGGATGACCTGATCGGACAGGTAGCCGTATTCTGCAGGGACACCAGAAACGACCGACACCGTGTAGGAGCCGTTCGGAATGTTGTCGAAGCAGTATTTGCCCTGCGCATCGGAGGTGGCCGTCTTGTTGACGGGACCAGCGAGGGCAAGGGTCACTCCGGCCAGAGCCGGTTCGCCAGCATCACGCTGGCCGTTGCCGTTGGTGTCGACGAAGATCTCGGAGCACACCGAACCAGTTCCCGGAGTTCCGGGAACAGTCGTTGTGGCACCAGGAAGCGTCGTGGAGGCAGGAACGGTGGTTGATGAGCCACCGGCCAGCGTCGTCGAGACCCCGGCCACTGTCGTGGTTGTTGCAGCCACGGTGGTAGAGGTCGTGTCCACGGTGGGAATGGTTGGGATGACCGGTGCGACGATCAGGCCGAAGTCGACCGTGAGGTTGGACCGGTTGTCCGGCACGCTGTCAGCGAGGCCACCGGTGGTTTCACCGACCGGTTGAACGGCTGCTGAGTCGAGAACGAACGAGGCGCTCTCGATGACGAACACGATTTGCGCACCGTTGTCGTCGAAATCCGACGGGTCGGTGTTCGGGTTCACCTGCTGTTCAACCCCTGTCGGGTTGGAGCTGACGTAACCCGATGGCGGCTCGACCAGGAGGCGGTACGAGGAGACGTATCACGAGCGGATGGCGGTGAAGGCAGGCGCGATCGCCGCCGCCG
>JANNBN010000162.1:0-15913 GCA_031385545.1 Acidimicrobiia bacterium | reverse complement strand
TTCGGCAGCCGTCCGCAGCGGGCTACGGCCCGACGCCTCGCGCTGCGGGTGCGAAGCGCGACAAGTCGACAGGCCGACGCCCTGTGGCTGCGGGTACGGCCGACCGGTCGGCTGCGACGCGCCCAGCGCGGGTCACAGAAGACAGCCTCCCCCGCCCTGCTCGTCGCGGTACAGGGTGCCTCACCGGGCTGATCGTTCTTGGCATGCTGATCGCGCTCGCCGGTCTTGGCTACCGGTGGGTGCAGCGCCAGATCGACCCCGGGATACCCGGTGCGGTGATCGAGGTTGCCGTCCCGTCGGGTACCAGCGGTTCCGAGCTCGGGGTGCTGCTGCACGAGCAGGGCATCATCGGCAACTCCAACGTGTGGCGAGCTTGGGCACAGATGAACTCTGTCGGCAAGTTCCAAGCGGGTCGCTACCGGTTCGCGAAGAACTCCAGCTTCGAGGAGGTCGTTGCCGTGCTCGCCGAAGCGCCAGCCGTTCCGCAACAGCAGCCGCTCACCATTCCTCCCGGTTTTCGCATCACCCAGATCGCCGACCGGGTTGCCGAGTTGCCCGGCCGTGATCGGCAGCGGTTCCTCGATGCTGCTGCTCAGGGCTCGGTTCGCAGCGCGCTCCTTCCCGACGACAGCGCGAAGAACCTGGAAGGGTTCATCGTCGCCGAGACGATCAATTTCGATCTCAACGACGATGAGATCGAGATCCTGGTCCAGCTGGTCGACGAGTGGGATGCAGTGGCCCGTGAAGCTGGGCTGATGGATGCCGATGCCAAAGTCGGCTACACACCGTACCAAGCGCTCATCATTGCCTCGCTCATCGAACGCGAAGCGAAGTTCGACGACGAACGGCCGAAGGTGGCGCGGGTGATCTACAACCGGCTGAAGGCCGACATGCATCTGCAGCTCGATGCCACCACCGTCTATGCGCTCGGTGGCGGCGTGCCAACCGCAGAAGACCTCAAGAAAGACGGCCCGTACAACACCTACACGCGCAACGGCCTGCCGCCTACCCCGATTGCGACCCCGTCGGTGCAGTCCATCAAGGCTGCTCTTGCGCCTGCCGAGGGCGGGTGGAAGTACTACGTGGTCACCGAGACCGACGGCCGCAGTTCGTTCGCCAACACGTTTGCCGAGCACCGCCGCAACATCGCAACTGGCAAGAAGAACGGTGCGCTGTGAGCCGGGCACCGACGATCTACCCGTGTCCTGAACTCCGTCCAGCTGCGGTCGCATGAGCACGATTTCCGGGCGCACACTGCTTTGCGCGCTCATTGGCAGCCCGGTCGCGCATTCCCTGTCCCCGGCTCTGCACAACGCAGCGTTCGATGCGCTCGGCCTGGACATTCGCTACGTAGCCTTCGACGTTGCGCCTGGAGCGGTTGCAACGGTGATCGAAGCCGTGCGAGCGATGGGCATTGTGGGACTGTCGGTCACCATGCCGCACAAGTTTGCGGTCGCCGAGGCGGTCGACAGGCTCACCCCGCAGGCAGTTTCGCTCGGTTCGTGCAACACGGTGTTCCGCGATCCGGCCGACCCGTCCATCCTCTGGGGTCACTCGACCGACGGTGACGGGTTCGTTTCCGGTCTGCTCGCTGCGGGGGTTTCGTGTCGGGGCGTCCGAGCGGTTGTTGTCGGGGCGGGAGGTGCTGGGCGGGCTGTCGTCGAGGCGCTGGGCCGTGGCGGTGCCGAAGACATCGCAGTGATCAACCGTGACCCGGGGCGGGCCGCCTCCGCCGCGGCGCTTGCGGCGCAGGCCCACGTCGCAACGTGGGATGCGGTTCGGACTGCCGACCTCGTTGTCAATGCGACCAACCTTGGAATGGCACCCGGCGACGTGTTGCCGATCGATCCGAACCTGCTACAGCCGACGCAGGTGGTTGCCGATCTGATCTACCACCCGGCAGCAACGCCGCTGCTGAAAGCAGCAGACGCGCTGGGTTGTCACACTATGAACGGTCTTCCGATGCTCCTCAACCAGGCGGCCATCCAGTTTCGGCACTGGACGGGGCTCGACGCGCCGGTCGACGCCATGCGGACTGCCGTCGCGGAGTATCTCCGCCCTGTGTCATGACGTTGGGACCCGCCGCACCGGTGCACTGCGAAGCCCGCCGCGCCGAGACACCACCGCAGCCATGAATCTGTTCGATCTGACCTGGACCGTCAGCCCTGTCGGGGCGCTGATCGGTGCTGTCGCGGGATTCCTTTGGGCTCCGTGGTCGTCGGTGCTGGTCGACCGTCCGCCGCTGAAGGACGCCACCGAGATGCCGGGGCTCCCGTTCCGATGTCCGGTCTGTCGAAACGCCCTGCTGCCGCGCTCCTGCGTGCCGTTCGTGTCATTTCTCGTCCAACGAGGCCGCTGCCTCGGCTGTGCGGTGTCCATCCCCCGGTTCGAGGTGCTCAACGAGGTGCTGTGCGTCGTGGCCGGCACGTTGACCGGGGCATTCGTGGGAGTGCGAGCCTGGCTCCCAGCGATGCTGGCCATCACCCTGGTCCTGGTTCCGGTGGCTCAGGTCGACCTGCGAACCCGCAAGATCGCCACCAAGGTCGTGTACCCGACGGCCGCGGCCACGGCGGTGCTCCTCACGTTGGCCGCAGCCGAGAACGGGGACTGGAAACGGCTGCTCATCGCACTCGCCTGTGGCGTGGCAACCAGCCTGTTCTTCTGGATCCTCTGGTTCGTGTACCCAGCCGGGATGGGGCCGGGCGACGCCCGCCTGTGTCTGATGCTGGGCCTTGGCACGGGTTGGTTCGGTATCCAAGGGGCATTCCTCGGCGCGATGTTCGGCTTCGTCCTCGGGTCTGTCATCGGGGTCCCGTACAGCTTGCTGAAGCTGCGCAATCTGCAGCTGCAGCTGCCGTTCGGCCCGTTCCTCGGGCTCGGCGCGTTGCTGCTCATCTGGTTCGCCCCCTAATATGCTTCGCCCCTCAGAGGGGTCGCTGGCCCAGCGAGTGACCGGTGTCAACATGGTCCAAGGCCGTATTCGGTGTTTCCTGATGACTTCCTCACATTTGTCGGCTGAACTGTCGTGCACGCCAACGCGCACCATCCAGTCACCCGTCACCAGACATCACACCCGCATCGACTCAAGGTTCCGAGACGCACATGACCGCCAGCACATCCCACCGACCGCTGCCCCAAGCGTCTCGGCTTCGACGCGGCACGCTCGTCGCTGCGGCTCTCAGCCTCTCGCTGGTGTTCGGGGTCGGCCTGGGAACGGGCTCGGCACGGGCCGAGGATTCAGCCGGTTTCGACCAGGTGCTCAACTCCAACGACGCCAAGAACGACCGGTCCGGCGCACCGTCAGGTAGCAACCTGGTGGCGCTGAAGACCGATGCAGCAACTGCGGTCGCCAAACGCCAGCGGGTGCTCGACCGGCTGTCGAACGAGTTGTCCGACGCCTCGGTCGATTGCGGCGCCAACGCCGAGCTCACCACCACGATCGCCGACAGCTCTGTGGTGCTCAACGAGATCGCAGGTCGCATCGCTGCCGCCACCGACATGAAGGTCGCCAAGGCGGCCGCGTCCGAGTTGTTCCCGGCCACGAGAGTGTTCGCACTGGTCCTTCCCCAGGTTCAGGTCTCGTTGATCTGTGCATCGACGGTCGCCCAAACCTTGCAGTTGCAGGCCAGAATCAGTGCTGGCACCCTGGCGCTCGATCCCATCAGATCCACCATCGAAGCCCAGGCCGCACTGGCACAGGGAACTGTCGCCGCCGGCGCTGCGCTGAAATCAGTTCCGTCGCTCGGGCCGGCTGCAACCGGAACGGCGCAGCTTGTTCCCGATCGGGGCGACCCCGTTGTCGCCGCTGCCAACGCGGCAGCTCTCAACGCTGCGCGCACCCCGGTTCGGGCCGCCGATGCAGCGCTCGTGGCGGCCGAACGCTCGGTCCGGGAATTCGAACGCCTCGCCGAACTGGCAAAGAAGCGCGCCGTCAAGACAACAAAGGTCAAAAAGCCCGTCAAGTAGCCTGGGCCTATGCTGCGTTTCCTCACCGCCGGCGAATCGCACGGTCAAGCCCTCACGGTCATCCTCGAAGGTATGCCGGCCGGCCTGTCCGTCACCGTCGAAGCAATCCAGGGCGAACTGTCGCGCCGTCGGCTCGGTTACGGGCGCGGCCCCCGCCAGCGCTTCGAGGTCGACGAGGTCACCATCCTCGCCGGTGTTCGTCACGGCCGCACCCTTGGCTCGCCGATCAGCATCCACATTGCCAACACCGAATGGCCGAAGTGGATCGAAGAAATGAACCCTGCGCCCGGTTCCACGGTAAAGCCGCTCACGCAGCCGCGGCCCGGCCACGCGGATCTCACCGGTATGCAGAAGTACGGCTTCGCTGATGCGCGTGACGTGTTGGAGCGCGCCAGCGCGCGCGAAACGGCCGCTCGGGTCGCCGCCGGCTGCGTCGCAAAGTCACTTCTCGCCGAACTTGGCACCAGCCTGCTGAGCCATGTCATCCAGATGGGCCCCGTTCGGTCGAAGTCAGCCGACCGCCCAACCCCACCCGACCTCGCTGCCATCGATCAGTCGCCTGTGCGCTGTTTCGATCCAGCGGCCGAGGCGGACATGGTGGCCGAGATCAAGGCATGTGCCAAAGAGGGCGACAGCCTGGGCGGTATCGCCGAAGTGCTCGGATACGGGGTGCCGCTCGGCCTCGGCAGCCATGTGCACTGGGATCGCAAGCTCGACGGCATGCTCGCGCAGGCGCTGATGAGCATCCAGGCCGTCAAGGGCGTCGAGATCGGCGACGGGTTCGAGGTCGCGTCGCGTCGAGGCAGCGCAGCGCATGACCCCATCGTGTGGGCCGCGGCGTCGGGCAGGTACCGCAGGGAATCAGACCTTGCGGGCGGCACCGAAGGTGGCATCACCACCGGCGAACTGCTCGTGGCCCGCGTTGCCATGAAGCCGCTTGCCACGCTCAACCGTCCGTCCCTACCCACCGTCGACATGGCCACGAAAGAGACCACGGTCAGCTTCAAGGAGCGCACCGATGTCACCGCGGTGCCGGCCATGGCTGTGATCGCCGAGACAATGGTCGCATTGGTGTTGGCCAAAGAGGCGTTGCGCAAGTTCGGCGGCGACTCGGTTTCGGAGTTCGTGCGCAACCACCAGGCGTCGGTGGCCGCTGTCGCAGCGCACGACATCGACGTGTCCTCGGCTCCTTCGAAGTGAACGAACCGTCGCGTCCCCGGGCCCGGCGGCGGGTGCGCGACGTGGAGTCCCGTCACGTCGCGCTGGTCGGCATGATGGCCGTCGGCAAGACCACGGTCGGCCGCATCGTGGCAGCCGAAATCGGCAGACCCTTCGTCGACATGGACCAGATCATCGTCGAAGAGCAGGGGATGACGGTGTCCCAGATGTTCGCCACCCACGGCGAGCCATGGTTCCGGCGGGTCGAGGCCGACACGCTGGAACGCGTCCTGGCCGCCACCGAGCCACAGGTTGTTTCGCTCGGCGGGGGAGCAGTCACCACCGAGCGGTGTCGCGAACTGCTGAGTGCGCACGCGTTCGTCGTGTGGTTGCGCGCGAACCCTGCCACCGTGCTGTCGCGTCTCGGCGACCCCTCGTCGCGGCCTCTCCTGGCTCACGATCCTGAAGGGGCGGTACGCGCCCTCGATGCGGCCAGACGGGATCTGTACGCGTCGGTCGCTCACCTCGCACTCAGCGTCGATCGCCGCACGCCGCGATGGGTGGCATCGAGCATCGTCAGGCGTCTCGGGTCGATGGTGGCCCCATGACCGGGCATGTGAGCAGGGTCGATGTCCGGTTTGCGTCGGCACCGAGCGCGGTGGACGATCGCACTTATCCGGTGATCATCGGCCACGGCGTGCTCCACGACCTTGCCGCTGTTGTCGGCGACGTTGCTCCAGAGGCGCGTCGCGCAGCGTTGGTGACCCAGCAGCCGGTGGCCGATGCGCTGGCCGGCTTGGGGTTCACCTGCGACCCAGGTATCGAGCACCGGTGGTTCACGATCGGAGACGGCGAGCATCACAAACGGCTCAGCACCGTCGAATCGCTGTGTGAACAGTGGTCGGCGTGGGGTATGACCCGCAACGACCTGGTCGTCGCCGTCGGCGGAGGTATCGTCACCGACGTCGGTGGTTTCGCTGCGTCTTGCTATTACCGGGGCGTCAAGGTGGTCTACGTCTCAACCACGCTGCTGGGCATGATCGACGCTGCGGTCGGCGGCAAGACCGGGGTGAACCTGGCAACCGGCAAGAACTTGGTGGGGGCCTTCTGGCAGCCCTCTGCGGTGGTCTGCGATCTCGACACGCTGGCCACGATGCCGTCCCGGGAACAGGCGTGCGGGTTCGGCGAGATGGCCAAGTACCACTTTCTCGGTGTTGACCATCTGCCGGAACTGTCCCTGCACGACCAGGTCACCCGGTGTGTGGAGCTGAAGGCCCGGGTGGTCGGAGAGGACGAACGCGAAGGCGGGATCCGCGCCACGCTGAACTACGGCCACACCCTGGCCCATGCGATGGAGACGGTGGGGGACCACGCACTGCGCCACGGCGAGGCTGTCGCCATCGGCCTGGTGTATGCGGCGGAGTTGGCGCGGGTGCTCGGTCGCATTTCCGATGCACGGGTCGACGAGCACCGGCGTGTCGTGCGCTCCTTCGATCTGTCCGTCGACATCCCCACCGGGTTGGACCGCACGCTGCTCATCGGTGCCATGGGCCGAGATAAGAAGGCGCTCACAGGACTCACGTTCGTGCTCGACGGACCGAACGGGGTTGAGACCGTGTCCGGCGTCCAGCTCTCAGCCGTGCACGCAGCCTTCGATGCGATGAACCATCCCAGCAGCTGACTTCGGCGAAACTGATTCCATGACCACCGGCGACACTCCGACGACTCCAGCTTCTTCTCAACCCGGGGTCATCCTGCTGCTCTCAGGGCCGAACCTCAACCTGTTGGGTGTCCGCCAGCCCGAGGTGTACGGCACCGCGACGCTGCAGGACCATCTCGCCACGGCGCGCCGCACCGCGGCCGAGGCCGGCTACGACGTTGAACACCTGCAGGCGAACACCGAAGGTCCGCTGGTCGATGCGGTGCACGGGGCGCGCAATCGATGCGTTGCCATCGTGGTCAACGCAGGAGCGCTCACCCACTACTCATGGGCGTTACACGACGCCCTCAGCGCGTTCGACGGGGTGAAGGTCGAGTTGCACCTCTCCAACACCCATGCCCGCGACACGTGGCGTCACCACAGCGTGATCGCTCCCGCGGTGCACGGTTCGGTGCAAGGGTTTGCGGGTGACGGGTACCGTCTGGCCATGCTGGGGGCCCTCGGGCTGCTTGCCTCACGGACGCGCTAGCCTCTACCGGCTTCATCCCGCCCGCTTCAGGAGCGCACCATGCCCCCGGTCTCGACCTCAGATTTTCGCAACGGCATCACCCTCGACATCCCCGAAGGGCTGATGCAGATCATCGACTTCCAGCATGTGAAGCCGGGTAAGGGCGGTGCGTTCGTTCGCACCAAGATGCGCAATGTCCGCACCGGTGCCGTCATCGATCGCACCTACAACGCCGGCGAAAAGATGGAGCAGGCCATCATCGACAACCGTGAGATGCAATTCCTCTACAAGTCCGGCGACGATTTCGTCTTCATGGACACATCCAGCTTCGAACAGCTCGAAGTTGCGCCGGCCACGCTGGGCGAAACGATCGACTACCTGAAAGAGAACGACAGCGTGCTCGTTCGCTTCTACGACGAAGAGATCGTCGGTCTGGAACTGCCTGCAGCAGTCGAGTTGGTCATTGTCGAATGCGAACCCGGCATCCAGGGCGACCGCGTTTCGGGCGCCAAGAAACCAGCCACGCTGGAGACCGGCAAGGTCATCCAGGTGCCGTTGTTCGTCAGCCAGGGCGACAAGGTCAAGGTCGACACCCGGTCCGGCGAATACCTCACCCGCGTCTGACTCAGCCACCTACTCGTTACCTGTTTCACCCCACTCCTGCCTCCCGAATCGAACGGGCCGCATTTCCCCGATCGAGGTCACCGCAATGTTGAACCCAGCCCGCCGCAACGCACGAGAACGTGCACTCGAGCTGCTCTACGAGGCAGAAATCAAGGGGCTCACGGTGGCCGACGTGCTGAGCGGGCTTCCGCTTGCGCCTGATCCGTTCGCTGTGGAGTTGGTCAACGGTGTCGCCCGAAACCGCGAGCTGCTCGACGCCGACATCACTGCCCACCTGCGTTCCGGCTGGTCGTTGCACCGGCTGGCAACCATCGATCGGCTCGTGCTGCGCATCGGAATCGAGGAGTTGCGCCACAACCTCGACGTGCCGACCGCCGTCGTTCTCGACGAGTCCGTTCGGCTGGCCAAGGGTTTCTCCAGCGACGAGTCCGCCAAGTTCGTGAACGGGGTGTTGGCTGCCATTGCCCGCGCCGTGCGGCCCGATGCGAGCGACGTCCTTCCGGATTTCACCGTCGTTGCCTCCGAGTCGGACATCGTCGACCACGGCGTGGTGGCGACTGCCGCCGAAAAGCCAACAGGGATGAGCATCGAAGACGAGCCGACGACCGGGCTCGACGGGTAACCATCGCTGCGGCGCCCGCGCCGCTGGTCGTTCAATCCATCGGTCCCAGACTGATTTTTTGCACGACTTGCCAGTATCCGACAGCTGCTGCTCAAGCACTGCCGCTGCATTGCCGATATCGCCTTCTGAACGATCTCAGGGGGCTCCTCGATGCGGCAGCAAACAATCGACAGCATGAACCGGGCCGGCTGCAATGCGTAACGCGGCATTCCGGACGAAGTTGATGGCAGCGACCATGGCACCGTTGGTGGTGCTGGTCGGATTCGCGTATCTACTGGTTGCGCCCCGCCTGTCAGCGGCAGACGAAGCTGGCAGGGACCAGGTCAGCGCCAACCACGTGCTGCTGCTGTCCACGCTTGCCAACAGCATTCAGGACGAACGTGACCGCACCGCCTGGTACCTGGGGTCCCTGACCGATGCCAGCCCCGAGGGCCGACTCACCATTGTGCGGTTGCGCAACGCGGTTGAGGCCGCCCGCAAGGCAACCCAGGACGCCTGGAATCCGCTCAGCGAGTTCGAGCAGACCCTGCCTCCCGGACGCCGCTGGACCGCCGGAACGATGGAAGGTGTGGTCTCGGATCTCGAGACCCCACGCGTGCTGGTGGACGGCGATTCGCCGGACCCCGAGCGGGTACTTGAGCGGTACGACACCCGCTTGCAGTCGATCTCGGTCGTCGCTCGGCAGCTCGGCACCTCGTCGAACAACGCGGAGCTGGCTCGTCGTGCCACCGGCCTTGCCGAGCTTGCTACGCACCGGTCCGAGTTGGCAGACATGCGTGTGGCCGGCATCTACCGCCTGGCCGCGAACTCGTTCCGTCAGCGTGACATCGGCGTGCTGGAATCGCATCACGTCGGCGCACAGGAAGCCTTCGTCCGGTTCCTCAACACGTTGCCGCAGGAGCAGCGAGCGGAGATGCAGGGACGCATGGACGGCACGAAGGCCGAGTCCGATGCGACCTTCCAGAAGATCATCGACGACGCCGCGTTCTTCCACCCGATCTCGGTCAACGCCGATGCGTGGTGGGCATCGCAGGACCCTCGCCTGAACGAAGTCACCGCATTGAACTCCGAGCAGGTCAACAGCTTCGGCGCACGAGCCGGCACCATTGCCACCAACGCCCGCCGCAGTGCCGTCGCCTTCTCGGTTGCTGCAGCCTTCGCGGTGATCTCTTCGGCGCTCTTCGCGCTGATGCTGTCACGGTCGCTCAGTCGGCGGTTGTCCGACATTGCCGAGCAAGCCCGTCGCATTGCGACCGAGGAGCTGCCTATCGTTCTGCAGGGTTTGAAGCACCCGACGGCAGAAGCAGTCACCGGTGCCCTGCCCACGGTGAAGACCACCAGCAACGACGAACTCGGCGTGATGGCCGACGCGTTCAACAACGTGCTGCACACGTCCGTTCGAACGTCACTCGAGCACTCGCATCAGCGGGCACAAACCGTCACCGCGATGTTGGTGAACCTGGGTCGACGCAACCAGTCGCTCATCGACCGGCAGCTGAAGATCATGGATCGGCTCGAAGCGAACGAAGAGGACCCAGACGTTCTCGAATCGCTCTACGAGGTCGACCACTTGGTCACGCGCATGCGACGCAACGCCGAGAACCTCCTCGTGCTGTCGGGCCAGAAGCAGGCCCGGACGTGGAGCAAGCCTGTGTCGCTGTACGACGTGCTTCGTTCGGCCGCTGCGGAAGTGGCCGACCTCAACCGCGTGGTCATCGGCGACGTGCCGAGCCAGCTGACGATGAGCGGACCATTCGCAGTTGACACCTGCCACTTGCTTGCTGAGCTGGTGGAGAACGCGACGCGGTACTCACCGAAGACCAGCCTGGTGACCCTCTCGACATCGGTCGTGGACGGCGTCGTCACCGTCGCCGTCGTGGACAACGGCGTCGGGATGAACGAGACGGAACTGTTCGACTCCAATGCCCGCCTTGCCAATCCACCCGAAATCGATGAGCTTGTGGCTGACCGGGTCGGTTTCCAGGTGGTCGGCCGGTTGGCACGCAAGATCGGCACCCAGGTTCACCTGTCGCAGAACCCCAACGGCGGGACGATCGGCGAGGTGTATCTGCCCGCAACGATGTTCATCGACGGTGCCGGCATTGCACGGTCCGGTCAGGACAGCATCGGCCGCAAAGCGAAGCAGAGCGAGAAGAAGCCGCTCACCGATCCGCGGCGGGTCGCCCGGATCGATGCGCCTGGCGCCGCGCACCTACCCGCTCCAGCGGCACCGGGACCGTCTCCGATGTCGACCGAGCCGGCCCCGTCACTCGGTGCCGGCAAGGCCGGGCTGCGAGCCAACGCAGACGAGATCTGGCTTGACGCCCCTGCCGTTTCCTCCGAGCCTCACGATGCGCCGCCGAGCGAAATCTGGACGACACATGCTGCTGAGGTTCGCGTCGAGGCTGTCGGGTTCGCCTACGCAGTTGCGACCGTCGAGGTGCCGGTCGAGGTGCCGGTCGAGGTGCCAGTCGAGGTGCCAGCCGATGCTCGGTTCGAGAATGCAGCTGTTGTCGAAGCTGAACTTCCGGGCGAACCATACGTGGACTTTGGCGTCGAGTCTGGCGAGTCTGGCGAGTTTGTCGTCGAGTCTGGCAGCGAGTCTGGCGTCGACTCTCACGGCGAGGCCCTTCCACAACGCGGTACGACCGAACGCAATCAGCCAGAGGCTGCACAGTTCTTCGAGCGCCCCGCTTCGAAGCGGCCAAGCACTCGGACCGGAGCATTTGCTGCGGTGACCCAAGCCAAACGGGCTCTCGCGGACCACCTCGTCGCGGCCCGAGCCGAACCCGATGTCTCAGACGGCGAGCAGCCGGCCACCGACACGGTCACCCCAGCATTGGCGGACGTTTCTCTGCGGGCCGAAATGGTCGCAAACACGTTCACCGAAGCTGCAACCGAAGCACCTGGCGTGGCCGGTGGCCTCGCGCAGCGCAAACCTGGGCGGGTGATCTCTCCGGCGGCTCAGGCAGCTGCCTCCGGAGCGTTCCGGAGGCTCGAAGACCCAGCAGATGAAACCTCCCCAGGCTCACGGTTCAACGCGTTGTCGAAGCTGCAGCGCGGTGTCTCGATCGCCCGGGCCAATGAAGAAGTCGGCGGCGGCCGATCGGCGGAACTCCCACTTGAATCCCAGCCCGAAGCACTCGCTTCGCAATCCCCTGATCACGCCCAATCCACTTCCCTCACGGAGCAGTTCTGATGAATCCCACGATGAGCGCCGAGGCGCGTAATACCAATTGGCTGATCCAGGATTTCGTCGATCGGATCGAGGGCGTGGTCGATTCCGTCGTCGTCTCGTCGGATGGTCTCCTGATGGCTATGTCCGATGGGATCGGACGGGCCGGTGGCGACCAGCTCGCTGCCGTTGCTTCCGGCTTGACCAGCCTCACCCAGGGGGCAGCGCGCTGTTTCGGTGGTGGAACGGTTGAGCAGGTCATCGTCGAGCTGGCCGGCGGATACATGCTGTTCATGGCCGTCAGCGATGGTTCATCGCTTGCTGTCCTCGCGAACAAGGACTCCGATGTCGGCGTGGTCGGATACGAGATGCAGATGCTTGCTCTCAGAATGGGCAACGTGCTGACCCCGTCTCTCATCACGGAACTGCAGCAGAGTTTGTCGAGGGTTTGATGTCCGAAGAACGATTCGTGCGGCAGTACGCGCTCGTTGGAAAACGAGCGCGTACCTCTGCCGCCGACTTTCCGCTCGACACGCTTGTGCAGGCGGCACATAAGGGGCCGTACAGCTCGGCCCTGCGTCAAGAGCACATAGAGGTGTTGCACCTCTGCACCGATTCGCCGATCTCCATCGCGGAGATAGGTGCACATATGAAGGTCTTCCTCGGAGTGGCGCGGGTACTCGTCGGCGATCTCATCGATCAACAACTTCTTGTTACCAGTGCAACCACCGGTGATGGCACCCCAGATCTCAATTCTCTCGAAAGGCTTCTCCATGACCTCAAGGCTCTCTGAACCGCAGGCTCCTGCCCGCGCGGGGGCGATCCTCGCGGTGAAGCCCCTCAAGATCGTGGTCGCCGGTGGCTTCGCCGCTGGGAAGACCACGTTTGTGGACTCAATCTCCGAAATCACCCCGCTGACCACCGAGGCCGCGATGACCGGTCTGTCGGTCGGTGTGGACAACGCCGGAGACGTGACCACGAAGACCACCACGACGGTGGCGATGGACTTCGGTCGAATCACTCTGTCTGAGTCTTCGATGCTGTATCTGTTCGGCACGCCGGGCCAGGATCGCTTCTGGTTCATGTGGGACGAACTGACCAAGGGTGCGGTCGGCGCGATCGTCCTCGTCGACACCCGTCGCCTGGACCAGTCGTTCGGTGCGGTGGACTACTTCGAGGAGAAAGGTGTGCCCTACGTGGTGTGCCTCAACACCTTCGACGGCAAGCTGGCCCATGACCCTGACGCAGTCCGCTCCGCACTTGCCATCGGGCCCGACATCCCGCTCTGCGTGCTCGACGCCCGTGATCGCAACAGCGTGAAGGCGTCGTTGGTCCGCCTGGTTGAACACGCGATCGTGCGCCGACGCCTCAGCTGAGACGCGAGACAGGTTGCCCCCACCGCTGGAGGCAAACCGCCTCGCAACAGCGTTCCGAGGTGATTTCCCGCAGGTCGCTCACACCGGCGGTAGTGTTTTACAGGTCGTGAAACGGGTCCCGTGAGGCCCGAACGAAAGGAATCAGAATGTCGAGTTCGAAACCCGAGGCGCTACGCCCGCCCGGCGGTGAGTCCCGTAAAGTTCCCGACGCGCACCAGGTCATGGGCGGCGCCGATGTTGCCCGTGCAGTGCGTCGCATTGCCCACGAAATCGTGGAACGTAATCATGGGGTCCACGAAGTGATGCTGGTCGGCATCCAACATGGCGGCGGGTGGCTGGCAGCTGCGCTTCGCGAGGCGCTGCTTCAGGTGGAGCCCGAGACCCCCGTGCCGCTCAGTTCGCTCGATGTGAGCTTCCACCGCGACGACCTCGACCTGCGGCCGGTCCGAGCCGCCGGCATCAGCGAGATCACCGGCAGCATTACGGACAAGACCGTGATTCTGGTTGACGACGTGCTGTACACCGGCCGCACCGTTCGTGCCGCCCTCGATGCACTCGGTACCTTCGGCCGTCCGCGTCAGGTGCAGCTTGCTGTGATGGTCGACCGTGGGCATCGTGAACTTCCTCTGCGCGCAGATTATGTGGGCAAGAACCTGCCGACCTCTCGCGAAGAACAGGTTGCAGCCACCGCCGACGGCGTGTTGATTCAGAAATGAAGCACCTGCTCGCAGTCGAAGACCTCGGCGCAGACGGACTTCGTTCCATGCTTGACCTCACCGATTCGTTCGTCGAGGTCTCAACGCGCAAGGTGCCGAAGGTGCCTGCGCTCACCGGCCGCACCGTCGTGTCGCTGTTCTATGAGGATTCCACTCGCACCCGGTTGTCGTTCGAGACAGCAGCTCGGCGGCTCAGTGCCGACGTCATGACGTTCAGTGTGTCCACATCGTCTGTCAACAAGGGCGAGAGCCTGCGTGACACGGTCGAGACCATCGAGGCCATGGGAATCGATGCACTCGTCATCCGCCACAAGTCTGCCGGTGTTCCGATGCAGATCAGCCGGTGGACGCAGTCAAGCGTGATCAACGCCGGTGATGGGTGGCACGAACATCCAACGCAGGCATTGCTCGACTGCTACACCATCCGTGCACACCGCGGTGATCTGAACGGACTCCGCATCGCCATCGTCGGCGACGTGAAGCATTCCCGCGTCGCACGGTCCAACGTGCTGGCCTTCTCGGCACTGGGCGCCCGGGTCACGCTGGTCGCGCCGCCGACTCTGCTTCCTGCCTCACTTGAAGGCTGGCCGGTCGATGTCACCTACGACATCGACGATATCGTCGGCAAGGTAGATGTGATTTATGTGCTGCGTATGCAGCTTGAACGCCAGGAACAGGGCCTGGTGCCCTCGTTGCGGGAGTACACCAAGGGGTTCGGGTTAACAGACGAGCGGGCGGCGCGCATCGGTGCGGACACGTTGGTGATGCACCCAGGGCCGATGAACCGGGGGGTGGAAATCGGTGCCTCGGTGCCCGATCTTCCCAATGCCGTCATCACCCAACAGGTCAGCCACGGAGTTGCGGTGCGGATGGCTGTGCTGTTCTCGCTGTTGGGTTCTCACAGTTCGCCATAACCGGTGAATCCGACCGGTTCGGGTCGTGTTGCAATTGCCATCACCGTCAGAACTCGCTGTTGCTGCGGTTTCGGGCGAAGGAATCTGGGTTCTGTCGGTGTCCTAGCGCAGTTCTGTCAGTCTCGCTCAGCGGGATTCGGCGAGGAGCTTCGCGAGTACATCTGGGCGGCGGCTGTATATGCCGTCGACCCCCAGGGAAATCAGTTCTCGCATGTCGTCGGGGTCGTCCACGACCCAGGTGAGCACAGCGATGTTCAATGCGTGCGAGAACGCAAGACTCTCGGCGGTGACACGCTTTCGGCCGTCGTCGCCGATGAAGGGCGGCTGACTCACGAGTTGGCGTGTCTGGAACGACGTGTCTCCCCGTGCGCGAGCGGCACGCATCAGGGTGCGTTCTGCGCTGGTGCCCGATGTTCGCAGCTGCGGGCAGTTCTTCCGGAACCCGACGACCTGCGCATTGCTATCGGAACCGACATACACGGTAGCTGTCCGCTTCATCCTGGTAATCAGTGCACATACGGGTTGTACGAGGGCCCTGCGCTGGTCCTTGAGGTCAAGCGTGACCAACGTTGTGGGGAAGTTCTTGAGCAGCGCTTCGATGGTCGGAATCGTTACTCCCTCGCCACGAAAGGGATAGGTGCGCCCGGACTGGAATCGGTACCCGGCGTCGAGCGAACGGATTTGCGACCAGGTCCGTTCATGCACGGATCCGGTGCCGTTGGTCGTGCGGTCAAGCGTGTAGTCGTGCAGCGCGATCAGCACGTTGTCGGCCGTCATCTGCACGTCGATGTCGATGACCTGGCTGCCGAGAGCTGTGCTGCGCTGGTACGCAAGCAGTGTGTTCTCGGGGAACAGTGCATCGCCGCCAGCGTGGGCGATGACCAGCGTGCGGCCGGTACGGAACGGATTCGCCGCAGGTGGCAGGCGTTGGGTCGCCTGGCCCGGTACCGCCGGCAGCATAAGGGCACCGAGAACGGCTACCAAGGCGATCCAGTTGATCGATCGTTGCGACGCGTTCACACCCGGAGTGTACGGATGCTTCCCGGCAAATGTTCACAGTGCACGGTTGGTAAGGTGGGACTTCGAACGTGAAACGGGTCCCGTGAGGCTCGTACGGACGAGGAGCCAAGCATGCCAGCAGGTCGGTCAGTCGGTTCGGTCGGTTCAGTCGGATCGGTTGTCGTGCGCGGTGGC
>JANNBN010000151.1:0-17950 GCA_031385545.1 Acidimicrobiia bacterium | reverse complement strand
GCCTCGAGGTGGCCCGCGCACTGGCACTGGATCCAAAGCTGCTGCTGCTCGACGAACCCACGGCAGGTATGAACCCGCAGGAGTCTGCACTGTTCACGGCGTTCGTCCACCGGGTCCGTGACGAACTTGGTGTCACCATCTTGCTCATCGAGCACGACATGAAGGTGGTCATGGGAACCGCCGAGCGCATCACCGTGCTGGAGTACGGAACCAAGATCGCCGAGGGCACACCGGAGGAGATCCGGGCCAATCCACGGGTCATCGAGGCGTACCTCGGCAAGGCAGCAACGGAAGGTGCAGCATGAACGCGCGCAATACCAGCCCCGGCTTCGACCGCGCCCAGGGCCGCGAACCCATGCTGGTCGTCGACGACCTGCACGTCAATTACGGCGCCATCGCTGCGTTGAAGGGTGTGTCGCTCGAGGTGTACCCCGGCGAGATCGTGACGCTCATCGGTGTCAACGGTGCCGGCAAGTCCACCACGATGCGCACCATCTCCGGCCTGCTCAAGCCGAAGAAGGGCAGCATCAACTTCGAAGGCAAGGAGATCGGCGGCCTGATCGGCAACAAGGTTGCCCGGCTCGGCATCGCACAGAGCCCCGAGGGCCGTCGCATCTTCCCGCGCATGACCGTGGCAGAGAACCTGGAACTCGGAGCGTTCACCCGCAAGGACGACATCAGCTCTGACCTTGACCGCGTGTTCGAGCTGTTCCCGCGCCTCAAGGAGCGTATCGGCCAGAAGGCCGGCACCCTGTCGGGTGGCGAACAGCAGATGGTGGCAATGGCACGCGCGCTGATGAGTCGGCCGCGCTTGCTGCTGCTCGACGAACCGTCAATGGGTCTGGCCCCACTGCTGGTCGAGACGGTGTTCAAAACCATCGTCGAGGTCAACAAGCAGGGCACCACGGTGTTGCTCGTCGAGCAGAACGCGCTGGTCGCGCTGAACATTGGCAGCTACGGCTATGTGCTGGAGACGGGCAAGATCAGCCTCGAAGGCGAAGCACGCGGCCTTGCCAGCAACGACGAGGTCCGCAAGGCCTACCTCGGTGAGGACTGAGCCCCAACCCCCGGAAGCTGCCCAGCCGGTTCTTGCCCAGGTCGTTCGGAGCGGCCTGGTCGAGTCCGTGCATCGTGGCACTGCGGTCGTGTTGGATGCGGCTGGTCGCATCCAACACGCCTTCGGGCCCATCGAGTTGCCCATCTACGGGCGGTCGGCGAACAAGCCGCTCCAGGGCGTCGCAATGGTCGAGTTCGGCCTGCCGTTCGACGGCGCCGAACTGGCTGTCGCCGTGGCCAGCCACTCGGCCGAACAGTTCCACCTTGATGCTGTTGGCCGAATCCTCGCCGGCGCCGGGTTCAGCACCGACGACCTGCAGTGCATCATCGACCCGCCGTATGCGCCCGAGGTGGCGCGTCTGATGTGGCAAGCAGGCGGCTCCCCCACCCGGCTCACCATGAACTGCTCGGGGAAACACGCGGCCATGCTGGTCACCTGTTCGCTGAACGGCTGGGACACCGGTTCTTATCTGGACATCCGGCACCCGCTGACGCAGCACGTCACCGAGGTCATTGCGCGGCTCACCGGGGCGCGCACTGCTCACATCGGCGTTGACGGTTGCGGTGCTCCCGCGCATGCGCTGTCCGTTGCCGCGCTCGCCCGCGGGTTCAGCTCGATCGCCCGAGCGAGCGTCGGTTCGGCCGAAGGGCGGGTCGCCGACGCCATGCGGATGCATCCGCTGTTCGTGGGTGGCACAGGACGCGACGACTCGGTGCTGATGCCCTGCATACCTGGACTGATCTGCAAGGAAGGCGCCGAGGGCGTCCACGTTGCGGCCATGCCAGACGGCACCGCGGTCGCCCTGAAGATCGCCGACGGCAACCCGCGAGCACGGCTTCCCGTACTCATCCGCCTGTTGGAACTCGCTGGAGTGGACGTCAGCCAGGCCGAAGACCTGCGGAGGCCGCCCGTCCTCGGTGGCGGGCGACCGGTAGGCGACATCCGCTGCGTGCTGTAACTGCACGGCCCGAATCCGCTTCACGAGGTCGAGCGCACCTAACATCAACCAACAACCCAGAGCCAACCGGAGCACCCCTGATGAAGTTCAGCCTCGCCATCAACCTCGAACGGATGGACCCATCTGACGACATTGCTTCGGCCGCGAACCACACCATCGAAATGGTTCAGATGGCAGAGGAAGCCGGGTTCGAAATCGCCTGGGCCGCCGAGCACCACGCGATCGAGATGACCATCGCACCGAGCCCGTTCCAGCTGCTGGCATGGTGGGGTGCCAACACGTCACGCATCCGTCTGGGTACTGCCGTCGCAGTCGCTGCGTACTGGCATCCCATCCGGCTCGCCGGCGAGGCAGCACTGCTCGACGTGTTGAGCGGTGGACGGTTGGACCTGGGCATCGGCCGCGGTGCCTACCAGCGCGAGTACGACCGCATGGTGCCGGGCCTCAACCCCGGGTCCGGGTCGGCGGCGCTGCGTGAGCTGCTTCCAGCGGTTCGGGCACTGTGGGCCGGCGACTACGAGCACGAAGGCGAACGCTGGTCGTTCCCTCTTTCGACGTCGTGCCCCAAACCTGTCCAGGCCCAGGTCCCCGTCTGGGTTGCCGCCCGGGACCCCGATACGTACGAGTGGGCGGTTGCACAGGGCTGCAACATCATGTGCTGGCCGCTGATGCGCCCCATGGCTGAGCTGGTCGACTACGTCGAGCGGCTCGACACAGCGGTGGCCAAGGCCGCTCTGCCCAGCCGCCCACGGATGACGGCCATGCGCTACTCAGCGGTGTGGAAGAACGAGGCCGAAGCCGACGTGTTCATCCGGTCCGTGCAGCGCCAGTCGGGTCAGTTCGAGAACCTGTTCAAGCAGCTGGGCGCTGTCGACAACGGTTTCGCCGAAAGCATCGACCTTGCGTCGCTCGCCCACCGGGACGAGTACCGCCCCGAGACACTGCGCGAGAACCTGTTGTTCGGCAACCCCGACGAGGTCATACAGAAGTTGCGCCAGTACGAGGCGTTGGGAACAGACTTCCTCTACTGCGCAAGCTATGGCGCTCCCATCGAAGCTCAGAAACGCTCGCTGCAGCTGTTCATCGACGAAGTCATGCCGGCATTCACATGAGCGCCGTCCCCACGGCGTCGGACAGCCGGACAGGTCTTGCTCATCAACTCGGTGTTCGCAAAGTTGTGTCGTACACCGAAGACACGTACATCGAAGGCAAACCAGGCGACCCGGTTCGCCTGGCCGGGTTGGCTGCGGTTGTCCGCAACCCCTGGGCTGGTCAGGGGTTCGTGGAGAACCTTCGGCCAGAGATCCTGGCGGTGGCACCCCGCCTTGCCGACCTGCTGGTACCGAGCCTGCTGGAGCTGTGCGGCGGCGGTGACGGCGTCCAGGCCTACGGCAAAGCGGCAATCGTCGGTACCAACGGCGAGGTGGAGCATGCTTCGGCGTTCATCCACACGCTGCGCTTCGGCAACACGTTTCGCAATGCGGTTGGCGGCACCACGTACCTGTCGTTCACCAACATCCGCGCCGGAGCTGGCGCCATGGTCTCCATCCCCATGATGCACAAGCTCGACGAGGGGATGAGGTCGCACTACCTCACGCTCAACTTCGTGGTGCAAGATGCTCCGGGTCCCGACGAGATCCTTGTCGCCATCGGCGCATCTACCGGAGGTCGTCTGCACCCGCGCATCGGCAACCGGTACATCGACATGCAAGAACTCGAAGCCGAGGCCACCGTTCGCGGCGACGGCGGTTCATGACCCCGGTCGTGCTGATCCACGGGGTCGGTCTTGACCGGCACATGTGGGCATCTTTCGCGGCAGCGCTGGGACGCCCCGCCCTGACCTATGACCTGCTGGGAATGGGCGATGCCCTGAAGCCTCCGGGGCCCTACAGCTTGGACCGGTACGCCCGGCAACTGGTGGAAGTTGCTGATGGGCGCCGGGTCGACGTGGTGGGCTTCTCGCTGGGTGCACTGATCGCCCAGCGTGCAGCAATCGACCATCCGCACGTCGTGCGCCGCCTCGTTCTGGTCAGCGGCGTCTTCAACCGCTCGGCCCAGGAACGCAGCGCTATTGCCGCCCGCGTGGACGATGTCAGATCTGGTGGGTACGCTGCCTCGGTCGAACCCGCACTCGACCGGTGGTTCACCTCGGAGTTCACCACGCTCAACCCTCAGGTCGTTGATGCGGTTCGCAGCCGTATGCGCGCGAACGACCCTGTCCCCTACTCGCATGCCTACGCCGTGTTCGCGCAAGGTGATGCCGAGCTGGCCGAACAGGTGCACCGCATCGCGGCTCCGACCCTGGTGGTAACCGGCGGCGACGACGAACGCTCTACGCCAACCATGGCCAGGTTGCTGGGCGCCGAAATTCCCAACGCACAGGTGCACATACTTGAGGGCCTCAAGCACCTGCTTCCGCTTGAAGCGCCGGCCGAATTGGCGCGTGCGGTCAACGCATTTCTTGACCATTCGGAGGGCACCTCGTGAGCCCCGAATCCGCTGCGAACGGTGAACACCTGCAGATGTTCATCGACGGGTCCTGGGTCGATGCTTCCGATGGCGCTCAGCTCACCACGGCCAATCCGGTTTCGGGCGCTGCGTGGGCAACCTTTCCGGCGGCTTCGCAAGCCGACGTCGACCGGGCCGTGCAGGCCGCACACCGGGCCATGTACGAAGGGCCCTGGTCCAAGATGACCGCCACCCAGCGAGGCAAGGCCCTCCGACGGCTCGGCGAGGCACTTGCTCAGCGCGCAGATGACATAGCCGAGATCGAGACCCTAGACACTGGCAAGCTGCTGCGCGAGACCAAAGCCACCACCCGGTACATCGCCGAGTACTACGACTACTTCGCCGGTGCCGCAGATAAATTACAGGGAGCAACGTTCCCGACCGACAAGCCCGAACTGATGGCCATGACGCTGCGCGAACCCATCGGTGTCGTTGCTGGCATCATCCCGTGGAACAACCAGCTGTTTCTGTCCGCAGTCAAGCTGGCACCAGCGCTGGCGGCCGGCAACGCAGTGGTGTTGAAGGCCTCAGAGTTTGCACCAGCAGCATTGTTGGAACTGGGGCATCTTGCCGAGTCTGCAGACCTCCCTCCGGGTGTGCTCAACGTCGTCACCGGCGACGGCGTCGGCTGCGGCGCACCGCTTGCCCGGCATCGCCTGGTGAGCCGAATTGCGTTCACCGGTGGACACGAAACAGCCCGCCACATTGTGAGGCACTCGGCTGAGAACCTGGCCGTGCTGACACTCGAACTGGGTGGCAAGTCTCCCATCGTGGTGTTCCCCGATGCCGACATCGACAGCGCGGTCAACGGGATCGTGGCGGCCAACTTCGGAGCCGCAGGGCAAAGTTGCGTCGCCGGCACGCGGGTGTTTCTGCATCGCGCCGTTGCCGACGAGATCTTGGAGCGGGTCGCACAGCGGGCGCGCAGCATCGTGGTGGGGCATCCAAGCAATCCGACAACCGAGGTCGGTCCGCTCGCAACCCCCGGTCAAGTTGCGCGAATCGAGTCTGCTGTCGTCGCGTCTCTCGCCGAAGGTGCGGTACTCCATGCAGGCGGCGGGCGCCCGTCGCTTCCAGCCGAGTTCGAGAACGGCTGGTGGTATTCGCCAACGGTTCTGGACTGCCCGTCGCAGCAGGTGACAACGGCCCGCACTGAACTGTTCGGCCCGGTACTGAGCGCGTTCCGATTCGATTCCGAGGACGAGGTGGTGGCCGCAGCCAACGACAGCGACTTCCACTACGCCGCCGGAGTGTTCACCGCCGACGTCGGCCGCGCGATGCGCCTCACCCGACGCATCCGAGCCGGCGTGGTCTATGTCAACACCTACCGGGTGATCTCGCCGATGGCACCCTTCGGTGGCGACGGGCTCACCGGCTACGGCCGCGAAGGAGGGATGGAGTCGCTGCTCGACTACTCACGAACCAAAACCGTGTGGATCAACACCAGCCACGCAAGAGCCCCCGACCCCTTCACCATGCGGTGAGGTCCTTCGGCCTCACCACTCGGCTCGACGACTCTTAACCAAGGGCCATCAATGCGACGGCAACTGCAGTGCAGGCCACGCCGACGCGAGGCAAACGGCGCAGCGGCTCGTGGTTGATGAGCACTGACAGCACCACGGTGACCGTTGCGAACTGCGATGCAGCCACCGCCACCATTCCCGTCGGACCGTTGCGAAGACCAACCTGCAGCGCAGCGACACCGATTCCGGCCAAGATGCCAGTGGCCACCGCATGGTTGCGAGCAGAAGCGAGCCGGGCAATCACCGGCGGGCCGCTGAACGGCAGTAGCAGGCAGAGGAACGCAAACGCACTCCAACGCTGCACCACAATCGTGGACAGTCCTGACGCCCTGGACGTGCGGGACATCAGTACGAAGGCTGTACCGAAGCACAGGCCCGAGGCCGCGCCCAGCAGGAACCCGCGCCCCACCCGTCCGCTTCCACCCGGAGCGTAAGAGGTGAGACCCAGCGCGACGATCCCCACCGCCATCCCGATGTATTGAACCGGGCCAAGCGCAACATGGCGCAACAAGTCATAGACAACCGGTACCACGCCGGACAGCACCGAACTGATGGGGCCGACGATGCCGATGCGCGACGAGCGATACCCCTCGTACAGCATGGTCAGCCCAGACCCCATCAGCACACCCGAGCACGCAGCAATCACACTGTCTCGAAGGCCGAAGCGATAAGGGCCGAGCAACAGCAGCAGCGGGCTCAGCACCCCTGCTGTCAACAAGGCGGTGCGGGTGACCGCAATGGCCGATGCCGTGCGACCTGCGCGGGCTGCGAAGAAGTCCGACAGCCCAAGGCTGAACGCTGCGAGCGCCCCAAGAATCAGGCCCACATGAACACCGCGCACCAGCCCGGAACAAGATCGAGGGGCGGCTTCGGTCCTGGCATGGCCGTGCAGTCTTGCAGCGGCACCCGAGAGCCACAAATGCTCGTGGGCTACGTTGCATGGATGACTGCAACGAACCACACGGAAACCTCGCAGCCCGCCGACGCGTCGGTTGCGGGCGAGTCAGCCATCATCAGGTCGATCGAGGCATACACCTATGAACTGAGTTATCGCTACGGCGTGTACGTGATGTCAGGCGGTCGGGTCATCGACACCCTCACCAGCACGGTGGTTCGCATCATCACCGACTCGGGAGCGGAAGGCTGGGCAGAGACCTGTCCGCTTGGCACGACCTATCTTCCCTCTCACGCTCGTGGTGCCATGGCCGCCCTGCACGAGCTTGCTCCGTCGCTGATCGGTGCGAGCGTCTTCAACATGACCGACGTCCAACAACGCATGCACGGCGCGCTCAGCGGGCATCCGTATGCAAAGAGCGCGCTCGACGTAGCGGCGTGGGATGCCGCTGCCACCGTTTTGGGCCGACCACTGTGCGACCTGCTGGGAGGGCGGGTCGGCACCGCAATGCCCCTCTACAAAGCAGTACCGCTCGGCCCCGCGGACGAGATGGTGGCTTTCGTGGAAGCACAGCGGGCACAGGGTATCCGCCGGTTCCAGCTCAAGGTCGGTGCCGATCCCAGGGAAGACGCTCGGCGCGTGCTGGGCGTGGTGGCTGCAACCACCGAAGCCGATCACCTCATTGCCGACGCCAACTGCGGGTGGAACCTGCAGGACGCGGTCATTGCAGCGCGGCTTCTGGACCGGGCCGACCGGTTGCTGCTGGAGCAGCCCTGCGCCACGCTTGCTGCCTGTCAGGAAGTACGCCGCCACACCACACTGCCGATGGTGCTCGACGAGATCATCACCGACCTCGACTCGCTCCTGCGAGCAGCGGCCGCAGGGTCGATGGAAGCAATCAACCTGAAGCTGAGCCGCGTCGGTGGGCTCACGCCCGCTCGGCTCATCCGTGACGTGTGCGTGGGCCTGGGCATGCGGCTCACCATCGAGGATTCCTGGGGCGGCGACCTGACCAGCGCTGCTGTCTCTCACCTCGGTGCCAGCACGCCACCGGAATCGCTCTTCGCCGTGTCGTTCATGAACGACTGGACCAACGAGCACATTGCCGGGTATCAGCCTCGTTCCGAAGCCGGCACCGGTCAGGCACCGACCGGACCAGGACTGGGTATCGAAGTCGACCGGGCACAACTCGGTTCGCCGCAGGCCGTGTGGAAGTGACCCACGCCTTCCCACAACGAGCAGCCGTAGCGCAGGCTGAGAATCACCCGAGTTCCACCAGGTGGTTGGCAAGCCCGATCAGGGCGGCGTCGTGGCTGGTGCACACGACCGTATGTGTCCTGCCGAACACGGCCAGCGTACGGGCAACCTGTAACGCCGACGCCTCGTCGAGCTGTGACGTCGGTTCGTCCAGCAGCACCGCCTGTGCCCCCGAGCACAGGGCACGAGCAATGCCGACGCGCTGACGTTCACCTCCGGAAAGATGGCGCACCGGCCGTTGGGCCAGGTGGGCGATGCCAAGCGCGTCAAGAATCGGCTCGCAATCGAATCTGTCGCCCGATTGCAAGCCCCTTGCTGCACGCGCCACATCGATGTTGCCCCGCACATCGAGTGTTTCGGCAAAACCGGCCAGCGACGTACACACGGCAATGGTCACGCCCGGAGCACCGGTGACCGTGCCGGTGCTGGGTGGCCCGAGCCCCGCAAGGAGGCCGAGCAGCGTGGTCTTTCCGCACCCCGACGGGCCGGAAATGACGGTGAGTCCGCGACCCACCTCGAGGCTTACCGGGGCAAGCACCACGGTGTCGTCGACCGTCACCGAAACGTCGGTCACAACAAACGTGGAGGTTCCCACGGGCGAATCGGTCAACACCGCGAGGTGACGCGACGCAGTTGGCTCGATGGCTCCCCGCTCACCCGTGTCGACGGCGCGGGGTGGCGAACCTGCAGCGAAGGAGATCGCACCACCACCACCACCAGCAGCAGTAGCCGGTGTCGGCCGCGCGAGGTGTACCACCGACCGGTCGGGTTCCATCTGCAACTGCGCCCGGTCGGTGATGCCCGCGGCATCCAACGACGACGCCGGAAGGCGCACCCACCCGCGCGAATCGACGATGAGGCGATCGTCCGCACCCACACGTTCCTCGCTCACCCGACCATCACGAATGGTCACGCTGCGATCGGCGAAGCCAACTGCGGCCGGATCGTGGGTGACGAGCAGCAGTGAGGCGCCGGTTGTTTCCGCTTGTTCGGCGAGCAGTCGATACACCGCATCGGCGTTCGCACGATCGAGCTCACCGGTCGGTTCGTCGGCGATGATCACCCGGGGCGAGCACACGAGCGCCGCAGCGATACCCACCTTTTGCGCTTCGCCGTTCGACAGTGTCGTCGGGTGGCGGTGAGCAAGAGCCCCGATACCGAAGCGATGGAGCGCTGCCTGGGCGAGCTGGCCCGCGGCCGGCGAACTGTGCCCGAACAGCCGCGCCTGTAGCGCAACGTTCTGCACGCATGTCAGCTCAGGCGCAAGGTCGTTGCCACTGCCCTGCGAAACGACACCAACCAGCTCACCGGTGCCCATGCCACGTGGCCCAACGGCCAAGATGTCACGCCCGAACAGCCTGGCCTTCCCAGCTGACGGAGCGAGCTCACCCGTCAGCACGCGTACAAGTGTCGATTTGCCCGAACCGCTGGGGCCGTGCACCACCACGCGCTCCGCTGTTGCCACAGACAGGCTGAGCCCGCGCAGCGCAACGACGTCGTGGGCGACTCCTCGATGCAACACAAACAGGTCTTCAGCCTCAATCACGCTGCGCCCTCAGCAACTCGGGCCCGCGTTGCATGGGTGCCGACCGGGCGCTGAAGACGGCCACAACGGCGGTCGCAGACGCTAGAGCCAAGACGACACCGACGATGTGAAGCCAGGGGAGAGTCAGTGTGAGCGGCGGCTGGGATTGCGCGGCGGTCGAGGTCAGTGCGACGGCGCCGACCACCAACCGCGCCAGGCACAGTCCACCCGCCAAACCCAACGGAACTGCGATGGACACCAGCGCCAGCGAACGCACCCAGAGAAGCCGCCGCACCAGGCCGGGTGTTGCACCGTCAAGAAGCAGCGCCCGATGGAACGGCGCGTCGTCAGAGCGTTCCCGGCGAACGTTGATCGCAGCTGCCACCGCAGCCAACACAGCACCCAGCAGCGTCGAGGCCCACAGCACACCGAGCGCCGCCTTCCCGATCGGATCGCTGCGCAACTGCTGCACACGGTCGGCTCTGCGACTGACTGCAACCGAGGCGAAGCGAGCGTCGGAGAGCGCAGCCCCAAGCTGCGGTTCGCGACCAACCGGCGCGGCAAGCCAAACCTCGGTCGGTGTTCCGTAGGTTGGCTGCACCAGATTGAATCGCTGCGACAGACGCCCGATGTCGGCGACGATGAAGCGCTCGCCAAGCGTCGGGAACCGATTGGCCACCGCCACCACCATGAACTCGAACGACTCCCCCACGGTTTCGACAACCAGTGCGCTGCCTTCGGCTGCCGATGCGGTGATGGGGTCGACCAGCACCGGGATGGGCGTGACATCAACCCGCGGAACGATGAGCGCAGCGGTTCCTTGCAACTCGACGCGAACCCGCAGCCCTCCGCCGGGCAGCACGGTAAGTATCGCCACGCTGCTGGCGAGGTGTTCTGCGTGCAGGGGAACATCCGCAAGCGGTCGGCGGGTGTCCACCTGGATGCTGCCACCCGCTGCTTCCGTTTCGGGGCTCGACGACGACAGTGCCTGCACGCGGGTGATGTCGACCGTGACGCCCGTTGCATCGACGGCTGTGCCCTTTCCTTCACCGGCGTGGTGCTCCTGGCGTTTGGCCGTCTCCGGCGGCTGCGACACACGAAAGCCGATCAGTCGTGCGCCCTCGTCATCCCGGCCCAGCGTTGCTACGGCGTCACCGGAATCGATCCATTCAGCCACTTCCTCGTGCCAAGTCCCGTCGGCGCGTTCAACGACGACCGACAACACCACCATGTTCACACCGGCTGACGCAAGATCGCCGGCGACCACCAGACGAAGCGCCCGTGTGCCTGCCGGCAGAACCTCGCCGATGGGTGCAGATGGCGAAACCGAAAGCTGCTTCGCCAAGCCTTCACCGGGTGGACCGAAGTCTGTACGCCACGGCCGAACGGCTGGCAAGGTACGCGGGTCAAGCGCCAACACCTCGACGATTTCCGGATCGGCGCCACTGCGGTACACCGACGCGCTCCGACGCAGCACCTCGGTTGCCGACGTGTGCTCCGAGCCGGCGGCAGCGAGCGATCCCCAGCCGTCCGGAGGCATCACCGCCATGGGCCGCACCAGGGTTGATGCCACCGAGAGGGTGGCGTCGTAGGGAACTGCGAAGGTTGCCTGGTCCTGAATTGCGCGCAGCAGGGTTGCGCGGTACGACAGCCCGAAGCATGCGAAGGTGACGGCGAGCATGACCGAGGTGGCAAATGCCAGCGGGGCGGCCGGATTCGTTGCCGCCTCGCTCAGCGCAGCACCCTCCAACCTGCGACGGCGCGCCACGACACCGCCGGCAGCGCGCAGCAGCGGTGGCACGATGCGTGCACACACCGCGGCGTAGATCACCGCACCAAGCACCGGAATGGCCCACATCGCTGCGTCCGGGGCCGCCTCAAGCCCCGATGCCGAGGTTGACCCGCGGCTGAGCAGCAAGGCGAGCGTCGCAGCACTGGCCAACCCGGCAACATCAGATGATCGGACACGCCTCATTGCCGGAGGTCGATCGCGGAACAGCAGCACGCACAGCAACACCACCCAGGCGCCCATTACCATCAGCGCTGCGACAATGAGTGCCGGGACCTGGCGAGCGGCACCGAACGCGGCGTCCATTTCCATACCCGCGTGCGCAGCGAGCGATGCGACGATGAGCGCGCCGACCGTGAAGCCGATACCAAGACCGACCAGCAGCACCAACGCCGCATCGACACCGGCAAATGCCCGGGTGGTGTGCCTACGGGCGCCGCGTCTGGAAAGGCGATCAGATGCGCGCTGATGATTGGAACGTCGGCCAAGGCCAACCAGCACAACCGCTGCAACCACCAACGAGCCGAGTTCCCCTGCCGGAAGTGCAAGCGCACGCGCAGCAGCGTGCGACCGGGTGACGGCCTCGTTGATCTCCGCGTCCGGCGCCGCAATGGCGAACCCGGCGGTGTCGATGTCGCCAGACGCAGCTGCGAGCGTCTGCAGCAGGGGGGCCACCCTGTCGCTGGTAAGGGTGGCAGGGTCGACCGGTGCCAGCCACGCATGAACTCGTCGGATGAGCCTGATGGCGGGGAGGGCATCAACCCCCTCGGTACCGTCGGCAACCAACAACACCTCGCCGGCTTCAGGTGCCAACCCGCCTGTGAACACACTGGGATCGCTCCGCACGGCCCGGCCCACCACCAACAGCTCCGGGATCGGGTTGCGCAACACAGACGGACCTGACACAGACGGACCTGACACAGACGAACCTGACACAGACGGACCCGACACAGAGGTGCCTGCCTCCCCGATCACTTCCACCACCTCGCAGCGTGCGGCGGTGCACGTCGCAGGGGCCCGGCCGGACACGACGCGAAACGCCGACGCGAAGTGTTCCGCCCCGCCGAGACGGAACACCGTTCCGTCGGTCGCGGCCAGCGCACGAAACGAGATCACATGCCGAAGTTCCGCCAATCCCGACCCGGCGAAGCGCGTGCGCAGCCGGGCAGTCGCGGCATCAACCTCGGGTTGGGTCAGCGTTCGCTCGCCGGCGATGACCAGGGTCACGGTCCGCTGGTCAACCGGTAGTTGCTGCAGTGTGGTGCGCAACGTGCGTTCGCCGGTGATCGATGGGAGGAAGACGAGCACAACCAGTCCAGCAACGCCAAGACCGATGCCGCACGCAGATGTGGCGAACTCCGCCTTTCGGCTCAACACCCGCCGCCAGGCGTATCCGGCAGCGATGCGAACTCCGTTGACGCGCCCGTTTGTCCTTCGGCGCCCAATGCCGGTCATGAGCGCGCCGAGAAGCTCACTCGCCGACCGTGTCCCACGGCACGCGCATCTGCATCCACGGTGCACTGTTGTGGAAGTCGGCAACCGCGGTACCCGGCGGGTTGATCTCGTCGCAGGCTGCTGCAAGCTCGGCGGAGACCTCCAGCTCTGCCGCACCGGCAAGATGTTCCAGCTGAGCCACGTCCTTGGGCCCGATGAGCGCTGCGGTGACCGCGGGGCGGGAGATCACCCAGGCAATGGCCAGTTGGGCTGCGTCGAATCCCGCAGCACGGGCTATTCGCACAAACCGATTGCCCGCCTGAACGGCTGCCGGTGACACACGCTCGGCATAGATGCCGCCACGAACCGCAGCGCGTGAGCCTGCGACGCGGATTTCGTCGGCGGAATATCGTCCACCCAGCACACCCATGGCCAGCGGCGACCACGGCAGCAGTCCCAAGCCATGTGCCACAGCCATCGGGACCAGCTCGTTCTCGATGCGGCGGTCGAGCAGGTTGTACGGGGGTTGCTCGGTGACGAACCCCTCCCAACCCTGCGCTCTCGCTGTCATCACGCCCTGCAACACGCGCCAGGCCGGCGCCGTACTGGAACCCACGTAGCGAACCTTGCCCTGCCGCACCAGTTCGTGGAGCACACCCATGGTCTCGTCGATGGGTACCTCGAAATCGGGGCGGTGCAGTTGGTAGAGGTCGATGTGATCGGTCTGCAGACGCCGCAGCGACGCTTCACATGCACCGATGAGGTGCGCCCGCGAGCCGCCCCGATCGTTGGGTCCAGACCCTGTTGGATAGAACACCTTGGTTGCGATGAATGCTTCGTCGCGTCTGCCCGACTGTGCCAGCGCGCGTCCGATGACGGTTTCAGCTCCACCGCCGGCGTAGCTGTTCGAGGTGTCGATGAGGTTGATGCCCAGATCGAGCGCTCGCAGCACCATGTCGACCGAGTCGGGCTCGGGCGTGGGGTTGAGGATGTTGTCGGTGCCGAGCGCAACGCACGAGACACGCGCTCCGCTGGATCCGAGTCGGCGGTACTGCACGGCCTGGTCCTCTAACGCGCGGCGTAGCCGGCGTCGACGTTGACCAGGGAGCCTGTGACGTAGCTGGCAGCGTCAGAGGCGAGGAACACGACCACCCGGGCAATCTCTTCGGGTTCGGCGAGGCGGCCCATCGGCACCGTTGCGGCAATGCGGTCGAGCACGGCTTGCGTGACCGGCTCGTCGCGCTCGGACTGGAGCATGGGCGTACGAACTTCACCGGGACACACCGCGTTGACCCGAATGCCTTCGGTTGCGTGGTCGAGTGCCAGTGCGCGCGTGAGGTTGTGCACCGCACCCTTCGACGCGCAGTACGCAGCGACTCCTGCAGAACCGAGGTCGCCCCAGATGGATCCGAAGTTGACCACCGCCCCTGACCGCTGCGGTTTCATGGCCCGAATTGCCGCGCGGCACATGAAGAAGGTACCGCTGACGTTGACCGCCATGACGCGGTTCCATTGCTCATCGGTGGTCTGCTCGCCCGCCGCTCTGACGATGATTCCGGCTGCGTTCACCACTGCGTCGAGGCGGCCGAACCTGGACATCGCCGCGGTCACGACGGCGTCACAGAAGGCAGAGTCGGACACATCGCCGGCGTGTGCGCTCTGGCCCGTTTCAGCGGCGAACGACGCTGCCAGATCGGCATTGCGGTCGACCACCACAACTCGGGCACCGCGCTGCGCAAATTCCCGGACCGTGGCCGCCCCCATCCCGGACGCCCCGCCGGTGACGATTGCGACCTTCCCGGCGAAGTCTTGAAGACTGCTCATGCGAGCCGATCGTAGACTGCTGTTTCGCATGCAAGAGATTCCGTGGTTGACAGCCCAAGACGTTGCCGACCTGGTGCCGATGCACGACGCGGTCACGGCGCTGCGCAGCGCCTTCGCCGCTGGGGTCAGCCACGCGCCCCGGCTTCATCTGCGCGGAGCGACCAGCGAGTTCCTGGTGATGCCTGCTGCCGGCCCCGACTCGTTCGGAACGAAACTCGTCACCGTGGTACCGGCAAACGCGGGTACGTCACGGCCGATCATCCAAGGCGTGTACGCGCTGTTCGATGCTGCAACCGGATCACCCGTTGCGCTCGTCGACGCGGCTGCGCTCACCACGCTTCGCACTCCTGCAGTGTCGGCTGTCGCCACCGATGCGCTTGCCCGCCGCGATGTGCGCACCATCGGCGTGCTGGGCACCGGACCGCAGGCCGACGCTCACGCCGTTGCCGTTCGCACCGTGCGACCCGGGGCCAACAGCGTGGTGGTGGCCGGACGCACCCGACAACATGTTCAGGCGGTCGTCGACAAGCTCATCGGAGCGGGGTTCGATGCCAGGCCGGGAACGTTCGCCGACGCAGCAGCGTGCGACGTCGTGTGCGCATGCACCCGAGCCGATCAACCGCTGTTTCAACGCTCCGACGTTCGGCCCGGAGCCCATCTCAACCTGGTGGGCTCGTACCGGCTCGACCTTCGGGAGGTGGCTGCCGACGTGGTTGCTGGCTCCACCGTGGTGGTCGACGATGTTGCTGCGGCCAAGGCCGAGGCCGGAGATCTTGAGTACGCGGTTCGTGAAGGTATGTGGACCTGGGATCTGGTGGCCGGCGACTTGTGCGATGCTGCTGCGGCCCGTGTCACCAGAACGTCGGACCAGGAGATCACGTTGTTCAAGAGCGTCGGCCTTGCCGTCCAAGATCTCGTGGTTGCCCAGCTTGCTGCTGCCCGATGGGCCGCCCAGCAAGTCAACCCATGAGCCGGTCGGTAACAGTGGTGGGTGGCGGCCTGGTTGGGCTCAGCACGGCGTTCTTCCTCGCCGAGGGCGGCGCCGAAGTGACCGTGCTCGACCACGGTGCGCTCGGTGGTGGGGCAGCCCGTGGCAATGCCGGCTTCATGAACTCCACCATGATCACCCCTCTCGCCGGCCCGGGTGCGGTACTCAACGCGCTCAAGTCCTTCCGAGACCCCACTCGTGCACTTCGGGTACATCCCATGCAAGTCCCGCGCCTGGCGTCCTGGTTCGGGCGTTTCGCTCTGGCGTGCACCAAGGACAAGCACACCGCCACCAGCACAGCACTGGTCCGGTTCAATCGTGGAATGCACGACGCGCTCTCGCAGATGACCGGCAAGGGGGTGCAGGCTGATCTCGGCGATGAACTGCTGTGCCCGTTCCACGACGAAGCTTTTGCGCAGTCGTTCGCGCACGAGATGTCGGCAATGGCTGCGCACCTTGGCCTTGCTCCGATGCAGATGCTCGACGGCGACGGCGTTCGTCGGCTGGTGCCCGAGATCAGCAACCACGTGCGAGCGGGCTTCGTCATCCCCGGCGACCGATACATCGACCCGCGCAAGTTCGTCGACTCGCTGGTGACGGTGCTCACCCGACATGGCGTGCGGCTGGTGGAACATTCCCCAGTCACTGCTGTCCAACACAGCAATGGCCGGGTGGTGCGGGTGTCGAGCAGCTCCCAGAGCTTCGAAAGCGACGAGTTCCTGCTCTGCGCAGGAGCAGGAATCCGTGCCCTTGCACGGCACTTCGGCCTGTCCGTTCCGGTTGTTGCCGGCCAGGGCTACAACGTGGCGTTGCCTCCTTCTTCGGGTCTCACCCGGCCGCTTATCTTCGAAGAGGCGCACGCAGTGGCAACCCCGTTCGACGATCGCATCCGACTGGGCGGCACCATGGAGTTCGGTGGCGACACGCCCGCATTCGATCCCCGTCGCGTCGAAGCCATCATTGCGAGCCTGGGCCGCTTCCTCGACCTGGATTTCGCCGCACGCACGGACACATGGGCAGGTTGTCGTCCGATGAGCCCCGACGGCAAGGCGCTGCTGGGGCGAGTGAACGGGTGGTCCAATCTCACCCTTGCGGGCGGACACGGCATGTTCGGGTTGACACTTGCGCCGGTGACCGGCAGGTCCATGGCCGAGCTTCTGCTCGACGGGCGCTCTTCGGTCGACCTGTCGCCGTTCAACCCCAACCGGTTTCGGCTCTGACAACCAGCGTCAGCCGGCCTGGCTGCCCCAGATGTCGGTGAGGGTGAACCCGTCGGGATACGGGTCAGTCGGGTCGATCGAGCTGGTACGTGTACCTACTATCCAACCTCGACCCGAGATGGTCGGCAGAACAGCCGGACGTCCGGCCACCGTGGTGAGCCCGGTCACCCCCACGAGGAACTCGCTGTCGATCAGCGACCGGGCGGTGAACAGCTGGCCCACTTCTGCCTGGCCACGCGCATGCATGCACGCCAGGCGGGCCGAGTTGCCAGTACCGCACGGCGAACGGTCGACGCGCCCCGACAGCACCGTTGCGCCTCGTAACTGGAGGGCTTCCGGTTCGTCGTCGCCGATGACCATCACGTAGGAGATGAAGTCGATCTCGGGGATTTCGGGGTGCTTGACGGTGATCGACCTGCGCGCCGCCACCATCACACGTTCAGCGGCTTCCACCACGTCGCGCGCAGCGCCGCGGGTGAGACGCAAGCCCAACTGTTGCGCCTGCACCAGCACGTAGTAGCAGCCGCCATAGGCCACATCGACGGTGATCTCGCCAATGCCGGGCACAGACAACGGCACGTCGAGCGCTTCGACGAACGACGGCACGCCCGCGATGGTGACCCGCTCGCACCGACCATCGGCGCAGTCGGCAACCACGCGGACAAGCCCGGCTGCGGTCTCGAGCACCACCTCGGTGTGCGGTTCGGTCATTGCGACGGTGCCGGTCTCCAACAGGGCGGTGACCACGCAAATGGTGTTCGACCCGCTCATGGCGTGTGCGCGGTCGGACTGCAAGATGATGAAGCCCGCGTGCGCCTGGGGGTCATTCGACGGCCACACCACGTTGGCGCTGGCCTGCGGACGCCCCCGCGGTTCAAATGCCAGATACCGACGAATGGAGTCGTCCACCTCGTTGATGTAGCGCAGCTTGTCTCGCATGGTTGCGCCGGGAACCTCGAACACGCTGCCGAT
>JANNBN010000122.1:0-10326 GCA_031385545.1 Acidimicrobiia bacterium | reverse complement strand
TGCCGCTGTCGACACAACCATCGCCGAGATCCTTGCGAGCAGCAGCGTTTCTCCATCCACGGTGCCAATGTTCGTGCCACCATCGACGACGCTCCCCGACGACCCAGACCTCCGCGAAGCCATCCGAGTCCGCATCGCCGTAAAGACTGAATACGATCGCCAGCGGTACCAAGGGCTAGCCCTTGCCGATCCGTTCTATGGACTAGCGGATCCAATAACTTGGGTGCCGGGAGCAATCAAATCGCTTGAAGACAACAGGGATTCCGGGGTTCGGTATAAGCCAAATCGAATATCCGAAGTCTCTGTACTTGGGGTGCGCTTCCAAGGCGCGAACTCCGTCGTGATCGAGACATGCATCCTGAACGACGACTTCGTCCTCCACACAAGCGGCACTTCAACTGCCAGCGAAGACACCAGGTCGGGCGAACTCACTCGCGAACGACTCGACGCCGTGATGATTCGAAAGGAGGGGAAATGGCTCTATCAAGGATCGGTGGACTATCCGTCTCAGTCCTGTTGATTTTCGCTGCTCTAGCCTCGCCAGCAGGAGCCACGGGCGACTACAACGGCAAATGCACCTTGTCGGGTGTTGCACTCGTTTGTACTGCGGGGGATGATCCTCAGCCGACGGCTGGGAAGCAGACGGCTGCGCCGAAGCCGACGGCGGTTTGCAATGCCGAGCTCGACCGCACCGACGAGTGGCCCAGCAAGGTGGAGAACGGCGAGATGCTCTTCCTCAAGAAGTGGAAATGCGCCGCGGACACGGACTGGACCTTCACCTGGGTCTGCGCATCGTGTGACCCGGCAACACCTGCACAACCTCCTCCCCCATCACCCGACGCAGTGTGGAACCTGCTCGTGGCCATCGCCAAAAAGCCCGTCGCCCGGTTCGCCCCACCGGTGGAACGCAATCCCGACATCGCCATGATCTACGGCAAGCGCCTCTACTTCCGTGCCGATCCGGCCTCGTTTGCCATGCAATCCGACACCATGACTTTCCCCGGCGGATGGGCGGCCACCGGCACGCTCACACCCATCGGCATCAACTTCTCGTCCATCGGAAACGGCTCGGTCCGCTGCGTCGGCCCCGGCTTCGACGGCACCACCCGCGCCGGACGAGCAGCCGCGGACGCTGCCGGGTGCTACCTGCTCATCACCCAAGGCCCCAAGGCCGGCACCATCGCAAGCAGGCTTACTATCCGCTGGAACATCAGTGTGGACTCCAACATCCCCGGCGTTGCACTCCAAGGAACTACCGCAACCACCCAGCCAATCGCGCTGCCCGTCCGCGAAGTGCAATCCATCGTCGGCCGCTGACCAACTCTCAGCACCACCCATCCCCCAGCACCAAACTTGCGTCCCCCACGAGCGTTCGCGTCCCCGCAGTGCCGACACCACCGGGACGCGAAAGCCCACCCAGGACGCGACCCCCCATCACCCCCCATCACCACTACACCTCCACCGATGGGGGGCGACCAGCGCAACCGCTCGCATTCGAGTTTCGTCACGTGTCGGATCAATACAGTCAAAATCAAAACATCCGCACCACCACCACGGCCCCGACGACCGAGCCCCGGCCACGCCCCAGCCGATTCGGAACGCACCCACGCCCGATGCCACGATGCCACCCATGACCAGCGTCTCTCAGAACACTGCCGCCGACACCGCAGCCCTTATGGCAGCTGCTTGCGCCGACATCAACACCCACGGGTCGGCCTTCTACTTCACCCCTGAAACCGTCACCGTTGGCAAGACGCATGGCCTCGACGGATTTCGCTTCTACTTCCTGGGCCGTGGCGGCGTGCTGGGCGACGTAGAAGCACCCGTGGTCACCAGCGCCTTCGGGTGGTGGTCACCCGAACTCATAGCCAAGATGTGGAACACCGCCAAGGACAAGATGGCCCCGCGCGACGCCGGCCGCCTCTACCTCGCCTGCGCTCAGGACCACGGCCGCGCCCGCTTGGCAAACGTCGAAGGACTGCAGGAATTCTGCGCCGGCGCAGAACAAATCATCGCCGCCACCAACCCTGCCGCACTGGCGCTCTTCGCGGGTCTCGCTGCCGAACCACTCGCCAACGACCTCCCCGGCCGGGCCATGCAACTCCTGGCCACGCTGCGCGAACTCCGTGGATCAGCCCACATCGTTGCAGTCTTGGCCAGCGGTCTTGCACCCAAACTCGCACACGCCATCAAACGGCCGGACATGGTGAAATCATTCGGGTGGGGCGAGGACCCGATCCCCGTTACCGAAGCCCACCGAGCGCAGCTGGAAGCCGCCGAAGCCCTCACCGACGCGCTTGTTGTGCCATCGTTCGACGCCGTACCAGCCGCCGACCACGCGGCCTTCCTCGCGGGTCTCGCCAATATCTGCACCGCACTCAAGTAGCCAACGGACCTAGCCACGGCTCTAGGTAGTCGCCCAGATCAGCACCTCGGCACCATCGGGCCCGGCCGTGAGGCGGGGCGAACCTGCGCCAACCAGGCGCACCGCGTCGCCGGTCTGCAGCGTGGTGCCGACGCCCTCCAGTTCGGCGGTCCCCACCGGCACATACACGTGCACGTGCCGATCGTCGGGAACCATGACCACCGCATCCGGGCCAAGCCGGCCGCCCCACAGCACAGCCCCGCGCTGACGGATGGTGATCGCTGCATCGTGACCTCGGCCGGAGGCGATTGGCACCAGCGCACCGGTTGACAACTGATCGTTGATGTCGAGCTGCTGATAGCCGGGTGATACCGACTTTTTGTCCGGCTGCACCCACATCTGCACCAGATGCACATCAAGCTTGCCGTGCGGGTTCATCTCGGAATGCCAGATGCCAGTGCCAGCCGACATGCGCTGCGCAAGGCCCGGATACAACAGCCCTCGATTGCCCTCGGAGTCCTTGTGCTCCAGCTCACCGGAAAGGACCCAAGTGACGATCTCCATGTCGCGATGCGGATGTGTGTCAAACCCTCGGCCCGCCCGGATGATGTCGTCGTTGTTCACCAGCAGCAACCCGTGACCGACATTGTCCGGGTTGTAGTGCTGCCCGAAGCTGAACGAGTGATGCGAGTCCAACCAGCCGATACGCGTTGGATATCGGTCCTTCGCGCGCTTCAGTTCGAACGTTCCGTTTCCACCATTACCGCTGGCCATGACCCTTCCTACACCCCTTCCGACACCGACTCGCCGAAGCACACCTCGAAGCGTTCGGCCCCGGTGTCGAGCGCCCGGCGCCACGACCACAGGTTGGGATGATCAAAGATCGTCGCAGCCTCGGCCGGGCCGAGCAGCAAGACTGCGTCCTCGACCACCCGCCGCGACGCCTGTAGGCACGCCGAACCGCTACGGTGCCCGGTGACCATCCCCAAGATGCGCACGGGTAGCCGATGCAATGCAATGACATTCACAAACTGCTGGAACCCGTCGACCCCTACCGGGCGCACGCAGTACTCCACCGGCAAATCAAGGCCAGGCAGCACCGAATCGAACTGGTGACGCAACATCTGGAATTGCTCGGCCGTTCGATACACCACCCCGCCAGCCTCCAGGCATCCCTCTGCATACAGAGCAAACCCCATGCGCGCATATAGATGGATCGCACCCAAGTTGTCCTGATGCACCGCAAGCGTGACTCCGCCATGCCCCTCTGCCCGACACGCGTCGATCACTGCTGACAGCAGCGCCGCTCCAATCCCGCGGGCATGCTCCTGCGGCAGCACCACCAACTCGGCGACCAGCGGATACGTCTCGCCTCGGTCACACACATAGGCAAGGCCGACCAGCGAGTCGCCCAGCCACGCCCCGAACGTGGCCGAGCGGATCGGCGTTCCCCACACCCCATCCCAGAACTGATCAACGTCTGCCTCGTCATCGTGGTCTTCCTGACGACCAGGAGCGGTGGCATATGCCGCACCAAGGACCACGCGCTGGGCAGGCCGGTCCTCGTCTTCCACCCGCTGGATCCGCACACCCGCTGGCGGGACACGCTCGCGCGGCGGCTGGGTGGGGGCGATCATGTAGAACTTGGGCACGCCGCCAAGGTACGACAACGGCAACGGTGCCCCCATCCGATTAAGCGGATCAGACCGGGACTGAGACCGGGACTCAGACCGGGTACACGGCGTGGCGCTTGGCCACCACCGGCCGCACCTTACCGGCGGCACGAGCAAACCGTGCGATGAGCTCGGCTCGCAGCGCCTCGGGTTCGATAACTGCGTCAAGAACCATCTCGGACGCCAGCCGCAGCAGGTCGACGTCAGCCTCGTACTCCTCGCGCCGTTCAGCCACGAACGCATCACGCTCGGTACCCTCGGGGATCTCGGCAATCTTGTTGGCGTACACCGCGTTCACCGCGGGCTCGGGCCCCATCACGGCGATCTTCGCCATCGGCAGCGCAATGGTGGCCTCGGGCCCGAACGCCGGCCCGCACATTGCGTATAACCCGGCCCCATATGCCTTACGAACAACGACGCAAATCTTCGGCACCGTTGCCTCGGAAACCGCTGTGATCATCTTCGCCCCGTGGCGAATGATGCCCTGCTTCTCGACAACCGTCCCCACCATGAAACCCGGCACGTCGGAAAGAAACACCAACGGGATGCCATACGCGTCGCAGCACCAGATGAACCGCGCTGCCTTGTCGGCCGAATCGACGAACAACACCCCACCCTTCTGCATCGGATTGTTCGCAACGACCCCGACCACCGCCCCGTCCAACCGACCGAACCCCACGATCAGCTCCTTGGCGAACCCCTTCTTGACCTCCAGGAACGACCCGGCATCGACCACTGCATCGATCACCTTGTGCATGTCGTAGGCCTGCCGCTCCGCCTCGGGAACGATCGATCGGGTGAACGTCTTCGCCGAATCGACACCCACGGCACGGGGCACGGGCGAGTCCCACGTCGACGGCATGTACCCGAAGTAGCGACGAGCGACATCGATCGCCTCCTCGTCGTTTTTCACCAGGAAATCCCCGCAGCCGCTGACGGTCGTATGCATCTTGGCACCGCCCATCTCTTCAAGCGTGGTGATCTCGCCGGTCACCATCTCGACCATGCGTGGCGACCCGAGGTACATCGACGCGTTGCCCTCGACCATGATCACCACGTCGCAGAACGCCGGGATGTACGCGCCACCAGCCGCCGACGGCCCGAACAGACAGCAGATCTGCGGCACCATGCCACTGAGCTGCACTTCGTTGTAAAAGATGCGGCCCGCGCCACGACGCCCGGGGAACAACTCCACCTGGTCGGTAATACGTGCACCTGCGGAATCGATCAGCCAGAAGATGGGTAGCCGGTTGGCAAGGGCCAGCTCCGTTGCCCGGATGATCTTCTCGACCGTGCGAGCACCCCACGAACCTGCCTTGACCGTGGGGTCGTTGGCCACCACGATGACCGGCCGGCCGTCGACGAGACCAGTGCCGGTGACAATTCCATCGGCGGGCAGATCGTCGGACAGTGCCGACGCGTTGGCGAGCAACCCATCTTCCACGAACGAACCATCGTCGAGCAGCAGCGAGATGCGCTCTCGCACGAACAGTTTGTTCTGCTTGGCCAGCTTGGCTGCCTCTTTGTGCAGGTTCCCACGGAGGGCACGTTCCGAAGCAGCAGCGATATCACCAGACATGGGGGCCAGTGTATGAACCAGCCCGCACGACAACCGCTTCTCGGGCACCTGGGCGTCGTCGAGCGACCTGCGGGTGACCGCCTTGTACGTCTGCTCTGTCCTGCTGTGCGCCGATTGTCCAGGGGCCCCTGGATCCAGATGAGAGATCGGCCGCTCTTCGTGGCTTCTTGAACCGAGAACTCAAAAAAGCAGCACCACACGTGCCAATTCCTCCCTTTGGATGATGAAACCTCAGCAAGAGTCAAACGCCGTGCGAGAGGTTGCGGGACAGAATCCAGGTTCACTTTGCGACAATTCCCAGATCCAGTGCGCGACATTTCCCAGCTTCTTGACGACAGATTGCGAGAGAGGGTCCCCCCAGCCGTGGGGGCAGCCTCTCTCGCTAATTGATCTGGCGGGTCCTGCCCGCCCAGAACGGAGCGCGCAGGTCTTTCTTCAGCACCTTGCCGCTGGGGTTGCGGGGCAGCACATCGGTGAAGTCCACCGATGTGGGGCATTTGAAACCGGCCAGCAACGTCTTGGCATGCGCCATCAACTCTGCAGCCGACACGTCAGCTCCCGGCTTCAGCACCACGACCGCTTTCACCGTCTCGCCCCACTTGTCAGACGGCACACCGATGACTGCGACCTCGGCAACAGCTACGTGCTTCGCCAGTGCGTTCTCGACCTCGGCCGGGTACACGTTCTCGCCGCCCGACACGATCATGTCCTTCACCCGATCGGTGAGGAACAGATACCCCTCGGCATCGAGATACCCGGCGTCGCCGGTCCGCAGCCACCCATCAGGCGTGATGGTCTTAGCCGTCTCCTCGGGGTTACCCCAGTAACCCTTCATGTTCTGCGGCGAACGGGTCCACACCTCGCCGACCTCGCCCGCGGCACGGTCCTCGCCCGTCTCCAGATCGACGACCTTCATCTCGACCCACCGATACGGCTTGCCGGCCGAACGCAACAGATATGCGCGCGGACCATTGGGGTCGTGATCCTCTGGCGTGAGCTCGGTGATCGCACCCGTCGTCTCGGTCATGCCGAACACCTGGACGTGCGGACACTTCAGCGTGTTCATCGAAGAGATCAGCACCTCGTCGGTGATGGGCGACGCGCCGTAGACGACAGAACGCATCGACGAGAAGTCACGCTGCGGCTGGCCAGGCTGCGAAGCAACCAACGCCATGAACGCCAGCAGCGCAGGAACGTAGAACGCGTTGGTCGCCTTCTCGTCCGACATGAGGTCCAGCAGCGCACCCGGGTTGGGGTCACGCACCAGCAGCGTCTCGGCGCCGACGAACTGACCGCACATCGCCCAACCTGAACCACCGATGTGGAACAGCGGCATGGTGGCGATGTTCTTGGACGTCTCGTCCATCTTCCACGGGCCGGTGACCTCGCCCAACAGGGCGAACAGGTTGGCGTTCGACGTCATGACGCCCTTCGGAAGCCCGGTTGTGCCGGAGGTGTACAGCTGGAACGCGGTGTCATCCATCGCAGTGGGCACCAGGGGGTCCACTGGCTCGTGTGCACCCTTCCAATCCGCGTAGCTCGGCCAACGAGGATGCGACCCCAGCGCCACGATCGTCTGCACCGACGTGAACTGCGGCTCGATGCTTTCGACAGCTTCGAAGAAGTCTGCGCCCACGAACAGAATCTTCGCCGTGGAGTCGTTGATGGTGTACAAGATCTCCGGTGGGGCGAGACGCCAGTTCACCGACACATCGACCACATTCGCCTTGGACGCGCCGTAGATCACTTCGAAGAATTCGGGCGCATTCTTCTCGAGGAACGCAATCGACTCGCCCGGCGCAACCCCTGCTGCGACCAACGCCGAAGCAACCCGACTGGAGGCCGAATGCAACTCTGCCCACGTGATGACCTGCGTGCCACACTTGATGGCGGTGGCATTCGGCTTCACCGAACTCCAATGGCGGACGATGTCCGCGGCGCAGTTGATCGGTACGGATGGAGCGGTCATGGCGGCGATGTTACCCAAGGTTGCGAATTTTCGTGACGTCGGCCACCGCAGGAGGTAAGGCTTTCCTCCCGGTTCGGGTCGCTCGGATACCCGAACGCAGGCCAGACTGGGGAGAATATGGAACTGAGTCCCCGAGACGGCTGCATTCACGTAGTGATCGAGATCCCCCGGGGCTCTCGCAACAAGTACGAGATCGACCACCACACGGGCCGGGTGTTCCTTGACCGGCGCCTGTTCTCTGCCACCGTCTATCCGGCCGACTACGGGTTCATCCCCGACACACTCGGCGGCGACGGGGACCCGCTCGATGCCCTTGTCCTGCTCGAAGACCCCACCTACCCCGGGGTATGGGTCGAGGCCCGCCCCGTCGGCGTGCTGTGGATGCAGGACGAGAAGGGCCCGGACGCAAAGGTGCTGTGCGTGCCGCCCGGCGAGCCCCGCTGGCGCGGCGTCGAAGACATCGGTGACCTGCCCGAAGAGCTGATCAACGAGATCACCCACTTCTTCGACGTCTACAAGATGCTCGAGCCGGGCAAGCAGTCAACGACGTCGGGCTACGAGGGCGCAGCCGCTGCGTGGCGCGAAATCGACGCGTCGCGCGCCCGGGTCAAGAAGCACTGACCCCTCACGCCGGGCCGGACCCCGGCAGCCCGCACTGCTTGATCTCCAGGTTGGTGATCCGCTCGCCGCGCACGCACACCGCAACCAGTTCCGCCAGCCGCCGCTGATCCCAGGTGTTCCAGAAGTCAGCATGTGGCCCCATCCCCGCAACGCCACCGGTCCACGCCATCACCAACCGTAAGCGCACAAACGTTGGCCGCTGCCCATGCCGACATGCAATGAGCCGACCATCGGCGCACTGCCCGAACGTGTATCTCACGACAGCACCGTCGCGGCACTGCGACGCAGAAGGAGACGATGACCAGCCAGCTGCATCGGGGCCATCAGCCGCTTTGCCGCACCGGAACGCAACCACGGCAACACCCGGTTCGAGTTCCTCAGGCGAACCAGCGATACCGGCCAACCCGGACGGGAACGCTGCGACCTCGGACGGGTCAGCATTGCCCGCGTCATAGTAGGCGCGCAGATGATCTGCAGCGGGTGCTGGCGTCCAGTACGAAGCCCGATCAGCTGCGTCGCTGCACGTAGTCGATGCCGTGGACAGCGAGGCCGTGGTCGACATCGCGGTGGTGGAGGTGTTGCCGAAGAACGCGTGCATATGCGACGCGCCCGGGTGACCCGGGTGCACCAACGGGTCATCGGGCGCCTGGTGACTCGCACGGCAGGTCACCACGAACGCAACACTCGGCAGGCGTGGCCCGACCCACCCGGGAGCGGACGCAACCACGGACGAGCCGGACGCGACCCCGCCGACGGGCAGGGTTGCCGTGCACCCGGCAACGCCGAGCGCTGTCGCTGCAACCATGAGGGCAGCTGCGACACCACCAGCCCGGTTGCCCAGGTGGATCATCCCCGCTTGCGGACGCGGAGCTTCAGCGGCGTTGCACCGAACCCGAAGTGCTCGCGGATGCGCTTCTCCAGGAACCGCAGGAACTGCGGCGACAATGTGCGGTTGGCGAAGAGCGTGAACGTAGGCGGATCGGTTGCACCCTGGGTGGCGTACAGCACACGCGATTCCCGCCCGGGGAACGTCGCCTGCAGGTCGTGGATGAGGTTGTTGAGCGCCCGAGTTGGCACACGCATGTGGTACTTGCTGATGGCCTCGCTGAGCGTCGGCAGCAGCTTCGCGATACCCATGCCGGAGAGCGCGCTGACCGTGATGACCGGCGCGTATCCGATGAACGCAAGCTTGTCGGCAACCTGTTCCTTGGCCGAAGCACGAGCCTCGGCACTGTCGAGCAGATCCCACTTGTTCAACAGGATCACGATCGGGCAGCCAGATGCGTCAATCCGTTCGGCCAGGCGCTGATCCTGTGCGGTAACTCCCTCACGAGCGTCAATGACGAAGATGGCCGCGTCGGCCTCGTCGATGGACTGCAGCGCGCGCACCATCGAATAGAACTCCGTGCCGTCATCCATCCGCGATCTGCGACGCATACCCGCAGTATCGATGAACCGGATCTCGCCTTCGTCGGTCTGCACCACCGTGTCGATGGAGTCACGGGTGGTGCCAGGGAAGTCGTGCACGATGGAGCGCTCGTCGCCGATCAGCCGGTTGAACAACGTCGACTTCCCCACGTTCGGACGACCCGCGATGACAACTGCAGGAACTGCGCCGCCACCCACGCCCTTGCCCGTGACGACCGGCTTCTCGTACGTCGCCTGGTCCACCGCGTCTTCGTAGTCGAAGTCCGTTTCGGGCCCGGCATCGGGCGCCTCGGCCGAGGGCAGCACCGCGATGATGAGGTCGAGGAAATCGCCGCTGCCACGGCCGTGCAGCGAACTGACCGGCTGCGGTTCACCGACACCGAGCCGGCTGAACTGCCAGATGTCCGGCTCTCGTGTTTCGCCATCGACCTTGTTCACCATGAGGAACGTACCGGCCGATCCACGGCGACGCCTGATGAGATCGGCGACCCGTTCGTCGTCCTCGGTGACGCCAACCGTGACGTCGACAACCATCACGACAGCGTCAGCTTCCTCGATGGCCTTCTCGGCCTGCTTGGACACCTTCTCGTCGAGCGCATTGCCCTTCACCGTCCACCCGCCCGTGTCCATCAGCATGAACGGCACGCCGGACCACTCAGCCGGAACCTGCTTGCGGTCACGAGTGACCCCA
>JANNBN010000026.1:0-60213 GCA_031385545.1 Acidimicrobiia bacterium | reverse complement strand
TTTCTATTAGTTTTCTGACCAAAATTGCGTTGTTCGTCGTAGGCGTCGCTGCAGTCGTCGCTGCAGTCGTCGCAACAGTCGTCGGTACGGTCGTGGTCGCACGAGTCGTCGCAACAGTCGTCGCAACAGTCGTCGGTACGGTCGTGGTCGCAACAGTCGTCGCAACAGTCGTCGGTACGGTCGTGGTCGCACGAGTCGTCGCAACAGTCGTCGCAACGGTCGTCGCTGCGGTCGTCGCTGCGGTCGTCGCAACAGTCGTCGGTACGGTCGTTGTCACCCGAGTCGTCGCGCCGAGGTTCGGCACAGTGAAGAACGTGCCCGCACCGACGGTCAGAGTGGCGGGGGCCACGGTTTCCGCCGGAACGCTCGGCTCGGCGACATTCGCAGTACCTGTTCGGGAGGAAGTCGACGATGCAGGGGGCCCAGCCTTCGCCGCCGTGCTGTCCTCTCGCCGCGCCGTGGTCTCCGATTCGGCGTCGGACGCTGGTGGCAAAGCGGTCGTGAGCGCAGATCCGACGCGACCCGATGCGGCCCCCTGAGCAGAACTGGAACGGACCGTGATCCCGAGAACTTCTACCTTGACGGTCGTGTTCGGCCAAACAGAAACAGGCAATTGAACGGTTGACCCACCGCGGCCCGGAACCGTCGAACGAGTGCGAGTGCCAGGGGTCGAGATGTCGCGGAAGTTTTCCTCGACCTCTGCGGGCAGGGTTGGGTCGGACCGGGCCTGCAGCGTTTCGTTGTCGGCCACGGTGGAGTCAACGCCAGCACGCCCCAAGACAATCAGCGAACGGAAACCGCCGCCTTTGGACGGCAACAGCGGGACTCGCATGACACCGGTGAGTTGTAACAACTCCAACGTGACCAGAACTGGAGCGAGAAGCGCCACGGTCCGTAGCAACACGAGGCGACGCCGGCGCTGGTGCGCGACGGTACGGCCTGCGGCGGGCAACACGCCTCCGAACTCTGAGCGAGGCGGGTCAGGACGCTCGTTATTTCTGTCGTGACCTGCCACTTCGTCTCCTGGATCCGCCCGCCATCTTCGCGCGTCGCAGACAGGCCACCGCGCATACCTCGCCGTCAGGCGGGCGATTTGTTCACTTCGTTCCGGTTGCTTTGCGCGCTGAGCGCGAACGCAGCGTGTGTTCACCACGGAGTGTGGCAGCCTCCCCGTGTCAGAGTCCTTTGGCAGCGCGTCGTTCGACATAGGGCCAGACCAGACGGCGCGCCTCCTGCACGACATCTGCGGCCAGGGGTTGCGCCGTGAATGCTCGAACGCATCAACGGCTTGCCAGAAAAACAACTCGGCGCCCGAGATGGCCGACTCTCCGCTCTCGTTCGCCATCGTCAGAAATTCGGTACGCATCGGCACACAGACCGCATCGAACACCCACGACGGGGTCGCCAGATGGGGGGGTTTGACCGGGTTGCCCGGATGGTGGTGCATGCCGATCGGACTGCAGTTGACCACTCCTGTTGCACCGCCGCAGGCATCGTCTACTGACCGTGCGACCTCGACTCGTCCAGCGGACCCTGCGGTCAGCATCGATCGGCCAGATCACGCGCCCGTGCCAGGACCGGATCGAATGGTCTCCTTCGCACCAAGGGCATCAAGGGCGAACGCAGCAGCTCGACCAAACCCCACGGTACCAATGACTACCACTCGGTCGAAGCCCATCGCCGAAACCAACGGATCCGGTTCAATCAGTGCACATACGGCTTCTTCGAACGGGTGGGTGACGTTCACCCGGCCCTGCCGTCGGCTCGGCATGTTTCGAGGAATTTCCAGCCCGACTGTGGAGGTGTGACCCTCCACAGGTGACGAACCGGTCAGGCGACCGACGAGACCGCTGCGCCCAGTTCCGGATCGATGCAGCCGATGAGGTCATCGATACGTTCGCCGGCGCGGAGCCAGTTCTGGTACGAGTCAACGCCTCGGGCAACCCGTCGGGCAGCCGATGCGACTCGGCGCTCGGTGAGACGACGGCCGAACGGGAATCCGCTCACGCCGGGGACGAGATCGACCCGCCCGCCGAGTTGAAACAGCAGAAGTGCTCCGTGCAGGCCGATGAGCGTTGAAACCGGCACTTCTGGCAGTGCAGGGTCCAAACGCATCGCCTCAAGTGAGGCGACGACGGCTTCGAGTTCAGAGGTTGGGTCGACCTGAGGTGAAGTGAAGTCTTCCCACGCTTCGGGGGTCGACTCCATACGAGGAAGGTATGTGTTCATGGTTTTACTATCGACTGGGAATGTGAGGGGAACGTAAACAACTCATTGTTCTGAGAGGGTCAGGAATCACACGAGACATCGGTCATTGACGTCTGGCACACCGACCACCTCCCTCCATGGTCTGTGTAGTGAAAACACAGCGATGGGTCGCTAGAGTCCCGTTGTCCACTCGTCTTCCGGGAGGAAGCATGCAGATCAGCGGCAGCCATGTCGTCATCACCGGCGCATCGCAAGGTATCGGTGCGGCGATGGCCAGAGCGTTCAGCCAATCCGGCGCTCGGGTCCTGCTCATTGCCCGGTCCGCCGACAAGCTGGCCCAGTTGGGGACCGAGATCGGCGCCGACTGGCTGGTCGCCGACCTCACCGACGCCGAGCAACTCGACTCGTTGGTCGCAAGGTGCGCTGACCAGATCGGTCACATTGACGTTTGGGTGAACAACGCCGGGGTGGAAACCGACGACGCCTTCGCCCACACGACGCGCGCTGATATCCGTTCACTCGCACGGCTCAACTTCGAGGCACCGCTCCTCCTCACCCGCGATGTACTACCCCACATGCTGTCCAGGAACGCCGGCCACCTCGTCATGGTCAGTTCCGTCGCTGGAGCTATCCCGTTTCCAGGCCTCGCTGCGTACGCAGGTTCCAAGGCGGGCCTCACGAACTTCAGCGAGACACTGCGCCTCGAGCTGAAGGGCACCGGCATCGGGCTCACGGTGGTGGCTCCCGGACCTGTGGACACCGCGATGTGGAACCGCCTCGACACGCCGACGAGTTGGCAGCAACCCGCGTTGACCCGCTTCCGGCATCTGATGTTCCTGCCGAAGGTCGACCCGGTGAAGTTGGGGTACGACGTGGTGGACGCTGTCGTTGCAGGAAGGCGCTTCGTCCGCCCCAAGCGTCGGTATGGGGGTTACCACGGTCTCAACAACTTGCCACGTCGGCTGGTCGAACTTGCGCTGACCGGTGTGAGGATGCCCCCGCTCCGGCCCGTCGGCGAGACGTTCGTGGGTGCCGTCAGCGGGTTCTCCGACAACCAGATCTCTGGGTCACCCACGATATGGAAACCCATCTGGGCGACGGACAACCCTCCCAGCAGCCGATGGCAGCTGTATACCCGTGGCAACGTCGGGGAGGTGTTCCCCGAGGTTGTGCTCCCACTGACGTGGGACCTCTACGGCCGTGCTGCAGAGCGCGGCTGGCGGAGAGCCTTCGAGAAGATGGGCTTGCTCATGCCGGACGATTTCCTGGCGACGGAGGACATGGTCATCCTCAGCGTGTTCGGTGGATATTGCTACATCAACGCGAGCTTCGTCCGGCTGCTCGGCGTCCGCGCTCCCGGCGGAACCGTTGAGGCGATCGACAAGACGTTCTTCGGCGAGTCCGATGCTCCTGCGTATCGGCCTGGCACCGGCCACAAGAACAAGGCGTCTTCTTTGCGTCTCGGCAGGACGATCTTCCGGCTGCTCGGTGCGAAGCATGTTCCCGGCCTCACCGAGGACAAGGCTGCGGTACGCGAGTACCTCGATGGGTATCCGGGAAATCATGCCTCGGACGAGGCGCTGGTTGCGCACATCAAGAACCTGGTCCCGTTGTTCGAGCAGCTGTTCTTCCGACACATCGACAACACGTTCAGCGTCGCGCTGGTATCGGGGGCACTGGTCGACCTCACGACGAAGGCAGGCAAGGCGGATCTGCTCGTCAGCATTCTCGGCGGTATAGGCGATATCGAATCGGCTGCGCCATCAGCTGCGATGTGGAAGCTCGCCCGGCAGGCCAACTACAGCCCAGCCGTGTCAGCCGCGTTCGATGCCGGCGTCAGCTCCGAGACCATGGTTCGGCTGCGGTCAGAGCCGTCGGCAGCGGACTGGGTGAAATCCTACGACGCGTTTATCAATGAGTTCGGTTCCCGCGGTCCGAACGAGTGGGACATCGGTTCGGACCCGTGGGAGTTCCGACCTCAGCTTGCGCTCGCTGCGATCGATCGTATGCGCGCTGTGGATGCGGCACACGATCCGGCCGTGCAATTGACCCGGCTGTCGGACCGTCGAGTTGCTGCGGTCCAGCAGGTACGCCGCGCACTCAACCCGGTGGACCGGTTCCAGTTCGACAAGGCGCTGCGCGCCACCACGCTGTATTCACAGGCTAGGGAGCGTTCGAAGACCACAATCATTGCTGCCATCCACGGCGCACGCACAGCGCATGCGGAGCTGGCTCGGCGGATCGCAGAGCGTGGCGGTCCAAGCGAACGGTGGAAGGCGTGCCTCTATTCGCTCGACGAGTTCACTGCAGCTCTGGACGATCCAGCCCAATTCGCAAACGTGATCGCCGACCGGTCGGCTCTGCACGCAGAGCTGTCGGCGAAGACTCCCCCGTTCATCGTCGACCGGGTAGTTCCGGATCCCTCGACGTGGTCGTCGCGCAACGAGCAAGCGGTTCCCGTTACCGTTGGCGAGCGATTGCAGGGCATCGCTGGGTGTCCCGGCGTTGCCCGTGGACTTGCCAGAGTTGTGCTGGACCCTGGCGATCCACGCGACCTCGGCCCCGGCGACGTCTTGGTTGCTCCGATCACCGACCCCTCATGGACGCCGCTGTTTCTCGCTGCCGAAGCGGTGGTTGTCGACGTCGGAGCAACGATGAGCCATGCCGTGATCGTGTCGCGCGAACTCGGCATTCCCTGTGTCGTGTCAGCTGTCGGCGCCACGCGGCGCATTCCCGATGGTGCGCTGATCGAGGTCGACGGCGACAACGGAACGGTGACGATTCTGTCGCTCCCGTCGGCCTGATCGCTGACGGCGAGCTGACCCGGTCGGCCAGCTCAGCCTGCGCGGTTCAACAGCACGGGAATGTTGCGCGGCCCGCGCACCTGTCCGTTCGCCCACGTCGTTCGGCGCGATGGATCAAGGGAGTAGTTAGGGAACGCGCGCAGCCATTCCTGCATCGCGACCAGGACTTCGAGGCGCGCCAGGTTTGAACCCACGCATCGATGGATGCCGAGCCCGAACGCGACATGCGGGTTGCGTTCGCGGTCGAGTTGGAACTCGTGCGCGTTCTCGAACGCTGCCGGGTCGTGGTTCGCTGCCGGGAACGTCACCAGCACCTGATCTCCTGCGTGGACGGGACACCCCGAAACCTCGGTGTCGGCGATCACCTTTCGAGCCATCGTGACCGGAGCGTAGTATCGCAAGATCTCTTCGGAACCGGTCTGCCACAGGACGTCGTCGTTTTCCACCGCCACCAAACGGGCCACTTGGTCCGTATGCTGCGCGAAATGCCACAGGCCAGAACCGATCGCCGACCAGGTGGTGTCGATACCGGCCAGAATGAGCAACCGGACGTAGCCGGTCTGCAGTTCATGAGACACCGGGGCACCGTCGATCTCGGCGTTGGCAATCATCGTGAGCATGTCGTCCTGCGGGGACAGCTTGCGATCTTCGAGGATGGCAGACACGTAGTCGGTCATCTCCGAGAACACTTGGGCCCGGACCGTGTTGTCCTTCGGCGCCAGCTGGAAGCTTCGATAGATCCAATTGCGGAACAGGTCTGCGTCGGCCTCGGGCAGACCGGTCAGCAGACAGATGCCGTGGACCGGGATGTGCTGGGTGTACTGCTCGGCCGCATCGGCGATGTCGACTCCGTCCAGATCCGCGATCAGTTGCCGACAGTAAGCGCGCAGCTTTTCTTCGAGGGGCTTCACGTTCTTCGGTGAGAACGCGGGCAGCAGAAGGCGCCGATGGTCGTGGTGCTCCGGCGGATCAGACGTGATGGGTGGCGCAGGGGCCCGCAGCGCGTCGGGCCGGGCAACGCCCACCCAGACCGATGAATAGTTGACGGTGTCTTTTGCGATCGATGAGACACCGGCCATGGTGACCGGCATGAAGGCACGGCCGTACCGTTCGGTCGTCGCCACCGGACACTGTTCTCGCACCGAGTTCCAGATCTCGATAGCGTTGGCACCCCATTGGTCGTCGAGCCAGTCCCAGTCGTTCACCCAGTCCTGCACCGGCTTGGCCTCGATGCTGTCCGTACCGTATGCCATGGCGTGTCTCCCTTGGTCTGTAGCGAGCCGACTGCACGCAACCGGCCAAGCACGTGCACTGTACCGGCTGCCCTGATCGATGGCCGGGAAAGAGCGCCGGAGGGCGACTACCGTCGGGGTCATGGGTCACGACATGCCGTTCGCCACGATGCTCGCAGGTGTGGAGCTGCCGTTCCATTCCGCTCTTGCGATCCCGCATTTGCACCACGTCACCGTTCCGGGACCGACCGGAGTGCCGGTGAGCGACGTTCGAACGACCGCTGCCAATGCAGTAGTCGAGATGCTCGGGGCGAGCGTCGAACCCGGGATGTCGGTGGCAGTCGGCGCGGGAAGCCGCGGCCTCACGGACCGGGTCGCAATGCTTGCGGGGACCGTCGACGGGCTCCATCGTCTTGGTGCCAAACCGTTTCTTGTGCCGGCGATGGGAAGCCATGGCGGCGGTACCGCAGACGGCCAGCGTGAGGTACTCACCGGATACGGCATCACCGAAGAAGCCGTCGGCGCCGAAATCCGGTCAACGATGGAAACCGTCGAGGTCGCCCGTACGGCAGACGGCATGCCGATGTTCCTCGACGCCAACGCAGCAGCGGCCGATCGGATCCTTCCTGTGAACCGGATCAAGCCACACACGTGCTTCGAAGGGCCGGTGGAGAGCGGACTGACGAAGATGGCCGTGGTCGGCTTCGGAAAGCAGTCGGGGGCAGCCCAGATCCACGCATGTGGGCCGGACCGGATGAGATCCCTGCTCCTCGAAGGTATCGACGCGCTGCGTCGATCCGGTCGCCTGCTGGGCGGCGTCGCGACGATCGAGAACGGGGCGGGCCAGGTCGTGAACGTCGAGGCGCTTCTCCCCCAGCACTTCGGTGCAGATCGCGAGTCAGCCCTCACCGATGTGGCCCGCACGTACGTGCCGCACCTCCCGTTCGCGCATATCGACGTGCTCATCGTCGAACAGGTCGGCAAAGACATCAGCGGGGTAGGCCTGGACCCCAACGTCACTGGCCGCTACTGGGTTAACGGCCTCGAAGGCGACAGCACCGTTGCCACCATCGTTGTGCTCGGTCTGACGCCCGACAGCCACGGCAACGCTCTTGGCATCGGGTTGGCCGATTTCACCACCGTCGAGGTGGCATCGCAGATCGACTGGCACAAGACCTACCTGAACTGTTTCACCGCCGGCCCGGCAGGCGTCCGTCGGTCCAGACTCCCCATGGTTCTACCCACGGAGGACGACGCCATCAAGGCGGCTCTGTCCATGTGTGGGCAACCGATCACCGCCCTGAAGAAAGTCGTGCGTATCCGGTCCACCCTCCACCTCACCGACATGTGGGTGAGCGACGCACTGCTGCCGGAGGTCCCCGGACGCTGACCAGGTCGAGGGACCGGCCGCGGGATCGGCCGAGGGACCGGGCTGACGGCGGGTTCGCCGTTACTCCGACCAGCGTTTGCTCGATGCATCGGCGTAGATTCATCGGATGCAGCTCACCTACCCACCAGAGGCCGACACCTACCGGGCAAGCGTCCGCGCGTTCCTGGACAACCAACTTCCGGCTGACTGGCGCGGAATCGGCGCGCTGGGTGAGCAGCAAGCCGAGGCGTTCACCACTGCCTGGAGGACCACGCTGCACCAGCACGGCTACCTCGCGCTCAGCTGGCCGAAGGAGTACGGAGGGGCGGGTCTGTCTCCTCTCGAGACCGTCGTGCTTGCGGAGGAATTCGCCAGGGCCGGTGTGCCGACTGGTTCACCCAACGACGGATTCGGCATCTCCATGCTCGGCAACACAATGCTCCGCTGGGGAACGGAAGAGCAGAAGCGCCACTATCTGCCGCGCATCCTGAGCGGCGAAGACATTTGGTGCCAGGGCTACAGCGAACCTGCCGCCGGAAGCGACCTCGGCAACCTGGGCTGCCGAGCGGTGCTCGACGGCGACGAGTGGGTGATCAACGGTCAAAAGATCTGGACCTCGTCCGGTCATCTTGCCAATCACATCTTCGTCCTCGTGCGCTCGGCTCCGGACGAGGCGAAGCACCGCGGGATCACGTTCATGCTGGTCGACATGAGGCAGCCCGGGGTCGAGGTACGCCCCATCCGAATGATGTCCGGGGAATCGGAATTCAACGAGGTGTTCTTCACCGATGCGCGATGTGCGCGCGATGCGATCGTCGGCGAAGTCAACGGCGGATGGGCGGTTGCGATGACGCTGCTCGGCAACGAACGCGGCGCAGGAGCAGCAGTGACGGCGATCGGTTTCCGACGCGAGCTGGACAAGCTACTGGCACTCGCAACCGAACGTGGGGTGCTGACCGATCCGCATATGCGTCAGCGTTTCGCCAAGGCCCATACCAAGGTAGAAATCATGCGCTTCTTCGGGTACCGAGCGCTGACGAACTTCCTGCAGGGTATCCAACCCGGTCCCGAATCCTCGATCGGCAAGCTCTTCTGGAGCGAGTATCACCAGCAACTCACCGAACTCGCCGTCGACGTGTTGGGCGCAGACTCGATGGTGCCGACGGGTCAGTCACCGCGCACGGCATTCACGTTCGACGTGCAGGGTTCGCCGAATGATTCGGCCAACTGGGTCGGCGTCTTTCTCAATGCACGCGCAGGCACCATCTATGCCGGGACCAGCCAGGTACAGCGGGGAATCGTGGGCGAACAGATCCTGGGTCTTCCGAAGGAGCCGCGCGCCGATGGCGGACCATGGAACACCATTCCGGGCCACGGCTGAAGCCACGGACCGAGTCAGAAGGTCAGCAGCAGCCACCTGTCGCGACCGATGTCGTGCCCGCACCGGTGGATACCGACACGGGCTCTCCGGCGCAGCAGTTGTCAGTTGCCGTTGCCGTGCCCGCCTCGGGTTGGGTATCGGCCAGGACGGAATAGATCTCCCAGCGGGTGGTGTCGGGGCCGGTGAGCCACGCCTTGTCCGACAACGCGTAGCAACAGTCGACCTGTCCCTCGTCGAACGTTGCCAGGCCGACATCTTTGATGCGCTGGATCTCGTCGGTGAGGCTTTCGTGCGACAGGTGCTCGACGCCGAGGTGGTTGATGGTCCCGGTCTCGCCACCTTCGAACAGCACCAGCTTCAGCGGCGGGTTCGTGATTGCGAAGTTGGCATAGCCGGGCTGCACCTTGGCCGGAGCGGTGCCGAACAGCTTCGAGTAGAACGCGATGGCCGAATCAAGATCGGCGACATTGAGGGCAAGCTGCAGACGGGACATTCTGATCACTCCTGTTAGTTTGACGGTTGTCGATATGGACACTCTGGCAGTTACATCGATGATTGTCAATATTTATGATTGTCGATGTTGGCAGGACGACTGCGCCGCACTCAGATCCACGAGCCGCAACGAAGGCCCCCCGATGACAAAGACCAAATCAACATTGACCCGCACCGTCGCATGCTGCTCGGCCGTGACCGACACCCTGCCTGACGCCGCGGCGCTCGACCTTGCACGGCGTTTCGCAGCCCTCGCCGACCCGGTTCGCCTCCGCCTGTTCAACCTGGTCGCATCGTCTGCTTCAGGCGAGGTGTGCGCCTGCGATCTCGCCGAACCTGTCGGTAAGTCGCAGCCAACCATCAGTCATCATATGAAGTTGCTGTACGAGGCCGGTCTGGTGCGACGAGAGAAGCGCGGCACGTGGGTCTGGTACCGAGTCGATCCGGACGGCCTCGCAGCTCTCCGCTCCGCGGTCAGCTGACTCGCCTGGCCTTCCCGACCCGGGGCAGACCCCCAGCGCCGGGATCAAGAGCGGCGATCAGGTCGGCGAATCAGGACCGGTGATGGTGGTCGTGGTTGTGGGCGTGCGGTGCCGCAGTAACCACCAGGTCATGGTGCCCGCCATGGGGAACCGAATGCAGCGCGATGCCGAACGCTTCCAACAGGCTCTCAGCGCTGAGAACGTCGTGGGGTGCACCCGAGGCAACCACTCGGCCGGCGAGCAGCAACGCCTGGTCGCATCGAAGCGCTTCAGCAATGTCGTGCGTCGCGGTGACGACCGCAGCCCCACGCCGAAGTTCTTCCTGCACGATTTCTAGATACCGTTCCGTGCTCGGCGCATCCAACCCCGCTGTTGGTTCGTCGAGGACCAGGATCGATGCCTCACGTGCGACTGCCTGTGCGAGGAACACGCGCTGACGCTGGCCGCCACTGAGCGAACGCAGCGGCCGACGTGCCAGATCGGAGATACCAAGGCGATGCATGGCAGCTTCGACTGCGTGGTGGTCCTCAGTCGTGAGCCGAGCCCGCAAACCTCGAAGCGGATAACGCGCCATCATCACGACGTCGCGTGCCTGGATCGGCAGAAGGCCGTTCACGGAGTGGACCTGGCCGAGATATGCAATGGAGTCCCCGGCACGATCAACCGACCCGCTCAATGGTTGGATGAGACCGACCAACGTCTTGACCAAGGTGCTCTTACCAGACCCGTTCGTGCCAACCAGAGCGAGTGACTGCCCGGCTGGCAGCGTGATGTCGACATCGTGCACGACCGGCCGCCGACCGTACCCGACCGTCAGCTGTGTCGTTCTTATCGCGGGCTTCACAGCGGGTTCACTCAAACCGGGTTCACTCAAACCGGGTTCAGCCATGGCCGTTTCCGGTCCGCTGCAGTCGGCTGCCGACAGGTGATCGAACGGCTTGGTCTCCACGGATCGCCTGGGTGACCAGGACGACGAAGAAGATCGTCACTGCACAGACGACTACCGACGCACCCGCAGCGAGGTCGAAGTGATAGCTGGCCAGCAGTCCTCCGTAAACCGAAAGCACGCCGAAGAGCGAGGCCCACGCCACCATCGCCGGGAGACGCGTCGCGAGCAGTGCTCCGGTTCCCGCGGGCGCAAGGAGCATGCCGAACACCAGCAACGTTCCAACCGTCTGGAAGGACATCACCACGCACACGGCAACCATGACCAACATGAGCAGTTCCACACGCTTGGACGACCACCCCGCGATGTCGACCTGTTCCGGATCGAACGCCAGCATCATGAATGGCCGGGCAAAGATCCAGGCCACCGCCGCAATCACCGCGAGCGCGATTGCTTGCTGGACGAGATCCGCGCGGGAGACCCCGAGGATCTCCCCGAACAGGATTCCGACCACATCACCCGTGAATGTGTCGGATCGGCTGACCATCACCACTCCGGTCGCAAGCATTCCGACGAACAGCAGACCGACGGCGGTGTCCCCTGACAGCCGGCTGTTGGCCGTGATCGCCTTGACGCCAACGATCATCACAGCTGCTCCAGCCGCAGCGCCGAGGATACTGGGAACCCCCAGCAGTAGCGCCGCAGCGACCCCGGGGAGCACTCCGTGTGCCAGCGCATCGCCCAGAAATGCAAGGCCCCGCAGCACCACGAACGTGCCGGCGATGGAACAGGCGAGCGCAACCAGAATCCCGGCAACCAGTGACCGGAGGAGAAAAGGATTGTCGGCGAACGGCGCGACGAGCCAACTCATGGGGTCATCATCGCAGGGCGGTCGAGACCAAAGTGGCGAGATCCAGCATGAACGTCCGGTACGTCGCGTCGGTTGGAAGCCGATTCGTTTCCAGTTCGATCACGGCCACGCCTGCATCCTGCGAGATCGCCTCGACAGTTGCTTTCGGTGTCCCGGATTCCGTGAAGATTGCTGGAACCCGTTCCCGTTTTACGACTGCCACAAGGTCGGCCAGGGCACCAGCAGATGCCTCTGCTTGCGAGCTGAGCGACGGCACCACCGCACCCACCACCTGGTACCCATAACGATCGGCAAAGTAGCCCAGCGACTCGTGACCAGTGACCAGCCGTCGCCGATCCACGGGCACGGCTTGCAGCATGGCAGCCAAGTCGGCATCGAGCGCATCGAGTGAGTGCTCGACACCCGCCACACTGCCGGTCACATCGATACCCAGTTCATCGAGCCGAGCAGCGAGCGGGGCGATGAACTGCTTCATCGTGAGCGGATCCATCCACAGGTGGGGGTCGGCGGCGGCTTCACCGTGATGCTCGCCCGCGCCCTTCACGTCTGGACTCGCGTCGCCGGACGTGTGGCGAACTGTCACGTGATCAGCGACGGTGAACACCGCAACGCCGTGCGACGCCGCTTCCGTCAGCGCTGAATCCAGGCGGGTCTCCAATCCGAGGCCGTTACGCACCACCAGGTCGGCCGACATCACACGTTCGACGTCCTTTGCCGACGGGCTCCACTCGTGCGGATCCGCCCCGTTCGGCACAAGCACGGTCACCGAGGCAGCATCGCCGACGAGTTCAACGACCTCGGCACCGATCAGCGCGTGTGTCACCACGATGTCGAACCGAACCGACGCTTCCGTCGAATCCGAGGGTGCGGCAACACGCTCGTTGGACGCGCCACAACCGGTAGCAATCACGAGCGCAGCGATCGCTGCAGCCAGACGAACTCGACCCCGGTGATTCATAATGAGAATCATAGCCAACTTGATCGGGCGTGAAAACGGACGCGGGCGGGTCACGCCTGGGCGGCTATGGTTCAGCTGTCCCGGTGTACGGGAAGCCGGTGAGAATCCGGCACGGTGCCGCCACTGTGAACAGGTAGCTCCGCATCAAAACCCACTGGCAGTCTTCTGCTGGGAAGGGGATGCGGAGCGTTGATCTGCGAGTCAGGAGACCGGCCGGGACACCCACATACCCGACTCGCCCCCACGTTGCATGGGGAAAGGAATATCAATGCACATCTCCCGCTCGGCTCGCGTCCTCGCGACCGGACTCACCGTGTTCGCCCTCAGCGGCGCACTGCTCCCCGGAACCGCAGGTGCAGCAGTTCGCGTCGGCCAGAAATGCACCAAGGTCGGCTCGAAAGCAACGTCACCGACCGGTGTCGGCCTCTCGTGCTCGGCGAAGAAGCAATGGGCGGTCGCGGTGCAGCCCACTGTCCCGGCGCCCGTCGCCACGGCTCCGGCTGCGCTGTCGAAGAACGCGGCTGCTTGCGTCACCGGCACCGCACCGGAAACGGACCTGTTTCCCGATAAGGCTCGCATCACCGATGCAACCGGACTGTCCATCACGTACTCAAAGAATTACAAAGTCGTGCGGGTTCCCCGTCCTTGGGCTGCGGCAAAGTCCGGGTTCACGTACGTGCTTGTGCAGTGCGGGACCAAAGCTCCTGCACTGTCAGGCGACCTGAGCGGCGCGACGGTGATCCAGGTTCCGGTCCAGCGTGCGGCAATCATGAGCACCGTGTACGCCCCTGAGTTCGACGCTGTCGGCCAGGCAGATCGCATCGTTTCGGTTGATTCGCCCGAGTACTACTCGACTCCGTCCGTTGTGAAGCGCATCGAATCCGGCGCCATCAAGGGCACGGGTTCCGGGTCGTCTGCCAACGTCGAGATGCTGGTCGGGCTCAAGCCCGATGTCGTGATGACCTACTCGACCAGTGCCGGTTCGTTCTCCGGTGTCGACAAGCTGATCAGCGCCGGACTACCGGTCGTGCTTGAAGCCTCGTACCTCGAAGAGTCGCCGCTCGGCCGCGCCGAGTGGGTCAAACTCGTGGGCGCGCTTACCAACCAGGAAGCGAAGGCCGAGAGCGAGTACTCGCGCTGGCGCACGGACTACAAGACGTTGGCCACGAGGGCCGCAGCCACCAAGACCCGGCCGGTGGTCATCAGCGGTTCGATGTTCCAGGGCACCTGGTTCATGCCGGGCGGAAAGAGTTTCCCGGCGCAGCTCATCCGTGACGCCGGCGGTTCCTACCCGTGGGAGACAGACACCACCTCGGGTTCGATCGCACTCGACTTCGAGGCGGTCGTCTCGAAGGCTTACGACGCTACGGTCTGGATCAACGCCGGTTACCTGTGGAACACCATGCGCGACCTGGTGAAGGAAGACGCTCGATACGCTCGCATGAACCCGTATGTCACCGGCAACGTGTTCGGCAATGACAAGCGGGTCAACGACACCGGAGGATCGGACTACTTCGAGACTGCCGTTGTGCGGCCCGATCTTGTGCTGAAGGACCTGGTCAGCGTGCTGCACCCCGAGCTGGTGCCGGACCACTCGCGAATCTGGTATCGGCAGATTCCACGTTCCTGACCACTGTCTGCTCGCCATCTGATTACCCCGTGTGACCCCGCCTGATCCCTGTGATGGGATTGGCCATGGCCCATGGTGACAACGCCGACATCAGTGCGGGCCGGATCGTGGTGCTTGCAGATGACCGCACCGGGGCGCTCGAAACCGCTGCGCTCATCGCGCAGCGGATCGGGATCGGTGTCGCCGTCCACCTCGGCACCGATCCGATCTTCGGCGTCGGGCACCATGCTGGGACTGGAACAGTCACGGTGGTCGACATCGGGACGCGCCATGCAGCGCCGGCCATGGCAGCCAGGCGAACGGTCGAGAACTCTGCGAACACAGCGATACAGCTCCACAAGATCGATTCCACATTGCGCGGAAACTGGGCAGCGGAACTGGTGGCCGCCGCCGCGCAGCGGGACTGCGCTGTCGTCGTCGTCCCGTCGTTTCCCGCAGTTGGACGAATCTGTCGCGGTGGCGTGGTCCTTGAACACGGGTTACCTGTGCACCAGGGGCCAGCTGGCGCTGATCCGTTGGGTCCCATCAGGTCCAGCAGACCATCGGAGATGCTGCGGGAAGCCGACGCTCATGACGTGGTCGAGGTTGCCGACCACGCGGAACTGTCGGCATGGCTTCGCCGCACCCGAACCGGGTTCGCCGTGTGCGACGCAGAGGACCAGGAGTCGATCGCGGCACTGGCGAACGCGTGGTCCCTCACCTCGAACGTCGTGTTCGCCGGCACTGCGGCAGCGGTGGCGGCAGCCGTTTCCGCGATCTGGGAGACACCGGCGAGATCCGCAGCTCCGACTCCTCTGGGCCAGCTCCCCGAACACACTTCACCTGCTTTCGAACTCGGATTGTTGCGCACGGGCCGGGTGCTCATCGTCTGCGGGAGCCTCCATCGCATCGCAAGAAAGCAGTTGCAGACGCTCGAACGGCTCACGGAGAACAACCGACACGGCAGGATTTCCATCGAGGCGACCCCGCTAACGGCACATCACGTGTTGTCTCCCGACGCTGCCGGCGAAACCGCCGAGACGTTGTCGATCCGCGTTCGCGAGCGCCTCGTCGGCGAACAGTTCGACGCACTCGTGGTCATCGGAGGCGACACCACAGCTGCGTTGCTGGGCGCGGACCCGGTGATCGTGCAAGGCACCCTCGGCGAAGGAACAGCAGTCTTCACGTGGAAGGACCACCTGGTTGTGACTCGCGCCGGCGGATTCGGCGGAGGTGACTCCTTGGCCCGCTTGCTCGGAGTCAGGATGATGCCGTGAACGAAATCAGCCCGACCTCTCCCCCACGTGCCGAGCTCACGAGCATCGTGACGCCCACCAGTATGGGCATCACGATGGGAGATGCGTCCGGCGTCGGCCCGGAGATCGTGCTCCGAGCCCACGCAGCGGGAACCATCGGCGATCATGTCGTTGTCTACGGCGACGCCTCGATCCTTCGTGCAGGAGCAGCACTGCTCGGACTTCCTGACCGTGTCGAGATCGTGAGTGCCCCGGACCAAGCCACCCCTGACGCGCTGAACGTGATCGACAGCCAGCGGCTCGACGCTGCGGAGCACACTCCTGGCCTGTTGAGTGCGGCTGCCGGAGCTGCTGCGCGCGAGTACGTGGCGCAGGCCACCGCTGATGCCCTCGCAGGCCGAATCGCAGGAATCGTCACGTTGCCGATGAACAAGGAAGCCACTCAGTTGTCGGACCCGACGTTCGTGGGGCATACGGAGTTCATCGCCGGGCTGTGCGGCAACCCGCCCGTGACGATGATGCTGACCAGCGGCCAGCTTGCGGTGACCCACGTCAGCACACATTGCTCGCTGCAGGAGGCGATTCGGAGGGTCACGGCTGATCGGGTGCTTGCGGTGATCCAGCTCACCGATCAGACGCTGCGACGCTTCATCCGACAACCCCGCATCGCTGTCTGCGGGTTGAACCCGCACGCAGGTGAACACGGCCTCTTCGGCAACGAAGATACCGATCACATCGCACCGGCCATCGCTGCTGCGCAGGCCGCAGGAATCGACGCGTCAGGTCCGCATCCTGCCGACACGGTTTTTCATCAGGCGGTGCACGGCGGACGGTACGACGCAATCGTGTGCATGTACCACGACCAGGGTCACGCGCCGATGAAGCTGCTTGCGTTCGACACCGGGGTCAACGTCACGATCGGCCTCCCGATCATCCGCACTTCTGTCGACCACGGCACCGCGTTCGACATCGCGTGGACGGGCACAGCCTTCACCGATTCGCTTGTTCACGCGCTCGACTACGCGTGGCGCCTCGCCGGCTCTGTCGGCCGGTGATCGTCGACACGACACCAGTCGTCGGTGTCAATCAACGGGCTCGACCCGCCAGCCACGCCCTGAGGTGTTCGACAACAGCGTCGGCCTCGTCCCGGAGGTGCGGTGCATCAAGACCGGCACCCTTCTCCACTGCTTCGCAGGTGTCTCCGAGTTCCATCGCGCCCATCAGGCGGGCACTGCTCTTCAGCGTGTGAGCCGCCCGTGAGCTGTCTCGTGACAAGTGGCCGGCGACAATCGAATCCAACCGAGAAGGCATCTCGCTGATGAAGGCATCCACCAGGGAGGCCACGAGTTGCGGGTCCTCGAAATCTGCGCACAGTGATGCCAACGCAGCATCGATTGCAGCGCCTCTGGTCCGTGAAGGTCCCGCCGAAGACAGCGTCCCCTTCGGATCCGCAACCGGTCCAGCCGCCAGGTGTTGTGACCCATCGCGTTGTGACTCATCGCGTTGTGACTCATCGGTTGAAGGCGGATCGACCGGACGTGGGATACGGACGGTGGCGAGCACCTCGGCGATGCCATCACGAATCGCGGCCAGCGATGCTGGTTTCGACACGAAGCCGTCCATACCCTCGGCCAGAAAGCGGTGCCTGTCCGTACCCGCAGCGCTGGCTGTCACACAAATGACCGGGATACGTGCCACATCGCCGCCCATCAAGCGCATTGCCTTCATCGTCTCGACACCGTCCATCCCTGGCAACCCGTGGTCCATCAGGACGACGTCGAACGCGGGACAGGCTGTGCTGCGCAACAGCTCGACCGCCTCTTCACCGCTGCCAACGACGTGAGCGACCATCCCGAGCCGGCTCAGTTGTCCTTGGGCAAGTTGCTGGTTGACCACGTTGTCCTCGACCACCAGCACCACGCAGCCAGTTGGGTCACTTCGCGTGGAAACAACTCGATTGTCGGTCGGCGCTGGAACAGGTGTCTCACCGTTGACAGCCGGAATCGGCAGGTCTACCGCGACGGTTGACCCGGATCCGTACAAGCTGCTGACCTGCAGTGCGCCTCCTAATGCATTGACGGTGCGATGGACGATGGACAACCCCAACCCAGCACCTCCCTGCGAACCAGCGAGAGCGCCGGTAACGAACGGTTCACGGATTCGGTCAAGGTCTTCCTGCGGAATGCCGGCACCAGTGTCTCGGACCGAAAACCGGAGGACGCCTGAAGCGATGACCGACACATTGAGGTGGACCTCGCCCGCCGGGGTGAACTTGATCGCGTTGCCCACGAGATTGCGCAGAATCTGACGGAGCCGAACCGCATCGGACATCACCAGTTCCGGAACGAGGGGGTCGATCGTGCAGTGGACCAACGCCGACGAGCCAGCCCCATTGGCCATTGCTTCGCCATAGCGCACAACCTCGCGGACCAGCGGGTGAAGGGCCACGTGAGCAGGTCTGACTCGAACCGTCCCCGCACTGGCCTGAGCGGTGTCGAGCAAGTCCTGAGTGAGATCGGTGAGCCCTGTCAGCTGGGACAGGAGCTCCGTTGCCAAGGTGAGTGCTCGGGGAGGCAACGACTCGTTGACCAGCAGCTCGGCAACGCCTTGCAGGGCATGCAGTGGGTTGCGCAGTTCGTGACTCACCGAGGCAAGGAGCAGCGTCTGTGCCTTCACAACGGCTTCTGCAGTGGCGGTCCGTTCGTGCAAGCCTTCGAAGAGTTGTCGCTCTTCGGTGATGTTGATCGTTGTGAGAATGACGCCGCGGACGTCTGGGTTGGCGAGCATGTTGAGCGCGTGCAGCCGGATGGCGTGTTGTTCGCCGGTGGCAGACATGATGCGCAGCTCGGTGCTCCGTCGTTGGCCCGGGTTAGCGAGCACTTCATCTCGAAAAGCCAAGGCCCTGAACTCCTGGCCGGGAGCAAGCAGATCGAAGATCGTCCGGTTGTCCCAGAACTCTGGCGGGTAGCCGAGAACCGTCTGGTATCGGCCCGTTGTCTCCAGAACCGAGCCGTTCTCGTCGACCACCGTCACGGTGGCATCGGAATGTGCGAGCAGGCGCCGAAGGCGCTGGTCCTCTACGTGCCCTCGCTCTTGCGCTGGGTAGAAGGCCGCGAGCAGACCGAGACAGGACCCGTCAGAGCCACGCACCGCTTGGATGCGCGCGCTGACCGTGATGTGTGAACCGTCCTTGTGCACGAATACCTTGTCCGAGGAGAATCGGTCGATCTCCCCTGACACCAGCCGGCTGTGGTACCCGCGTGTCCATTCCCGGTCACCTTCGCGGGTGAGATCCGCGACGCTGACATGGACCAATTCCTCTGCGGAATAGCCGACCAGTTCGGAGAACGCACTGTTGCGAGCGATCTGAATTCCACGGTCATCCACGAACGACAGCGCGACAGGCGCGTTCATGAATAGCTCTTTCCAGAGGTACCCGAAGGGCGTCCACCGTTGGGTCGCCAACCCTTCCAGCTGAGGTTGCTGCGGGGTGTTCGCCGTCATGTTCATTGTCGCCACTCCCGCTTTGCTGAACTCGGTGTCGCTGGGTCACGGACAGCTGCCGGTGATTCGATCACGCGGTGGTACGCAGTCTTCACGTCGGCCCCTTCTGATGCAGCGCACTGCGCTGGCCGATTACCGACGGACAACCAGTGCACAGATAATCATCATGGCACCGACAGCCGAAGCGACCCACCGTTTGGATTGGTCCACCGTCGCGACAGTTGGCGGCGCACTCAGTTTCATGGTGCCTCAACCTGGTGCAACGTTGGTTGAGCAGCGCGCAAATCAGGACTCTGTTTTCATCAATTTTCGGTACGCAGGCGAATTCTCAAGACTTTCTCAAGTTGGTCATTCAAAGATGAAAATTGACCCCGGATGATACGGCGCCCCCCGATCGCGTCCGAAGCTACAGGGGATATGGAAGCCACAGGGGATACGGACGGCTGGACCGACTTCTTCGCTGCCGAATTGGCAATCCGCCTTGCCGGTGCCGACGACGCTCAGGTCGACTCGGTCATCGTCGATGCATTGAGTGTGGTCGGCGCTCGGGTTCGAGCCCAGCGCGCATACATAACTGCCTTCGATGAGGACCGCACCATTGGCAACAGCCACGAGTGGATCGCTGACGGTGTCGCTCCTCACCACGGCGCCATCCAACGAATCGCTCAGGACAAATTCCCGTACTCCAACAACATGGCGCGTCGAGGCGAGGTGTTCCGGGTGCCACGTTTGGAGTCGCTCCCCGACGAGGCAGCAGCCGAACGCGACTCGTTCGGGTCGTTCGGCATCAAGGCGGTGCTCCAGGTGCCAATCTTCGTGAACGGAGACCTACTCGGGCTTCTCGGCGTCAATTACACAGAACCTGTGAGCGGGTGGAAAGACTCCACGGTCGCCATGATCGAGCTCGTCGGACGTGCCGTCGGAATCACACTCAACCGACGGGCCGCGGATCAACGGCTTCGTCGGGCGCTGGCCTCGGCCGAGCGTGCCAACCGGACGAAGGACGAACTCATCGCCAGAGCAAGCCACGAACTTCGCACTCCGCTCCATGCAGTGATCGGCTTCTCCGAGATTCTCGAACTCGACGGGGTCGACAACGACGCGTTGCGCCAAATCCAGGCTTCAAGCGCCGCGCTGCTCACGATGATCGACGAATTGCTCGAGCTGGGCCGCCTCACCGTTTCCGACACCTCAGCAGGGCAGCGGGAGCAGGTCAGCGATATCCTCGCCGCAGTATTCGATGACCTGAGACCGACTGCGCAAGCTCAGTCCGTCGGGTTGGTGGCTGTTGAGGTCGTGTCCAGCCGAGTCGTCACGTCGCCTCTACGCGTCCGCCAGGTCCTGCACTGCGTGGTCGCGGCAGCGATCTCGATGGCAGGTGAGGGCGGAACGGCAAGGTTCTCGATCTGTGGTCAGGGAGACCGCTGCCTCCTTCATCTGTGCACGAGCGGACCGAACAGCACCGGGCCGACCGGCCTCGCGTTCGCGCTTGCTCAATCGTTCATAGACGATCTCGCCGGCACCATCAATTGGAAATGCGATCACGAACAGACCGAAGACGGAGTCGTGACTCACGTCGAAGTGGTTGTGGATCAGGACGAAAACCTGTAGCCGACACCGCGCACGGTCGCAATGACGTCTTCGGCACCCGCAGCCGACAGCTTCTTGCGAAGTTTCGACATGTGTACGTCGACCACGTGGCCGTCGCCGTACCAGTTGTCACCCCAGACACGTTCGCGAAGACGTTCCCGTGTGATGACCGCATTCGGAGAAGCGGCGAGCGCCGCAAGCAACTCGTGTTCCAGCTTCGTGAGGGGTACGACTGTTTCGCGCACACGAACTTCGCGCGCAGCCGGGTCGATCGTCAGGGACCCGAACGTACTGGGCTTGGCCACATCGGCTTGCGGCCGTGGGCGCCGTGCCATCGCCGAGACTCGGGCCGCCAACTCGCGGCTGGAGAACGGCTTCGTGATGTAGTCGTCGGCTCCGATCCTGAATCCGATCAGCTTGTCAACCTCATCGGTGCGCCCCGTGAGCATGATCACGTACACCGAGGACTTGCTGCGAAGTTCGGAGCAGAAATCAAGCCCATCTCCGTCGGGCAAAGTGAGATCGAGTACGACCAGGTCGATCGGCCCGGCCTCGAACGCCAGCCGAGCCTCGCTGAGGTTGGGGACGCCGCGGACGCGGTGACCCGCCTCGGACAGCACAGCCGTCGCCAGCGACCGGTACTCGACTGAGTCGTCCACGACAAGGACGTCCATCGTTTTCACCCTCGAAGTATGGCAGCGAACCCGAGGTGAGCACCCATCGGCGCGCTGGAGGGTCCGGTACGGAGCGGAAACATGGTGTTCATAGAGCGTGACTGAACGGAAACACCACAGGCACCGATGTGAAACCCCCCGTTCGTAGGGTCGCTATTGCAGACCCGAGGAGTTTCATGATGATCGACCCAACCTGGAAGCCCGCAATTGCCACCACGGACTGTGGGATCGATGAGGGTCAACTCGACGACGCGGCGCTCAGCGTGCCGGAATCGGCAGTCCTCGAAGCACTCCGACGTGCGCCCAACCGGGTGCTCTCGCGCCATGAGCTGAGCCGTATCGCAGGCCTCGGTTCGACCCAGAGCCGACGCGTCGATGTGCTGCTGGTGCGCATCCGACGTACGTTGGACGGCGAAGCGATCATCAATGTACGTAACCGCGGCTGGCGTCTGATGCAACTCAGAGAGGTTGACGTCGGGTCTATGGCATCGGACAAGGACACCCGGGTGTCAGCATGATTGCAGCGCTCACAGAGGCGGCGGCACACGTGGAAACCGGGCGGGTGCTGCTCGACATCCTCATCATTCTGGTAGCTGCCAAATTGGCTGCGGAGCTGGCCGAACGCGTCTCGGTGCCAGCCGTTGCTGCCGAAATCGTCGCCGGCATGATCATCGGCCCGTCCGTCCTTGGGATCGTGGGGGCCGGAGACGTGTTGAGTACGCTGGCCGAACTGGGGGTCATCCTCTTGCTTCTCGAAGTCGGCATGCACATGGACCTCAGGGAGCTCAGGGCTGTCGGTTCCTCGGCGATGTCCGTCGCCGTAGTCGGCGTTGTGATTCCGTTCGGTGCCGGGATCGGAGTCGGATCCCTGTTCGGCCTGGACCGGAATCAGTCACTCTTCGTCGGCGCGGCGCTCACTGCGACGAGCGTCGGAATCACCGCCAGAGTCTTCGGTGAACTGCGCAAACTGGCGACGGTAGAAGCCCGTACCGTTCTCGGAGCAGCTGTCGCCGATGACGTCATCGGCTTGATCATCCTCACCGTCGTCACGCGTCTTGCAACGGGCGAAGGAGCCGTTACCGTCGCCTCCGTCCTCGGGGTCATCGCTGCAGCGTTCGGCTTCCTCGTTGTGTGCACTGTCCTTGGCGTGCTGTTCGCACCTCGCCTGTTCGCGCTCATCGATCGGCATGCCAAATCAAGCGCCACCCTGTTCGCTCTTGCCCTCGCGTTCGCGCTCGGGATCGCGCAACTGGCCACGCTCGTCAAACTCGCGCCGATCATCGGCGCATTCGTTGCTGGCCTCTCTCTCGGTCGCAGCCCAAGTGCCGCTCGCATCCAACGCGAACTGACGCCGGTCGGTCATCTCCTCATCCCCGTCTTCTTCCTGCAGATCGGCATCAACGTCAACGCGGCCGAACTGTTCAGGGTCAACGTGCTCGGCCTTGCTGCGGCTCTGACCACCGTTGGTGTAGTCGGCAAGACGGTCGCCGGGTGGGCGACCCGGGGGCCGGCAGGAGACCGGCTGACGATCGGCTTCGGCATGGTGCCGCGAGGAGAAGTCGGGTTGATCTTCGCGTCGATCGGATTGGTCACCGGAGTCCTTGAGCAACGCCACTACGCGGCGATCCTGGTGATGGTGCTCGTGACCACCATGGTCACTCCACCGCTGCTGAGCTGGCGGATCGGCCGGTTGGCCCGAGCCGTGCCGGAACCCCCGGTCGAGACGCAGACCGAACCTGTCGGTGGTTGGCTCGTCGCTGCCGGCGAACGAATCTCCCTCGCCGGCTCTCCCGGTCCTGAACACGTTCTCGGCATCGCGATGCCTGCGGCGTTGGCAATCGCTGAGGGGCGAACCCCTGACGACGAACTGGTGGGTTGGCTTCATCGCACGGCTCCTCAGGCTTCGGTCCCGTGGACGTCGAAGACCACCTCATCGCTGCTCAGGCTGCTCGAACTCGGGACGCCGCGGTCGTGGAGATTCCTGGAAACCACTGGCGTCCTCCAACAGGCACTCCCGGAGTTGGCTTCGGCAATGTCACGCCGCCGGTCCGATCCGATGCTGCTCGACCCTGCCGGGGTCGACCGATTTCCGACGCTTGACAAGATCAAATCACTCCGTCGGGGGATCGTCGATCACGCTGATGAACAATCGGCCGTGCGAGCAATGGCGCTGCTCGATCATCCCGACCGCCTGATGCTTGCTGCCTTGCTGGTCGACTGCTGCGCCGACGATCGCAGTCGAACCCAGGCAGTTCTCGAGCGCCTCTGCCTCGAACCGGCGGTACTCGATGAAGTAGGCGCGCTGACCATCGACCAGTTCTTGCTGCGAGCATCAGCAATCCGCCCGGACGGGCTGACCGCAGAGGCAGTCTTGCGACTCGCCGTTCATCTCGGCGACGAGCAGCGCTCAGCAGCGCTCTACGTACTCAGCGTGGCCATGGACGGCATGGAACGATGGGAACGCGCAGCGCTCGAGGAACTCCACAACATGCTGGCCGTCACCCTGTCGGGCCAACGACACGGCACTGCAACAGCAGCCATTCTCGAGCAACGGCGCCGCATGATCCGTGAACTCGTCACTCATCCGTCGGCCCCGGACCAGGGATTGACGCCGACGTCGCTCGAGAGAATCGAATCCGCACCGATCAGCTATCTGCTGAGCACCGACCCCGAAGTTGTCGTTCGACACCTGTCGCTGCTCAACCATCTCGGTCGGCGGGGCCGAATTGCTGCCGCCGTTACCGGCCCGGACGCGTCGGGCACCGGGTCCATCGATCTTGCGGCTCAAGACGCTGTTGGGCTGCTAGCCAGAAGCACGGGTGTGCTCGAAGATCTCGGTCTCACGATCGATGAGGCGGCGATTGCGACATGGACCGATGGTGCCGCGGTCCAGACATTCAGGGTCAAACCCGTCAGCTCGTTCTTCCCGACCGCAGGGGAGATCGAGCGCGATCTCACTCGCGCCTTCGAGACACCGCTTCACTCCGGCCCGCTGCCTGACGCAGTCATCCGATTCGACAACGTCGGCTCGCCGTGGCACACGCTTTGCGAGGTTCGTGCGACCGACCGACCAGGTTTGCTTCACGCTGTCTCCGTCGCCTTCGCAGCTGCGGGAGTCGACGTACACGGCGCACGGATCTCCACTGCGGATGAACTCGCTTTTGACGTGTTCGAACTGACCCAGGTTGGAGCGGGCAAAGTCGGGGTAGCAGTACAGGACACCGTTTCTTCGTTCCTTCGCAGCGGCGTAAACGCTGGAACCGGTCGCCGCACCCGGTTCACCAACACGCTTGGAACAAAGCGGAAACAGTCGGGACGCTCGGCCGAAATCAGCCGTCCGTAGGGTGATTGCAGACGGATAGTCCGTCCGAACACCACACGAGGAGCAACCGTGTTCAGCCCAACCTCCCGTAACACCGGGCCGGCTCGCTTCAAGCATCGAGCCGTTTCCATCAGTGCACTGACAATCGGTGCGCTGGCAATTTCCCTTATCGGTTCGCCCGGAGCACTTGCCCAAGCGATTGATCCGTCCAAGGCGTTGGTCGGCAGCGACCTCGCCTCCACGAACGAATCGCTCAACTTGCTCTGGATTGTCATCGGGGCAGTTCTCGTGGTCTTCATGCAGGCTGGCTTTGCCTTGGTCGAGACCGGGTTCTGTCGAGCGAAACATGCAGCCCACGTGGTATCCACGAACTTCGCCATCTTCGGCCTCGGCTTCGTCGGGTTCATGGCGGTCGGATGGGGCTTCGCCTTCGGCAACTGGTCCTACCCCGGTTACTTCGGTTTCGACAAGGCGGTCGGCCACGCCCTGATCGGCAGCAACAACTGGGTGTTCCTCAACTGGTCAGCTCCATTCCTTTCCGGCGGCAAGCAGATGACTCCCGCCGTCATCGGCTTCTTCCTCTACATGGTTGCCTTCATGGATACCGTCGCCACCATCCCGACAGGGTCGATGGCTGAACGTTGGAAGTGGAACAGCTTCGTGGTGTGGGGGCTCTTCTGTGGCGCCATCTACTACCCGATCTTCGCAGCCTGGACGTGGGGCGGCGGCTGGCTCAGCCAGGTCGGCGACACCATGAGCCTCGGCCACGGCTATGTCGACTTCGCCGGATCCGGAGTGGTCCACGCAGTCGGCGGCGTCGCTGCGCTGGCAGGGGCGATCGTGCTCGGTCCTCGTATCGGCAAGTTCGGGCCGGACGGGAAGCCCCGCACGATCCAAGGCCACCACATCCCGATGGCCATGCTCGGCACATTCATCCTCCTGTTCGGCTGGTTCGGTTTCAACGCGGCGTCCACGTTCGCAGCAACCGATCGGCAGTTTGCATTGGTCGCCGCAAACACCGGAATCGCCGCAGCATTCGGCACCGTCGCAGCCATGCTCCTCGTGATGTTCACCGGCGCCAGGAAGCCTGACCCAGGCATGATGGTCAACGGCATGCTCGGCGGCCTCGTCGCAATCACCGCTCCCTGCGCCTTCGTCTCGCCATGGGCAGCAGCGGTGATCGGTTCAGCCGCAGGCATCATCGTCCCGTTCGCAATCGGCTTCGTCGAGCGCCGCGGCATCGATGACCCCGTGGGTGCGATCAGCGTTCACGGCGTGGGTGGCTTGTTCGGGGTGCTCTGCGTCGGCCTGTTCGCGAACGGATCCTACGGGTTCGGATGGAACTTCCTCGATGACCCATGGTCCAAAGAACACGGTGTGACCGGTCTCTTTTACGGAAGGACGGGTCAGCTCGGCGCCCAGCTGCTGGGAATAGTGGTGCTCTGCACCGTGATCTTCGGAGTCGCATATGCGTTCTTCTCGATCCAGAACAAGCTCACCAAGGGCGGCATCCGCTCTTCAGAGGCCGACGAGATCAACGGCCTCGACATCCCTGAAATGGGCGTCACTGCTTATCCGGAGTTCGTGATGGATACCGCCGCTGGTGACGTCGGAATCGATCTCACGGACAAGGCCCCGCAGACCGTCAGTGTCTGAGTTCGACAGGCGGACGCTCGACGCCCACTGAGACGGAGGGCGTCATCCTGCCGGTCGACGGTACGACACGGGAGGTTTGCCGTCGATGGTGATGGGTCGGTCTTCGGACCGGCCCATCGTCGCGTTCCATCCGTCGGCGAGCCGATTCAGTCACGTCAGTTCCAACAACCTTGATGACCCGTTCGTGGTTGCCTTGACTGCGTCGAGAGATCAGCTTGAGATGTCATGATCAACCGGCGGTATTCCTCGTTCGCACAGCGGCTCGAACCTTCAGAAAAGAGATCTGCGCGCCGATGGATGCGCGTGTTCTCGCGGAGGTGGTCCTCGAATACCGACGGCGTCGGTGCCCTCACGAATGGGCTCAGGAACCGCCTGTTCCTGATTGCCTTGGTACCGCTCGTAGCCATCGCCGCAACGACCGCACGCGACACTGCATCCCGCAGCGGCGATTTGCGAACGGCCTCAGAAGTTGTGACGCTGGTGGACCGGCTCACCGAAACGTTGACCGTCGGTGTTGCCATCAGCGCAGAGCGCCTGCCGACGCAAGCCAGAGAAGGGGCCGAACGGTTCGGTGTCAGCTCATCGATCATCGCACTCCTGATCGGTTTCGATCCCGAGGTACGAATTCGCGAAGCCCGACCGGTGACCGATGCAGCGATATCTGCGGATCGGTTCTACAAGGTTCGCGACCAATTGGCCTCACTTCGCAGACGCGCCGATGGAGGGGCCACCATCGAAGAGGTGAACGACACCTGGAACAACCTCGGTGCGGAGCTGGGCACTATTCAGCGGCGAGACCTTGCAAAACTCGAACTTGCGATAAGCCGGACACACCATCTGGAACGTGAATTGGCTACCCTCCTCGCATCTGAAACACTCGCGAACGCGTTCTCTGACGAGACCACAACGCTGTTCGAACTTCGGTCGAACTCCAGCGAACAACGAAAGCTTCGCCGCATCCTCGCCGTGAGCAGAGACCGCGTGTCCGCTGCCAACAAGACACTCCGGACGTCTGGTGGGCCGCGCACAAAGGCCATTGTCACGATGATGGACACGGACCCTTCGGTGCTCAGATCAACCGCGCAGATCGAGGACGTGTTGCGGTCTCCCACCAGGCCCATGACGAACGATCTTGCCGGCACAGCGGCGGCATTCACGGCGCTGCTCCGCAGGGGCGAGTACGGGAACCGGGTCAGCATCGAAGCAGCAGCGGAAATGCGCGAACAAGCATCACAACAACGTGCAGCCGCCGAACGGTCATTGGCGTTGTCGACTGCGCTGGCGGTGTCGATCGTCGTCGCCTCCCTCGCAGCAGCCGTGTTGGCTGCTCGGTCGATCGTGCGACCGCTGCAAATGCTTGCAGCAAGAGCCAAGGGAGTTGCGGCCGGAAGGCTGGAGAACGAGCCGTTGGACGAGAAGGGACCGGCGGAGGTCGTGCTGGTCACCCGAGCGTTCAACGATCTCGTCTCGAACCTCGAGATCCTGGATCAGCAGGTTGTCGCCCTGGCCGAAGGCAACGTAGACGCGGTGGCATTGCAACAGTCTTTGCCCGGTGGGCTGGGCACCTCGATCCGCAAGACGGTAGACCTTCTCAGTCATTCGGTCCGCAGCCGCGATGAGATGGAGGAGCGTTTGGCCCACGAGGCTTCGCACGACCCCCTCACCGGCCTGTCGAATCGCCAGGCGGTGATGCGAGCCATGGAGGCAGCCTTGCGTCGAGCGCATCGCACAGGTGGATCGGTCTCGTGCCTCTTCATCGACCTCGACGGGTTCAAACTGGCGAACGACTACTACGGGCACCGTTTCGGAGACGACATCCTGAAGCTCTGCGCAGAACGACTGTCCAGCCTTGATTCGTGGATCTTGGAACTGGGTCGCCTGGGAGGAGATGAGTTCATCATCGTCACCGAGGACTTTGCCGACGCGCAAGACCCGATAGCCATCGCTCGGTGCGTGGTCGACCTGCTGTCGGATCCCTTCTACCTCGACGGCCGTGTCTGCCAGATCGGCGCGAGTGTGGGTGTCGCGCTCTCCACCGGGGACGCGACGGCCAGCTCGATCATTCGCGATGCCGACATGGCGGTGTACCGGGCGAAGCAGCGTGGGGGCGGAGCCGTCGAGGTGTTCGACGCTGCTCTCAGCGCAGAGATGGAACACCGGGCCGACATCGACGCAGCATTTCAGCACGCCCTCGCCAACGATCAGCTGTGGGTCGCATACCAGCCGATTGTCGAACAGGCCCCAGGCGAGGTGGCTCGGCTCGTGTCGCTGGAAGCACTCATCCGATGGGACCGACCGGGATTCGGGCCGATTTCACCAGCGGACTTCGTGCCCCTCCTCGAGAAGGGTCCGCGCATCATCGACCTGACCCGTTACGTCCTGCGGCGGTCTTTGCAGGAGATCAGCCACCTTCGCACGATGCCCGGTTTGGATTCGTTGTCCGTCAGCGTCAACTTTTCGGTGCGCGACCTGTCACTGGACGGTCTGGTCCACGAGGTGATTCGAGCGGTGGCCGATGCTGGGATACCACCTGCAAGTCTGACGATCGAGATCACCGAGACGGCCCTGCTGACCGACGTTGCAATCGCAACGGAACACCTCCGCCAGCTGCGAGAAGCCGGATTCCGAATCGCGCTCGATGACTTCGGCACCGGGTTCACATCTATCAGCCAGCTGGCCGTCCTCCCGGTCGACATCATGAAGATCGACCGCTCATTCACACGGCTGGTGACAGATCCGGACAAGCGGGCGATCGTCGAGATGATGATTGGGGTAGCGCGAACACTCGGCCTGATCGTCGTTGCCGAAGGAGTTGAGACCTTGGAAGAATCAGCGGCGCTGAACGCAATGGGATGCCTGCGTCAACAGGGCTGGCTGCATGGCCGACCACAGGCTCCGGACAGCCTGTTTCAACTGGTTGCTCACCCGTAATCCCTTGCCCGCAGACCATCGGGTAATCAGCTGTTCGCGATCTCGAAGTTCTTCAGCGCTTCACGTCAGCTGAGCGCTGACAGTTCCGACGCGTTGCTGCGGACGAACTGCCGGACTGCCTCGGGCTTGGTCCGCGGGCGACACAACTGACCGACGATCGGTTACCTCTTGCGGCCGACGAAATTCAGCAGTTTCGTCTGTGCGTCAGCACCTTTCTCGGGCTTGACAGCCGGCCCGAAGACGCTTGGGCTGCGCAGCATCGATTCGGGCATCGACTTCCAGGTCGCCATCGCTGTCTTGCACAGCGAAGCGTCGAGGCGTTCGTCGACTTTCGCGGTGCGGGCAAGATCCCAGGTGTGGATGAGCAGGTCACCACCCATGTATTGGATGAACGTGTCGATGGGCATCGGTCCGAACCATGTGTCAGCCACCTTGTGCAGCACGTTCGGATGATCAAGAGCTTCAAGTGATTGATCTCGCAGCTTTGACCAAGCGGCGTACGGGTCGGAGCCGATCTTGGGCCACGTCGTGGGCATAGACCCTTTGACAGCGGCGTTGTGCACTGCCTTCATCCCTCCGAGGGCGTGGGCGATGACGTCTGCCCCCTTCCACTCGGCACAGGGAGACTGCTTGGTCAGTGCCCGCTCTGGGGCGAGCTTCATGACATGGTCAAAGCTGTAGACGGTCTTGACGTAGTTGCGCAGGTTTTCGCTCATGCGGGGAACGTACCGCACAACCGCTGTGCCCTGCTTGCAACAATCAGGAAGGAAGTCGCAACGTGTATTCGGGGTTGTGGAACTCAAGCTCGTACTGACCGGCCACGGCGATTCCGTGAAGATCAAGCCTCCGGCCGAGCGTGATTCCGCCGATCGAACGTCTCCCTGACCAGATCGCCAGGACCTTGCCCGTCTCATCCTCGATCGTGACAGCCAGTGAGGGCAAACCACTGCGCGGGATGGTCTTCAGCCGAACGATTGTTCCACGGATGGTGACCGGAATGCGCGGCTCCACCTCGTTGATCGGCGTCGAATGTGGAAGCGCCGCCTCAGCGGGAGTTGGGTCGGAAGACTTGTTGCGGTTGAACACCTTCATTGCTTCGCTCCGATCAGCGCCCGTTCGAGCACATCGTGGTCCTGGACATCACCGGTGGACAGCACCAGCACTTCGTCGCTGACGGCTAGGACACTGTCGCCAGCCGGTTGGACCACATGCCCATCGCGCAGAATGGCCACGATGAGCGATTCGCGGGGAAGGCCCAGCTCGCGGATCTGGCGGCCGGCGGCCGGCGAATCAGGAGCGAGCGTCACTTCCAGCAGGTTCGCCCGCCCCCGTTGCAGGGAAAGCAAGCGCACCACCGAGCCGACCGTCACCGCCTCTTCGACCAGTGAGGCCAACAAGTGCGGGGTCGACACAGAGATGTCTACGCCCCACATGTCGGTGAACAGCCACTCGTTGCGCGGGTTGTTGACCCGAGCGATCACGCGAGGAACGCCGAATTCCTGTTTGGCCAGCAACGCAGAAACCAGATTGTCTTCGTCATCACCAGTCACGGCAGTGAACACATCTGCGTCGCGGGTGCCGGCTCGTCGTAACGCGCCGACGTCACACGCGTCACCGACGCACCAGTTGATGTTCGGGGAAATCGACTGCGCTGCTCGTTTCTCGACGACTGACCGCTCTTTATCGACAATGGTCACGAAATGGCCCGATGACGCAAGTTGGGCAGCCATATGTCGCCCGACGCTTCCGCCCCCTGCAAGGACGATGCGCATCAGTGCACCCCGCCCGAGGCTTCCATCAACGCCCCAAGGTCAGATGACCGATTGGATGCAACGTGCAGGAGATCGTCCTCCTGCACCAGATCCGCACCTGACGGCAGCGACGCGGCTCCGGCGCGGGTGAGACACACCGCCCGAACCCCCGTGCGAGCCTCGATGTCCGCAACCGAAGTTCCTGCAAGGGACGACGGAACGCGGAACTCGCGGATGGCGACCGAGGTGGTCGGATCTGTCCACACGGTCGGCTGCAGGTCAGGGAACAGGTCGGTCATGACCCGGTTCACGGTCCACGCCACGCTCGCGACGGTGTGGATACCAAGACGTTCGTAGATCGACGCGCGCGCAGGATCATAAATTCGTGCAACCACCCGGCTCGCCCCGAACAGTTCTCGTGCCACCCGTGCGATCAGGATGTTCGAATTGTCGCCGCTGGTCACCGCAGCGACAAGTGTCTCCGGCGTGATGCCTGCCTCTGTGAGCACGTCCCGATCGAAGCCGACTCCGACAACGGTCGAACCGGCGAATTCTGCCCCCAGGCGGCGGAACGAATCGGCATTGCGATCCACCACGCACACATCGTGCCCACCGTTCTGCAGTTGCAAGGCGAGTGTCGAGCCGACGCGGCCGCAGCCGACGATAACGATGTGCATCAGTTTCCTCCGTTGGTCGACGAGCTCAACGCAGCGCCGTTGTCTTCTTGGGTGGTCGCATGTTCGGTGTCCAGGTGCACCGGCACCGAGACCACAGCCGTGTGCGGCCGGTACAGCAGCCGGGCTTTGAGCGCGAAAGCGCTCTGGTTGTGCAGCCACTGGGTTCTCACCGAGGTGACGAATTCGGGGATGACTACCGTGATGATGTCGCCGGCATAACGACGGTCCAGTTCCTCGACGAACTCCATCACCGGCGTGGTGAGCTCTCGGTATGGCGAGTACACGACCTGCAACTCGATCGGAACGTCGAAGTCGTGCCATTGCTGCTCGAGACGAACTCGTTCCTCATCAGAACTCACAACCGACAGCGCCACGATCCGATCCGGGCGCAGTGAATTCGCGTATGTGATGGCATGCAGGACGCCTTTGTTGATACTGCCGACGAGGACCACCATGGTGTGTGTCTCGCGTTGGGCCTTGTAGCCCGGTTCCACTTCGATCGCCTTCGCGCAGCCCTCGTAGTGACGGCCGACCGATGAGAAGCCGACCACCATGATCGGGATAAGCACTGCGGGAATCCATGCTCCTTCGGTGAACTTCGAAACGACGACGATGATGGCGATCAGGCCGGTCGTCACCGCGCCGACCGCATTGATCGTCATGCCGATTTTCCAGTTCGGCTCGCGATGTTTCAGATGGTGTTTCACCATCCCGGTCTGGCTGAGGGTGAACCCGGTGAACACTCCGAACGCGTACAGCGGAATGAGTTTCGAGATATCGCCCTTGAACACCACGATCAGGACGCTGGCAATGCTCGCCAGAAAGATCACACCGTTCGAGAAGACCAATCGGGCTCCGAGGTTTGAGAACTGACGTGGAAGAAACCTGTCACGGGCGACGAACGATGCGAGCCGGGGAAAGTCGGCATACGCCGTGTTCGCGGCGAGGATCAGGATCATGAAGGTGGCGATCATCGTCAGCCAGAACATCAGCCCCTTCCCGCCGTAGACATGCTGGGCGATCAGACCGAGGCCGTTGCCGTCGGACTCGCCGCGGAACGGTTTGAGGTGCGCCGCAACCACTGAGATTCCGAGGAATGTGCTCCCGAGGATTGCGCCCATGATCGTCAACGTGATTGCGGCGTTCTTGCTCTCCGGCTTCTTGAATGCCGGTACCCCGTTCGACACGGCTTCGACGCCTGAGAGTGCCACGGCGCCGGAAGAGAAGGCCCGCAGCAGCATGAACACGCCGAGCGTCTTTGCGCTGCCTGCCAGCTCAGCTGCCTCCTTCGACAGGATCGTCGCCGGGATCGGTCCCAGATGTTGGAAGTAGATCCGGAACAAGCCGGTACCGATGAGGATGACCAACATCAGGATGTAGAAGTAGGTCGGCCCGGCGAACGCCGCCCCAGATTCCTTGACACCGCGCAGGTTCATGACCGTCATCAACGCGACACAAGCCAGGCATAGCGGCACCGCCCAACCCTTCCCAAGCCCTGTGGCGGTGCGAATGGCGAGCACGCCACCGGCCACGCTGACCGACACCGTGAGGATGTAGTCGACAAGTAGAGACGCAGCAGCGATGAGCGAAGGAATGCGTCCGAGATTTTCGCGGCTGACTATGTATGCGCCACCGCCCGATGGGTACGCCATGATCGTCTGCCGGTAGGACGTCACCACCACAGCCATCAGCGCGCAGACAATCAGTGCAATGGGAATCAGTGGCCTGAACGCAGTCGCACCGACACCGGCCTGCAACACGATCACAACGAGAATCTCGTCGGTTGCGTACGCAGTCGATGAGATCGCGTCTGAGGCGAAGACCGGAAGGGCAATCAGCTTGCGAAGACGCTGATGCTGTTCCTCAGCGCTTGAAATCGGCTGGCCGAGGAGAACACGCTTGAGAAGCACCACGGCTGGACACAATGCTCCCGAGATGTGCAGAAATGGAGCGTGTTAGCGCGCCCTTAACGCCTTCTACGGTTTTCTTAGCGAGTTCAGTCGATTTCAGGCGGGTTGTCTACGTGTTACTGCGCCGACTCGAAGCGGTAACCGACTCCGGCCTCGGTGATGAAGTAGCGAGGCTCACCCGGGATCGGTTCGAGCTTGCGCCGGATATGAGCCAGGTGGACCCGGAGGTAGTTCGTCTCGTCGCTGTACGCGGGGCCCCACACCGCCTGGAGCAGTTGACGGCCAGTGACCAGCCTGCCGTGGTTCCGCACCAGCACCTCCACCATTCCCCACTCCGTCGGCGTGAGACGAACTTCTCCACCCTCGTTCGTCGCTCGCTTCTTGGCAAGGTCGATCGTGAAATGCGGTGTTGCGACGACCGCTGCGTCAGGGGAGAGGTCGCTCGCGGCACTTGAGCGCCGGAGTGCTGCACGCAACCGGGCCAACAACTCGCCCATCCCGAACGGTTTGGCGATGTAGTCATCAGCACCGGCATCGAGGGCCGCGATCTTGTCGGTCTCGCCATCACGGGCCGACAACACAAGAATCGGCACGGCGGTCCAACCGCGGAGCCCGGCGATGACTTCCAAACCGCTCATCCCTGGCAGGCCCAGGTCGAGTATCACTGCATCTGGAGGAGCGCTGACTGCCGCGCGCAACGCACCTTCGCCCGTGTCGGCAGCGTCGACCTCGTACCCGCGGGCTCGCAGGTTGGCGGTCAGCGCCCGAAGGATCTGAGGGTCGTCGTCGACGCAGAGCACCCGTCCGCCCGTCGTTTCGTTCACGGGAGTGTGCTGACCGTTCCGAGGTCGCTGGCCGGCTCGCTGGCCGACACGCTGGTCGGGAGGTTGGCCGGGAGGTTGGTCGGGAGGGTCAGTTCGACCGTCAGCCCGCCACCAGGCGTGTCTCGCAACCGAAGGGTGCCGCCCACCGCATGAGTCAGTCCTCCTGCGATTGCAAGCCCCAGACCCACCCCTCCCGATGCGTTCGGAGAACTTCCCGCTGCACGCTCGAAAGGTTCCATCACTCGTGCCCGCTCATGAAGTGCAATCCCAGGGCCGTGATCGATCACCTGCAAGCAGACCTTCCCCGTTTGCGTTGAAGCATGAACCGTGACACACGAACCGGAGGGTGACCACGTGAGCGCGTTGGCAACGATATTCGCAACCACTCGTTCCAGCATTGGCGGATCGGTGAGCACATCGGGTAGCCCCGAGGGAATCTGCAGCACCACCGCCCGCCCTCGGCCTCCGAGGGACGACACTGCCGACGGAACAATTTCTTCAAGCGCTGAGGGCCGCAGCGTCGGTTTCAACGTGCCTGATTGGAGCCGACTGAAATCCAGGACGTTGGTCACCATGGCCGTCAGCCTGTCGGTGTTTTCCTCGATGGTCTGCAGGAAATCGTCTTCATCGGCGGCAGACCAATCAACGTCGCTTTGGCGGAGACTGGAAACTGCGGCTTTGATTCCTCCGAGCGGCGTTCGCAGATCATGCGACACCGTCTGCAGGAGCGACATCTTCAACGCATCGGCTTCCCGCAGGTCGTCAGCGAGCGCCCCTTGTTCTTCTGCCTCTGTCACGGCTAGCGCACTGCGAAGCTGGTTCGCGAACAACGGGAGTAACCGCTGACTTCGAGCGTCCAACGTCTGGCCCCACCCAACGAGCTCAAACCCGGCGTCCACTGCAACGCGCACGGTGGACCCGAGAGCATCCGGAAGTTGCAGGTGCGTTGGCTGGGTCTTGCGGACTTCGAGCTTGGTCAGGCCCATGTGACGCCGCATCTCGTCTGTCAGCAGGGCAAGATCAGCGGGCCCGTTGCCGGTTCTCAGCCCGGCCAGGTGGGCAAGCAGCTCGGCGTCCGCCGCCAGCATCGAAGCCTGTCGCGCCTGCTTGGCGGCGCTTGTCACTGCAGAAGAAGTGACCAGCGCGACGGCCAGGAAGACACCGAGCTCAAGCAGGCTCCCCTGAGCTGCGATCCGCAACGACCCCTTCGGATCGACGAGGAAGTAGTTGGCGATGAACGGTCCGACCACTGCGACGGAGAAGGCCGGTATCCGACCGCCCACCCGCGCTGCGACGACCACGGTCAACAGGTAGAGGCTCAGTGCGACCGAGAGTTCGGCGTTCGAAGCGGCCGCTGCAGTCGTGACTCCGAGCACGCCGAATGCGCCGATAAGGCACCCGAGCAGCACGCGTTTCCGGCTGATCGCTCCGCGGCCTGACCACCATCGCAACGCCGCCTCGGCCGGGCGGACCGATGGTGCAACATCAGACATGACATGCACTTCGAGGTCCCCGGCCCGACGGATGACCTCCCGGACGATCGAACCGGTGGTCAACTCCGAGAGGCGGCTCCGCCGGGATGCGCCGATGACGAGGCGCGAGGCACCTTGAGAGCGTGCGAACGCCACAAGGGCGCCAGGAACGTCGTCGTCAGCCAACTCGTGAAACGTACCTCCAAGATCGATCAGCAGGGATCTGTGCTGCGCGAGCAACGCCCCGGACCGGCGCGGGCGGCCTTCGGAGTCAGTCAACCCACGATGCGCGTCGGCCACGTGCACTGCGACCAGATCAGATCGGGTTCGCAACGCCAGCCTCGCTGCCCGGAGGATGACCGTGTCATTGCCATCGGCGCCCGTTACCGCAACAACGACTCGTTCGCGGCCTTGCTGGTCCACACCGAGCCTCAACCCGTCGGCCAGCCAAATGAGCGCGTGGCGTCTGAGCGTATTCAGCGTTTCCGGTGACGACCATTGCGAGACGACATCGGCCTGCTCGTCCGCGCCGAACACGTTTCCATGGGCGATACGTCGAAGCAGCGCTTCCGGGGTCATGTCGACCAACTCGATCTGGTCCGCGCGCCTGAGGAACGAATCGGGGACTGCATGGGCCGGCGGATCGCCCAGCGCCGCTGTCACGATGTCAGCCAACGAGGCAATGTGCTCGACGCCGAGCGTCGACACCACGTCGATACCCCGGTCAAGGAGCTGGTCGACCTCGACCCACCATGTGGCGAGATCGTCGATGAGGACGACCTCGGGCATCCGACTCAGCACCGCTTCCACATCAAGCCGAGTGACCCCGGCCGAGCCGATCGCACTTCGCCCGCCTGTCCCGGATCCGCACCGTTCGAGCTGCTCCACGAGGGCGTGGGTCACGGACCGTCCATGATCATCGACCTGTCCAACGATGACATCTGATCCGCGTTGCTGGCGACGGGTGCCCTCGGAAAGCATGGCAAACGTCTTGCCCACACCCGGTGCAGCGCCCAGATAGACCCGAAGGCGACCCCGTGCCATCCTCACAGTGTGTCAGCAGCGCAGGACCATCAATACCGGCCTCCGTTCACTCCTCGCCACCCTGCGAGAATCTCACTCAGACAAGCGCCGAGGAGTTGGTCAATGGAACGAGTTCACTACGACGAGTTCGGGTTGTTCCACGAGAACGCCGGGGAATTCGGTATTCCGTTCGACACACGCCCGGTCGTCCGGCGGATCACCACCGCTGTGTCAGGAGATCGAACCATGAGTTCCCTCGTCTGGGGGGCGACTGAGCCGGAACTGGTCTTGCTGCACGGAGGTGGTCAGAACGCCCACACGTGGGACACAGTCGCCCTTGCGCTCGACCGGCCGTTGCTTGCCATCGACCTCCCGGGGCACGGCCATTCCGACGCTGGATCGCACGACACGATGACGCCGGAGACGATCGCACTCGACGTGGCTACGGTCATCAGATCGCTCGCACCGAACGCGACCACCGTGGTGGGAATGTCACTAGGTGGGCTGACCGCCGTCGCGCTCACGCTGAGCAGCCCCATGCTGGTGCGCAAAATGGTGCTGGTCGACATCACCCCAGGGGTCAACGCGCAGAAGTCGTCTGCGATCGCCAACTTCGTGCGCGGGCCAGCCACGTTCGCCAGCTTGGACGAGTTGCTGCAGCGCACCGTCGAGCACAACCCCGGACGTTCGGAGTCGTCGCTTCGGCGAGGGATTCTGCACAACGCGCTGCAGTTGGATGACGGATCCTGGATGTGGCGGTATCGCAGATTCTCAGCCGTCGGCCTACCCGGAGTGCCAGAAGCCCGTGCGAACATCGACGGCGAATCCACCGATCTGCCCCACTTCGGCCGTCTGTGGACTGCCATTGAGCAGTCCTCTGTTCCCTTGCTGCTCGCCCGTGGCATGCGTCCGCAATCCGTGGTCGACGATGCCGATGTGGCCGAGCTCATCCGCAGGAGACCGGACTGCCAGATCGTCGAGTTCCCCGATGCCGGACACAGCGTGCAGGGCGACTCGCCCGTCGAGCTGGCGCGGACCATCGCGGCGTTCGCGTCCGCCTGACCGGTACGGCCTTGCGGAGGTCAGTCGCCGAGCGCGTCGGCGAGGGCAACCCGGTACTCAGCGAGGTTGCGTTCCTTCACGGATTCGAACCCGCGCACCATGTCCATCATCCCGGCAATGCGCACAGCGCGCGCTGCGTCAGTTGCCGCCATTTGCACAAGGCGGTCGACCAGCAACACATACTCAGTGACCAGCGCTCGTTCCGTGCGCCGCATCTCCGTCCGTCCGAACGGATCAAGGGCTGTCCCGCGCAGGCCCTTCATCCTCGCCAGCGCCGACAACGCCGGGCGAAATGCCGGGCCCAGCTTGAGCTTGCGGCCCATGCCCATTGCTCGCAGGCTTGGCGGATGCAGATTGAACGTCATGGACTGCACCGGCCCACCGAGTGACTGAGCGACCCGTTGTTCGCTTCCGGTCGTGAGAAGGCGTGCAACTTCGTATTCGTCCTTATACGCCATCACCCGGAACAGCTGCTGAGCCACCGTGATGCCGAATTGGTCGTCTGCCGCCGCTGCTTTGCGGACAACGTCGACATATCGATCTGCGTACGTACCATTCTGATACTCACGCAGATCCTGGCGACGTCTTGCCACCAGATCAACCAGGGCCTCGGAACCGAGTTCGCCGAGTCCGTCACGCGACACGGTGAAAGCAGTCGGCCCCGCTGCCAACGCTTCGACGGCAGCTGCATCGATGCTCCATCGCCGCCCCCAGAGGAACGATTCCTTATTGGCCTCGACGGCTGTGCCGTTGAGTTCGATCGCTCGTTCGACAGCAGCCGAGGTCAGGGGCAGTAGCCCCCGTTGGAAGGCGACACCTAACAGGAACACGTTGCTGGTCACACCGTTGCCCATCAGTCCCACGGTCAACGCGGCAGCGTCGACGTAAAGCCCATCGTTCGTGCGGCGGGCAAGCTCGTCTGTGTAAGGGACCAGATCAATTGCCGGAGCTGCCACGTTGCCGATCATCCGTCCGGTTGGGGTGACCGACAGCGACCCAACCACGGAGCTCCATTCCGCGTCGAGTCCTTCGAGGTTTGCCGGTGTGACGGAGGTCAGCATGTCGAACGCGATCAGGACATGGGTCCGACCAGCGGCAGGTCGGCCGAAGGTCACCGTGGAAACGACGGGGCCAGCCTTCTGGCTGAGACCCGTCTGGTCGATCGCAGAGGCCTCGACGCCGTCGATGCGCGCTGCAGCGAGCAGGATTTGGCTGACCGTCACCACACCGGTTCCGCCGACGCCAGGCATCCGCACGACACACCCTTCGGGGGGCACTGCGAGCGACGGTTCCAGGACCTCGGGAAAGGTGTCAGCGGTACCGCTGCGTTGCCCCCGTTGCCCCCGTTGCCCCCGTTGCCCACGCTGACCAGGAGTGACCGTGACGAACGCCGGGCAGTCTCCTTTGAGGCACGACATATCGATATTGCAACTCGCCTGATCGACGTTGGTCTTGCGCCCGTACTCCGTTTCGACAGGCATCAGGCTGAGGCAGTTCGACTGCACCCCGCAATCGCCACATCCTTCGCAAACCCGGTGGTCGATGACGATGCGCGTCTTCGGCGTCGGGAGGAGGCCGCGCTTGCGGTCACGGCGCTTTTCCGCTGCGCACTGTTGATCGTGGATGAGCACCGTCACGCCAGGCACCGCCCGCAGTTCCTCCTGCGCCTCGATGATGACGTCACGGTGCCGGACGGTCACCGCGGGACCCAGCGAGACTCCCCGATACCTTTCTGGCTCGTCGGTGGTGATGATGATCTGCTTCACTCCCTCGGCGCGAAGCTTGGCCACCACCTGCGCGACGGGCAGCTGTCCAGTTGCGTCCTGGCCGCCCGTCATCGCCACAGCGGAGTTGTACAGCAGCTTGTACGTGATCGACACACCTGACGACACGGCAGCTTGCACCGCCATCTGACCGGAATGGAAGAACGTTCCATCGCCCAGGTTCTGGAAGATGTGCGGTGTGTCGACGAACGGCGCCATCCCGATCCAATGGGCTCCCTCGCCACCCATCTGGGAGATGCCGGTGAACTCGCCGCGGTTCTCCTTGCCCATCCCGCCGACCATCCCGTGGCACCCGATACCGATACCAACGAACGAACCTTCTGGCACGACGGTGCTGGAGTTGTGCGGGCAGCCGGAACAGAAGTACGCGGTACGAACCGCCGCTTCGTTCACTGTCAGGTTGAGGGCGATGCGCTTGCGCGGTGTCGCCAGCCGCTCTGCGGAGATGTTGGTCAGCAGCACGCGCCGCAACGGTTCCACGAGCGACTCGACTCCCAGCGCTCCCCCCTCGGGCACCAGCGTCAATCCTGCCGAATCGCGTTTGCCGAGAACGGCCGGATGGTCCGGCGTTGGGTACAGCGCGTCCCTGACCAACGTCTCAAGGTATGCGCGCTTCTCTTCCACCACCAAAACCGTGTTCACGCCACGAGCGGTTCGACGAACGATGGAACTGTCGAACGGATGAATGGCCCGGAGTTTCACGACCCGGATCCCCAACTGCGACGCGGCGTCAGCTGAGAGACCCAGGACAGCGAGCGCCCCCATCACCGCTTCCGCCGTGTAGCCCGACGCGATGATGGTGAGCCAGGCGTTGGCCGACGCGACCGCCTGGATGTTGATCCGGTTCTGCTCGATGTACGCCGCCGCCATTTCCAACCGGAGCCCGAACACCTCTTCTTCCTGTCGGAGCGACGTTGGGGCACTCACGAACCCGGACAGCATCGGCTGCCACGGCACACCGTTTCGTTCGATGGTCGGCACGACCGGGGTGAACCGCTCTGCACGCACATCGGCCTGGCCCGACCCGTCGGCGACCGCCGTGACGATCTTCAGCCCGGCCCAGAGGCCAGATGCGCGGGACAGTTCGATGCCATGGCGACCCAGATCCAGCACATCCTGCATGGTGCCCGGGTCAAGGAATGCGAAACCCAAGGCGGCCACCAGCGAATCGGAACGAGACGGGACCGTGGAGCTCTTACAAGCAGGGTCGTCGCCGACCAGGGCGACCACACCACCCTTCCGAGCTGTCCCGGCGAAGACGGCATGGCGGATTGCATCTCCTGCACGTTCGAGCCCGGGGGCCTTGCCGTACCAATAGCCAGCAACGCCTTCCACGTTGGCAGTGCGCATCGTCGACACCAGTTGGCTTCCGGCCACAGCCGTAGCGGCAAGCTCTTCGTTGATGCCTGGCCAGAGCGTGACCCCGTGTTCTTCGAGCAGTTTCGGGTTCGAGAGCAGTTCACGGTCGTATCCACCGAGGGGCGACCCCTGATAACCCGAGATGAACGCCTTCGTGTTCCAGCCTCGCGCCCGGTCAGCTCTCATCTGATCGAGCGGGACCCGCGCCAGCGCCTGGATACCGGTCACCAGCACATCACCTTCAATCGCCTCGTATCGGTCTGCCAGGGAGAACGACGCTTCAGGGGTCACGGTCATGTCCTCATCATGTCCGACGCCGTCCCGGCGTACCTGAATCGTGGCCGAGCGGGCGACCGTGATGTCGATCGTGACAGACTCCCCGCTGTTCGCGACCTCGAGGGAGATCATTCAAATGCTGGTGTACAACGTTGGTGAGGTTCTGGCCAGGCGAGCGCTTCGCACCCCGGACCGTGAGGCGGTGGTGGATCTCGCAGCCGGTAACCGCACCACCTTTGCCGAGCTGGACCGGCGGGCGAACCGCGTTGCCAACTCGATGCTCGAACGTGGGGTCGCAGCGGGCGACCGAGTGGGGCTGTTGCTGGCCAACGGCACGGAGTTCGTGGAATCGTTCTACGGGTTGGCGAAGGCCGGAGCCATATCGGTCCTGCTCAATTGGCGCCTCGTCGCAGACGAACTGGAGTACCTGCTCGACGACAGTGGCACAGCGGTGTTGATCTTCGGCGACGACTTCCGGACGGTGGCCGAAGCGTTGCATGAACGTGGCACCACTCCGGTCACGACGTGGATACATGCCGGGCCAGTTGCCACATGTCCGGGGTTCGCAACGTCGTACGCCGACCTTCTCGAAAAGGCAGCCGAGGTGTCCCCGGTCATTACTTCGGGCGACGACGACGTGCTCTGCCTTTGCTACTCCTCCGGCACGACGGGCCGTCCGAAGGGGGCAATGCTCACCCACGGCGGACAAATGGCATCCATCCTGAGCTACCTCGGTTCATCGACCGACTTCCGGCTCGGCGACCGCTATCTCGTGGTCATGCCGCTGTTCCACCTCGGCGGGCTTCTCCCCATGGAGAACTGCATCTTCGGAGGCACCACCCTGGTGATCATGAAGGCGTTCGACCCCACCCGCGTGTGGGAGGTCATCGCTTCGGAACACATCACCAGCGGTCTCGTCGTCCCAGCGATGCTCAACGCGATGCTCGCTGTGCACAACCCTGCCCAACACGACCACTCGTCGCTCAAGAATCTGTGGAGTGCTGCTGCTCCGCTTCCGGTCACATTGATCGAGCAGTGCGAGGCCAAGGGCATCGACATGCTGCAGGTCTACGGCCTGACCGAAGCCGGCGGACCGGGCACCATCCTCGACGCGGCTGATGTGAAAACCAAGATCGGGTCATCCGGCAAGGCCTACCTGACCACCGAAGTCAAGCTGGTTCGTTCCGATGGAACGACAGCCTCACCCGGCGAAGCTGGCGAGGTCCTGATCCGAGCGAAGCATGTGATGGCCGGCTACTGGAACAACCCGGTGGCAACGGCACAAACGCTGGTCGACGGCTGGCTGCACACTGGCGATATCGCCGTCGCCGACGCTGACGGTTTCGTGACGATTCACGATCGGATCAAGGACATGATCATCAGCGGCGGCGAGAACATCTACCCCGCGGAGATCGAGAACGTGATCCTGAGTCACCCCTTGGTGCTCGAAGTTGCGGTGATAGCTCAGCCCTCGCAGCGATGGGGTGAATCCCCGCTGGCAGTCGTCGTGCGGGCCGAAGAGTCGCTGTCTGCGGCCGACGTGGTGGAGTGGTGCAACGGCAAGCTGGCCCGATTCAAGTTGCCGAAGACCGTGGAGTTCGTCGATGCGATTCCACGCAATCCAACCGGTAAGGCGCTGAAGCGGGTCATGCGTGAACAGTTTCCGGGACCAGCCCCGGAGTGACAGTCACTTCTTGATCAGTTTGCCCCGGGTTGGGGCCAGGCCGCCGTTCCCGCATCCAACAATGCAGAGGCGGGGATTTCGTGCACGGCCAATCGGGTGTCGAGAAAGTCGGTGAACGCGACCAGTCCGCCGTCGTTGGAGACGTCCAGCCCCGTCGTCTGGCGGACCACGGTCGACGGAGGAGGGACCGAACTCGGAGGAGCTGGTGCACCCGATGCGGAGATCGTCGTCGGCGCTGCGACGACGAGAGCCAGAGGCATTGTGAATGAGCCAATCGTGACTAGCGGCTGACCCATCAGGTGAACGGCACAGGTAACCCTTCGCCGCGACCGCCTGACACACTGGCCACGATGGACAATTCCGGATCAGAGCACGCCGACGATGCCGGCCCCACACAAGCCGATGGCGCGCTTGTGTCAGACGATTCGCAAATGCATTTCCTCAGCGACGCCGGCGTCGAACTGGATGCAGACCCCGCAAGGATCCACGTGTACGAACCAACGCAAACGGTCATGTCCGTGGGCGACCGCTCCACCTGGTTCGGATACGTCCTCTCCGGCGAGCTGTCGCTGCTCGACGAGGTTGGGCGGCCCGTCGGCACTGTCGACACAGGAGGAATCGTCGGAGAAATCGGCTTGCTCACCGGGCGGTCCCGCACGGCCACCCTCGTTTCCCGGGTGCGTTCAACGCTGTGGGTGGGCGACGAAGCGGACCTGCACACGGTGTTCGCCAGCCCAGCCGGCTCAGCGTGGCTGGCGAAACAAGCGGCAACACGACTTGCAAAGGCGGTCGACCCCGTCGTCGTCGGTACTGTCACGGGCGTGCGAGCAGTCGTGCGCCCGGCACTTCCCAGCGATGGTCCCGCGTTGCGCACCGAGCTGCGGTTGCTGTCCCGAGAATCCATCCGCACGCGCTTCTTCAGCGCGTCACAGCCACCGGAATCCGTCATCGACTACCTCTTGGATGCCGATCATTTCAACCATGCGGTCTGGGTGGCACTCGACGAAAACGGGAACCCGGTCGGCTCGGTCCGCTGCATCCGAAATTCGACCGACCCGACCTCCGCTGAGTTGGCGATCGGGCTGGCGGATCGGGCGCAGGGCAACGGGTTGGGCGGGTTGCTGGTCGGCGTTATCGGTCAGGTCGCTTTAACACTCGGCATCGCCCGTCTGACGGCCGAAATGCTCTCGGAGAACGAACCGATGCGGCGGTTGCTCCGAACCCCTTCCACCACCACAATCCACAGTGAGCCAGGCGTGCTGCACTCAACGCTGGACCCAGCCGATCTTGCCTCTCGGCTCACTTCAACCAGTCGTGACGTGATCTCGGCAACCACAAGATCGATCGTTGATGGCGTGTACAGCGTCAGCGCGATGCCGCTGCATCCCGACGCGCCCTGATACCTGTCTTCCGAGCCTGTTGCACACTGTTAGCTTCCTCCTCACACCCGTCCGTCTCGGACGGGGCAAAATTACGGAGGCACCACATGGGCATTTTCGACAAGGCCAAGGATCTCGTTTCGAAGGCTGGAAACATCACCGACAAGGCGAAAGACGTTGTCTCTGACCACGGCGACAAGCTGCCAGGCGACCTCAGCGACAAGGCCAAGGACGCGTTGGACCAGGTTGACACCATCACGGACAAGATCCCCGGTCAGGGCTGAGTCCACCCCGGCTTCATGCTCCTGTGCGTCACCTGACTGCGCAGGAGCATCCAGCAGCAGCACCGCCCAATGAACGAGGTAGAGCATGAAGCTCAACCGGCCGAGTGATCGCAGTGCGGACGTGACCAAGAAGCGGTGTCGATCCCGACGACGAAACACCAGCCGTGTGATCAACAGGGCCGAACCGGTGTGGGCAATAGCCCGTGGTCGGAGATATTTTGCCGGTCTAACGAACGGGAGTGAACAAACGGCAAGGAACTCGCCACGAAGAGCGTTGGAACGCGAGTCCGTCAGCGCTCCGACGCCGCTACAGCCGCTAGCGCGGTTTCACAGTCCGCCCAGAGGTCTTCGACATCTTCGATGCCGACGCTGATGCGGAGCAGCGCAGGGTTGACGTGAGCATCGCCGGCATACTTCTGGCGACGTTCGATCGTCGTCTCAACCCCTCCGAGGCTGGTGGCCGGCACCATCAATCGGACCGACGCGCAGACCGTATCTGCCGCGTCTGCGCCGCCCTTCACGATGACGGCCATCATCGGGCCGAGCTGGCGAACCTCACTGACTCCCGGGTGTGCACGGAACCGCCCGGCCAGTACCTCGGCGTTTCGCGTTGCAGCCTCGTAGCGGATGGGAAGAGTGCGCAGCCCGCGCAGCGCGAGAAACGATTCCAGTGCGCCGGGAGTCGCTCCCGCATATGTCCTGGCTCGAAAGAGCCCCTGGTAGAGAAGGGTGTCACGTGTGACGACCACACCCAGCAGCAAATCACTATGTCCACCGATGAATTTCGTCGCAGCATGAAGGACCGCGGTCGCACCCAGCCGGAGCGGTTGCTGGCCCAGCGGGGTTGCGAAAGTCGAATCGACGACCGTTGTGATTGACCGCTGGTTCAGCGTGGCGCAGATGAGCGAAATATCGGCTACGTCCAGGGTGGGATTGGAGGGTGATTCGAGCCATACGACGTCGGCCCCGTCGGCTGCTGCCAAAACCGCAGCGGTATTGGTGACGTCGACCGGCCTGACCTCCATGTGACCACTGGTCGCAAGGTCACCGACCAAAGTGCGTACGCCCATGTAGCTCGCATCCGGAAGCACGATCACTCTCGGTCGGAGGGCGTACAGCAAACCAGCGGCGGCCGCCATGCCGCTTGCGAAACAGACTGCGTCACCTTCCTCAAGAGCTCCGATCGCCTCTTCGAAAGCGACCCATGACGCCGTCCCGTGCGTCCGTGCGTAGTCATCGGACTCACGAAAATTCGAAGCCAGAGTGATCGGCTCGTTGAGCGGTGCGCCCCGACCAACCGGACGTCCGGCGACGACTGCGATGCTCCGTGGCGAGAGGTGCGTGACCATGGACGGTTCCGCCGGCGGCGGGCCGGGCGGGCGCGACTGCTCGAAAGTGTTCAGCTGCTCTTGTTCTGGAGGGGACACGCCTCCGCACTGTACTGGTGCATCCCGATTCCCCATGGGTTGCTCCTCTCGGCCCTTCAACCGGAACCGGGATCAGCGTCCGCACCGGGCAACGTGACAGACCCCGCCTCAAGGCTGGGTGGGACCGAAGCCGGAGCTGCGGTGGTGGCGGCGGCCCGCGTGCTCGAAGCAACCGAAATCGAAGTCACCGTCGTTAACGCACGCGTTGTTGATGCAACGGTCGTTGTTCGGGCCAGTGTCGTCGGATTCATGGTCGCTGGCGGCGGAGTGCGGCTGGAAGCGGCCAGCGCCCCCTGAGTCGGGGTCAGCCTGGTCGAGGTCACCGTAGTCGAGGTCACCGTGGTCGAGGTGGTCGAGGTCGAGGTGGTCAACTTGGTCGAGGTCGAGGTGGACGAAGTCGAAGTCGAGGTGCTCGTTGGTCTGGCCCAACGGCTGGGGGCAAACGACCACAGCGCGGCATATACAATGGTGTTCTCGACGTAATGGCCGGTCTTCCGGTCGAACTTGCCACCACAGGTGACCAAACGCAACGTGGATGCGGGAGTTCGCCCGTACACACGCTTCGTTGGGAACACCGTCTTGGACAATCGTTCGACCTCGGTCACATAATACGTGTACAGAGTTCCATCGGTCTGCGACACCTCGATCAGATCACCAGTGGTCACGTCTTTCAACCGAGCGAACACGCCGGGCGCCGTGCGCGAGTCGTAATGCCCGACGAGCACCGTCGGCCCAGTTTCGCCTGGCACCGACCCACCCGACCACCAACCGACGACATCGGCTCGGCTCGGAACCAGCAACGCTCGGGTTTCGTCCACTCCGATCGGGGTGATGTCGCTCTTGACCCCGATGGTCCCGACGATGAGCTCGCTTGGCCTCGGACCAACGCCGTCGCGCAGGTCGCTCGGCAGCGGGAACGTGCGGACCGTTCCGCCGTCGGACCGATCAGGCACAGACATCCTGTTCGGCACCGAGTCGCCAGTCGTTGGGTCGTCAAACCCCAGGGGCACGCCACCGCCTCGACCCCGAAATGCCGCGCGTGCAAATACTTCGCTCGGCGTCAACCCGGCAACAATTGGAAGTCGAATTCCAGTTGCCGCATCCTCCACGAACCGATCGTCAACCACGCGGAACCGGCGAGGATCGTCCTGGTCGGTAGACGACCGCAAAGGTGTCCCCGACGAATCGGTTGGCACCGGCCGCAGCGCTGCAGGCACAATCTCGCGTTGGGTGACCTCGGAGCCCTGGCCATCATGCAAAACCCAGCCCGCCGCAACGAGCATCATGACGGGTGCGCCGTACAGCCAGCGGCCCGGGAGCGAACGCACCCGGGCTGACTGGGACCTGATCACGTCCCGCATGCAGGGACGCCGAGACCTTGGGTCAGGCGCTGCGGCGACGACGCGACACGTAGATCGCGGCTGCCGCTCCGACTGCGCCCAACGCGAGGACAGCTGGCGCAGCTGACCCATCGTCGGACAGGAACCCGCCGCCTGCTGCGACACCGCCTTCGGGTGTGGACTCGGTGGTGGCGTCGACGGCTGTCGTGTCGGGTGCCACGGACGTTTCTGGTGCGGCAAGCGTGGTGTCGGGAGCTTCCTGTGCCAGTGCGGCACCTCCGATGGATGCGGCACCAACGGCCACGGTGAACAGGACAACGCGTGCGGAACGACGGATCATGAGAACCTCCAGGTTCGTGAACAACGGCGAACGAGCACGCCGCATCCGAACAATACCCCGCAGCGTGTCTTTCAAACCATCGGCGTACTGGTCCGGACAACGGTCGGGCGGCTAGAACTCCGTCATGGATCAAAAATCTCCGATGGACCGGGTCGAGATCGAAACCACACTCCATCAAGGACGGGTCTGGCTGTTGCGGCAGTTCGCGTCGCTCGGCAGCGACCAGATGACAAGAGGGCTGACACCCAGCGAGCACGATCCGACGAACATGTGGAGTGCGCTCGACCATCTTGCGCACTTGTCGCTGATCGAACACAACTTCGCAAACATGGTCCGCCGCCACGTCAACGGACATCACAACCCCGTGGGACTGAGGACCGATGACAGCGGCCGGCCACGGTCCATGGAACAGATCATGGCCACGGTGCACGCAATGACCGACGAGTGGCAGATCAAACACGCAGGCAAGTCCTTCGCAGAGGTCGTCGCACTGGGGCAGGAAGCGCGTGGCGTGACGCTCAGCCTGCTGGCTGAGCTTTCCGACGAGCAACTGACCGAGACCCTTCCCGGCGCACCGTGGGCCGACGGTTCGGTTGGTGGTGTGCTGGCTGCCAATGCCGGTCACGGAACCATGCATTGGAAGTGGGTCTCGGACGCGTTCGCTGCTGCTGGTGATCCGCTCTCTGAACCAAGCTCGTGAATTCACACGGCGTAGTTGCGCAGGACCCCGAGCGCAGTTGCTGCATCGACGTTCGACACGACAAGGCCCGAATCAGAACCGGACACGCGGCGGGCACCGACGCGGCAGAACATACCAACCGATCCGCTGACGCGAGCCTCGGCACGTTCAGGGCCGAAAGTCCACGTTTCCCCGTCGGGTGCTTCAAGCTGGCATCGCACCGGGAATGGGTCGATGCCGGACAGTCGAAACGCGTACGGAAGGGTGGCATGTCCGAGCCACGCGATGTGACGCAGACGGTTGGTGTCGGGGAGCTCGATACCGAGCGGGTCACAGATGTCCAACGCATGTGCCCAGTGCTCGGCCAAGCGCGTGGTGGCCAGTGTCAGCGGCCGCAATGGAGCGGCGGCCCAACGAACCGATACGTCGGGATCAGCAGAGGCGAGAGCGGAAAGCGACGCACTCGTTGCTGCTCGCCACCGGGCGAGGACGACCGGTGGGTCAGCGCCATCGGCCTGGACCTCTTCGTCCATCGACTCATCCAGCGGACGATCCCGGACTCGCCATTCGTTGCTCGGCGCCTGCAGGGTCCGGCCCACACCTTCCTCTGACACGGCGAGATGTACAACGACATCTCGCACTGTCCAGCCGGGAGCCCCTGACGGTGCAAGCCACTGCGGCCCGGTGAGCCCGCCGAGGATGGCGTCAAGCCGCTGGTACTCGCAAGCCAAGTCCGTCAGGATGTGGTCGGTTCCACTCATGCTCCTGACTCTCCCCCGGTTACGGCGAACGGACCAAGCCCGGCCACTGAGGGCGGCCCCCACAACAATCCGTCGCTCACTGCTGCCATGCATGTCGATGTCCGGGCGTGTGCTCGTATCAGTCGCGGTCGCAGCGCAGTTGGCTGCCTGTTCCGCAACTGATCCGACCGCCGTCGTGTCGGCCGATCCAACATCGACCAGCCGACTTGCGAGCGCACCGATCGAGCGAAGTTCCTCCGGTGCCGCGCCACGGTCGCAGCCGGGCACGTCGACGTCGGCAACACCCGCAGCTTCGTTGACCGATACCAAACCGGTGACGACTCAGTCGATCGCTGTCACTTCTACGGCTTCGGTGCCGCTACCGGACGCACCGCCGACACGTTTCGTCGAGCCGGGTCGGGGTCATCAAATTTCGACGGTCCTGTTCGACCACGGAATCCTGCCGCTTCGGGCCGGCACCATCGAACTGGTTGCGCGTAGTTGGGGAGTTGTCAGTGCACCAAGCGATAGGCCTGGGCCATTTCCGCTTGTTGTTGTGCTTCATGGCGCGCACTCCTTCTGCTCCCCACCGGACACGCCGCGCCTGTGGCCTTGCGCACGAGGTCCGGAGGAACGAAACCAAGATGGCCTCTCATATCTCACCGAGGCCCTCGCGCGAAGTGGGTTTGCCGCGGTCGCTCTCGGCATCAACGCGGAGTACGCAACACCGACTGCGTTACCGGGCGAGGTCGCAGCCGCGCTCATCGAGCGCGATGTCATCGGTTTGCTGCGCTCAGGAGCAGCGCTCGGTCAGCTCAACGTATCCACCATCGATTCTTCATCGGCCATTCTGATCGGCCACTCCAGAGGGGCATCGATCGCCGGCGTGCTGGGACTGACCGGCGACGCTCGCCACCTGTCGATCCCAGTCGCTGCAACCGTCATGATTGCGCCGACGACGGACGGTATCGACCCCAACCAAATCGCAGACGTACCGACAGCCGTCCTGATCGGCAGTTGCGACGGAGACACCGGGGTCGACGGCGGCGGTTACCTGACGACGACGAATGCAACGTTACGACGCTCACCGATCGCCTTGATACTGGTCGATCGAGCGACGCACAACGCAACGAACTCGCTCCTCGGCCCCGACGCGGTGGTCGAAGGACGGCCAGGGTGCGACGAACCGCTCGATGCGCACTCACAGCGGGCCGACATGGAAAAGCTATTACCCGAGACAGTGCGACGACTTGTCGGGTTGAACACCAGCGGGTCAGTCGGCAACAGCCTGTTGGACTCTCAGCGCGCTGATGACCGCGTCGGACCTGGGGTCAGGATTGTGCACATCGACCCTGCCCGAATGGTGACGCCCGTTCTCAACCCAGAATCCTGGAAACCTGCAGCGGCAATCACCCAAAGCCTGAACGGCGTCATCTGCACTGGTGGCTCGTTCGCCGCCTCTGCCTCGGCAGCAGCGCTGTGCCACCGAATTGACCTGGCGGATCTCGTCGGTCGACCGGCCTCGATTCATCTGGCCTGGACCGGTTCGGATGGTGCATCCCTCAGGATCCTGACACCGCCGAGCACCCCAGGCACGGTTCTCGTGATCCGGGCCTTCGCTGACCCTTTGGCCAACCCCAACAGGGGCAGCGTCGGTCTGGTCGTCAGTGGTCAGGCCGATGCAACATCTGCCCCCACGTGGGTCAGAAACATCGATATCGACATCGCACCGGTGGGCGCTCCCATGACGGGCGCTGGAATCCGCCGGGGGACAGTGCTGTGGTCCGAGCGTCGATTCGTGATTCCCGATTCGTCTCGGATGATTCAAATACGCATGGTTTCCGACAGTGCCGGATCGATCGATCTGGTCGGAGTTGAATTGGTTGCACCGACTGGCCCACCTGCCAGGTAGATCTGTCGGTCTCCCGGTCGTACCAAAACATGGTCAACTGAACCATTCACCAGGACCTCGACTCCTCAACCAACGACCGACGACAGGAAGCAGGCGCCCCGCTCCGGATCGCCGTGCTGTCACCAATTTCGTGGCGAACCCCACCTCGGCACTATGGCCCGTGGGAGCTGTTCGCATCGATCCTTGCCGACGGTCTGGTCTCGCTCGGTCACCAGGTGACGCTCTTTGCAACGGCCGACTCCGAGACCACCGGTCATCTGTACGCAACCTCGCCCACCGGTTGGTCCGAGGATCCCATGATCGACGCGAAGGCTGCCGAGTGCGTCCATATCGCGTCGCTCTTCGAACGAGCCGATGAGTTCGACATCATCCACAACGGGTTCGACTTCCTCCCGCTCACCTATTCGGGTCTGGTGTCCACACCCGTGGTCACCACCATCCACGGGTTCTCGTCGGAGCGCATCGTCGCTGTATACGAGCGGTACAACGCGACGAACGCCTTCGTCGCTATCAGCGAATCCAATCGTCACCCGCGCCTGTCCTACTCCGCCACCATCCACCACGGCATCGACGTCGACGCGTACCGAAATCACGCAGCACCCGGCGAACACCTCCTCTTCTTCGGCCGAATCCATCCGGACAAGGGAACATCCGATGCCATCGAGGTGGCACGCACAACGGGCCGCAGGTTGGTGATTGCGGGGATCATCCAGGACGAGCATTACTTCCGGACCCAAGTCCTCCCCCACATCGACGGGGACCGCGTGACCTTCGTCGGCCCGGTGCTCGCGGCCGATCGCTCGGACATGCTCGGCAACGCGCATGCGTTGCTGCACCTCATCGGGTTCGATGAACCGTTCGGCTTCAGCGTCGTCGAGGCAATGGCGTGCGGTACGCCGGTGATCGCCTACGACCGGGGTTCAATGGCCGAACTGATCGACCACCATCGCACCGGGTTTCTGACGAGCGACATCGAATCCGCCTGTACAGCCGTTCGATCGGTCGACCATCTCGACAGGCTAGCGATCAGAGCGTCGACCTTTCTGCGGTTCGACCGTCGAGCGATGGTCCTGAAATACGAGGCGCTGTACCGAAGTGTGTTGGCCGGTCAGGGCTCGAAGGTCCAGTCCGGCCGCTTGCGTGAGTGACGTTCATCGAAGGAAACGGTGCCGTTGGCGTCGATGTCCTTGATGAGCGGAACGTGAATGCGCGAGCCTCGGGTCATCGTGGCTTCCAGCCGGGCGGTGATGTGTTCCGGAAAGGCTGTGAAGATGCTGCCGACCAGCACCTGTTCCTCAAGCCCGATCGAGCACCGGTTCGCGTCGGTAACAGACCTCAGCGTCGCCTGGATGACCGCCAGGTCATCGTCGCTGCCGACGCCTTCGTCGATCGCCGCCAACCGCTGCGTGATGGTGAGGGTTCCCTGCTTACAGGCTGGGCACTGGCCACACGACTCGACGGATAGAAAGCGTGACATCTCCCGCGCGACTGCGGTCATGTCGGTTTCATCGTCGTAGACGACAAACCCGGCCGCCCCAAGACCGGACCCTGCTGCGGCAAAGTCCTCGAAGGTGAGCCGCGTGTCAAAGCGGTCTGCGGTGAGCAGCGCGTTGGACACACCGGAAAATGCAGCGATGAGTTTGCTGCCTCGACGAGCGCCACCGCAACGGGTGATCAGCTCTTGGAATGGAGTTCCGCATTCGACTTCATGAACCCCGGGGCGTTTGACGTCGCCGACCAGCGTTGCAATGAGCGTTCCGGGTGATTGCTGCGTTCCAAGAGATCGGAACCATTCGATTCCCTTCTCAAGCATGTGGGTGACGCTTGCGAGCGTCTCGACGTTGTTGACCGCCGTCGGATTCGCATCGGCGCGCTGATCGATGCGACTGACCTCGGACTCCCAGCCACCTGCTGGTGCCGTTGCATAGAGACCAACCTGCCAAGGAGGGAGCAGGCGAGGAAGTGGATCGCGTCCTTCAATCACTTCGAGCAACGCCTTCTCCTCACCGAACAGGTACTCGTCGGGTCCTTCGGCGATGGAAAACGTGAAGTCGGGCAACAGTCCCGAGGCTGTCAGCTCCAACGCCGCCTTGGACAACGCATGTACTTCGCGCACATACGATCGTTTCGTAGCGAGATAGACACTGGTTGCTCCGACACAGAATGCCGCAATTGCCGCTCCTTCGACAATGCGGTACGGGTCGCGGCGGATGAGCATCCGGTCCTTGAACGATGCTGGTTCGCCCTCGGCACCGTTGGCCACGACGTAACGGGCGCCTGCGCCACCAGACCGAACGGATGCCCATTTTGTACCCGTGAGAAACCCGGCGCCGCCTCGGCCGCGAATGCCTGCCGACGTTACCAATTCGATCGTTGATGCGGGTCCAAGGGCTTGAGCAGCGGCCATCGCCTTGCCTCCCCCGGCCGCGATATACGCGTCGATCGATTCGATTGCGTTGTCTGGTAGCAGCGTTCCCACACCGTGTGTCTAGACCCCAGGCGTCGACTACGTGGCCCTGCGACCCGAATGCGTGACCCTCCGCGTCGCGTCCCGTGCGGTCACTCGCGTCCTGGGAGTGTCGACACTGTGGGGACGCGAAGGATCGTGGAGGACGCGACGTTCGGGCGAGAACCAGCGCAATTCGTCACGTGACAGATCATTCACGCGCACTGTGGAGACGCAACGAAAATGCCCAGGGGGGTAGCTATGGGCCGTGACGGTCGAAGTCGCGCCCACATCAGGCCACGGGCGCTGGGTTGCTCACCGCGCCCGGGTCGACACGTGCACACAGGAACGCCGATCGGCGCCGATGGACGCCGATGGACGCCGAGGCGCTACTCACCAAACGACAACTCGCATGGAGAATTCATACCCTGGATCGTTCGACCGAAGGCGTTATAGTTTGCGGATCAGCAGCCGAAAAAAACGTACGCATGGAGAACGGAGTTCAGTGGTTATCAGTTCAGACGCCGATTCGACGATTCGACACGAACTTCGTGCAGCGCACAACGCTTCACTGCATCACATTGCAAATCCTGGGCCTAGCTACGACGCCGCCACGCGGGTGGAGATCGCGCAGGTGGCTTCTGCCGCATACCTCACGACAAACCCGCTTGCTCCATGGGCATCTCCTTCAAGTCGTCCTGAGCTGACGGTTGCTTATCGATTGGCCCGCCACGCGAACACCATCACGCAGGGGTGGGTCAACGCACTGGAACTCACGTCGGCACAACTCACAGAGATAGTGGGTGTCGTCATCTCGGTGATACCGGTCGTTGCGTTCGCCCGAGCTGTCGGCATCACGCTGCCGGAACTCCCCAGACCCGCGCCGGGAGGGCCGACAGGGGAGTTCGCACCTGAGGTCGGTCACGCTCGTCTGAATTGGTTTCCGGTCGCCGCACCTGCGGACCAACGAGCAGCCGTTCTCCAGGCGCTCAGCGCGCTCCCGTCGGAGGACACCAACCTGTGGCGGCTCGCAGCCGCCCAGTACATGAGCGATGTTCAAATGGCTGACCCACTGTTCACTCGAGGCACCCTGTCGAGGGCCCAGATGGAGTTGGTGGCCGGGAGGCTGTCCAAGCTCCGAGAGTGCTTCTATTGAACAACGTCTCACGCAGCCATGCTCAGTTGGAGCGGGCACACCATGAACCTCACCGTCGATCTGCAAACCATTGCGTCGGGTCAAGGAGATGCCGGACTACCGCACGGTTCCGAACTCGTTGCCTTCGCGGAAGCAATCGCCGGGTACGACGAACATCGACTCACCCAGGCACGGCGTGATCTCGTGTGCGCTACGTCCCATGCTTTCATGATCGATGCTGCCGCTGTTGCCGCCAACTTCGAAATGATGACCCGCGTTGCCGACGGGACCGGGGCCAAGTTCGAAACCAAGGCACACGAGGCGCGCACAGCGCTCGGCCACCAGCTCGGCATCTCAGAACGCTTGCAGGTATAGCTGTGTCTACGCTTCTGATCCCGACCCATCCCGAACCACTCAACGACGAGATCCAAAGCGCGCGGACGATTCTTACCGCCACATCTCCTGGACCCCGCACCATTCGAATCGGCGCCACGAGGTACCCGGTCTTTCTTCCGAATGTCCGCGATTCGCGCCTGCACGTGGCAGCGGTCGTACTCACCATCCACGCGCTCGGCCAGACGGTGCTGGACTTCCGCGTGTCGGTGGTACAAATCTTCGCTGCGATCATCACCTGTTTCACGATCGAGGTCGCGGTGGTGTTCGGCCGGGAGAAGGCGTTTCGCTGGCCGGCGAGCGCGATGCTGACCGGCAGCGGTGTCGGGCTGATCATGCGTCTCCCTGACATGTCTGCCAACTCGCCGTGGTCGACAACCCGCTGGTGGATGTACTCGGCGGTTGCCGGAGGATCACTGGTCACCAAGTACGTCATCCGTGACCGTGGCAGACACGTGTTCAATCCGTCCAACGTGGGGCTGGTTTTTGTGTTCCTGGTTCTCGGAAGCCATTTCGCAGAGCCGCTTGACTTCTGGTGGGCACCGATCAATCCCTGGATGGTGGGCGCATACGCGCTGATCATCGCAGGCGGAACCTTCGTGACCCGTCGGGTCGGACTACTCCCCATGGCTGCCACGTTCTGGGTGACGTTGGCAGCCGGTCTCGCAGCGGTTGCGATTTCCGGGCACTCGATCTATTCACCGTTCTCGCTCCATCCGGTCTCGGGATGGCATTTCTGGTGGCTCGTCATGACGTCGCCGGAAACCCTCATTTTCGTTTACTTCATGCTCAGCGATCCGAAGACCGTGCCGCAGCGTCCAGTCGACAAGGTCGTGTTCGGGTTCGCTGTCGCGATGATCGCTGTCTTGTTGATCGCTCCCCAGAAGACCGAGTACGCCACCAAAGTGGCGCTACTCGGTGCGCTGACTATCTGTTCGGTGTTGCGGTCGATCGTGCACCGCAGGAACATGCCTGTTGTCAGAGCGTCGGTCAGGCCGCGATCGCTCGCGCTCGGTGGGGTTACCTTGGCTTCTGTCCTCAGCGTTGCCATCGTCTTGGTCGGAGCTCGGTCACTTGGAGAAACGGTGGACGCCGCCCAGTTGCCCGCAGCGACGCCACTTGCGACGTCGACGGACGGCCTTCCGACGGTGGCCGTTTCTCCAGAAGCCTTCGCGTTCGATCCAGCTGCGGCAGCTGAACCACAAGCTCTGGCTGCCCAACTCCTTCACATTCTGGCAACCGAACGCACAGCGCTCTTGACGAAGAATCCAGCACTGCTCGGATCGGTGTCATACGGGCGTCGCCTTGCGGAACTTCGCGATCAGTCGGACCTGGCTGGCGGCCAGGACAGCCGGATCGCCTCCGCGTACACGTTCACCTCGCTGCGGCTTGTGCTTCTGCCGTCCCGTTCCGAAGGAGCCAATCGCCTGGGTTTCGACGCAGAGGGAACGGTGTCAGAGTCCGAGTTCGCCCTGGACGGACCAACCATCGAGGTGAACCCACGACCGTTCCACCGGTATTTCGTGCTCCGCCGTGCCACTGACCGATGGTTGTTGGTCGATGAACTCAACCAGGAGACACAGACTCGGACATCGTTGCAGTAGCCGCTGCAAGACCCCGATGTGGGGGCGCGTCGCCAGCGGCTTGTGCTCGCTTCCACGCGCCACACCGGACCGAGGCCACGATCGGGAGGGCGACGTCGCCGACAGCCCAACCGAGATGAACGGTGACACGTGGGGCGGCGAGCAACGGACCAGCCCACCAGCGCATGCTGCTGGCATGGATCGCCAGCCACCCGTCACGGCCCAAAATACCGGGAGAACCGTTCAGGGCGTTCGGGCGCGTGAGACCGAAATTGTCGACAGCCGTCGTGAGGCGTGCGAACTGCACCAACAGGTACAGATGTTCCAACGTGTGCAACACCGTCCACGCACAGGCCGCAGTCATCATCCAACCCACGCAGCCCGACCGACGAGCGATCAGCAGCGCAGCGCTCACCAACGCCAGCCAAAAGAGGCCGACCCATTCGTGGAGGAACAGTGAGCCGACGCCCGTCACGTGCGGCAACGCCATGTCGAGCCGGGACGTCTGTCCCCATGCCACGAGGTGGTGTCCGAGCTGCACAATTTGAGCACCAACTGCAACGAGAAGCAGCACCTGATGCTTGGGGCGAGCGAACAGCCGACCGGTGAACAGCAGAGCGAGCGATGGCCACGCTCCGCCCAACCCCAGCACCGCCCCACCCCATCGCAGCGCCGCATTGGACCGAAGCACCAACCCGGTGAGAAGCAGTCCCCCGCCGACCGCCAGGAGCAACGCCGTCGGCCACACGGTGACACGCTGAAGCAGGATCACGCGCCGCGCCGACTGCGTTGAGTCGTGACCGATCACGGCGCGGCCGTCCGCGTGATGGTGACGAGATGGCCGGTTCCCCGAGAGTCCACTGCCGACGTGTGACCATCCGGCCAGACGACAAGTAGTTCCTGAACCGTTCGGCCGGCGGGGATACCGAAATGGACCCGTGCATCGAGCCCGGTGAGATACCCGCCGGTTGCAGTGACCGTTCGCTGCAGCATTCCCGTATCCAACTTCGCAACAACGACTGCACCCAACGCCTGCTTGTTTCCACGACCGGGCCAGCGAAGGTCGACTTCGAGCGCAGCCCCGGGGGAACACAGCTTGTTCGCAAACACCACCGCCGGTGATTCGAGGTTGTTCACCACGATGTCCAGCCGACCGTCCAGATCAAGGTCAACCATGGCCATCGCTCTGCCGCTGGCTCTCGAACCCAGACCCCACTCCGGCTTGCGACGGAAGCGTCCCGCTCGGCCGGCTGCGAAAACGACATTCGGTTCGGCCAGCTCATCGTTGCGCAAGTGGCCCAACAGCTCGTGGTCGATCATTCCGTTCACCACGTACAGGTCTTCGTGGCCGTCGAGGTCGAGGTCACCGAACTGTGCTGACCAACTCCATCCCGTTGCGTCGATCCCCGTCGCGTACGCACGTTCCGAGAATTGCCCAGGTCGGGTCTGGCGTTGGAACGCGTTCTCGGGTTGTTGGCTATCACCCGGGAGGACTCGATCGAATCGAGTGGACAGCAGCGGCATCCACGCCGCGACGGTTTCGGGGTCTCGGCTCGACGGTTTCATGTCGGTGGCGAACAGGTCGAGCAGGCCGTCATTACCGACGTCGCCGACGGCGAAGGCCATCGTGTTGCGAGAGATGCGCGTGAACGGCTCGACGGCTGACCAGCTCCCACCTTGAGACCGGCTGTAGACCGCGTCAGGAACCCCGAAATCATTCCCCACCACGAGTTCGCGGCGCCCATCGCCATTGGTGTCGAACATCACCAGAGCAAGCGATTGGGCTGCGCGGATCAGCCGGTTCGGTTGGTACAAACCCGCAACCTTTTCGTAGACCACCACACCGGCGCCGCTGCCGAGCAGAAACGAGTTGCCTTGCTCGCGTTCGAGCAAGGCGTCGTAAGAACCGGTAGCAAATTCGAGATCACCATCGCCATCGAAGTCGTCCCACAACATCGAGTACGCGGGTGTTGACACGGCGTCAAACGACGATGATCTGAACGTTCGGTCACCGGTGTTCGTCCACACGCTCACCCCGCCTCCTGTGTGCGTGGTCACGATGTCGTTGCGGCCGTCGGCATCGACGTCGACAATGACAACAGAGCGGGTATTGGTCTCGTCCAACCCACCAGCGGAATCAGTGAGCGCGGTTCGCTCGAACGTGAACCGACCGTGGTTCCAAAGAACAGAAGCTGACCGTCGCAAGTCCCCGAGCACGATTTCTGGGAGTCCGTCTCCGTCAAGATCGCCGACCGCCAAACCGGATCCGTTCGTGTCGAACGGCAGGACGTCGCCTGTGCGGGCCCTGGTCATATGCCGCAACCGGTGCTCGACGAACGTGCCACTGCACTCGGTGGTGCGGAGGGGGTCCGAGGAAACCACCACCGGTTCGTGTTTCGCCCACGCATTCAGTGCGTCGAAACGATCCCAGGACCGGCCATCGGTGCGTTGACCGAAGGGCCCACACGATGCGAGGAGAACTACTGCAGCAACAGAACCCCCACAGCCAACTTGAACGCCAGATCGGCGACGACCCGATGTCCCCACACCGCTGAGACTAACGGCCAACGCAGTATCGAACTCACCTGCATGAGACAGCCGTGAATCCGGATCGGTCGCTACCAACTCTCACGGATCGCGCATCTTGGGGGTTTCACCGCTGGGTCCGAAAGAGTCCCGATCATGGGTACGGTGTTGCAATGAGCGATTGGAACACACAGGTCATCACGGAGTTCAGGGCGAACGGAGGTCGGGTCGAGCAGTTCGGTGACGTGCCCCTGGTCATCCTCCACACCATCGGCGCGAAGAGCGGCGAAGTCCGCGAGATCCCACTCGTGATGCAGAGCCACGGCGGCCGGGCCATCGTCTTCGCATCGGCTGCAGGGTCTCCGAAGCACCCGGACTGGTATTTCAACCTGCGGGCCAACCCGGTCATCACCGTCGAGACGGGCGACGAGACGTATACCGCAGTCATCACAGAACTTCCTGCGGATGAGGCAGCCGCAGCACTGGCGGCCCAAGCCGAAGTGATGCCACAGTTCGGCGGCTACGTCGAGTCGGCCGCACCTCGGATCATCCCAGCATTCAGCATCGTTCGCGGCTGAGATCGCGCTGCGGGCCAGTTCAAAGTGACTGTGCCCACTCCTCGATCGCTGCGGCGGGAAGTACCAAGGACGAAGACGTGAACACGGTCGAATCGTCGGTTGATACCACTCACCGCAGCAATACCTGAGCCGCTCGTTTGCTCCGGCGTGTTGCCTGCCGTACTCTCGAACTGACTGAACGCTGATTCATCCGGTCCCTTGGAGGTCCCCGATGCACACCCTGCGAATCTCACGAGCTTTCCGGGTCCCTCGAATCCCTCGGACGGCAGCAGTCGGCGCGTTTGCTGTCGCGTTGGTTGCCTCCGGCATCACCGCAACAGCGGCAGGTGGTGCGCCCAGCATGGTGGACCTCCAATTCGTCAATGTGTCCGACTGGCACGCGCAGCTTGATCCGCTAGTTGTCG
>JANNBN010000164.1:0-6957 GCA_031385545.1 Acidimicrobiia bacterium | reverse complement strand
CTTCTCATCGGTGTTGCTCTCTACGAGGCCAGCTGCCTTGTCCGTGACGGCTGCCTCGGGCCGGTTGCGCGCGTCGGATTTGTGCCGCGTGGCCTTGACTCGCCGATGGTGCCGGTTGGCTTGGTTGTGGCTGCAGCGCTTGGGGTCGCGGCTGTTGTCCTCCGCCAAGCATGGACGCTTGAAGCAGATCAAACGGTGCTGTGTGCGCTTGCGGGCTTGGGTGGTGTCCGCCTCGTTGCCAGCTGGTTTCTGCCGGCGGTTGGGCCATCGCGTGTGGAACGTGAATCTGCTGTGGTGTTCGGCCTCGCGGTGATCGGCCTCGTCGTGGTCACTGCTCGGCGTCGCACTGCTCGACGGGTCGGGTCGGACTCGGACGCGGCCTCGAAGCGATCGGCTGTTGTCGACGATGCCGGAGCGGTGAGCGCACCATGAACGCACCGGTTGCGCTCGCCGTTACTGCCGGGATGGTGGCTGCGGTCAACCCGTGCGGGTTCTCGCTGTTGCCCGCGTACGTTGGATTGTTTGTTGGTTCGGTCGATGCGAGCACCACAGTCCCCAAACGGCTCGCTCGTGCGACTGTGTCCGCAGTAGCGGTCACAGCCGGATTCGTGACCGTGTTCTCTGTCGCTGGCGTGATCCTTGATCGGGTCTCGACGAGCTTTCAACAACGCCTGCCGTTCGTAACGCTTCTCGTTGGAGCGCTCGTTGTAGTTGCCGGGATTGCCGTGCTGTTCGGACGCAAGGTGGCGCTTCCGATCCTGATTACTCGTCACCGGACGTCGGGCCGTGGCGTGCTGTCGATGCTGAGTTTCGGCGTCACGTTCGCGGTGTCATCGCTGTCGTGCACGGTCGGCCCGTTTCTAGCGATCGTCGCGGTCGGGCGAAGGCGTTCTGCTCTTGGCGGGCTCATCACTTACGGTGCCTACGCAAGCGGGATGGGAATCGTTGTCGCAGCGCTCGCCATTGGGATCGTGGTTGCCCGTTCACCACGAAACGTTTTCCGCAGCGTTTCAAGGTACGCGCCGAAGGTGGGTGGCGTCATGATGATCCTGAGCGGCGGATACTCAATGTGGTATGCGCGCTGGGAATTGCGGGTCTATTCGGGAAACCTGTCGACCGACAGCGTGGTGTCGGCGGTTGATCGCCGACGAGCATGGATCGCGAACTATCTGGCCAGCCTCGGCCCCGCCCGTGTGATAGCGATCACCTTCGTTGCGGTTGCTGGCATGTTTGTCAGCCATTCGGTGCGGAAGCGGTACCTGAGGGCCGAGACCCGATTGCTTGATGAGCCGAGAACTGACTACGACATGGTGTAAGATTCAGTCTTCTGTTTGGCCGTTAGGAGACCCCCATGAAACTTCGCCCGTTTGCGATCGCCGCATTTCCCCTCTCGCTTGTACTTGCCCTCGGTGCCTGCTCGTCGTCATCTGACAACGCAGCGACCGACACCACGGTAGAAACGGTCGCCATTGATAGCACCCCGGCTGACGCCGTCGCGGCCGACGCCGTCGCGGCCGACGCGGCTGCGACAGACACAATCCCTGGCGACGCTGCGTTCAACGCTGGTGATGTCAGCTTTGCCCAAGGCATGATCCCGCATCATCAGCAGGCGGTTGAAATGGCCACGATCGCTCTTGACCCGGCCCGCAACGCCGGAACGAACGTGAAGGACCTGGCGACCCGAATTCAGGGTGCACAGGATCCCGAGATCCAACTCATGACCGGATGGCTTTCCGAATGGGGTCAGCCAGTCGATGGTATGGGCGCGATGAGTATGGAGGGTATGGATATGGCGGACATGCCCGGCAGGGCGGGCATGATGACGGCTGACGAAATGACGGCCCTTGAAGCCGCTACAGGTCCTGCGTTCGACAAGTTGTGGTTGGACATGATGGTCCGCCATCACCAGGGTGCCGTCACGATGAGCAAGACTGCGGCGACCGACGGGAAGTCCGCTCTCGTAAAGGAACTCGCGGCCAAGATCGTTTCCGCGCAAGAAGCCGAAATCGCCGAGATGCAGAAGTTGTTGGCCGCCTGAGTTCGGGCCTGCTTTTTGCTTTGCACAAGCGCCCGGCGAGAGCATTCATTCGCCATCAGATGTTGAGAACTCTTGATCGCGCCGTCACGGCGCATCCTTCCCTGGGTCATGAGCGCAAAGTCTTCAACCGACTCATGGCCGTCTTGGGACTTTCGGTTTTGATCGTCTTGGTGACGGGTGGCGCGGCGTCGGCACACAACACGTTCGAATCCAGTTCTCCCGCTGACGGGTCTCGCTTGCGGTCACGCCGTGGCCGGTACGATCATCTTCACGATCTCAGACACCGTGTCCGGAGCAGCACCGACCGCCGAGTCGGTGGCACCTGGCGAGCCTTCCTCCGGAGGGGCGGCTGACGAACCGTGGGTCGCCCCTTCGGCACTTCGGTGGTTGTTCCGGTACGGTTCGTACCTGGGGACGCTCGTCGTCGCCGGCATAGTTTTGACTGACGCGTTCGTGTGGCGTGGCGCGCTCGACAATGAGGTGCTTCGGCATTGCGTGGTCGGCGGCATCGCGACCACCGCATTTGCCGCTGCAGGACAACTGCTGGTCATTGCCTCCGATATCAACGGGATTGGGAGTTGGCGTGCCGCTCTTCGTACCGACGCTGGTCGTGCGTTCCTCGTTCGTATCGTGTTGTTGGCCGCCGTAGCGGTGTTACTGGAACGCGACACCATTGTCGACTGCGTTCGACGGTTCGCAGATGTCGCTGCAGCAAGTGTTGCGGTGATCGTGACGATCGGTGCCGCACAGTCACTGCGACTTCTCGGAAACCCGTTCAAGTTGTTCAGCGTTGCACACGGCCGATTTCTGTTGCTGAAGCTGTTGGTACTCGTGGCGATGTTGAAAATCGCTGACGTCAATCGTCGGCGTGTCACCAATCAATTCCGTAGCGACGAAGGCCCGCCGCCATTGAACGCGGCGATCGATGTGCCGGTGACGACTACGATGCGTGCTCCGTTAGTGCAGCCTGTCGGTTGCGTCGTGGCGGGCGTTGTCTTGCGGCTGGGTTCGACTGGTCCGGATTTTACCTGCCTTCAACAGCGACTGAATACGCTCGTGCCAGTCGCCGCGCTGAGTTCGACCGTGTTCGACGATGCCACCAAACGGGCGGTGCAACCCCAGCAAGCCACGATGGGCCTGAACGACGATGGCGAAGTAGGACCCCCCACCGGAGCAGCGTTGGAGATTTGGCCGCGAACTCCGTAGCGGAGCAAAGGAGTGGAATGCGACCCGCTCCCAACGGTCAGGAAACACGTTCGTCCAGTAGGATTGTGAGCTATGCGACGGCCTGATGGTGCTTTGGAAGACGACATCATGCGGGCCCTGTGGGACGCCGATGACGCGCTACTCCCGGCGGAAATTCTTACCCAGACCGGGCTGGACCTCGCTTACACGAGCATTGCGACCGTTCTGACGCGACTGCTCGACAAGGGCCTTGTGAGGCGAGAACCCGACGGGCGGGCGTTTCGTTACCGGCCTGCGCTCGGCGAAGGTGAACTCGCAGCTCAGCGCATTGCGGTCATCTTGAGTCACACCACTGATCGGCGGGGCGCTCTCGCTGGTTTCGTCAACGGGCTTGGCAAACGCGACGCCGCTACGCTGCGTGCGCTCCTAGACGGTGAACAGAAATGACGATGCTGCACTGGTTCCATCCTTTCATGGCATGCCTGATGCTCTCAGGCTTGCTCCCGCTCATTCACCGTCGTCTCAATCCGCGGGTCTCGGCTGGCGTGTTGGCGGCGAGTGTCGTGTGGATTTCCACCGTGGCCGTAATCGGTATCTGGCTCGTGGCGTTTCGTTACCTCGCGCACGTCAGCTGGCTAGCGGCCCAACTCCAATGGTGTTCCATGATCGTAGGTGCGCATAGCACGGTGTCCACCTGGGTGGGCGTGCCAGCGGTTGCCGCAATGGTCACGGGTGTTGTCCGTGCGGTGCGATTCTGGAAAGTGCAACGTAAGCTTCGCGCGTCGCACCTCAGCGGGACTTCTATCGTGGCAAGTGACGACGTGTTTGCGTTCGTCGTGCCCGGACCCGATGCCGCGACCATCGTCTCTACCGGTTTGCTTCGTCATCTAGATCCCGCGGAGCGGGTGGTCGTGTTCGCGCACGAACGAGCGCACGCTGATCATCGTCACGATCGGTACCTCACGATTGGGCGTGCCGCCGAAGCGGTGCTCCCGATCATCCGGCCACTGACCCGCCGGTTGGAGTTTTCCCTTGAGCGGTGGGCCGATGACGCTGCCGTGGCTGCGGTCAACGGGAATCGTTTGCTCGTGGCGCGCACTATCGCTAAGGTGGCGTTACTTCCGCATCGCAGTGCGCGTCCGATGCTTGGGTTTGCCGGACTGGGTGAAGCCGCACGTGCCGAGTTCCTTCTTGACCCGCCGGTGCTCTCTCGTTCCCTGACCGCTATCGCTGTACTTTCCAGCGGAGTCGGCCTGACCTTTGCCCTGTACCAACTGCACCACTTTGAAGCCCTGCTGAACACACTCTGTCGAACCTGACGACTCAGCCTTGCGAGTCCTCGGCGCATTTCGGTGTCTGGGTCTGTTTTGGTTGTCCGGTGTATTCGAAGTGCATGCCATCGGGCACCATGAACGTCCCGCCCCATGCGAAACCGTTAGCTCGGAAGATCTCGACCACACATCGATCAAGAGTCGGAACCGCTCCATAGGCGTTGGCGGTCGGGTTCACGTCGATAGCAATTGCCCACGAATGGCGTGACAGATTTCGTCCCGACGTTCCCGAAGCGGTGCGAATCTCGCGGGCGTTGAAACATCCACCCAAACGTTTGGTGTCGGGGAAGTCGATTTTCGTGGAGAGGCCCGCCTCAGAGACTTGCTTGAACGATCGTACGACAGCTGCGGTCATTCGTTTGTTGCATGCGAGGTTGCCGAGCGTCGGAATGGCGATCGTCGTCAGGTGTGTCTGTTTCCACTCGTTGTCGATAACTACTTCACCCTTGACGCGTTCGATGCTGAACTCTCCGGCTAATGCTTTTGTGCGGGCCTGCGAGATCGTTTCATCGATCGTGGATGGGCGCCACGAATCCACAACCTGTCCCGACGTGCCAGCAGCCTTTCGCAAACTGTTAACGAAGGCCGCGCGACGCTTCGGAAGGCGCCACAAGATCACGGATTGAGGACGATCTACACCGAGGGACCGTGCCGTCTCGACCGACACCAACAACTCGCTGTCGAGCGCTTGTCGATCCTCGACAATACGGGTGACACGCAGGGGCAGGTCTTGACCGTTCCAGCCCTTGACCGTGATGACGTCGGCAAGCTTCGCGCGTCGAAGCTTTGCGCTTGTCGCGCTCAACACCACCTCACCGGCATCAAGGCTGTCAGCGATCTCCTCGCCGAGATAGTTGCGAGCATCCGCCGCCAACATCGCTTTCAGCGACAACGGGACGAAATGCCCGCTCTCGTACGACTGGACGACACGCGAACCGGACCGAACTGAAATTCCATCAACCGTGCCTTGGTGTACGACGGTCGAGAGGACCTTGTCTTGCGCGGCAATCATCGAAACCTTCGTGACCATCGACGCACTCAGGCCTCGCGCCCCCGTGACGGTGACGATGTCCTGCTTCCATCCGCGAACGGAAGCCGCCGCCCCTACCGGCGAGACCTCAGCCGTAACGGTGACGAGCCCGGCACCGACAACGACGAACACCACCAGCCACCGGCTGAACCACGAATTCAGACTCGCACGCCGCTTCAACACAACAATGTCTACTACAATATGTGGTAGTAGATTGGTAATATGAAACGAGGCTGCGGATCAGTGGTGGGCGTGCTCCTCGCCGGGATGATCGTCGGCGCGCTTGGAGTCCTCGACGATGTCACAGTTACTCAGGCGAGCGGTTTTGGAGCGCAGGAAGAAACGCAGACTCAACCAGAAGCACCAACCGGCCGAACAGTTGTGGGACGACTTGTGGAACGAATGAGCCTTTTCGTCACCAATCGAAACTTGGGACTTACGTGCGCTGCGGTCAGCGGCGGTACGAGAGGATGGTCGCCATGCCAGATTCGAGGTGGTAGGTGTTGTGGCAGTGCATCATCCATTGCCCGGGGTTGTCGGCTTCGATGTCGATCTCGACTGCGCTCATCGAAGGGACGTTCACCGTGTCCTTTCGCGCGGACCCGACAACTTGGAATGTGTGACCGTGCAGGTGGATTGGGTGGAACATCATCGTCTCGTTCACGATCCGCAACCGCAGCCGCTCACCCTGGCTGATAGTGATCGGTGCGGTGTCGGGGTACGAACGCCCGTTGATGCCGTGGGTATACCCGGTCATGTTGGCAGTTAACCGGATGCGGGCCGTTCGGGTTGGATTGCGGTTCGTAAGTCGTGCAGTGTCGGTTGGTTTCAAGTCGGCGTAGGTCAATAGTCGGCCGGTGAGGCCAGAAGGGCGGGAGCCGGTCTTGGGTGAGGGTGCAGCGATGGTGGTACGTAGTACCGCTTCGCCGGCGGGGTCGGTTTTTCCTTCTGGCACCGCAACGATGGCAAACGCACCGGACTTCACGGTCACGATGATGTCGTAGCGCTCGCCCATGCCGATCAGCAAGGTGTCCACTTCGATTGGTTTGACGGGAAATCCGTCGGCGTGGGTGACGGTCATTCGATGGTCCGTGATGGCGACTCGGTACGGGGTGTCGGATCCCCCGTTGATGAGTCGCAATCGCACCCTTTGTCCGGGTTTGGCGAGCACGGTTTCGCGCTCTACCGGTCCGCGCCCGTTGATCACATGGAGCGGGTAGGTGACGTCACCGTTGAAACCCGAACCAGAACCATCCATCATGTCGCCCATGCCGGACTGTCCAGTCATGTTGTGCCCGGAATGCCCACCGCCCTTTTTTAACTCGGCGAGGACCTGTTCCTGGGTTCGCCCGTACCCGTCGAGCCAGTCGTCA
>JANNBN010000089.1:0-4144 GCA_031385545.1 Acidimicrobiia bacterium | reverse complement strand
CCACGTCATTGAGACCACACACTCGGCTCTCGATTGCTAGCCGGTCGATCGTGGCTCGGTACGTGAGGTCAACCACTGAAGGGGGGAGTCCGGTGGTGGTGTCTTCTGGCACCGGCAGGTATCCGACGACCTGGCCACGCCTTAACGCTTCGCGCTTGTTTGCTGGAAAGTCGTCGATCTTCACGAGAGGACTCGCTTGAAAAGTTCGATCGAGCGACGCGTCCGCTTCAGCTTGGTGTTCTGCATCGGACGGTGTAGCGCCTTGGCGTACGCGCCGCCGAACGTCCTCGTTCCACTCCTTGTCGTGATGACAGTCGTGACTGGTGACCATTAGCACCGCTCGGCCAGCGAAGAGCTCGATCGAACCGGTCGCACCATCCGCCGGGATGGTCACCCTGTGTTCGTCGAGCGCATCCCACCGCTCCGGAGTGAAGAACCCTGAAGTGGTTCGCGACAGCGGCGCAACGACAAGGTCACCTTGCGTCAATCCGGCTGCAGAGGGTACGAGTAGCGCTGTTGTCATCTGATCCGTCGCCGCCGAGCCGGAAGCTCGTCCTCATGGAATGCCGCTGCCTCCGACAGGTCCTGGGAGTACTCGAGGTCATCGCGCAAGGTGCGTCCCCGAGACGGCTGCGTCGGCATCGCTCGCACGAGTTCGTATAGCGGCCGCGATCGCGGTGAGCGGCGTTCGATCGTCGCTGGCGAACCTGCCGTTCCGACGGTTTCAAGTACGACGAAAACGGTGCGGTCGCCGGCGGCGACGCGCTCGAGTGGCGTGAGCCCTTCGTGAGATGTGACTAGAACATCGCGAGCGCGCTCCCCCCAGCGGGCGCTTGCGTACACAGCCACTCTCGCGAGGAGCCGCAACGACTCCAGCCGGGACGGTGTCGGCCGAATCTCCCCGGTGGCGAAACCCGACAGTGACCGTCGGTCGACGCCAATTGCTGCAGCGATCTCCTGGCGGGTCAATCCAGATGCCTCAATGATCTGGTCCCGCAGGCGTACGACTTCCTCGGCGAGAAACGACGCTGGGGATTCGGTGCTGATCGGCCACGACGTTGTGGAAGAGAAGAACAGATCGACCGTCGGCGGGAGACCGAAGTGGTCCGTTGTGCCAACCCACGTTGCTGATCGGCCATTGAAGGGACCGAGGAAGGGTGCGACGTCGTCGTGTCCTTTGGCTGGAACTGCGTAGCCGGCGACTTCGAGAAGCGTGCTCATGTCAGCGCCCCACCATGTGCCCGGATGAACTCGTCGGTAACTATCCAGCGGTAGTAGCGATAGATCACGTCGCCAAACGCTGAGGCTCTCGCCATCACGTCGTTCTTATCGAAGTCGATATTCTCAATCGAGGCGTCGAGATCACAGACCCATGACGGCCCGGTAGCAGCGGCGACGCTCGGATCGAGCGATGTCCCCGCGGGCAGCTTTCCCCAACGTGCCTTGAGCGAAGCGCCACCGCTGAGCTCGTAGTGGCATTCCGTCAGGGCATGACGCAAGGCGCCGTGTTCGCCTGGCTCAACGACGGCCGGCCCGAGAACCTCAGGGCGAATGAAGGTGCTCAAATGCTCGAGGTCCGAATCGTCAAGGCGGTCGACGTAGCGGAACCCAAGTCGGCTCACCCGACGCGGTCGCAACCATTGCTCGATCGCGTCGAGGATGAACCGCAGGCGATCAAGAAACTCGATTCGCGAGGTGTACGCCGTTGTCGAGAGCGCCACGAACCCTGTTGTCAAGGCCACGTGCCAATCGTTGTTCGGAGAACTGAATTTCCAGACGGTGCCTGCCTCGCTTCGGTGGACGCCTTCGGGTCCGAGCATGATCTGTGCTTCCACGGCTCGCTCGAGGTCGGGATACTGCGGCCGTATCAATTCTTGGAACGGGCCGACGAAGCTCTCGTCGTTGATGGAGACGACGAGCGGAAAACGAACTTGCGCGACGACGAAGACCAGCGTGTGCGGGTTGAGGGGGATGGAAGGCACGGGTGGCCCAAAAGGGTGGTCTAGCATGCTTCCCAGTATACTTCCCACCCGAAGCTATGGGAAGTGGAATGGGAAGTACACTGCCCTGTTCTCTGCGACGTTCAGATCGTTTCAAAGACCGTTTCGAAGATCTATCCCTACTTTCATCCCTACTACTGCCCGGACTCGCCGCTCCCGCCCGGAGGCCCCGGACGCGAACCCGCAGGTAACGGCACTGCGCAGAACGGCCCGGATACCTCGGCGACACCCACACGATCTTCGAGGGAACGTCCGAGATCCAGCGGCTCGTCATCGCACGAGCCATATCTGGCCTGAGGATTGAGTAGTTTCCCACGGGGGACACCCCCGTGCACCCCCGAAGGCTGTCCCACGTCGTCGTTACGCTTTCCAGCGTGGAGACGATTCGTGACCGCAAGCCCGTTGTGTGGGAGGTTCGCGCCTTTACGGGGAACTCTTCCTCGGGTGTGCCGACGCAGGTTTCGCGGACCGTGCGAGGCACGAGGAGGGACGCGCTGCGCGTTGCGGCGGAGCTGATCGTTGCCCCTGCCGGCCATGCCGCTGGGCGCTCGGTGGCGGATGTGCTGGAAGCCTGGGTTCAGAAGCACGACGCGACGTGGGCGCCGGCTTCGCGTCGTGATCAGTTGTCGCGGGTCGCCCGGATCAATGGTGATCGCATTGCTCGGTTGTCGGTGGCTCGGCTCACGATCGAGGATGTCGAACGGTGGCATGCGCGCTTACGGGATGAGGGATTGGCCGACGTGTCGATCCGCAACGTGCACGGCGTGTTACGGGCCGCGCTCACGCAGGCGGTGCGGTGGGGTTGGGTGACGCGCAACGTTGCGTCGTTGGCCGAGTTGTCGTCGCGAAAGGTTGCGCCCCGGGGTGTGCTGTCGGCAGCGGACGTGCGACACGTCATTGCTGTCGGCGACGCGATCGGCTCCGAGGTCGGGTTGATGCTGCGACTCGCAGCGGTGACCGGCGCTCGTCGTGCGGAGCTGGCGGCGTTGCAGTGGACGGACGTGGTGGACGGAGTTCTGACTGTTGACTCGGCTATCGAGATCGATCGTCGTTCGGGCCGTACCGTGCTGTCCGATGCGCCGACGAAAACGGCGAACCAACGGCGCATCACACTCGACGCAGCACCACTCGCTGTTGTGGAACGTGAGAGCGCCTCGCTGGAGGAGTACTGGCCATGGATGTTCAACGTGGGCGAAGATCCTCCGAACCCGGATCGCATCGGCTACTGGTGGCGAATCGTCCGTGAGAAGGCCGGCATCGATGCGAAGTGGCGCCTTCACGATTATGCCGACATCGGCATAATCATGACCTCCGCCACTGGTCAGCGTCGGTGGCAATCGCCGCGGGCCACGACGTGAAGACCGTTGCCGATCGGCTCGGGCACGCCAACGCGGCAATGACATTGCGTGTCTACGCGCACGCGTTTGCGAAGTCCGATCGTGCCGTTGCCGACTCGGTAGGTGCGATGCTCGAGGAGGGTACGTGAGTTGGGCATTCCGCGACGAGTCGCGGTAGTCACCGGTGGAGCGAGCGGAATCGGCAAAGCGATTGCGGCCGCTTCCAAAGCCGCTGGGATGACCGTGTTCATCACTGACGTAGAACGTGTCGCCCTTGACAAGACGTGCGAGGAACTGGCGGTCGACGGAAAACACACCGATGTCACGGACCCGGCGTCCGTCGAGTCGTTGGCTGCCCACGTCCGCAGCCGGTTCGGAAACTGCGATGTGCTGTTCAACAATGCCGGCGTCGCACCGACCGGGTTGATTCGTGAGCAAACCCTCAATGACTGGAACTGGGCGATCGACGTCAATCTCCGAGGGGTTGTTCACGTCATTCACGAGTTTCTTCCGATGATGCTTGAGAACGAACGCGTGACCCACATCGTGAACACAGCGTCGATCGCCGGTCTCACACCCTCGCTCATCAGCGCTCCTTATACCGCTACGAAGTACGCCGTCGTCGGGATCTCGGAAGCGATGCGCGAAGAACTCAGCGGAACAAGGGTCGGGGTCAGCGTTCTTTGCCCCGGGCTCGTTCGGACGAACCTCGCAAACGACGAACGGAACCGTCCGGCATCACTCGCGAAGCCCGAGCCAGGGAAACCGAGGGCGAAGTGGTTGCTGCCGACACAGGTTCCCCCGGTA
>JANNBN010000095.1:0-63305 GCA_031385545.1 Acidimicrobiia bacterium | reverse complement strand
GGCAAGACCACGTGCTTCAACGTGATGACGGGTGTGTATCAAGCCACCGAGGGCCAGGTTCGGTTCGAAGGCAGACCGCTGATCGGTCTGAAGCGCTATGAGATCACCCGCCTTGGGATCGCCCGAACGTTCCAGAACATCCGGCTCTTTCCGGAAATGACGGCCATCGACAACGTGATGGTCGGCGGCGACGCCCACCACAAGACGAGTGTTGTCGCAGCGCTGTTCCGGTTGCCGGTGCACAAGAACGAAGAGACGGCAGGTCGTAAGCGCGCTGAGGAACTGCTGGATTTCATGGGCATCTCCGACTGCCGCGACGACCTGGCGAAGAACCTGCCGTACGGGTATCAGCGCCGCCTCGAGATCTGTCGGGCCATGGCCACCGACCCCAAGCTGGTCTGCCTCGACGAACCTGCTGCAGGCTTTACTCCCGCTGAGAAACTCCGCCTCATGGATCAAATCCGTCAGATCCGCACCCAGGGCTACACCGTGCTGCTCATCGAGCACGACATGAGCCTGGTCATGGGTGTCACAGACCGCATCGTGGTCCTGGAGTTCGGTCGCAAGATCGCCGAGGGTTCCCCCTACGAGGTGCAGAACGATCCACGAGTCGTCGAGGCGTACCTCGGTGTCGACGAGGGCGAAGAATCCATCGTGAAGGAAGACGAATAGTCATGGCACTGCTCGAAGTGAAAGACCTGCAGGTCTTCTACGGTCAGATCCAGGCCATCAAAGGAATCTCGTTCGATGTGGAAGAGGGTGAGATCGTCACCCTCATCGGTGCTAACGGTGCGGGCAAGACAACCACGATGAAGACCCTGTCCGGTGTCCGCCCGGTGAAAGCCGGGTCCATCCGGTTTCGTGGTGAGGACATCACCAGCGCCGTGTCGCACAAGCGAGTGGCCATGGGGCTTTGCCAGGCGCCGGAAGGCCGTGGCATTTTCCCGGGGATGACCGTGAAGGAAAACCTCGAAATGGGGATGTACCTTCGCAAGGACGCCAAGTCGGCTGCTGCCGCTGCCGACCTTGAGAACGTGCTCGAGCTGTTTCCTCGTCTGCGAGAGCGCTACACCCAGGCCGGCGGATCCATGTCGGGCGGCGAGCAGCAGATGCTCGCCATCGGCCGGGCACTGATGAGCAACCCGAAGTTGTTGTTGCTCGACGAGCCGTCCATGGGGCTTGCGCCGATGCTCATCAACCAGATCTTCGCCATCATCCGCCAGATCAACAGCCAAGGTGTCACGGTGCTGCTGGTCGAGCAGAACGCGTCGAAAGCGCTGAAGATTGCCAACCGTGCGTACGTGTTGGAAACAGGCTCCATCGTGAAGTCCGGCCTCGGCCTCGAGCTGCTCGCCGACCCATCGGTGAAAGCCGCCTACCTCGGCGGCCACTAACCACCTCCGCCCCGGAAAATCGTGCCGGGAAATACGCGGTTGTGCCGGGAAATACGGCCGTAGATCCCGGCACAACCGCGTCAACCCCGGCACAACTTTCTTGGTCTGTCCGGCCGGAGAACGGAGATCGAAGTGGTGGGTGCATGATGAGATATGAAATACACTGAAAGGTGATGAAGACTGGTCGATCCATTTCGCGTGCCCACCTGCGTTCCCTCGGATGGGAACGCAATCGCATCGATCACGCCACCGGTGGCCAATTACATCGAGTCCTGCACGGCGTCTACAGCCACTCCGAAAATCCAGAAGCGGTGATTGCTTGCCTGCTCGAACATGCGGGTCCGGTCTCGGCGCTCAGTCATCGGTTCGCAGCCCACCTGCACGGGTTTGACCTCTTCGAGCAGCGTCCTCCGATCGAACTGACTGTTCCGTTCGGTTCAACGTTTCACCCGACCAGCAGCGATCCCGCTCGGCCGGGGATCTTGGTGCACCGAAGCCGCACGCTCGACCCGGCCGACATCGAACCACACCTCGGTTCGGGTTCAATCACCAACAAGGCCAGAACTCTGCTCGACCTCGCTCGATTTCTGACCGCTGACCAACTCGAGGTAGTCGTTGAATCTGCCTTGCGTTCGACTGATCGATTCGACCCGGGCGCCTGGGACCGGGCTTGTTCGGACCGACTCACCGAACTGAGCAGAACTCATGCTCCAGGAGTTCGAAAATTGCGGATCGTGCTGGCCCGAAGGCCGCCAGCGTGTCGACCGACCGGCAGCCCGAGGGAGACGGTGCTGTTGCAGGCTTCTCGGTCCGTGGGGCACGGCGACCTCCAGCGCCAGGTGCAGCTCACCGTCACCGACTTGGCCACCGGCGAGACGATCACGATCTTCCCGGACCTCGCTGAGTTGGAGCAGCTGGGCGTTGCGATGGAATACGACGGCGAGCAATATCACCGGGACCGCCGATCGGCAGAACGCAGGCGGGACAATTTGGTCGGGCGTGTCGTGCAAATCATTCGGTTCGACTCGACAACGTCGATTGCGGAAAACGCCGCGCAAATCCAAGCCACGCTCCGACTCGCATCCCGACGCACCTGGCCGGACCCCAGTTGGATCATCACCCGCGGTGACCACGAAGTAACGATCACCATCCCGAAATAGCCCTGACCGGCTCGATTCGAAAATCGTGCCGGGATGTACGCGGTTGTGCCGAGATTTACGGCCGTATTTCCCGCCACAATCGCGTATATCCCGGCACAACTTTCGGGTGGGTGAGGGTGTGGGTGGGCGGGGTTGACTGGGGGGGTGACTGGGGGTATCGACCGGGGGGTCGGTCGGACGGCCCGATGCCTCAGGTGAAGGAGAACAGCGCTCGGCCGTATTCGGCCAGTTGCAGTGGGATGCCGATGGCCTCGCCGATGCGGTCCGAGGTGTCCCAGAGCAGGGTGCCGAGGCCGGTGCGCGACAGCAGGATGAAGAGGATCAAGAAACCGTAACCACGTACCTGTGCGGCTGACCGAATCACCGAGTCGGGCAGGAACGGCGACAGCACGCCGAACCCATCGAGGCCCGGTACCGGCAACAGGTTGAGCAACGCCGTGGACACCTGCAACAGGGCGAGGAACGACAGGCCCATCATCAGAGCAGGCATCGAGTCGAAGACACCCATTTGGAGCGGAATCGCCAACAGCACCGCGCTGGCGATGTTGGCGAACGGCCCGGCGAAAGACATCAGCGACCGCAGCTTGGCCGAACGGATGAGCCCATGGTTGATCCAGACCGCTCCGCCTGGCAGGCCGATGCCGCCCAACAGCAGAAACACGATCGGCAACCCGAGTGAAAGCCCTACGTGTGCATATTTCCGTGGGTCGAGCGTGAGGTAGCCCTTGTCTGCAACGGTGTGGTCCCCGCCGACGAATGCGGTTGCTGCGTGCCCGAATTCGTGCAGACACAGCGACAACACCCACCCGCTGAAGACCACAGCACGAACGGCCCAACGCGCCGGACCGATGCCATCGATCTGCGTGGCCCATACGCACGAGGCGATGAACACCCCAACGATGACCAGAAAGATTGGCGATGGGCGGATGGAAGCGGTCAGCGTGTGGCCGCTTGGCGAGTTGGCATCCGACGCCGCAGCGGCGCGCACAGGAATTGGCTGCGAGGGTGCCGCGGATTGTGTGCCCGGCGCAGCGGCGAAAGCAGGCAGGGTTCCTTGTTGCCGCAGCGCGGCGATGCATTCCAGACACAGGGGAACGCCCTGCACCGACCGCAGGCAGTCCTCGCACCACGTGTGGCTGCAACGCTGGCAGGACCCGATCGCGTTGCGTTGAACATGGAACGAGCAGGTGGGCACGCCGAGAAGTCTGGCAGCAGCGATTACCGTTGGCGGGCGATGTTCGAAAGCCTCTCAGACCGTTTCGACGGCATCTTCTCCAAGCTCCGCAGCAAAGGCCGTCTGTCCGAGGCCGACGTCGACGAGGTACTCCGCGAAATTCGCGTTGCGCTCCTCGAAGCCGACGTCAACCTCGCCGTGGTCCGCACGCTGGTTGGTCGTATCCGCGAGCAGCTCATCGGCGCCGATATCTCGCAGGCATTGAACCCCAGCCAGCAGGTCATCAAGGCCGTCAACGCCGAACTCACCAACGCGCTCGGCGGCGAGACGCTCAGCATCAAGTTTGCCAGCAAGCCACCGACGGTCATCCTCATGGCTGGTCTGCAAGGCGCGGGTAAAACCACCACCACGGCCAAGCTCGCCAAGTGGTTCAAGTCACAGGGCCGCAACCCCTTGCTGGTCGGTGCCGACCTGCAGCGCCCGGCCGCCGTCGAGCAGCTCCGCGTCCTCGGCCAGCAGGCCGGTGTGCCGGTCTACAGCTCTGCGACCGACCCGGTCACGGTGGCCCGAGAAGGGCTTGCAGAGGCCCGCCGCCTCGGCAAGGACGTGCTGATCGTCGATACCGCCGGCCGCCTCAGCATCGACGTGGACCTCATGGACGAGGTGCGTCGCATCTCCGAAGCGGTTCAGCCTGACTACACGTTCCTCGTCATCGATGCGATGACTGGTCAGGACGCCGTCAACACGGCCCTTGCGTTCCACGAGGCCCTTGCCATCGACGGCGTGGTGATGACCAAGCTCGACGGCGACGCCCGCGGTGGCGCGGCGCTCAGCGTCAAAGAGGTCATCGGCCGTCCAATCGCCTTCGCGTCGACCGGCGAGAAGCTGGGCGACTTCGACCAGTTCCACCCCGATCGCATGGCCGGGCGCATCCTTGGCATGGGCGACGTGCTCACGCTCATCGAGCAGGCCGAATCGGTTTTCGACCAGGACCAGGCCGAAAAGGCTGCCGAGTCACTCATGTCGGGCAAATTCACGCTCGACGACTTCCTGGAGCAGATGCGCTCCGTCCGCAAAATGGGGCCCATGAAGAACCTGCTCAACCTCATGCCGGGGATGAGCAAGGAGCTGAAGGATGTCGATCTCGACGAACGCGAACTTGATCGGGTCGAAGCCATCATCTGCTCCATGACCCGGCTCGAACGGGTCGACCCGTCGCTGGTCGATGCCAGCCGGCGCCAGCGCATCGCGAACGGGGCGGGACGTCCGCTCAGTGAGGTCAACCAACTCCTGAAGCAGTTCGGCGAGATGCAGAAGATGATGAAAGCGCTCGGCCCGGCCATGATGCCCAAGGGGGGTGGAGCGCTCAGCAAGATGAAGCAGGCCCGCGCCATTCAGAAGGGGCTCTCCGACGGTTCGGTCGATCCGGCGCAGCTTGAAGCGCTCGGGGTCAATCTCCCCGGTGGCCTTGGTGGCGGGCTGGGCGGAGGGCTCGGCGGAGGGCTGGCCGGCAAGCCAAAGCTTCCGTCGTTGCCGGGCGCCTCACCGCGCCCAGGGGCAAGCCCGGCAGGACGGGTGACAGCACCCGGAACCCCGGGTGCATCAGCCAGCAAGAACAAGAAGAAGAAAAAGCGCTGATCGAGGTCTGAGTGCGCCTGAATACCGGGGCTCGGCCGGACTGCTAAGGTTCTCAGGCCCTGGGCTGGCTTCTGCCGCCGGGACCGCCGTTCGAATCAGGAGTTCAATCGTGGCAGTCAAGCTTCGCCTCATGCGCATGGGAAAGACCAAGGCGCCGACGTACCGCATCGTTGTCGCCGACGCACGCACCCAGCGTGATGGCCGTTTCATCGAGATCCTCGGGACCTACGAGCCCCGCCACGAGCCGAACAAGGTCACGCTCGACAACGATCGTGCCGTGCACTGGCTCAACAACGGCGCTCAGCCGACCGAAACCGTGCAGAAGCTGCTTCAAAAGAGCGGTGCATGGGCAACAGCAGGCAAAGCAGCCGTTGTGCCGACCGTCAAGACCGGCAAGACCAAAGCCGCCAAGTAGCGCGGCTCCGTTTTATGGCAGATCCCAACACCGTTGTCGGGTTTCGTGCCCGCAACGTCCTGCAGTACCTCGCCGAATGCTTTGTCGACGATCCCGAGGGCATCGAGATCACCACGTCGCAATGGCGCCAGCGCGTCAGCCTGTCGTTGTCCGTCGCTCCTGACGACATGGGCAAGATCATCGGTCGCCGCGGACGCACCGCACAGGCGATGCGTTCGCTCATCCGTGCCGCTGGTGCGCTTGACCAGCAGGACACGTTCCTCGACATCGTCGACTGACGACCGAGCGGTGAAGGAGTGAACCCGAGGTGGAGCAACCCATCAGCTCGGTTCCAATGACAAGCCCGGCCACTGCACCAATCACCGAGCGGCCGGTTCTGCTGGAAGTCGGCAAGATCGCAAAGCCGCACGGGCTCAAAGGCGAGGTCATCGTTTCGTTGATCACCGACCGGCTGGAGCGAATCCGTCCGGGCAGTGTGCTGACGACAGCACGTGGGCCGCTGGTGGTCGAATCTTCGGCCAAGCACCAAGAGCGTTGGCGGGTCCGTTTCCAGGGATGCGCTGACCGCGCGGCGGCCGAAGCACTGCACGGGCTGGCGCTCCACGCCGAACCCATCGATGACCCCGACGCGTACTTCGTGCACGAGCTCATCGGCAGCGAGGTCATCACGGTGGACGGCACAACGCTCGGCCCGGTCGCTGCGGTCGAGGCCAACGCTGCGCACGACATGCTCGTCCTTGCCGACGACACGCTCATCCCGCTGGTGTTCGTTACCAGCAGGGAACCGGGTCGCCTGATCGTCGATCTGCCCGACGGTCTGCTGGAGCTGCGCACACCCTGACGCGCAGGGCTGCGCTCGATAAGGTTCCACGTCATGCGAGCGCTCCTTGTCTCTGAGCTGGGTGACCCTGGGGAGGTTCTGCAGTTGGTAGGCCGACCGACGCCCGAGCCCGGTCCCGACGAAGTGCGTGTCGACGTGCGTGCGTGCGCGCTCAATTTCCCCGACGTGCTGCTGTGCCAGGGGAAGTACCAGGTGCGTCCTGATCTGCCCTTCACTCCCGGCATCGAAGTGTCGGGTGTGGTGTCGGCGGTCGGCGAGCGGGTCACCCGTGCCCGGGTCGGGGACCGCGTGCTGGCGGCCCCGGCGTTCGGGCATGGCGGGCTTGCCGAACAAACCCTGGCGGTCGAATCGTCGGTGCACCGGCTGCCCGATTCGATGGGGTTCGACACTGCGGCAGCGCTCCACATCACCTACCACACCGGGCACGTCGCACTCCGTCGGCGGGCCAACCTGCAGGCCGGCGAGACGCTGCTGGTGCACGCCGGGGCCGGTGGCACGGGCACGGCGGCCATTCAGCTGGGCAAAGCGTTCGGCGCAACCGTGATTGCAACTGCGGGCGGCCCCGACAAGGTTGATCTATGCCGACGATTGGGTGCAGATCTCGCCATCGATTACACCAACGACGACTTCGTCGAGCCGGTCAAGCAGTTCACCCACGGGCGCGGTGCTGACGTGATCTTCGACCCGGTGGGTGGCGATGTCTTCGACAAGTCCACCAAGGTGATCGCCTGGGAAGGACGCATTCTCGTGATCGGGTTCACGTCGGGCCGAATGGCAGAGGCGCGCACCAACCATGTGCTCATCAAGAACTACAGCGTGGTCGGTGTCCACTGGGGCAACTATGCGCTGCACGAGCCGCAGATCAACGACACCATCCACCACGAGCTGTGCACGCTGCATGCCCAAGGCCTCATCGACCCGCTGGTCAGCGAGGTGCACGGTCTCGCCGACGCACCGGCGGCCCTCACCCGTCTGGCGGCACGCGGCAGCGTCGGCAAGATCGTTATCCATCCCCATGAATAGCCAACCGAACGAGGAGCGGGGGAGTGCGTGCATCGACGTGTTCACCTTGTTCCCGGACCTCATCCGGTCGTTCGCCTCGACGAGCGTGCTCGGCCGCGCCGCACGTGCTGATCTGCTGCAGATCAACGCCCACGACTTGCGATCCCACGCGCCCGGCGTGCACAAGGCCGTCGACGACGCACCGTTCGGAGGCGGCGCAGGGATGGTGATCGCAGCGGCTCCCGTGTTTGCCTGCGTCCAAGCGGCCAACCCGCCGCGCCCGCTCTATGCCCTGGGGCCAGGCGGCCGCCGATTCGACCAGCACTATGCAACCGAGCTGGCTGCTGCTGCAACCACCTCCGGCTTCTCACTGCTGTGCGGGCGTTACGAGGGTTTCGATCAACGGGTGCACGATTACCTTACGGACGGCGAGATCTCGTTGGGTGACTTTGTCCTCGGTGGGGGAGAGGTGGCCGCCATGGCGGTGATCGAAGCGGTCTGCCGGCTGATCCCCGGGGTCATGGGCAACGAATTGTCCGCGGGCGACGAAAGCTTCTCCGACGGTCTGCTGGAGTACCCGCAGTACACGCGCCCTGCGTCGTTCGAGGGCCATGAGGTTCCCCAGGTGTTGCGCAGCGGCGATCACGGAGCCATCAGCCGTTGGCGAGTCGCGGCAGCTGTGTTGCGGACGGCACAGCTGCGGCCCGATCTCCTTGCCGCCCGCGGCGGCATCCGTGCCCACGAGCACGCGGCACTGGCCGAGTTCGACCTCATCTCCGGCCTGCCCCAACCGTGGCACGAGCAATCGATGTCTGCGCTGCAGGCAGCACAACTTGCGGTGGCTGCGAAGCGCACGAGGCGCAAGTCCGGCCACAGCACGCAACGGTCGCCGAGCTGAAGACGAGCAGAGGACGAGCAGAGGACGAGCAGAGGACGAGTTGAGGATATGCCCACGGACTGGAACCCGATTCTGCGCGCCGAGCTGGATGCCCAGTATTGGAAGGAGTTGCAGGCATTCGTCCGCGCCGAACGCGAAGCGAGCACCGTATACCCGCCACACGACGACGTGTTTGCGGCACTTCACCTCACCTCGTTCGCCGAGGTCAAGGTGCTCATCTTGGGTCAGGACCCCTACCATGGCCCCGGCCAGGCGCACGGCCTGTGCTTCAGTGTGCGTGACGGGGTAGCGATACCACCGTCGTTGTCGAACATTTTCAAGGAGCTGCACACTGATCTTGGGGTGCCCATTCCGGCGTCGGGCAACCTGCAGCGCTGGGCCACGCAGGGGGTGTTGCTGCTCAACGCCACGCTGACGGTTCGTGCGCATCAGGCCGCCAGCCATCAGGGCAAAGGCTGGGAGCGTTTCACCGATGCAGTCATCGCTGCGGTCAGCGCGAAGCCAGAACCGGTGGTGTTCATCCTGTGGGGCGCCTACGCGCGCAAGAAGGCGCCGCTCATCGACACCTCCCGTCACACCATCATTGAATCGGCGCATCCGTCGCCGCTGTCTGCCACCAAGTTCTTCGGCACCCGGCCGTTCAGCCGGGCAAACGCTGCACTGCTGGCTGCCGGTCGCCCGGCGGTCAACTGGGCTCTCCCGCTCGGCTAACCTTTCCAGGCTTGTCATCGCTTGTCATCGGCTTGTCATCGGCTTGTCATCGATGGTGACAGCCTGCTTTCGCATCACCTGTCTTCAGTTGTAACTCTTCACTTCTCTTCACATCCTTGCCGCCAGGAGCCCTGCGCCATGAAGTCCACCGACCTGATCGACCAATCGTCCCTCAAGGCCGACATCCCTGACTTCGGCCCCGGCGACACCGTCAAGGTGCATGTCCGCGTGGTGGAAGGCAACAAGGAACGTGTGCAGGTGTTCCAGGGCCATGTCATCGGCCGTGCCGGCGACGGCATCCGAGAGACCTTCAAGGTCCGCAAGATCAGTTATGGCGTCGGCGTCGAGCGCACCTTCCCGCTCCACTCGCCGACGATCGCCCTCATCGAGGTTGTCACCCGCGGCGACGTGCGCAGGGCCAAGTTGTACTACCTGCGTGACCTTCAGGGCAAGGCTGCCAAGATCAAGGAGAAGCGAGTCCCGAAGTGACCGAAGCGGGGGAGTTGACCGCTGTCCCCGCCGGCGACGCACCACGCGCCACCGCGTCGGATCCCACCCAGACCCCCCGCATCTCTGGCCGAGCCTCATCGCATCGTCGCGAACGCCGACGCGGAGGTTGGCGTACCGCGTGGGAGTACGCGGTGCTCATCGGGAGCGCACTTGTGCTTGCGTCGCTCATCCGCGCATTTCTCGGGTTGGCGTTCTGGATCCCGTCGCCGTCGATGGTTCCAACCCTGCAAGTCGGCGACCGTGTGGTCGTTTCTCGCCTGTCGTACCGCATGCACCAGCCCAATCGCGGCGACATCATGGTGTTTCAGAACCCCGAGTACCGGCCGAAACCGAAAGCCATCCTGCCGGTCAGGCTGGTCAAGGACCTCGGTGAGTTCGTCGGCATCGGTCAGCCGAAGGACAAGAACTACATCAAGCGCGTTGTCGGCCTTCCCGGCGACTCCGTCGAGGGCAAGTCCGGCAAGGTGTGGATCAACGGCAAGGCACTCACCGAGCCGTATCTGCCGTCCGGGGTGATCACCAGTGATTTTGCGTCGGTCAAAGTGCCTGTCGGCAGCTATTGGGTGATGGGCGACAACCGCGAGAATTCCTGCGATTCGCGCTGCTTCGTCGATACCGCCGGGCAGCCGCATCCGTTCATCAGCGAAGAGGTCATCGTCGGCAGGGCCTTCGTCAGGGTGTGGCCCGTCGGCCGATTGGGCAAGCCCTAAACAGTTGCGGCCGTTCGGTCACCGATTACTTCGCCGGAACCGAACAGTGGGTCGAACACAGCAATCGCGTTGCGGCCGTTGCCAGAACGCTTCGCCGAGTACATCGCAGCGTCGGCTGATCGCACCACACTCTCGGGAGTGAAGCCGTGCACCGGCCAGCCGGCGACACCGGCACTCGCCCCCACGTTCAGCCGCTGTCGCTCGATGACGATGTCCTGATCGAGCGTTTCCACGACTGCTTTGGTCAGCGCTGCGGCAAGGTCCGGGCTGGTAGGGACTGCGATCGCAAATTCGTCGCCTCCGAGCCGCCCGAACACCGCCTGCGTAGGGAGAACACCGGCGAAACGAGCGCCGACAGCTGCGAGGAGTTGGTCCCCGATGTGGTGGCCGAACGTGTCGTTGACTGCCTTGAACCCGTCCAGGTCGATCATGACGACGGACCAGGGCACGCTCGGGTGTTCGAAGCTCGACTCGAGCTTTTCGTAGAAGCCTCGCCGGTTCAGGAGTTGGGTGAGGTCATCGATCCTGGCTTCCAGGTGTGCAGCGCTGGCCTGGTTCAGCTCTCGCACCGTGAAGGTGATGCGGGCGAGCGCTGCTGCGACGGCAACGACGCCCAGCCATGATGCCAGCGGCGGAACCCGGTCGACCAGCCCGAGCGTCACCACGATCAGGGTGGACATTGCGAAGAGGACCGGAACAAGCGCGTCATCTCCCTTGGTGGCACGCGGCCGGACCGGCCGTCCTGTCAACCCCGCAGCGACGCCGATGAGCGTCGTCCCTGTCCCCCACGTCAGCTCGAGAGGCGTCCCCAACCGGTAGGTCCCTACCGCAAGTTGGCGCATGTACACGATGTCGCCGAACGCCCACAGCAGTGCGGCGACCGAGAAGAGCATGACTGCCGGTGCAGGGCGGTGCCGGCCAGGGAGGACCACGGAGGCAAGAATCATCAGCAGCGCGACGTCCATCCCCGGATAGGCCAGACCCACGATTGTCTGTGCGGTGTTGCCCGAGACGTGAAGAATCGGTTCGAACCACAGTGCGACGACGCCAGAGCCGATGGCTGCGCCGACGATGAGCGCATCGAGCCGATGCGACCTGGGCGTACGACGGTCACCGTGCCCGATGAGGAGGAGCCCACCTCCGATGGCGAAATATGTTGCGATGAAGAAGAAGTCCGATGGTGCTGGCGATGGCAACGGCGTCTTGTTGGCTTCGACGAAGACGAAGATCAGCGTCGCGACGGTGTTCAGCAGCAGGCCAAAAGAAACGAGTGCCCATGCTGTGCGATCGCGCCGATCGTTGACGGCACGCATCGCCGCAATGATCCCGGGCACGAGGGTGGCCAGGGGCTGCATCCAGCCCTCCCAGAGGGTGGTGTAACCCGATTCCGGGCGGGCGATAAAGAGCAGGGAGTACGAATACGCAAGGTTCACCACCACAGCGATGCCAACCGCAAGAGCGATCGGTGTGCTGCCGAAGATCCGGTTCCGCCCGGCCCTGCTCCAACGAGTCACGTGGTGTGAATCGGCACCCGGCGTCAGAACCTGAATAGTCCGGACGCATCACCGTGCGCGGTCAGCTATCCCAATTGCATGAGCCTGGAGCGTTAGCACGCGCCTTCGACAATTTCGACGCTGACGTCGCGGTCCAGCCGGACGGCGGCAACGTCGATTCGCAACTCCGGCCGACCCGGCGGTACACGATCACGGTTCGCCGCCATCCAGGCCGAGGCGAGCCGGCGCAGACGCTGCTGTTTCGCTGGGGTCACGGCTTCGAGAGGGTCGCCGAATGCGTCGGAGCGCCGGGTTTTCACCTCGCAGGCCACGACGAGCAACCCCTTGCCGACCACCAGGTCGAGTTCGCCCCTACGGCCATCGCGCCAATTTCGGTCGAGCACCTCGAACCCGAGGTCCTGGTAGTGCTGCACCACGCGATCTTCGCCGGCTCGGCCGAGAGCCTGGCGCTGGTCAGAGCGCGGGGGGTTCAACGGTCGGGTCGATAACGGGGGCATCCCATTTTTCGGGATGGCTGAGCTGTTCGACGTTCACGTCTTTGAACGTGACGACGCGCACGTGCGAGACGAACCGGGCCGGGCGGTACATGTCCCAGACCCACGCGTCTTTCAGTTCCAGCTCGAACCAGGTGCGGCCGTCGGCTGACTTGGTCTCGAGCTGTACGTGGTTGGCCAGGTAGAACCGGCGTTCGGTCTCGACCACGTGGGAGAACATGGAAACGACGTCCTTGTACTCACGGTACAGCGAGAGCTCGAGTTTCGACTCGTATTCGTCGAGGTCGTCGCCGTTCACCCGGCGAACCCCCAAATCACCAGAGCAGCCACAATGACCAGTGCGCCGATGACGATAGGGAGGTCTGCTCGTTTGCGCTTGTACTGATGGTGCGGGTTGAAGCCCATGAGCACCAGTCTGGCGCGGCTGTGGGCCTTGTGTTCCCGATTGGGTGAGACTCTGGGGCGGACCTGTCACATCCAAGACCGTCCGATCGTCAGGTAGGTATGAACACCAACTCGGGTCCTTCCCCCGCCGACCATGTCCCCGCCGATTCGGCAGCGGCGTCGGTAGTCCCGCGTGTGGTCCCGCGGGTGGTCGATGTCGCGGTGGTCGGTGCTGGCCTCGCAGGCATGGCAGCGGCCAGGATTGCGGTAGCCGGCGGATGCACGGTGGCGGTGTTCGAGGCCGGAGCCATTGGCGGCCGAGCCCGTTCGCACGACCGAGCCGGCTTCCGATTCAACCTCGGCCCGAGAGCCCTGTATCTCGCCGGCCCTGGCCGGGCAGTGCTCGACCGGTTGCAGATCGTCAGAACGGGAGGCGCTCCGTGGTTGTCGAAAACGACGCTCCTGCTGGACGGTGAACTGGTGACAGCGCCGACGTCGCCTCGCAGCTTCCTGACGTCACCCAGTCTGTCGGTCAGGGGCAAGGCGCAGCTCGGCATGTTCATGGGCAAACTCGGGCGCGTTCGGCAGGCGGACCTGGCGGCGGTGCCGACCGACTCGTGGCTGAACGGGCAGAAGCTTCGCCCCGAGGTGAACCACATCTTGCGGGGGTTGATTCGGTTGGGAACCTATTGCAACGATCTTGACCTGCTCAGCGCAGACGCAGCGGTGGCCGCGTTGCAGGCGTCTGCGAAAGGTGTGATGTACGCCGACGGCGGTTGGCAGACCATGGTTGATCAGCTCGCAGATGGGTTGGACATCCATCGTGTGCGGGTCGCTGGCGTCCGCGGCGACGATGACGGGGCCGAGCTGACTCTGCACTCTGGGGAGACCGTACGTGCACGTACGGTCGTCATCGCAGTGAATTCACCTGACGCGGTCGAAACCGTCCTTGGAGTCACGTTGGCTGCGCATGGTCCGCCAAGTCGGGCACGGTGCCTCACCCTCGGCACCAGCGTTGTTGCGCGAACCCCCGTTGTGGTCGGCGTCACGCAGCCGCTGTATCTGTCCATGCATTGCCCGCCTGCCAAGTTGTTCGTCGATGGGCGGTCCGGTGGGGCGGTGGTGCATGTGATGCGGTATGTGGACCGCCACGAGGCTGGCGTGGCTGCCGACCCAGCCGCAGCCAAAGCAGAGATGCTGCAGCTGGCGGAACGGTGCGGGTTGACGGCTGACACCATCGTCGAATCCGAATACCTGCACTCGATGACCGTTGCGTCTTCGATCCCCATCGCAGGCACAGGCGGCATGGCAGGCAGGATTGCGATCGATGGATCCGGAATTGGGTCCGTGGCGTTGGCCGGTGACTTCGTCGGGCCGAGCGGACTACTTGCTGATTGCTCACTGGTCAGCGCGGAGGCGGCTGCGTTGGTTGCGATCGACCGGGTGCGGAAAGACGTTCGCTGACGATGTCAGACGTCGATTCTGCTGGTTCCGCCCGGGGCGATGTTGCGGTCGGCGTTGCGGTCGGCGATGCGTTCGAGCGGGAACGCGGGCGCCTCTGGGGCATCGCGTACCGAAGCCTGTCTTCGGTTACCGACGCTGATGATGTCGTGCAAGAAGCGTGGCTGCGCTGGAACCGCACGGACCACCAGGCGATCGTCAACCCCGCCGCCTGGCTGACCGCTGTCGTGGCGCGTCTTGCGATCGACCGTCTCCGTGTGCTGAGGCGTGAACGCGATCGTTATGTGGGGCCGTGGTTGCCCGAGCCTGCCGGAAACGACCGCCTCGAACCAGCCGACCCGGTACGGGTCGACGAGACGGTCGTCGATGCTGCCTCGCTGGCCGATGATGTCACGCTTGGTCTGCTCCTGCTGTTGGAACGCCTTGATCCGGTTGAACGAGTGGTGTTGGTGCTCGCCGATGTGTTCGGGGAACCATTCCGATCGGTCGGCGAGATTGTCGGGAAGGACGAGGCTGCGTGCCGCCAGATCGCAGTTCGTGCACGGCGTCGCGTTCAGGACGAACGCCGACGCAAGCATCGTCCTACCCCGTCGGAACGGGACCGGATCTGCATAGCGTTCACCGCTGCGGTCGCCTCCGGTGACGTCGATGCCCTGATTGCCCTGCTTGCGACCGACGCGGTCCTGGTCAGCGATGGGGGTGCTGACCGTCATGCTGCCCGCAGGCCGGTCGTCACACCGGAGCGCATCGCCCGATTTGTCGTCAACGTGATGCGCCGTATTCCAGACGGTGTGTCGATGCGTGGTGTCGAGTTGAACGGCGAGCAGGGCTTCGTGTGGCAGATCGACACGCAGGACGGACCGGTGGTCGACGGGGCAATTGTGCTCGGCATCGAGGGTGGTCAGATCACTGGTGTGTACGTGCAGATCAATCCCGACAAGTTGCAGCACCTGGCGTGATGCCAAGCTCCGCAAGGAGTTGCTCGACATGTGTGCGTATCTCGTCCCTGACTGTCCGCACGAACGCGATTTCGGCCCCAGCGGGGTCTCGGAGTGTCCAGTCCACGTAGCGTTTACCAGGATAGTATGGGCACGTATCACCGCAGCCCATTGAAACGACCACATCGACAGCGCGCACCATTTCGTCCGTCCAACGTTTCGGTGATTCCGAAGCGATGTCGATGCCGACCTCGCTCATCGCCCTTACTGCCACGGGGTTGACGGTGTCGGCGGGCTCTGACCCGCCGGAATAGCCAGCTACCTGTTCACCACCGAGGTGACGCAGCCAACCGAGCGCCATCTGGGATCGACCGGCGTTGTGGACGCAGAGGAACAAGATCGCCGGGCGGTCGGACGGATTTGGGCTATGGGGTGGGTCCACGGTGGTTTCCTTCTGCGGCATGGTCATGGGCGTGTCGCTTCGGCGCTGCTGCGATCGATCGGATGGAGGAAGGCGATGAGCGGTGTGGCGACAGCAACCCCTATGAACTGCATCACGATGAACATCGGCGCCGACGACGGCTTGATCCCAGCGAACGTGTCTGACAGCGTGCGTGCCACCGTGACCGCAGGGTTCGCGAACGACGTCGACGAGGTGAACCAATAGGCACCGCCGATCCATGCACCGACAGCGAACGGCACGGTGTCGCCGCGGCCCGAGCGCACGATGCCGTGTATCAGCAGCAGCAGGCCAACGGTTGCGATCACCTCTGACAACCAGAGTGCCCCGGAAGCTCGGGGTTTGGTGGAGACATTGATGGCGTCGAGCTCGAACATCAGGTTGGCAAGGACCGCTCCGACACAACCGCCGATGGTCTGCGCGCATATGTACGCGATCGTTTCGACGGAGGACTGGTGGCCGAACAGGCGGAACGACAGCGTGACTGCCGGGTTGAAGTGGGCTCCAGACACCGAGCCGAACATCAGAATGAGGCCGATGAGCGCTCCGCCAGTTGCCAGCGAGTTTTCCAGCAACTGTAGGCCTACGTCGTTTGGAGAGAGCCGCTGCGCCATGATCCCCGAGCCGACGACGGCGATGATGAGTAGCGCTGTGCCGATCGCTTCGGCGGTGAGCTTGCGGGCGAGTCCGAGCTGTGCGTTTGTCATGCCGCCACCGAACCCAGAAGCGACGTGATCCTCCAACGGAGGGAATCGATGGTGGAATCGAAAGCGGTGCGGGTACCAACTTTGCTTGGGTCGGGGACCGACCAGTGCAGCCACGTCGGCTGGGCATCCAGTTCTTCGTGGACCTGATCGCAAACAGTAACCACAAGGGCTGGGAGCTGGGCCACTGAATCAAGACTCTGCGGTCGGGAGTTACCGAGAGACAAGCCCACCTTGCGTGCCGCCGCAAGGGCGAGTCGGTGAACGTTCTCCGCCGGGTGTGTGCCGGCACTCTGTGCGAGGTGGCCTGTCGTCGCGGTCCAGAGCGCGGCGGCAAGTTGGGACCGTGCAGAATTGTGCGTGCAGATGAACAACGCTGGCTGCGGTGCGAGGACTGCTGGGGTGAGATGCCAGGTGAACGCACCTGGTAATACGTGCACATACCGTCGGCGAGCGTCGCCGTTAGACCGGGTTCGTCCGACGAGACCGACGCGTTCCAACGTTTCCAAGTGGTGAGCCATGAGGTTGGACGGCACGTCGAGAAGCACCCCAAGCTCGGACGGAGTGCGGTCCGACAACATGAGATGGTCCACGATGGCGAGACGCGTCGGGTCTCCAAGCGCCGCATGCACTTCTGCTCTATGTGCGCGATGTTGATCGGTTGCTGCCAGGGTCACCCGGTGAGTATTTCAGTCGACTTTCGTTGAGTCAATAGGTGTTGATCAAGTGTTCATGTTGGCAACTTGCTGGTTGTACGGATTGGACTCGAGGCGCTTCATCGCTACCGGACGGACAGCAGCCTGAAGTTTTCCCGGATGTCGTTCAGGTGATGGTCTATTTCGTGCACGGCTTGCCTTCCCATCCAGAGCAGGCTGCGCGGTTCAGGCGATGGAAACCCAAACAGAACGATCCGGTCGTGCAGTGCAGGATCGATCGCCGTGAACAACCGTTGGAACATCGTGGACGATGCGAGCAATTCCGGCACGACGTTCTCGACGGTATCGGCGTGGTACAGGCCGAGGTGAACGCGGTGGTCTCGATACATCGGCTTGAACCCTGGCTGGTCCTCGACCAGGCCGATCACGAGCCGATCGCGGATGGTCAGGAGAACGTCACGAACGTGAGCGGCATATTCGAGCGCAGACCAGCGATCAGGTGACGGCTGCGTGGTCGCCAGTTGGCCGGTCGCTGTCCCGATGAGGGTAATCACGTCCCTGACGCCAGCGACCACCCGCTCGCCGATCAGTTCCGTTGTAACCGAATGGTCACCGAACCCACAGTCACACCAGCTGTCTTCATCGCTCATGGGCCCAACCTAGCGATTCGGCCGAGGGTGTTCCGCCCTGCCTGACAACCGCCTTCCAAGAACCAACGTTGGCTCCCCAGCAACCAACGTTGGTGTCCGCAGCAACCAACCAGGTCGAAAACCACTGAGATCGACGGGCAAATCGCAACGTTGGTTGCTACGCCAGTCACGTTGGAGCGGGTTGAGCGGGTTGAGCGACCGGTCAGGCGCGAAGCGCTCGGTCGATGAGCTCGATGGGGTGAACCGTTGACACACCGATGGCTGCCAGGTGCATGGAACAGCCAGGGTTGGCCGATGCAACCACATCAGGCAGCGCCCTGCCGATGGAGCTCACCTTGCGCTGGCGGATCTGCCCAGCAAGCTCCGGCTCCATCACGGAGTAGGCCCCGCCGGCACCGCAGCACAGACCGTCGTCGTCGAGCTCGACGAGTTCGCGTACATACGGTGCCAGTACGGTGCGAGTGGCCAGGTGGACCTTCTGCACATGCCTGAGATGGCACGGGTCTTGTACCGCGACGCGCAGAGCGAGTGGCTGTGCGAAAGGCATCCGGTCCATATGCTGCGCAAGGAACTCCTGCAGATCATAGGTTCGCTTACTGAACGCGATCGCTTCAGGTGTTCCCAGAAGGTGTCCGTAGTCCTTCATTGCTGCGCCACAGCCGGCCGAGTCGACCAGTACCGGGACATCGGGCCGAAGCGATGCGATCATGTGGGCGGCCAGTCGCTTCGTCGTACGGGTGAGCCCGGCGTGTGCTTGCAGTGCGCCGCAGCACGGTGCCAGCGAACCGGTTGGGGTGACACCGAAACCAGCTGCTTCGAGAACCCGCTGCGCAGCCTGGTGCACGTCGCGCTGCCAGGCATCCATCACGCAGCCGGTGAAGAGGTACACATCGGTGCCAGAAGTGCGCAGTGGCGCACGATGAAGCGGCAGCCGTGCGGGCAACCCAAGCCGCTTCGGTGTGAGCCCGGCCCGCTGAGCCACTGCGAGCGCCACGGATCCAACACGCAGCAACCGGGGGTGGGGGAGCGCTGCCAGCCCGATGCGCTGCCAACGCGGGGTGACGATGTGACGCGTCGCCAGAGTGGTTTTGGTCTGCTCGATGAGGCGGCCAAAGGGAACGCCGGACGGGCATGCCGGCTCGCAGCCGCGGCATTGCACACAGGTTTCGAACGCGCGCACTATCTCCGGCTCGACGGGAAGATCGTCAAGCTGCACCAACCGCATCAACGCGATTCGGCCGCGCGGTGACATCGTCTCGTCACCGGTGACTCGGAACGTGGGACACGAGCTGAGACACAGCCCGCACTGGACGCACGTGTTGAGCTGGTCGGGGTCGATGCGGAGATCCATCGGTGCGCCGGCCTTACCTGTCGACCGGGTTGCGGCCGGGGTTGAGCCGTCCTGTCGGGTCGAACTCGCTCTTGATTCGGGCTGACACCAGCTGGACTGCGGGGTCCTGTGCTCGCTGCGGTTGGGGACGCTCGGCGAGAACGACACCGGTGCCGACGGATGCGACGAACCGGCCGGTGACATGGGGGCCGTCGGCGGTAGTAAGCGTACGAAGCACCGCAGGCTCTAGCGACCAGCGATTCGGTGGCAGCGATGGGGCACCATCCACCTCGTCGAAACGACCCAGGCGGCTGATTCTCCGGAGGAGTTCGTCGACCTCGGCCGCGTGACCTTCGAGCAGCACCCAGGTGTTTGCTCCGTCCCACAGCACGGCGCCGCAACGGGTGAGCGTGTCGTGGGTCAGGAACGGGTCGACTGCGCTTGCGCAGACCCACCGTGAACAGGCCGGAAGCGGGTTGGTGCGCAGAATGACTTCGCCAATGAGGCCAAGCGTGCCGAGCGAACCGGTGAGCAGGCGGGGGAGGTCGAACCCGGTGACGTTCTTCACCGTTGGACCTCCGCCGACGATGACCCTGCCCTCTGCAGATATGTAACGCACTTCCAGGACCGAGGACCGAAGCGCGCCTCGGCCGAGCAACTCCAAATGGTTCTCGCCGACGGCCACCGCACCACCGACGGTTCCATCGCGGTCGGGGAGGGCGCACCGTTGGCCGTCTGCGTGGAGGGCCGCATCGAGTTCGGCAACCGGTGTGCCAGCGCGGACCCGCACGGTCATTTCCTCAGGCTGATAGCTGACAACACCGGACGGGGCGTTGATGATCCGAGCGGACGGGTCGAGTGTGCCGCCCAGGTCCCAACGTGTTCGTCTGCCCTGAACAGCGACCAGTCCGGTTTCACCGACGACCTCGGCGAACTCGGTGAGGACTGGATCGGGTGGCCGAACAGGGGTTGACAGCGGGGCGGGGGCAGCGCTCATCCCCAAACCCCAGGTGCCGGTTTCGGCAGCGATTGTATGTCTGCACACGAATGGGTTCCGGGAAGAATTTTGCCGGGGTTGCTGCGACACGTCGGGTCGAACGACCGCCGGAGACGGTTCTGATGATCGAGGTCATCATTTGTGAACATACGGTCCATATACCCCTGCTTCTCGACGCCGATACCATGTTCCCCGGAAAGCACACCTCCGGCAGCGAGCGATGCGTTGATGATCTCGGCACCTGCAGCGTGGACCCGGTCCAACATGCCGGGTTCTCTGGCGTCGAACACGATCAGTGGGTGCAAGTTGCCATCGCCGGCGTGCAGCACGTTGAGGATGATGACGCCATAACGGTCGGCGATCTCGTAGGTCTTCTCCAGCACTTCGGCAAGTTTGGCGCGCGGAACAACCGTGTCGTGCAGGTAGTAGTCGGGTGCGATCTGAGCGATTGCACCGAACGCGGTTTTCCTTCCCTTCCACAGCAACGCCCGCTCGGTGTCGTCCGCGGCCAGGCGAACTGCTGTTGCGCCCTGTTCCTGACCGATTCGGGCAATCGCCGCTGCGTCGATGTCGACCCCGGCCGCAAGGCCATCGACCTCGGCCAGAAGGACTGCGGCTGCATCGGTTGGGTAGCCAGCGTGCACGTAGTTCTCGACCGCTTGAGTCATCCGCTGGTCCATGACCTCCATTGCTGCGGGCACGATCCCTGCAGCGATGACCGCACTGACGGTGTTGGCGGCATCGGTGACTCGGGCGAACGACAGCAGCAGGGTGCGGACCGCCTCGGGGTTGGGTGTGATGCGTACTGCGATCCGCGTGGCCACGCCCATGGTGCCTTCACTGCCGACGAACACCCCACGCAGATCCAGTCCGGCTGGTTCAGCTTCGAGACCGCCCAAGTGGGCGAGGCTCCCATCGGGAAGAACCGCGTCGATGGCAACGATGTGTGCGTTGGTGACTCCGTATGCAAGGCAGTGGGGACCACCGGAATTGTTGGCCACGTTGCCACCGATGGTGCAGACCTGCTGACTTGACGGATCAGGCGCAAAGTGGAAGCCATACGCGCGCAGATGTTTTGTGAGGTCGAGGTTGACTACCCCGGGTTCGACCCAGGCGACGCGATTGTCCGTGTCGACGCTGATGATCCGGTTCATGTGGGTCAGTGACAACACGACGGGTGCCCCACTTTTCGAACCTTGCAACGGGATTGCTCCACCGGCGAGGCCGGTCCCCGCACCGCGGGCCACGACGGCCCTGCCATGCATCGCTGTGATGCGCATGACGGCCTGCACTTCCGCTGTGGTTGCGGGGAAGCAGACGGGTCCGGCGTTGCCGCCCTCGAATACCGATGCGTCGCGACTGAGCAGACGACGTTGCGCGGTATCGGTGCGGACGCGATCGGGTGACAACGCAGCCTGCAGATCCGATACGAGCGTGTCGGCACCCTGGCCGGACGGCTGCGATCGGCGGGCAGCGACGCCGGAGAACCTGCCCGAGAACCTGCCCGACAAAGGGCCGGACAACGTGCCGTGCGAGCGCCGGAACCGGGTTGTGGAGGTCACTCCACGAGCTTGGCACGTGCAGCGAAGTCGGACCGACCGCTGACGAGACTGCGACTTACCTTTCGGCGGTACAGCTCGGCATCGGCGTTCAGCGCAGCACGGTGCAGATCTCCTGCCTCCTCGACGAGCGCTGACCCGACCGAGGCCGACCACCGGATCTGTCCCGAGATTCCCGCCTCGACCAGGGCCGAGTCGAGACGGTGCTCGACCGCAACGACCTCTTCGACCGATTCAGCGGAGAAGAGGGCCGCGAACTCGTCACCGCCGATCCGGGCAACGATGTCGCCAGGACGAAGCGCCGCGGTCACGGCGTTCGCAAGCTCCTGCAGGACGGCGTCGCCTGCAGCGTGGCCATGCGTATCGTTGATCTTCTTGAACCCGTCGACGTCGATGTAGACGATTCCCGCTGACACGCTCGTCTGCCCCCTGCCACCACGCCCGGAGTCGCCCATCACCGTGGTTGTTGCTTCGAGCCAACCGCGCCGGTTGAGCACGCCGGTCAGTGCGTCCACCCGTGCAAACTCGGCCAATTGGTCGTTGGCGGCTCGGAGTTCGCGGATGAGCTGTTCGTTCGACCGGGCCAACTCGACCGAGCCACGGAGAACTCGGTGGAGCAGCGATGCAGCGATGACAAGCGATCCGCCCACCATGATGGCCGCAGCGGCTCGCGCGTATATGGGAAGGTCGGGATGGACGGGGCCGATGAATGCCACTCCGAGGTAGGCACCCACGATCGCCACGCTGACACCGCGACGCCCGCAGAGCAGCATCGACTGGAGGATCATCGCAACGAGCATGGTGTTGACCTGCACCGCCGCACCGGCCACGGTGTCTTGCGCCCCAAAAAAGTTCGGGTGGGCCGCGAAGACCGCAACGTTGGCACCGACCAGAGTTGCGTAGAGCGCGAACAGCACCCGGTTCTGCCGGCGGGAACACAAAGCGGCAACTGCCAACAGGGCAAACCCACTCAGAGCCACGCCACCGATGTATCGGGCCGCGTCGGCGTTCAACGGACGACCGGACAGAAGGTGCACAACCACCGCAGCCGGCAGCGTCAACGGGAAGATGCACCACGTGAGGCGCAGCACGTGGTGCGTGAGTTGAACCGTGATGGTGGACGGCTGCTCGCGCATGGCCAAACTGCCCCTGCGAACCGTGCGCAACGCTCGCGTCGAAACACGCGTTTGTGTTCCGGCTTGACGGTCCATGAACTGTTCTTCGGTTGCAGCGATGCCCGTCTTGACCTCTCGGCAGAGGATTTCGATGTCCGCCGTGTCAATTCCTTCGGCGACGGTCGGTCAGGTGCCGCGAAGGGCCGTGTCGAACGCGTTGATGATGGCGTCGATGTCGTCGTTGCCAATGACCAGAGGTGGGCAGACAGCGAGCGTGAGTGGAGGCATGGGCCGCACGATCACGCCGGATCGCATCATCGATTCCCGGACGGAAATCACGTCGGCGCCGTCGGGCAGTGTCACTGACCACACCGCTCCGACACCGCGGACCTCGGCAATGAGACCGTCGCTCTGGAGAGAATGCAGCCCGGCCGAGAGCCGTTCGCCGATGGGCATGGCCCGTTCCAGCAGATTCTCGTCCCGCAGGATCTTGAGGTTTGCGATACCGCCGGCGCAGGCTGCTGCGTGGCCGCTGTAGGTGTAGCCGTGGCGCAGCATGAACGTTGTGTCGGATTCGAGCGCGTCGCGAACGGGTTTGCCCACGATCACGCCGCCGAGCGGCTGATAGCCGGACGACACGCCTTTCGCGAAGGTCACCAGGTCTGGCGTGACGCGGTAATGCTGGGCACCCCACCACTGGCCGAGCCGCCCGAACCCGCAGATGACTTCGTCGAAGATGAGAAATGCGCCGTGTTGATCGGCGAGGGCGCGGACGCCTTCGAGGTAGCCCGGCATCGGTGGGTGCACCCCACCAGCGCCCTGCACCGGCTCGGTGATGATGGCCGCAATGCGTCCTGCGTGCGTGGCGCACATGGCGCCCACTGCATCGAGGTCGTGCTGAGGAACGTGGACGACCTCCGGCAGGAGTTCGCCCCAGCCCACCTTGTTGGGTGGCAGGCCGGTTGCAGTGAGGCCGCCGTAATTCATGCCGTGGTAGCTCTGCATCCGGCTGATGATCACGCGCCGTTCAGGGTGCCCGGCCTGCACCTGCGCAATGCGTGCCAGCTTCATCGCAGTGTCGACGGACTCAGAACCGCCACTCGTGAGGAACACACGCGCGTTCGGCATTGGCGCAAGGTCGGCCACCTCGCCGGCGAGTTCTTCGGCCGCGGGGTTCGTGAAGCGGTCGAACGTGTTGAACGCTGCGAGCGTCCGTATCTGCGCAGCGACCGCGTCGGCAATCTCGCCCCGGCCGTGGCCCACCTGGCAATACCAGAGGCTGGCGAGCCCGTCGACGTAACGCTTGCCGGCATCGTCGAACACGGCGGCGCCCTCGCCGCGCACGATGTTGACGAAGTCGGCACGGGCTGCCGCCGGCCGGGCGAACGCATGCAGGAAAGGAGAGAGCGACGGCATGGAGAAATCCTCTTGTGGAAGCACTGGGACGGGGGAACTCCACGGTACCAACACGGTTTCTGTCATACCGCCTCCGGTACTCTCGTCGTGCCTCCGCAGAGCATGGAGAGTCCGCAGTCGCACGTTCCGCAGTCGCACGGTTGCAGTGTGCGTTGCCTTGTTGTCTTGTTTGCTGACCTCGGTCGCCCAGCCTGCTGCTGGGCAGAAGAACGCACGCGGGGGTTCCCTCATGATCGCAACACTGTCTTCGGCAACCATGCTGGGGGTCGATGGGCACCGTGTGTCCGTCGAAGTACACGTCAGCAACGGGCTGCCTATGTTCACCATCGTCGGCCTGGCCGACCTTGCCTGTCGTGAAGCACGAGACCGTGTGAGGGCCGCGATCGTGTCGAGCGGTTTACCGTGGCCGTTGAAGCGGATCACGGTCAACCTTGCTCCTGCCGACCTGCGCAAGCTCGGCTCGGGGCTCGACCTTGCAATAGCGGTCGGCGTGCTGGTCGCCTCCGACACGCTCAGCGCTGATGCGTTCGATGGCATGTCGTTCATCGGCGAGCTTGGCCTCGACGGTACGGTTCGCACCGTCCCCGGTCTTGTCGCACTGGTGGACGCCGCTCCCGGCCGGTATGTGGTCGTTCCGGCGGCCGGGGCCGCCGAGGCTGCCTGCGTGCCAGACCGTTCGGTGCTGGGCGTTCACAACCTTCGCCAGGTCGTCGATATTGCGCTGGGCAACCAGTCGTGGCCCACCCCGTCGGTCCGCCCCTCTGGCGGATACCGGGTGCCATCACCTGACCTCGCCGACGTCCGGGGCCAGCCGTTCGCCAGGCATGCTGCCGAAATCACCGCAGCCGGGGGTCATCACCTGCTGATGAGTGGGTCTCCCGGGGCGGGAAAGACGATGCTCGCAAAACGGCTTGTCGGTCTGCTTCCGTCGCTGGACCCGCCCGAAGCGCTGGAAGTCCTTCGTATCCGCTCGGCGGCTGGGCGTTTCGACGGGGTCAGCAATGAACTCGGCCTCGATGTGTCGCCGCCCTTTCGTGCACCGCACCATGGCGCTTCAATGGTGTCGCTCATCGGCGGCGGCACCCTCGCGATGCGTCCGGGTGAACTGTCGCTCGCGCATCGCGGTGTGCTGTTTCTGGACGAACTCTCGGAGTTCTCACCCGGCGTGCTTGATTCCCTTCGCCAACCGTTGGAAGAGGGGGTCGTCCGTGTTGCACGGGCACGCGCCACCTTGGCGTTTCCGGCGCAGTTCCAGTTGGTCGCCGCCACGAACCCGTGCCCATGCGGGTGGCGCACCGGTGAAGTGTTGGCTATCGGTGACGCCACACCTCGGTGCGGGTGCTCGCCCAGTCAGCTCGACCGCATGCGGCGTCGGCTGTCCGGGCCGCTCCTCGACCGAATCGATGTTCGCGTGGACGTCGTCCGTCCATCGGTCACCGAACTGCTGGGCGAACAGGGCGAAAGTACTGCAGCGGTGTCCCGGCGCGTCGCAGCCGCCCGCGCATTGGCGGGTGAACGCGGGTTCCGCTGCAATGCCGAAATGCCCCTGTCGGCACTGCGCCGCTGGGCGCCCTTCGCCCCCGACGCGCAGCGCATCATCGAGACGATGCTCACCCGCGGCGCGCTCACCGCTCGTGGCATGGATCGTGTGCGCCGCGTGGCGCGCACGATCCAAGACCTCACGTCTGCTGTCCTCGACGATGCCATCGGAATCGATGCAGTTATGCAGGCCGTCGAACTGCGCCGTGGCGCCTCATACCAAGAGGCGGCATCGTGAGCAGTCACTCCGATCACCTCGATCCCCTCGGTCCCGACGCGTACGGCAGGCTTGTCGTGCTGGCAGGCCTCACCGATATCCGTTCCGACACGCTTGGGCTGATGCTCCGCGTGCATAGCATCGACCACATCTGGAGATGTCTGCGCTCAGGCCGATCGCTAGCGTTCGCCAGAAAGAGCGGCGCGGTATTGGCACTTCCAGCAGCTCGAGCCGCACAGTGGGGGGCCGAGGTCCGCGCTTCGGACCCGGCCGCCGCAGCGCGTGTCCATCAGCGCTCCGGTGTCCACGTGCTGGCAATCGGTCAGCCTGGCTATCCGCCTTCGCTCGACCTGCTCGACGACGCCCCCGGCGTGCTCTTCGTCCAGGGTGATCCGTCCTTGTTGGGCGCTCCTACCGCCGGGCAGCGGAGACCGGGCAACCGACGCGCAGCCATCGTCGGCACACGTCGCGCTACTTCCTACGGTCGCCAGATCGCCCGAATGCTCGGACGGTCTCTGGCTGAAAACGGGGTGTCCGTGGTCTCCGGTCTTGCATCGGGCATCGACGGTGCCGCCCATGCTGGGGTCCTCGGCGATTCCTCGCCGCACGACGCACGCCCGGTTGCGGTGGTCGGGTCCGGGTTCGATCAGATCTACCCGTCGGTCAACCGAGGGCTGTGGGCCGACGTCCGTCGGGATGGAGCGCTTGTGTCGGAGTGGCCCCTCGGTGCGCGGCCGATCGCCTGGCATTTCCCCGCACGCAACCGGCTCATCGTGGGGCTCAGCGAGGCGGTGGTTGTGGTCGAGAGCGCAGCCACGGGCGGTTCCATGATCACGGTTCGCGGCGCGGTGGGCCGCGGCATCCCGGTGCTCTGTGTCCCCGGCTCGGTCACCTCGCCGGCATCGGTCGGGCCGCACCAGATCCTGCGTGAGGGTGGGGCGCTCTGTCGAAACGCCGACGACGTGCTGACGGCGATGGGGCTGCGCGATGACACTGCAGTGCCTCGTTCGTCCTCAGACCATCGACGCGTTCCATCGGCCGATGGCGCTGTGGTGCTCAGCGGGCTCGGATGGGATGTTCTGCCGGTCGAGCGGCTCCTGGCCCGGTTCCCCGGAACGTCGCCCGGCACGCTGCTCCTCGTTCTCCACGAATTGGAGTTCGACCGTTGGGTCGCCCGCGGCGCAGATGGCTGGTTCCAACTCGCAGCAGGCCAGGGTCGGTAGCCTCATGGTCACATGGTCACTCCCGCACACCATCCCGCTGATTCCGCTGATACGGCTGATACTGCTGTTGATCGCGCTGCAGCTTCGGCCGCGGCCGGTGCTGCCGGCGTCGGTGGGGGCGTCGGTGGGGGCGTCGGTAGGGCTGGCGTTGCCGAGGACCCCTGGCTGCTCGACGAGTTCCGACGATCGCTTACCTCCGTCGGTGACGCGACACGAACTGCGTACCTTGGTGACATCGCCGCGTTCTCGGGGTGGGCCGAACGGGGTTCGGTTGCGTCCCCGCAGCAGGCGAGCCGAACATTGCTGCGCCGGTATCTGGCGTCCCAGAGCACGCGGGCGCTTTCCAAGCGCACCATGGCGCGGACGGTTTCGTCGTTGCGCCGGTACTTCGGGTTCCTGCATCGGCGCGGGATTGTCGCCACCGACCCCACCGTCCGGCTGCTGGCGCCGCAGGGCGAAGGCCGTTTACCTCGGGTTCTGCAGCCCGCCGAACTCGACGCCATCCTCGACAACCCGCCGGTTCGCATCGAGCCCAATCCTGCGGCCGACGCGCGCGACCAGGCAATCCTTGAGTTGCTGTACGGAAGCGGGCTCCGGGTCAGCGAGGTCTGCTCACTCGACACCTCACAGATCGACCTGTCCAACCGGTCCGTGCGTGTGTGGGGCAAAGGTGGCAAAGAGCGGATCGTCCCGATCTCACAGCCCACCGTCACTGCGGTCAATGCGTGGATGGAGTGCCGGTCGGCGTTTCCTTTGCACAACGAGGTCGATGGTCGGCTGGTGTTTCGCAACGCTCGTGGCCGGGCAATCACTCCGCGCGATGTCAGGCGCATCCTCGACCGCCGGGCATCCTCGCCCACACACCCCCATGCATTGCGTCATACGTTCGCCACCCACCTCTTGGAAGGCGGCGCCGATCTGCGGGTGGTGCAGGAACTCCTCGGCCACGCTGATCTCGCCACCACGCAGCACTACACGCATGTCACTCGAGACCGTCTCCGGTCCGTGTATCAGGGGGCCCATCCCCGGGCTTGACGAGCAGTCGAGACATCCCCCGAATCGCGCGGTAAGTGGTCAACTACGTGGTCAACTCAGTGGTCAACGCAGTGGTCAATCCGGCAGAAGACTGAGCTCACGTTCACGGATCACCACGAGTCGGAGTCGGTTTGTTACCCTGTTCCTCTCACCGTCGGCCATTACGCGTCCGCACTACTGGTGAATCAAACCGTTCAGGAGCAGTTCACCTCAGTGTCCACCGTCGAACAAGATGACTCGCAGGCGCTCGCCGCGCTGTGGACTGAGTACAAGACCGACCGTTCCGGTGCCATCCGCGACCGGCTCATCCTGCACTATGCGCCGTTGGTCAAATACGTCGCTTCCCGTGTGTCGGTTGGTCTGCCGCAGAATGTCGAACAAGGCGATCTTGTCAGCTACGGCATCTTCGGGCTCATCGACGCGATAGACAAGTTCGAGACCGACCGGGGCGTGAAGTTCGAGACCTATGCCATCAGGCGTATCCGTGGCGCCATCATCGACGAGCTGCGATCCATCGACTGGGTGCCCCGGTCCATCCGCTCGAAGGCCCGTGCCATCGAGCAGGCCTTCGCAGGTCTCGAAGCCGAACTGGGCCGTGCGCCGACCGACTCCGAAATGGCGAAAGCCCTCGACATGACCGAGACCGAGCTGCAGCAGGTGTTCACGCAGGTTTCCTTCGTCGGCGTCGTCGCACTCGATGACATCTTTCCCCGGGCTTCCGAGCGCGGCGAAAGCACCACGCTGGCCGACACCATCGCAGACCGCGCCGACGGCCCGATGGGGCTGTACGAAGTCGAAGAGGTCCGCCAGGCACTGGCCAATGCGATCAACCGCATGCCGGAGCGCGAAAAAGTGGTGCTGACGCTGTACTACTACGAGAACCTCACGCTCGCCGAAATCGGTCAGGTGCTCGGCGTCACCGAGAGCCGGGTCTGTCAGATCCACACCCGCGCCGTGCTGCAACTCAAATCGCGGCTCGCTCCGGCGAGCTGACTCGTTCTCCGCCGGTTCCCGGTGCTATGTCGTCCGGTTCGCCCGGGCTTGTTGTCCGGTAGTTCGGACCGCGTTCCTGCTGATTCGGTCAACGTTTCCGGAGGTAGCCATGCCGACACCGTCTATCGCAATTCGTCGCGTCCCTATTCGTCGCGTCGTTCTTCGTCGCGTCGTTCTTCGTCGCGTCGCTCTTCGTCGCGTCGCTCTTTGCCCCATCGTGTTGCTGCTCGCTGCTTGGCTCGTCTTCACCAGCCCGGCGTACGGTCAGGCCGCAGTCAGTTACCAGCCACCGGTCTCCGGGCCGGTGGTCGATGGGTGGCGGCCGCCTCCCGGCCCGTACGGTGCAGGAAATCGCGGCATCGATTACGGAACCGAACCCGGCCAGCCGGTCGGCTCGACAGCGACCGGGGTGGTCAGCTTCGCCGGTTCGGTCGCCGGCACCCGGTGGGTCGTGGTGCGCCACGGCGACGGCCGCCGTTCGTCGCTGGGCCCGCTCTCCGCCGTGCTGGTTGCATCGGGTGCAACAGTTTCCGCGGGCCAACAGGTCGGCACGGCATTGGGTCCGGTCATCCACTGGGGTGTCCGTGAAGCCGATGTCTACATCGACCCGTCGACGCTGCTTCCACCTCCAACGTCAGGCCGCGGCCGCCTCCGCCTCACGGGCTGATCCGGCAGATTTGATGTGACTCGCCGCTGGACACAAAGCCGTTCATCGTCGTCAGGCGGTGGACTATCATTGCCGGGCCCATCGCATTCAGCGATGAGTACCCGGTCGCCACGGTCACCCATGTCCGGCAGCGCTCGCTTCGGTCCACCCTCTGTGGAGCGGTTTCGAGCGCAGCCCCCACATGGACTGCGCGCTCGGGAAGCACCGACCGGTCCACAGGAGGACAATTCACATGAACGCCGGTACTCCCGTCGTCACCATGCGCCAGCTGCTCGATGCAGGCGTACATTTCGGTCACCAGACCCGTCGTTGGAACCCCAAGATGAAGCGTTTCATCTTCGGCGAGCGCAACGGCATCTACATCATCGACCTCAACCAGACGCTCACGCGCATCGAGACGGCGTACACGTACGTCCGTGACCTTGTCGCTGACGGCGGCACCATTTTGTTCGTCGGCACCAAGAAGCAGTCGCAAGACCCTGTTTCGAGCTACGCCAACAAGTGCGGTATGCCGTATATCAACGAGCGTTGGCTGGGCGGCATGCTCACCAACTTCCAGACCATCCACGGTCGTGTGAAGAAGATGCAGGAATACGAGCGCATGCGTATAGCGGGCGACTTCGAGGCAATGCCCAAGAAGGAAGCCCTCATCCTGGGCCGCGAACTTGAGAAGCTGCAGAAGAACTTGGGCGGCATCCGCGGCATGAACAAGTTGCCGGACGCCATCTTCGTCATCGACACGAAGAAGGAACACATTGCGGTCACCGAGGCCAACAAGTTGGGCATGCCGGTTGTCGCCGTGGTCGACACCAACTGCGACCCCGACGTCATCAATTTCGTCATCCCCGGTAACGACGACGCCATCCGCTCGGGCAACCTCATGTGCCGCGTCATCGCCGATGCGGTCGAAGAGGGTCGCTCCATCGCCGCCCGTCGTGGCCGGCCGCAGGGTGGCGTTTCGCTGCCTGTCGAGCCAGTGTTCGACCCTGCTGCTGAAGCTGCCCGCAACGAGCAGCAGGCCGAAGCCCGCCGTCAGGCCGCCGTTCAGGCTGCCGAGCGCGAGGCTCGTCTGGCAGCAGCCAAGGCTGCCGCGGTAGCCGGCGGCGACGCTGCACCCGAGGCCTGATCCACCTCAGGCCTGATTCGTCCGAAGACCCTGACCCGATCGGCCCAGAAGCCGGTCGGGTCCGCGCCGACACTGCACCTCCCCATTCACACTCACAGATCGTCGAAAGAACTGTCGAACACGAACATGGCATCAGCGAAAGACATCCAAAATCTCCGTCAGACGGCCGGCGTCGGCATGATGGAAGCAAAGCGTGCACTCGAGGCGAACGGCGACGATTTCGAAGCCGCGGTCAAGTGGCTGCGCGAGCAGGGGCTGGCCTCCATGGCCAAGCGAACTGACCGCGACAACGCCCAGGGCGCAGTTGCCGTCGGCACCGCCGGCGCCACCGTTTCGCTGGTGCAGGTCAAGTGCGAGACCGACTTCGTGGCGAAGAGCCCCGAGTTCACCAAGCTCGTCCAAGACATGGCCAACACCGTGGCCGCCAAGGGCGAAGCCGCCGTTTCTGAACACCAGTCAACGCTCGACCAGCTCATCATCTCGCTCAAGGAAAACATCGAGATGGGCCAGATCGTGCGTTTCCAGCCTCCCGTTGGGGCTGTTGTGGATTCGTATCTGCACATGCAGTCCGACCGCGGCGTCAATGGCACCGTCGTCGAGATCACCGGTGCGTCGCAGGAAGTAGCGCACGACATCGCGCTGCACATCGCGTTTGCGAAGCCGCTGTATCTCACCCGTGACGAGGTTCCAGCCGACCTGGTCACCGCCGAGCGCGCAACGCTCGAGCAGATCACGCGCAACGAAGGTAAGCCCGAAGCTGCACTGCCAAAGATCGTCGATGGGCGTATGAACGGCTATTTCAAAGAGCGCTGCCTCCTCGAGCAAGAGTTCGCCAAGGACAACAAGCAGACCATCAAGAGTCTCCTGGGTTCTGGCACCATCACCCGCTTCGCCCAAGTCATCATCGGGTAGCGAGAGGGGCCCCAGCGCTGGCAGCAAACCACCTCCCAACTGCTCGGAGGTGGTTGGCCGCGCAACTCGGGCATTTTTTGCTCACAACTTGACCACACGCCGCTGAATCGACCGTTTACGCCAAGTTGCGCGTATCGGAGCGCCGAGTTGTGCGGAATTCTCATGCGGAACCGTCGGCAGCGAGACCTCGACGACTTGGCGCGGGGGCGATGAGTGGGTCCGGCTCGGGGGTCTGCTCGGGCTGGGTCGTATCCGACGGGCCGCCCGGTGCGGGTCGAGCGAGGGGTTAACCTCTCCGGTCGTATGGCTGAAGCTCTTCGTTCCCGTTGGCCCCGTGTTCTGCTGAAGCTCTCCGGCGAGGCGTTTGCCGGTTCTGACGGCAACAACATCGACGGTGCGGTCGTCGCGCGCATCGCAGGCGAGATCGTCGAGGCCCGCAGCGACCTCGGCGTCGAGATAGCGATTGTCGTCGGAGGCGGCAACATCTGGCGCGGCGCAACGGGTGCAAACTCCGGCATCGAGCGGGCAACCGCTGACTACATGGGAATGCTGGCCACGGTCATGAACGCACTCGCCCTGCAGGACGCCCTGGAGAAGCAGGGCCAGCAGAGCCGCACACTGTCAGCCATCCACATGGCAGAGGTGGCCGAGCCGTACATCCGTCGGCGGGCGCTGCGTCATCTTGAGAAGGGGCGTGTGGTTATCTTCGCGGCCGGCATCGGCCAGCCGTTCCTCACCACCGACACACCCGCCGCCATGCGGGCGGCCGAGATGGACTGCAAAGCCGTCCTGAAGGCAACGCACGGCAGCGTCGATGGTATCTACACGGCGGACCCGAAACTTGATCCCAACGCAACGCGCTACGACCACCTCTCGTATGCCGAAGTGCTGGAAAAGGGCCTGAAGATCATGGATGCAACGGCCATCGCGTTCTGCATGGATAACAAACTCCCCATCGTGGTGTTCAACATGATGCAACGAGGCAATATCCGAAGCGTCCTCGTTGGCAACCCTCCTATCGGTACGCTGGTCTCGTGATTGACGAACTGCTCCTCGATGTGATGGAGAAAATGGGTAAAGCCGCGGGCCATCTGCAGGAGCAGTTCTCCGCCATCCGCACGGGCCGTGCCACGCCTGCCATTGTCGAGAAGATACGGGTCGAGTACTACGGCTCCGAGGTTCCGCTGCAGCAACTCGCAGGTTTCAGCGTGCCCGAAGCCCGGATCCTGGTCATCTCACCGTTCGACAAGAGCGCCATCAAGGCGATCGAGAAGGCGTTGCAGACGTCGGACCTCGGCATGTCGCCCGCCAACGATGGAGTGGTCATCCGCCTCCTGTTCCCACCGCTCACCCAGGAACGCCGCAAGGACCTGGTGAAGTCTGTCAAGTCCAAGGCCGAAGACAGCCGTGTCGCCGTGCGCAACATACGCCGCTCTGCGCGTACCGAGCTGGAAAAGGCCGAGAAGGCCAACGAGATCAACAAGGACGACCTCGAACGGACCGAGAAGGAACTCGACAAGATCACCCATGAACACATCACCGAGATCGAGCGGCTCGTGTCGCACAAAGAAGCCGAGCTGATGGAGGTCTGACATGGCAGACCCCACCGATCGTTCATCCTCCAGTCCTGCCGCCGCTGCCGCACCGCACGACCAGACAGGCGTCACCATTATCGGCGCGCGCCAGGCGGGCGAGTCTCTCCTCGGTTCGGTGCAGCCCGTGACGCAATGGGCCGAGGACGCCGATGCTGCTGATCCCACGGCAGGCCCCGGTCAATTGAAGCTCGGAGAAGCGCTCGATTCCGCCGAGTCTGGTTCCGCCGAGTCTCCTGCCGATGCCGCTGCTGCCGATGACTCCGACGAGTACTCCGGTATGGACGCGGCGTGGATGGACGCCGGCGACACAACCCTCGGGAACCTGCTCGGTGCGGTGCCCCCTACCAAGGTGCCCATGCCTGGCAGAGCATCCGGCGATGCCGACGCTGCCGACGATGCCGGCGATGACGTCTTCCCTGAGTCGATGTATCCGGCCGACACCGCATCGGACTTTGACACCGGTGTCATCGTGGCCGCAGCAGCCGCAACCCTTGAGCGGCGTGATCGTCGCATGGCCGACCGTCGAGCCGAATTGCACGTCGACGATGCCCCCGCGCCGCAGGCAGTGAAGCGAGTCGATCCGGAAGACGCCGATCGCTGGGGTGCCTTTGCCGGGGCCGGGCCGCGTTGGCGCGACGACGCGAAGGACTGGGCCGACGTCGACGCTGCTGACACCTCGGTGCTGGGCGATGTCGATACCCAGATCGGCACGCTCGGCAGCAGTCGTTCCGAACGTTCCGACCTGTACTCCATCGACGACAGTGTGCCGACTCGTCGTTCCGTGGGGGAGCGTCTTGGCGCAGCAACCGAACGGGGTGCCGGTGCGAAGCAGGGCAGCACGGCGGTCAATGACCCAGTTCAAGATGCACCTCGGGATCAAGCAAAGGTCATCCGGTTCGACAGTCTCGCCAAAGACGCCGACCACGCTATTCCGGTCAGCTCCGGAGGTCCAGCCCAACGTGGCGACCGCCGACGTGCTGCGGCTGCGGCTGCTGCTGCTGCGGGAGCGGGAGCGGCAGAATCGCGCACCGCAGCCGATGCGGAAAAAGCGCAGGGTGCAGGTCGGGCTACCACCGGTCCGGGTCGAAGCCCCGCTGCACGGAGCGCAGGTGGCGGACGGCCCGCTGCGCCAACGGTTCCTTCCACGGTGACGGCCAGGCTGGGAACAGGCGTCCTGCTCATCCTTGCGGTCGGCCTGGTGTTCACGTTCACCGGCACTATCGGCGCAGCGCTCCTCGCTGCGGTGGCCATCGCAATGACATCCATCGAGCTGATGCATGCCTTGAAAGACCGCGGCTTCCGCCCTGCCATTCCGGCAGTGGCTGTCGGCCTGATGGGCGTCGTGGGCGGCGGTATGTGGCGCGGTGAGCGCGGCGTCATGGTTGCGATCGTCGTGACCATCGCAGCGATTGCGTCGTGGTACCTGTTCGGGGCCGAGCGTGAGCGTCCAGCTGCCAACCTGGCAGCGAGCTTTCTCTCGTTCGGATACCCGGCCATCGGTGCGGCAACCGCAGCACTCCTGCTGAACGCCCCGCACGGACTGGGGCTGCTGATGCCGGCAATCGTCTGCACGGTCGCGCACGACGTGTTTGCGTACGCGGGTGGTCGGCTGGTCGGCAGAACCCACTTCACCGACATCAGCCCCAACAAGACCGTCGAAGGCCTCGTCATTGGCATCCTCGGTTCGGTCGCCGTGTCGGCCTTGCTGTTCGGCCGCCTCGGTTGGCACCCGTGGACCGGATACCCACAGGCCATCGCGCTTGGTCTTGTCATCGGTGTGGCGGCGCCCATCGGTGACTTGTTCGAGTCACTGCTGAAACGCGACCTCAACATCAAGGACATGGGCCGTCTGCTGCCGGGCCACGGTGGCGTGTTCGACCGGATCGACGCAATGCTTCTCGCTGTTCCAGCAACCTGGCTGGTGGCGCTGGCCACCAACCACCTCTAGCCGCTACAGCGCGCAGTTCAGCCTGGGACGTTGCGTTCCAACTCGTCCAGCCAGGGTGCCGCGCTGCCGTCGCTCGGCGCGCGCCAGTCCCCGCGCGGCGACAACGAACCGCCCGAACCCACCTTGGGCCCGTTCGGCATCGCCGAGCGCTTGAACTGGCTCTGGCCGAAGAAGCGGCGAAGGAACACCGCCATCCATTTCTTGATGGTCACCAGATCGTATGCGTGCCGACCATCGACAGGCACCAAGTCCGACCATTCGCCTGCGGCGATGTCGCCCCATGCAACGTGGGCGAGGTAGGCCACCTTCGATGGCGTGAACCCGTACCGGGTGGTGTAGAAGAGCACGAAGTCCTGCAGCTCGTACGGCCCGATGGTGTCCTCGGTGCGCTGCGTCGGCTGCCCTTCGGCTGCCCCGGGTACCAACTCAGGAGAGATCTCGGTGTCCACGACGGCGCGCAGCACTGCTGCAGTGTCGTCGGTTTCGCGGCCTGCTTCCCAGCGGATGAGGTGCTGGATCAGCGTCTTGGGAACCGACCCGTTGACGTTGTAGTGGCTCATCTGGTCGCCCACGCCGTAGGTGCACCAGCCCAGAGCCAGTTCGGACAGGTCACCGGTGCCAACCACCAGGCCGCCGTGTTGGTTGGCCAGGCGGAACAGGTGCGAGGTGCGTTCGCCTGCCTGCACATTCTCGAACGCAATGTCGTACGTAGGCTTACCATCGGTGAACGGGTGACCGATGTCTTTCAGCATCTGCTCGCAACTTGGCCTGATGTCGATGGTATGTGCCGAGACACCCATTGCTGCCATCAGCCGGTTGGCCTGGTCGAGGGTGCGCTGCGAGGTGGCGAACCCGGGCATGGTGTAGGCAAGTATTCCGGCGCGGGGCAGACGGAGCCGATCAAATGCACGTGCGCATACCAACAGGGCTTGGGTCGAGTCGAGGCCCCCCGATACCCCGATGACAACGTTCGTGATGCCGGTCGATCGCAGGCGCTGCGCCAGCCCCTGCACCTGGATAGCGAACACTTCCTCGCAGCGTTCGTCGCGTTCCGTCACCGACGACGGAACGTAGGGGAACCGCTCGATGCTGCGCAGCAGCGGCAGGATTCCACCTGGCGCGCTCAGGTTGCTCTGTATGCGGCCGTACCGAGCAATGGTGGCCTTGGCATCGGCGCCGGCATCGGCGTACGAAGTCTGCCGTGCTCGTTCGGCCAGCAGCCGTGTCACGTCGATGTCGGAGATCACGAGTTGTGGGACGGCACTGAACCGTTGCGATTCGGCCAGGATGATGCCGTTCTCGGCCACGATGGCATGGCCGTCCCATGCAAGGTCGGTGGTCGACTCGCCTTCGCCCGCGCCTGTGTAGAGGTATGCGGCGATGCACCGTGCCGAGTGCGACCGGCACAGCTCACGGCGGTATGCGGCCTTGCCGACGGTGATGGGGGAGCCGGAGAGGTTGACCAGCACCGTGGCCCCAGCCATGGCGGCCCACGTGGACGGCGGCACCGGTACCCAGATGTCCTCGCAGATCTCCACGTGCACCACAAGCCCGTCGATGCCGGTGTCGAAGAGCTGGTCGGCGCGGAACGCAACGCGCTGCCCGGCGACCATGATTTGGTCGGTGAGGCGGTCACGTTCGGCAGAGAACTGCCGCTCTTCGTAGAACTCGCGATAACCCGGCAGGAACGACTTCGGTACGACACCCAACACAGCGCCCTGGTGGATGACCACTGCACAGTTGAAGAGTTGCCCGCCCGAGCGGATAGGTGCGCCGACGATGAGCATGGGGGCAAGCGCGCGGCTCTCGTCGACCAGGACGCCAAGGCCATGATCCACGGCGTCGAGCAAGGCTTGCTGGTGGAACAGATCGTCGCAGCTGTACGCCGACAGGCCCAGCTCGGGAAACACCACAACGGCAACGCCCTGCTCGGATGCACGACGGGCCAGTTGCAGCGTTGCCTCAGCATTGAAAGCAGGGTCTGCAACCTTGACAGCTGGCACTGCGGCGGCGACACGGGCGAACCCGTGGCGATACGGGTTGTCGAACGGCAGGGCTGGCAGGGCTGTCTGGTCGCTGCGCTGTGTCACAAGCTCACGCTACCCGTCGTTTGAATGCTGGCTCGTTTACCTGAATTGGGTGAACCAACTATCAGTCACGTGGTGTCAGGCTGGGGAGGTCATGTCAGCCACCTCGCCAGACTTCTCTTCAGCGCACCCATCTGGCGCAGCTGCCGATAGGTCGGACGAACTACTTTCTGGGTCGAGCGACCCAAATGCGATGCACAACCCTGTCAGCGTGGCGCTGTTCGGAAGTGCTGGGTCCATCGGCACGCAAACGCTCGATGTGGTCCGTGCCAACCCGGGTCGATTCAGGGTCGAGGTCATCGGGACGCGTTCCAACACCGAGCTGCTGCTTCAGCAGGTGCAGGAGTTCCGCCCCAAGGTCGTCGCCGTGGCCGATCACGCCAGGGTCGAGGACATCCGTGACCGGCTTCCGGCTGGTACCGAACTGGTCGCTGGGCCGGGTGCATTCGAAGAAGTCGCCGGCCTGGCCGATGTGGCCGTCAACGGTGTGGTCGGCTTCGCAGGCCTAGGCGTCACCATCGGTGCGCTGGCAGCCGGCAAGCGGCTGGCGCTCGCCAACAAGGAATCCCTCATCACCGCCGGCCCGGTGGTTGCCCCGTTCCGCGCAACGCCCGGTGCCGAGATCATCCCGGTCGACTCCGAGCATGCTGCGGTGCACATGTGTCTTGCCGCCCATCGTGTCTCGGCCGATGCGCACCTGCCAGATCGGGTGCAGCGCCTCGTGCTCACTGCGTCAGGGGGCCCGTTCCGCACCCGGGACCGCTCAACGTTGGACCGGGTCACCGTTGCCGAGGCGCTCGCGCACCCCACGTGGGCAATGGGGCCCAAGATCACCATCGATTCGTCCACGCTGATGAACAAGGGCTTCGAGGTGATCGAGGCACACGAGCTGTTCGGTGTTCCGTACGACCGCATCCAGGTGGTGGTGCATCCGCAGTCGGTTGTCCACTCCATGGTGGAGTACACCGATGGCGCAACCATCGCACAGCTGTCGATGCCCGACATGTGCCTGCCCATCGCATATGCGCTGGCCTGGCCGGATCGGGTCGACACACCGTTCGGTTCGATCGACTGGACGTCGCTCGCCCGGCTCGACTTCGAGGAGCCTGATCGTGCATCTTTCCGCTGCCTCGATCTCGCTTATGCCGCCGGGCGGCTCGGCGGAACCGCTCCGGCTTGGCTGAATGCCGCCAACGAAGTTGCCGTGCAGGCATTCCTCGACGGCAAGGTCCGATGGGGCAGCATCGCCCACATCAACGAAACGGTGCTGGGCCGATGCGACGGGTTCGTTCCCATCTCGGTGGGCGACATCATCGAGGCTGACCGTTTGGCGCGCGTCGAGGCACAGGTGGTGGTGGCCGATGTCCAGCTCTGATTTCCACCTCATCATCTGCACGCATATTTCACTCGACCCTCATCACGCCAGACACGCACAGACCACGAACATGAACCCGACAAGGAACCACAAGTGACGAACTTCCCCCGGCCCATCACACTCGACGAGCAGAAGGCGCTGGAGACGGTCAAGCATCGCCAGGTTCCACTGCGTCGGCAGGTGCTGAACCTCGCCCTGATCATCGCGGCGATCGTCGTGCCGTTCGTCGTGTCCGGCAAGTCCACCATCTTGCTCATGATCGGTTGCCTCGCGTTCTTCATCATGTTCCACGAGTTCGGCCATTTCGCCGTGGCCAAGGCCAGCGGCATGAAGGTCACCGAGTTCTTCATCGGCTTCGGGCCGAAGCTGTTCTCCTTCCGTCGTGGCGAGACCGAATACGGCATCAAGGCCATCCCTGCCGGCGGCTACGTGAAGATCATCGGCATGAGCTCGACCGAACAGGTCGCGGACGAAGACGAGCTGCGCACGTACCGGCGCCAGCGGTGGTACAAGCGGGTCGCCACCATCCTCGCCGGTCCTGCAACGCACTTTCTGATGGCGTACCTGCTGCTGGTCGTGATCTTCGGTTTCACCGGCCGCCGCGAGCTGACCACCCAGATCGGTCTGGCCGAACCGGGTTTCCCGGCGGCCGCAGCCGGTCTCGCATCGGGCGACCGCGTCGTAGGTATACAGGGTGTTGCTGCAGAGAACTGGAACGACGTTCTTGCCAGCCTCGACAGCATCAAGACACCCGTCGTGCAACTCGATATCGAAGCAGCCGACGGCACCCGGCGTACGCTCAGCGTGACCCGCAAGTCCGAGGTCACCAACGGTGTCAAGCGCTGGGTGCTTGGTATCCGTCCGGCCAGCCAGGTATATGTCACGGAGTCGGTCCCGACGGCGATGGGGATGGCCGGTTCCACGTTGGTGGATTACTCGGGCCAGACCCTCAGCGGCGTGGCCCGGTTCTTCAGTCCGTCCACCCTTGTCAACTTCGCCAAGCAGGTAAAGGGTGCGCGCAACAGCACCGGCGCACTCACCCAGGCCGAGCTCGAGAATCGTCCGACGTCCATCATCGGGATGACTCAGGTCGGTGCGCAGGCTGCCTCAGAGGGCATCACACCGCTGCTGGAGATCCTGGTCATCATCAACCTGGCCCTCGGCACGTTCAACCTGCTGCCGATGCTGCCCCTCGACGGTGGCCACATCGTGGTCGCCACCTATGAGTCCGTCATGGGCAGGTTCACCAAGCGCCGCCACTTCCTCAACATGGAGCGCCTCACCCCCGTGGTGGCGGCCTTCTTCGGCCTGCTGCTGATGCTGGGCTTGGGTGCCATGTACCTGGACATCGTGAGACCAGTGTTCTGAGCGAAGCGAGAGAGATTGCCCCCAACGTTGGAGGAAAGACCCGGACGCGAGACCGGAGCGGTCGAGCAGCACCCGAGCAGAACCCGAGCAGCACCCGAGCAGCACCTGGGCAGAACCTGGGCAGACCTGTCACTGACGTGTTGCCATGGTTGACCGCACCGGTGGACTTCGCGTCCCTCAGGGGTGGATCGCGTCCTGGGGAGTGTCGTCACTGCGGGGACGCGAAGGATCGTGGAGGACGCGAAGCCCCGGAGGACGAGCGGATCGGCTTCACCGGTACGTGGCCGCCGCGTGCTTAGCTACTCATCCATGAGCGCTCCATCGTTCGGCGGTCTCCGCACACCACGTCGTCGTACCCGCCAGATCATGGTGGGCAAGGTCCCTGTGGGTGGCGATGCGCCAATCACGGTGCAGTCGATGACCATCACCAAGACCGCCGACGTCGAAGCCACGCTTGCCCAGATCTACTCCCTCGCAGCAAACGGGTGCGACATCGTCCGGTGCACCTGCAACGACGTTGATGCGGCCGAGGGGTTGGCGCGCATCGTGCCGCGCTCACCGGTTCCCATCGTTGCCGACATCCATTTCCAGTACAAGCTTGCCCTGGCAGCCCTCGATGCCGGCGTCCAGTGTCTGCGGCTCAACCCGGGCAACATCCGCAAGGCCGACCACATCCGTACCGTGGTCCGTGAGGCGAAAGACCGCAAGGTCCCCATCCGCATCGGTGTCAACGGTGGCTCGCTCGACCCCGATATCGAAGCCAAGTACGGCCAAACGCCCGAGGGGCTCGTCGCGTCGGCGCAACGCGAATTGGCGTACTTCGCCGAAGAGGATTTTCACGACGTCAAGATCTCGGTCAAAGCATCAAACCCCGCACTGATGATCGAGTCCTACCGTCTGCTTTCCGAGACGGTCGACTATCCACTGCACCTTGGCGTCACGGAAGCTGGACCACTGCCGGGTGGGCTGGTCAAGGCGACGGCCGGCATCGCCACGTTGCTGGCCGAGGGCATCGGTGACACCATCCGCTTCTCGCTCACCGCCGACCCCATCGAAGAAGGCAGGGCCGGGCGGCTGTTGCTGGAGTCGATGGGCCTACGCGAACGCGTCGGCCTCGACCTCATCGCATGCCCGTCGTGCGGCCGCGCCGAGATCGATGTCATCAAGGTTGCCGGCGAGGCGCAGGAGGCGCTGCGCGAACTGAAGGTTCCGATTCAGGTTGCAGTGATGGGCTGTGTGGTCAACGGTCCCGGCGAGGCTGCCTCGGCCGACCTCGGCATTGCTGCCGGACGTAACCGTGGTCATCTGTTCGTGAAGGGCAAGGTGGTTCGGGTGGTGCCGGAGAACGAGATGGTCAGCGCGCTTGTGGCAATGGCGAAGGAGATTGCCGAAGTCGGAACCGATTCTGTTCTCGCGCACGCCGATGCTGGGGCGGCCGACGCTGCCGAGGACGACCGACGATTGCTGTTGGGTGAAAAGGGCGACGACGCCAACGACGATGGCACGCGGATCCAGCTCATCAAGAAGCACACGGCCGAGGCGTAGAGGAACCCGCCGCTGATGGGCCTGTTCGACGACTTCATTTCGGTGCATCAGTGCCCGTTCTGCGAACTGCGGTTTCTCTACAACACCGAAGTCGCAGATCATCTGCGCACGGATCATCCCGAGCATGGCCAAGTTGCAGAGGGGGAGCACCCCGAGGCACCAAAGCGATGACCCGTTCGGAAGATCTGCTGCGGCTGCTGCTTGGATGACGCACTCCGAGCGATTCGCATCGCAGGGGAAAGTCGCGTCCGAGGAGCGCTAGAGGCCGAGGAGTGCGTTCTCGACCACCTCGGGCAGGGCGGGATGGATCCAATATTGCGAGTGTGCCATCTCGTCGACGGTCTGGCCCACGCTCATGCCCTGAATAAGGGACTGGATGAGCGATGACGACTGAGGCCCCATGAGGTGCGCCCCCAAGAGCAGGCGGGTGCTGCGGTCGGCGATGAGCTTGCAGAACGAGGTGCTGTCTTCCATGGCCCAGCCGTAAGCCACGTCGCCGTATCGCTGCACTTTCACGCTCACGTCGTATCCGGCCGCGCATGCGGCGCGTTCCGTGAGCCCAACGGTGGCGATCTGCGGACGCGTGAAGACCGCGCTGGGCACGAATCGATGATCGGTACTGCGCAGGTCGTCGGGATGCAGCAGGTTGTGGCGCACGACGCGCATCTCGTGGTTGGCGACGTGCTTCAACTGGTGTGGCGAGCTGACGTCGCCGAGCGCCCAGATGCCGGGTACCGACGCACGCTGTTGCGCGTCGACAGCGATGCGTCCGTCGGGGTGCAGCGCGAGGCCAGCCGCAGCCGCGTCGACCGTGTCGCTATTGGGTGTGCGGCCGGTTGCGATCAACAGCGTGTCACCCTGGACGACAGAACCGTCGGCGAGCGTGAGTTCAATTCCTCCTTCGGTCGGCCGGACCGACACGGGCGTGCTGCGAAGCAACACATTCACATTGTCCCGCGCGCTTACCATTTCCGTGAAATGCCGCGACACGTCTTCGTCGTGCTCGCGCAGTAGCGCCGCTCCGCGCACCACCATGGTGACCTCCGAGCCGAACGAGGCGAACACGTGCGTGAGCTCACTGGCGATGAAGCCGCCGCCGATCACGATCACATGACGAGGAAGCGATGGCAGCCGCATGACCGAATCAGAGGTGTGCCACTCAACAGTGTCGAGCCCCTCGATGTCTGGAATGTGCGGACGGGCGCCGGTAGCGACCACGATCCGGTCACCGGTGATGGTGCGCCCGCCGACAGCGATAGCCCGAGGGCCGACGAACGCGCCGCGGTCGCGCAGCACCGTGACGTTCGGGCAGCGGTGTGAGCGGTAGTCGTCGCCAGCAGCAGAAATTGGGTCGATGCGGCCGAACACGCGGTCGCGTATCTGTGGCCAGTGCACGGCATCCACTGTGGCGTCGATGCCGAGTTGGTGGGCGTGGCGGACCATCTCGGCGGTGTCCGCGGCGTGGACGAACATCTTGGTCGGAATGCACCCGCGGTTGAGGCACGTTCCGCCGAACACCCCTTCTTCGATCAGCGCGATGCGCCACTGCGCCATCTCGTCGGAGATGATCGAGTTCCCAGACCCGGTGCCGATGACCACCAGGTCAAAATGGTCGTCAGCCGATGGCGAAGCGGTACTCATGACGTTTCACGCTACCGGTGATGTACCTTGAGTCAGTGCGCCGAAAGCCCTGGGTGCCCCGACTGAACTATGGATGAAGTAACCTCCTGGCCGGCCCAGTCTCCGAACGCAGCGCCGCAACACTGTTATCGGCTCCACGGTATGTATTGGCGCACCGATGCGCCGTTGCACGCAGACGTTGTTCGGGTGCCTGCGGACCAAGTCGATTCTCCGGGATTTGAGGTGGTTTCGTACCGTAGGGCGGCCGCTGGGATGGTCTGCCCTGCAGGTGACGAGCAGCTGTTGGAGTGGACAGAGGGGTCAGGTAGCGACGCGATCGTTGTGCGCCTCTTGCGCCGGTGTGATGGGTCTTTCAAGTTCGTGCATCGAATGACTTGCTTCACCATCAGCGCTGACCTCAAAGAAGTGGTTGGGTTCCCCGGACCGCTCGACGATGAGCAGTGGCTGACGGTTCTTATCGAAGGGTGGGTTGCAGCACTCTTGATCTGGCTGCGAGGCGACGCTGTTCTGCACGCAAGCGCGGTCGTCGTGGATGGTCGACTCACGGCGTTCGTCGGTCGGTCCGGCCAAGGCAAGTCGACCATCGCTGCGGCCCTCTGCTCGGCGGGCGCAACGCTGTTCACCGATGACGTCCTACGCGTCGGACTCGATTCCGCTGGCCAACGCTGCTGCGCGTCCGTTGGCAGTTCGGGCCTGAGACTCCGTGCGAATTCAAGTTTCCGCCAACCGGTTCCGGACGGAGCGAGTCTTGCCGCTGTTCATGGCCGAACTGTGGCCACGCTGACCCGACCATTGTTGACCGACTTGGCCCTCGATCGGATTGTGATTCCGATTGTGCTCCATACGGTTTCCGACACGGAGCCGTTCGTGCGGCTGGGTGAGCGGGAAGCCCTGATGGCGCTCTTGCAGTTTCCCCGCCTTTTCCATTGGGTTGATCCGTGGTGTCGCGGAGAGGAATTCAAGCGTGTCGCCGAGATCGCAAGCGCTGTACCCGTTTACCAGCTGACCCTTGCGGCGGGAGATGTGGACGCGGCTCGGATCGGAACGCAATTGGCCGAGCTTGCGGAGGACGCGCCCTGACCAAGTGTGGTGTGAGCACCAGAGCTGTAACGTGTCGCAGAGCTCAGCAGTGTGTTGATTCGTACGGCAACCCGTCGGAGGGATGTAGGCAATGACCTATTCGGTCGAGATGTTCGCCAAGATGTTCACCAAGCAACAGCGGCATACGTCGTATCGCGAGGCTCTTCGGCGAACGATCAAACAGGGCGATGTCGTGATCGACATTGGTACCGGTATCGGCGTCTACGCCATGGAGGCGGCTCGCCTTGGTGCGCGCAAGGTGTTCGCCGTCGAACCGAATCCGCTTGTACGTCTTGGACCTGCTCTCGCAGCGGCGAACGGATTCGCTCCCGATCACATCGAGTTTTACGAAATGTTCTCGACGGAATTCGAGCCTCCAGAGCAGGCGGATGTGATCTTTGCCGACCTTCGCGGCCGCACCCCGCTGTACGCAGGAAACGTTCCGGCGCTGTACGACGCAGCCACGCGACTGCTGAAACCCGGGGGGGTGCTCATCCCGCAGCGAGACCTGGTCTCTGCCGCGTTGGTGGCGTGCCCGAGTGGGGGATCGGATTGGTGGGACCACTGGAACGGCAACCCGTTCGGCTTCGACTTGAGTCCTGCTCTCGAATTGCAGATGTCTCGGGTGCTCGCGGCCGCGGTTCGCTCCGAACAGATGCTCAGTGCTCCGGAACTCGTCGCAGACATTCGCTACGGGGTCGATCCGGTGGTGGACATCGTGCACCACTGGCGGACCGAAGCCACTGCCGACGGGACGGTCGCGGGGATTGCCAGTTGGTTCGACGGTACGTTGGTTCCGGGGGTGACAGTCAGCAACGGTCCGCACGTGCCTCCGTCGGTCTACGGAGGGGCATTTCTCGGCTTTACCGAACCGTTTGCAGTTCGGACCCATGAGCAGATCGAGGTCGGGCTGAACGTGAGGTTCGTCGGCGGGGAGTACGAGTGGAGCTGGTCTGCGGGCCGAGTCGACGATTCCGGTCACGTCCGCCAGCGCTCCGTCGGGTCGTCATTGCTAGGGACCCCAATGACCCCACGGTCCCTTGCTCTTCTGCACGACGACAGAACCGTCGAGTCGACCGCCCGGCTGCAGGCCGATGCACTCGGACTGCGCCTGCTAGCGGCCGGCTCCAGCGTGGGCGAGGTTGCAGATCGGTTGCATGCGGAGTTTCCCGAAACGTTCCCCACCCGTGTCGAAGGGAAGGATGCTGCGGTCGGTCTCGCCAATGCATACGGGCACCTCGGGCGCGTGTGAAACGTGACCCTCTCCGAGCAGCTTCCTCCGTTGGCCAACGTATTCCTGGTCAGGTCGCCTGACCCCAAGTATGTCGCTGATGTAGCCCATGCCATGCGTCGTCATCGGATCCACCGTGTCCACAGCGAACCGGGCTGGGTAGTGGGGTTGACCAACCTTCCGGGTCGAACGTCGGGAATGTTCCGACACCCAGCTTCGGGGCGTGTCGCGTGGTTCACCGAGGGCGAACCCAGCTCACAGGACGATGCTTTCGCGTTGATCGACGCTGCTTGCGACGCTCCGCGCTCGTTGCGAAACTTCGACGGAGACTTCTCGCTGATCGTCATCGACGGTGATCGAACGGTTGTGGTCCGCTCGGGCGGTGGACTGGTGCCCTGTTTGGTCAGCGCCTCGCCGCATCAAACGGTGGACCGCGCATCGGGCCAGGCAGCGGCCCAACTAGTGGTAAGCACACGTATGGTGTGGTTCGGTCAGCTTCTCCCATCACCTCCGAACCGTGATCTCTTTGCGCACGTCGTGTCCACCGACGGCGTCACGTTGCCTGATCGGAGGACCCCGTGGTCCGGTGTCACCGCGATACGGTCAGGACGTGTCGAGCACCTCCAACCAGGGTCTCGTCAGTCGTTCGAGTACTGGAACCCGGTGTGGGGTACGCCCCGTCGCTCGGGCGGGAAGTCCGCAGTGCACGATGCAGCAGTAGAGCTCCGACGGCTGGTAGTCGAGTCGCTCAGGACCCAGCTCGACCCCGATGGCCGGAATCTCTTCGGCTTGAGCGGTGGGGTGGACTCGAGCTGTCTTGCGGCGCTCGCAGTCGGTGCAGCCGGGCACAGCCTGATGTCGCTGACGATGGACAACGTGTCCGACCCGGCGCTTTCTGCAACGAACGCCGCCTATGTCGAGCAGATCTCGAACCTTGTGCGGCCGACGCGTCGGTTCAGTTTTCGGCTCGACGCCGCCTCGCAGGTGCTGCATGGAGCCTCTGGTCGGTCGTTGGGGATGCCGATCGCCCATCCGTCGCTCATCGAGCTGCCGAAGCTCGCGGACCAAACCCCGATCATTACCTTTACCGGTGGTGAATTGGCCGACGATCTGTTCGCCGGTCCGTACGCGTTGTGGCACGACTGGCTCAACAACGTCACCCCGGTGGGTCTGCTCCGATCGCTCAATGCTCCGCTGCGACCAATCAGGCGGCGCGGTCTCGTGCGCCTGTGGGCTCTGGCATCGATGCGACGCCACTCCGGACTGCTGTCAGGCCGCACTGCTCGCACGGCAACGTCAGGGCTGGCGGGCGAGTTCCGGAAGGACCTGCGGGAAGAATTTCTCGAATGGGAGCATCGAACATTGCCCCAGTTCGACGTGACCTCGGTGCGGTACGGCTACCTACAAGCGTCCAGGGAATTCGACGGATGGCTGCTGCAGAACTGGGAAGCGTGCAGTGACCTCGGCATCCGGAGAGTGACACCGTTCGTCACTCGTCAGATGTACGACCTGGCCTGTTCGGTGACCCCTGGCGACCACGCGCTGCCGCCAAAGCGGTTGATGAGGTCCGCGTTCGATCGGGACCTTCCGCACGAACTGTTGTGGCGGTCCGACAAAGGGGGCTTCACGCCGACGGAAGAGGAATCGGTGGCGGTCCGGATCACCCAGCGGGTCGAGGAAGTGCTTTCACGGGAAGCGTTGGACCGATTGAAGTCTGAAAAACAACAAGGCCAGCTGATTGTTCCAGCTGGCCTTGGGTATTCGTTGGCCTTGCTCGGCGTGTCGTTAGAACCAGTCGCCGAGGGGTAGCCGGAAGAGCCGCAAGCGGCTAGCGGAGAATCAGGATGTGCCCTTACCGTCGTTTTTACCGAGTCCCTGGTCCGTACCTTTGCCGCCGCCGCCGCGGGTAAGGCTGGCTGCTGTTCCGAGATCGGTGATCGTTGGGCTGGTGTAGATCTTCTTGGCGTTCATGGTGGATCTCCGTCCGTTCAGAGTGTTCAAGCGGTCCGGCCGCCCGATTTAGTTCTGCCGCCGAACCTATCAGCCGCTCTGCGTGTTGTCCACCCGAATCTGACAACGTGATGTGGCCTATATCACGTCAAGTAAGGAAAACGGGGGATTTCCATCGTTCACATCTGGAAAGGTCTTGCGGTTGCATCTAACCTGCTCCAGGAAACCCGTTCGGTGAACTCACGGTGTTCACTTTGGTGACCACCAAATGTCTCTGCAACTTGTCGGCAACCCCGTGTCGGCGCCAAGGGGGAATATGCGCAGCAACAGGCACAGCCTGCTCTACAACTTGCTCCGACGGCCCGCGCCGCCTGCCTTCCATGAGGTCATCCCCATGTTGAAGGTGGTGTCGGACCTTGCTGCGTGGGCCGTTGCCCTTGGCATCGCCGCTGCCGTCCGTTTCTCGCAGGCGTCGTTGCCGGTCCAATGGAACCCGGTGCTGCGAACCATCGGTCTGGCTGCCATTCTCCAGACCGCTGTTGGCCTCGCCACCGGCCTGTACCGGGGCACCCGCCGTTACGGGTCCTTCGAAGAACTGGCAGACCTCGCACGGGTCACGTTCTGCGTCGGTGCGGTTGTCACCGTGGTCGAATACGGGTTTGTCCCCCGTATGCCTCTCTCGGCGCTCATCGTCGGCTCGTGCATGGCGCTGCTGGGGATGGGGGGCGTCCGCTACGTGTGGCGCACCCTCGAAGGGATCCGCCGCCGCCCCGACCCCAACGAAGCAACACGGCTGTTGGTGTTCGGCGCAGGCGAACGCGGTGCCAGCATCGTGTCGGAACTGGTCACCAACCGTTCCACGTACTTGCCCGTGGCAATGATGGACGACGACCCGGCCAAGCGCCATCTCAGCATCAAGGGGGTCAAGGTCCGTGGCGACCGCTCCAAACTCGCACTGCTTGCACGCGAGTATCGGGCCGACGCGTTGCTGGTCGCCATTTCCGAGGTCAGCTCCGAGCTGGTGTCCGAAGTCCGTGCAGCCGCCGAGGCCTGCGTTCCACCGCTCAAGGTCAAGGTCCTCGCCCCACTGTCGGGGCTCTTCAGCGGCAGCAGCGCAATTCAGGACCTCACCGAAGAAGACCTGTTGGGCCGCCGCCGCATCAACACCGACATCGCTCAGATCGCCGACTACGTTGCTGGCCGCAAGGTGCTGGTCACCGGGGCCGGCGGGTCCATCGGCAGCGAACTGTGCCGCCAGCTCAGCCAGTTCAACCCGGCGCAGCTCGTCATGCTCGACCGCGACGAGTCAGCCCTCCACGCGGTGCAGCTCTCCATCGACGGCCACGGGCTGCTGGACTCGCCGAACCTGGTTCTCGCAGATCTGCGCGATCGGGGCCGCATCCGTTCGGTCTTCAAGGAGTTCACCCCGGACGTGGTGTTCCACGCTGCGGCGCTGAAGCATCTTCCGTTGCTCGAGGCCAACCCGGGCGAGGCCGTGCAGAGCAACGTGTGGGGCACACAGACGGTGCTCGAAGCGGCGATGGAAGTGGGTGTCGGTACGTTCGTCAACATCTCCACCGACAAGGCCGCTGACCCGTCGAGCGTGCTTGGGTACACCAAGCGCATCGCCGAGCGTCTCACCGCCCACGCCGCCCACCAGGCAGCCATCGGAACGTATGTCAGCGTACGGTTCGGCAACGTCCTTGGCAGCCGGGGCAGTGTGCTCGGTGCGTTCCGCTCGCAAATCGCAGAAGGCAAAGAAGTCACGGTCACCCATCCCGACGTCACCCGCTATTTCATGCTGGTCACCGAAGCCGTCGAGCTGGTCATCCAGGCCGGTGCCATCGGCCGGTCGGGTGAGGTGCTCATCCTCGACATGGGCACTCCGGTGCGCATCGCCGATGTGGCTGCCCGCATGATCGCCCGCAGCGGTAAATCCATCCCGGTGCGCTACACGGGGTTGCGGCCGGCCGAGAAGCTGCACGAAATCCTGCTCGCTTCTTCCGAGACGGACCATCGCCCGTTTCACCCGCTGGTGATGCACTCGGCAGTGCCGCAGCTCACCCCCTGTGAAGTCATCGACCTTGACCCCGACGGTCCGCCGCACGAACTCATCGAGCAGTTGCAGGACCTGTGCCTCACAAACATGCACGCAGACCGCGTCGCGTGAGCGTTTCGTCCTCCGGTCCGCCAGGTTTCATCCTCGTCGTGTGCACTGCCAATATCTGCCGTTCTCCAATGGCTGCAGCGTTGCTTGCCCAACGGTTCGCCGGCTGGAGCACTGGGTCTTCCGTTGCGGTCGCCTCTGGCGGCTTCCTGGACAGCGGCCGCGCCGCCGACCCGTTCGCCGTCGCAGCGATGGCGACAAGAGGAATCGATCTCCGTGGCCACCTCAGCACGCAGCTGCAGCCGACGTTGCTGCGGTCGGCGGACCTGGTGATCACCATGACGGGTGCTCACGTGCAGCAGGCGGTCGACCTGGACACGAAAGTATGGCCGCGTACGTTTCGCCTGACCGACCTTTCGGCCCGCATCGCGGCACTCGGGCCGCGTCCAACAAACGAGTCGCTCGGTCAGTACATCGCTCGGCTGCATTCTGGTCGTACCGCAGCAGCGCTGATGGGTGCTGGAACCGACGGAGACATCGCCGATCCGTTCGGTGGCCCACCGTCCGCGTTCGAACGAACTGCGGTTCTGCTGGACCAGTACGTGGGCCAAGTCGCGTTGGCAGTATTGGGGCTTGCCTCGCACGCCGGGCCCGACGAAACTGCAGGACCCGGCATCGGCAGAACTCGGGAAACCCGCCCCGAAACCCGCACGGACACCCCCGAACTTCGCCGGGGCCTATTCAGGAGATATTGATGAGCCCAGTTGTGTTGGATCGCACGTACAACCCGTCGCCCGAGGTGATGGTGCGCGTCGTCGGCGAGGAGAGCGTGGTGCTGGATATGGCGTCCGGTCGCTATTTGGGCATGAACGAAGTTGGCACGCGTGTGTGGCAGCTGCTTGAGGGTGGCGCCACTCCGGCAGCTGCAGTCATCACCCTTCTTGACGAGTTCGACGTGGAAGAACCCACGCTGCGCGCGCACGTAGTGACGTTCGTCGGTGAGCTCATCGGCCTGGGGCTGGTCGTCGTCTGAGCGCGGAGCGCCAGCAGCGCTACCGGTAGCCGCCGCGCCGGTCCAACCAGGCACTCCGGTTACCAGCGTGGCTGACTAAAGACCCGTCGTTCGGCGGTCGATGGTCCGATTGCGCCCCGTGTCCGTGGGGTGCCCGTGACCGTCGTGAACACTCTCCCAGCTCGCTTCTCTCCTCAACGATCGAGTCGTCTTCGGCCTCGGGTCGTGATGGCAGCTCTCTGCGCGGGTGTGGTGCTGTCGGCCCTTGCGTTGACGCCACCGTTAGGAGCGACCGTCCCGGCCGTCGACCCGACCGGTGGATTGCTGCCCGGCCGGGTCGAACAGCAGGGTCCTGATCGGTGGGTCGTTGATGGGTCGCTGTGGGAGACAGACGCCGTCATGGTCACGGCCGCACGGCCGGGCGTCGTCGGCATCGAGCTACCGCGTGGCATGACAGCGCAACGTCTGCTGGGCGTCATCGACGCTGCGGCCACTGGAGTCAAGCCCGTTACCCATTCGGGAGCCGCATCGGGTGTCGAGTTGGCGTTCGCAATTGCCGGCCAACCGCTCGTCCGTCTTCCGTATCGTGCCGGGTCGTTCTCCCTGGACCTGTCTTCGTCGGCGGATCCAGCCGGCGGAGCCGACGCAGCGGACGCAGCCGACACAGCTGGCACAGCCGACACTGCCCGCCGGTCAGTAGTTGCGATGGAAGCGAGCGTCGTGAGTACCGATCCGTGCCGTGACGCGCCGACCGTGTCGTTGACGGACCTCGCAGTGACCACGGTCGGCACGATGGAGCACCCGCAGACGTTTGCTGATTTCTTCCCCACAGTGCTGGACCGCCTGGTCATCCGGATCGACCGCGAGGACGCGTCGGCTGCAGGCACGGCACAGGCAGTGATCGACCTTGCGGAGTTCGCTGCACACCGGTGGCCCGCAGCGCGAGTTGTCGTGACCGACCGAGATGTTGAACTGTCGCCGTTCGATCGCGTCGTCCGCCTGCAACAGTCAGCTCCGCGTGGCATCGCGCTCGTGCGGTCTGGAGCCAGCACCATCTTGGTGATCGGCGGGCCGTCGGAGCGCGGTCCGGGTCTGGTCTCGTTCATCGCATCGAGCCGGTTCGATGCTTCCTTCGAGGCGCAGGGTGACCCACAGCCTGTTCCCTCGACACGTCGCGCAACGGAACCCTTCGTCGCATTGTCCGACATTCGCCGAGGCGCGGTGACGGCAATGGGCCAGGGCGAGGCAACGGTCAGCGTGCAGTTGGAGCAGGCCCGGTTCGGCGGGCAGATGGCGAGCATCACCGCCACGGTCAACGGCGTGGCCCGCTCGAACGGCACGGGTGCAGTCACGGTTCAACTGCGTGCCAACGATCGCATCCTTGCCACCAAGCGTGTTGGCAACGACGAGGCGTTCGAGCTGTCGGGTACGGTCAGCACCCCGTCGATCGCTGCCGACAACGTGTTCGAGGTGCGTGCATCTGATCTCGCCGGCACAAGCCAGTGGCCCGAGCGGGGAGCGCCTGCTGCAACCGACGCACCTGTCGCCTCGGTCACCGGATCGACAGGGTGCGCTCCGGGGTCCGTGCGCCCGACCGTCACGGTTGAACTTGACCCCACTTCTTCGTTCGAGGGCACACCGGGAAACGGTGTCGAAGGCGGTTTTTCACGTTTCCCGCAGGCGTTCGCCGACGGTTTCGAGATCCGGATGATGCAGCGCACGTTCCCTGAGCTGGTCGCAGCGGCCGCAATGGTGGAGCTGTTGCAGCACCGATCTCCGGTGATATTGGCCGGCCGGGTCATCGATGACCCCTCAGGAGCGGTCGACCAGTTCAATCATCCGACCCTCTTCGTCTCGACGCACAGCTCGGTCGCTGACCTGTTTCCTGGATCATTGGCCGGATCAGCTGGCACGCTTCCGGCAACCACGCAGCGTCCCGCAACGGCAGCGTTGAGCGCAGTTGGCGGTTCGACAGCCGACCACCTGCTGCTCGTGTCCGGCGACGACGGGGGGATCACACGCCTGCTCGCTCCAACGAGATCGGACCTCCGAGGCCTGCGGGCCTTGAGCGGCGATCTACTCATCGAGCGCGCCGGTGTGACGAAGAACCTACGTGTACAGATGGATGCGCGGCCGAGTGTGGTGCGCCGCCCCGTGGTGTCGCAGTCGCGGGTTGGGTACCCGGTGTGGTTCGGGTTTGTCAGCGGGTGTCTGATCGCGATGTTCGTGGTCGTCAATCGGCATCGGAGCGGGCACTCGTGAGCTGGTCCCTTGCAGTGTGGTCCGGACCAGGTTTGCGTTCGTGGTTCGAGTCGCTCTCCCTGCCGGTCCGTTCGACGAGCGAAATCGTGTGGGCGGTATCGGGAGCGATCTTTGCTGCGGCGTTCATTGTCAGTCTGGACAGCATCGTGACCCAGGCCCTCATCTATCGCAGGCGAGCCGACCCCGGGCGGAATTGGGAGGCGGCAACGGCCGCAGTGTCCGGCTTGCTGATCGGTGACTCGATCGCTTCTGAGAAGTTCAGTGCGATGTTGCGCCGTCCGAGTTCTCGTCAGATCGCCATCGACGCGCTGACGAACGAGGCGCGTTCGAACCCGGAAGTCATGAAGTGTCTTCGCGGCCGTACCGAGGACGTTGACTCCATCAGCCGATGGGTTTCCGACGCGCTGGCTGACAAGGATCCCGGACGACGCGCCTATGCATGCGAAGTGGTGGCGATGGTTCGTATGCGCGCTGGCCGTGGCTCGATGCTTGCGGCCACCAGCGATGACGATCCGACGGTGCGCGTCGCCGCCTGCCGTTCCCTCGCGGTGATCGACCCGGATGCCACCATCGGCGTCTTGCTGGGGTTGCTCGACAATGAAGGCCCGTGGGCAGCCAGCCTGCTGGGCGACGTGGTCCAGCGGTTGCCACAGGACGCTGTGCAGTCGTTGGTTCGGCGCGCACACGAGTGGGGAGCTTCGCCGGCTCTCGTGCGATTGCTGGCCAACGTTCCGGCCGGCCGGGCCAACGATGTACTGCTCGGCACGCTCGACGACGAGGATCCGGGCGTCAGGGCTCGTTCGGCCGAAGCGATCGACGCAACGTCGCCGCAATCTCGCGACGCGCTGACTGCGTTGCTGACCGACCCTGACGAGGGAACCAGGCTCGGGGCGGTCCGATCATTGTCCCGGTCGGCCGACGGCTCGAACCTGCTTGCGCTGTTCGCTGCGATGAGCGACTCATCCCGCGTGGTCCGCATCGCTGCTGCTGAAGGGCTCTCGCGGATGCCAGAGGGTGTTGCGCTGCTTCGCCGCACCCGCGAGACGTCAACCGACCCGCTCACGGTGGAAACTGCCGAGTTGGCATTGTGGCGCGTCGATTCGGCGCGGACGGCGTCAAGCCCAGCTGGTTCCACCCGGACAGCGGCGATTCGGACCGGTTCGGCGAAACGCGCTGCGTCGGCGTCGCGGCAGCTGGTGAGTGCCGCACTGGCCGATGCTGACGCGACGGTGGAACGCGACCCAAGCCCACTGCACGGCGCACGGCGTCCGAAGGCTGAGGCCGGCGCTGCGACTCGCTGGCTGCTTGCCGAGATGCAGGCCGCCGGTGGACAGGTAGAAGCGACGGGCATTCGTGCTGCTGCGCGTACTGTGGGTATCAGTTCATCGGCAGTGGACCGCGCTCGGCGTGAGATCGCAGACATTCACGGTGTGGGTGCGAGATCGGTGTGGACCCTCCGAGAGGATCTGGACTCCGCCCCGCTGTCTTCGGGTGCGTGATGCACGGAGCCCGGTCATGATCGGGTTGCCGGTCGAAGTCTTCATGTGGGTGTGTCTGCTGTTCGGCATCCTGCACTACGCGAGCATCTTCGGGTTCGGTGTCCTGAGCCGACGCAGCCTCCGTCAGAACCGCGCGTCTTCGCGCGCCGGGGCGCGCGATGTGGCTCTGCGGGCAAAGCTGCCAGGGGTCTCCATCATGATGCCGGCCTACAACGAGGCAGTGGTCATCGTCGAGGCAGTGCGGTCGGCGTTGTCCATGAACTACGAGGACATCGAGGTGATCGTCATCAACGACGGGTCGAGCGATGCCACCATCCAGGTGCTCGTTGACGCGTTCGGGCTGACAGCAGCGCCGTCACCGCCTGCGCCCGGACCGATCCCGTGCCAGCCGGTACGTGACCTCTATCGTTCGCGTACAGATGATCGGCTTGTGGTCGTGGACAAGGAGCGTGCCGGTTCGAAGGGCGATGGTGTCAATTGCGGGGTGAACCTCTCCACGAAGGAGTGGGTTGTTGTGATGGACGGCGACGAGTTGGTGGATCCCGACGCGTTGCTGCGCTGCATGACCCAGATGAAGTACACGCCGGGCGAAGTCGGAGCGATCGGTGTGACGCTGCTGCCCACCAACGAGTGCGACGTTTCTCGTGGGCGCGTGCTGACGCCACGTGTTGCGCGCAACCCGATCGTCGGATTTCAGATCGTCGAGTACCTGAGCGCGTTCGTGATGAGCCGTCCGGGAATGGCTGCCATCGGGGCAATGCCCATCATCTCCGGCGGTTTCGGTGTGTTCCGCCGGTCCGAGATCGTCGGCATCGGAGGGTTCCCCCATCCCCATCTCGGCGAGGACCTGGAGATCGTCGTTCGGCTGCGACGCAAATGGAAGGAAAACGGCAAGGACTACAAAGCTATCCAGGTGACTGACGCCATCGTGTGGACAGAGTTCCCATCGACGATCGCCAGTCTGCAGCGCCAGCGGATACGTTGGCATCGCGGTCTGCGCCAGGTGCTCTCCGCGCACAGCGACGCGATCGGCCGGCCGCGCTACGGCACGTTCGGAACGGTTGGTCTGATGGTGATGTTCCTGTTCGAGTGGGTCGCCCCGTTCATGGAGGTTTTCGGTCTCGCTTCGCTTCTGCTGCTGGCGTTGGTGGATGCATCGCGGGTGAGCCGCGGCATCGGTCTGCTGGTTGCCTCGCAGGTGCTCGGTGTGCTGATCACCACGTCATCGGTGTGGACCGCGACGCACCACCTCGGTGTCTACCGAAGCTGGAAAGATACAGCGCGGCTACTCGGCTACGCCGTGTTCAGCCAGTTCGGGTTCCGTCAGCTCACTCTTTTCTGGCGGATGCGTTCGCTCTCGAAGAAGAAGCAGGAGTGGGGTGCGATGGCTCGGGTCGGCTATAAGTCCCAGCCGTAGTCGCCACCAGCTTCAGTCGCACCAGCCTCAGCATGAGGAGGCGCTTGCACTGTCAGCGTGCTTCGGCACGCTGACGCTTCTGCTGGTACATCGCAAGGTCTGCCATCGCCAGCACCGTGTCTGGCTCATCGCCCACTGCGCCGAGCGCCGTTCCCAGGCTTGCGCGCAATTCGAACGGCACGTCGTTCAGCCTGATCGGAGCGTTCACCGCGTGGAACACGCGGCCGGTCAAAACTTCAAGGGTCGCCTGGTCCGGACAACCCTTGAACAGCACCACGAACTCATCACCGCCGAGACGCCCCACGACATCGTTCGAGCGGGAGCAACTGCGCAATCGGTCTGCGACCATCTGCAGCAGGGCATCGCCTGCTGCGTGGCCGAACTCGTCGTTCACGGGCTTGAATCCGTCGAGGTCGATGAACACCACGCCTGCCCCGGTCCCTTGCGGGGAACGCAGCAGCTGGCCGAGGTGGCGCAGCGTCGAGGCCCTGTTGTGGCACTGGGTGAGCGCGTCCAACGTTGCCCGCACCTCCAGTTCGTCGCGCAGTCGTGATTTCTCGGTGGTGTCACTGAGGCACAGCAGCAGGCCGTCGCCGGTGTTGGTGGCGATTCGTCCGATCGTAAGTTGACATACGACCTGTTTGGCCGTCTCGGTCTGCATATGCAGTTCGATCTCGGCTGCTTCGCCGGTTTCGACTACGGCTGCGACTCGCTCTGCGAACGCCTCTTGGTCGTCGACGGCAACGTAGCGAGCCAGATCCTCGAGGTTTCCAGGTGTTGTACCCAGGATCTCCGCGAGCCGGTTGTTGGCGAACACGAAATGACCGTCCGGTTCAACTTGGATCACGCCAACAGGCAATGCTTGGGTGAGCTGTCGGAACAATCGTTCCCGTTCGCGGAGCTCTTCGTGGATCGCCATCTCGTCGCGGATGTCGAGGAATTCTGTGACGACCTCGCCCGCATCTGCAATGCGATTGTGGTTGGTGATCTCGACCCACATCCAATGGCCGTCCTTGCGCAGGAATCGGCCGCGCCATCGGGCTGCGTGCCCTGGGCGACCGAGCATCTCCAACCAGTTGTCGATAGCGCGCTCGTGGTCGTCGGGATGGATGAAGTCGATCGACTTCCGCCCGATCAACTCGCTGCCGACCCAGCCGAACATTGCCGTCGCAACGTCGTCGAACGACACGAAGTGAGACATTTCGTCCCGGCGGATCTGGCACAGCTTGGGGGCCAGCGCGTATCCCGAGTCGATGTCGATCTCCGAGGCGAAGACCTGTGGGATGACCATCACCGCGAACGTGCCGACCGACGGGCGTAGATCGACGAACAGGAGGGTTACGTCGGCATCGGGGTCGTGGGTCAGTTTGACCACGGCATCTGCAGCTCCGGTGCTCCGGCAGCGCGCCCAAGCCGCCAGCACAGCTGCGCGTGAGTCGGCGGTGACGAGGTCGAGCGCGGTCTCGCCGCCTGCCGCTGCTGGGCCTTCGCACCCGAAGTCACCGGTCGGTTCGACGAACCATCCGTCCGGGCCGACTGCGAAGACGCGGGCGACCGGGAATTGCTCTCGCATCCGCGCAAACACCTGCTCTACGCGGAGATGTGGAATCCGCTCGTTTGCCATGCATCATTGATCGGCACCATCGCCGTCGCCCTGCGTGGTGTGATGGCAATTTCTGCTGACACGGTGGCCCCAAAGCTGAACTTCGGCTCAAATCGCAGATGCAGGAGGATGGCGTGACGATGATCCGCCAGGGCCTGGTCGGCGCCGGCAGTAGCTTGGGGTTCCTGTGACTGGTCTCGAGAATGACGGATTTGTGCCCTTGGGCTTTGCGCGTGTCGATATTGACCGTGATCGACGCCAAGGTGCCCCGGAGGCCATCCTCGCTGCGGGCAAGACCGCCGACGAGGTGGCTCAGATCGCCCGTGCGCTGCTCCAGTCAGGAGCCACATCCGTGCTGGCGACGCGCTGCGATGCGGTTCATCTCGAAGCGATGCGCAGTGTGTCAACCGACGTGCAATGGCACGAACGTGCCCGATGCGCATGGATTGCCTCAGCGGTGCCCGCTCCGTTGGGCCGAATCGTCATCGTGTCGGCGGGGACGTCGGACACCGGAGTTGTGCACCAGGCCCGCATCCGGGCTGAGCTGGTGGGAACCACGGTCGTGGTTCACGAGGATTGCGGTGTAGCTGGGTTGCACCGGCTTACGCCCGTCTTTCCCGACCTGGAAACGGCGTCATGTGTGGTCGTTGTGGCCGGCATGGACGCTGCCTTGGCATCGGTCGTGGGGGGTATCACCCCCGCTCCGGTGATCGCGGTTCCGACGTCAACTGGTTACGGTGCTGCGTTCGGTGGCGTCAGTGCGCTGCTCGCCATGCTCAACTCATGCGCTGCCGCCGTTGCGGTGGTGAACATCGACGATGGGTTCAGCGCCGGCACCATTGCCGCGCGAATCGCCCGCATGGCTGGCCGCCCGTCATGACGCTGCTGTATCTGGACTGCATCGGCGGTGCCTCGGGCGACATGCTGCTGGCCTCCTTGATCGACGGCGGCGCGTCGGTCGAGGCCATCAACGATGTGCTTGGTGGGCTGGGTGTGGCCGGTCTCCGAGTCACGACTGCTCGCGTCGAGCGCCAGGCACTGCGCTGCACCACGGTCAACGTGGTGTGGGATCGGCAACATGAGCATGAGCACGGCCGTTCTTATGCCGATATCCGTGCGCTCCTTGCACATGATTCGTTCGACGTGGTGCCCCGTGTCCGTGCCCGTGCGCTGGCCGCTTTTCGATTGCTCGCCGAAGCCGAAGGTCGCATCCACGGGGTCCACCCTGACGAGGTCCATTTTCACGAGGTCGGCTCGCAGGACTCCATCGCCGATGTGGTCGGGGTGTGCGTCGCGCTCGAACTGCTCGGCATCGTCGTCGTCGAGTGCTCCCCGCTGCCGCTTGGACGCGGTCAGATCATCAGCGCCCACGGGGTTCTCCCGTTGCCTGCGCCGGCAACGCTCGAGCTGCTGCGTGGGATTCCCGTGCAGGGTGTCGACATCGCCAAGGAGTTGGTCACGCCAACGGGCGCCGCGCTGATCGCAAGCTTGACTACTCGGTTCGGTGGCCTGCCGGCGATGTCCATCGATGCCATCGGTTACGGCGCAGGTGGCCGAGACCTTGCCGAGCGGCCCAACATCGTCCGGTCGCTGATCGGCAGCCCCACCGTGTCCGGGTCACTGTTTCAATCCGGTGCCGGTCCCGGTCCCGGTGCCGGTTCCAGTGCCAGTGCCAGTGCCAGTGCCGGTCCCGCCGAGCGCGAGCGCGACTCTGCTCCGCAAGTGGTGCTGCTCGAGACAAACCTCGACGATTGTTCGCCCGAGCTGATCCCCGACGCCTCGCAAGCTGCGATGGCAGCAGGCGCGCTTGACGTGTGGACGTCGCAGGTGCTCATGAAGAAGGGTCGGCCAGGGTTCGTGCTGCATGCGCTCGCTCGCGCGGAGTCGGCTGGGGCAGTCGCACAAGCGTTGCTCAGCGAGACGTCCGCCCTCGGCGTTCGCATGTGTACCTATGAGCGCGTCGAGTTGGAGCGCCGGTTCGTGCTCGTGTCGGTGCAGGGGCACCAGGTGTCGGTGAAGGTGGCGATGCAGGCGGACACGGTGGTCCACATTGCCCCCGAGCACGACGACTGTGCTCGTGCCGCTGCGGCCCTCGGGCTGCCGGTCAAAGAGGTGTTTGCCCGCGCACTCGAGGCCGGTCGTGTTGCTGTGGGTGTCGGCCAGCTCGCTGGCCTTCCTGCCGGAGGCCAACCATGAGTAGCGACCCGGTGTCGTTGCCCACCGTGCTGCCCGCACCCACTGCCATGCCCACCATCACGACCGGTGAAGTGCAATCAACGATTGATGAGTTGCAGCGTTCCATCGCCGCCCTGGGGTCGGCCGTGGTGGCGTTCTCGGGTGGGGTCGACTCGTCGGTGGTCGCTGCGCTTGCGGTACGGGCGCTCGGGGATCGCGCGCTCGCCGTCACCGCCGTGTCGCCTGCGCTGGCAACCGGCGAACTGGACGGTGCGCGCCGCGTCGCCGCGGCGCTCGGCATCGCGCACGAGACGGTGTCCACCGACGAGATGGCCAGGGCCGGTTACCGGGACAACGGCCCCGACCGCTGCTATCACTGCAAGAGTGAGTTGTATGACCGCTTACAGGTTCTGGCCCAGCGGCGAGGGTTCGCCGTGATGCTCTCCGGAGCGAATGCAGATGACGAGGGTGACTGGCGCCCCGGGCTGGTTGCAGCGCAGGAGCACGGCGTGCACCACCCGTTGCTGGCTGCAGGTGTGGGCAAGCAAATGGTGCGTGCCATCGCCGAGCATCTCTGCGTGCCGTCGGCCCAAAAGCCTGCCAGTCCGTGCCTTGCGTCCAGGGTTCCGCACGGCACGGCGGTCGATCAGGTAACGCTTGCCCAGATCGACCGGGCCGAATTGGCGGTAAAGACCCTGGGGTACGGCGTGCTGCGGGTTCGTCACCACGGCGAGCTGGCGAAGCTGGAGTTGTCGGAGGACGACTTGGCGCGTGTGCTGGACCCGGTCGAGCGGGTTCGTGTTGCTGCAGCAGTCACCGGTGCCGGGTATCGCCACGTGTCGATCGATCTGGAACCATTTACCTCGGGGCGACTCACCGTGCAGTTCCTACCGACTCGCCGCTGAAGATTTTAGCTGACGCCAACGTGTGGACTCCGGTGGCCGGAGGATACGGGAATCCACACGTTGCGGGCACTTACAGGCCGGATGCGGCCAACGCGTTGGCCACGCCCGAACCGTAGAACGAGTTGCTGGCGGCGCCGCCGCTGCATTGAACGGCGTTGGCCGGCCAGGAGGCAGGGCATGCCTTTGGTGTTGCGGTTCGCCGGAGTGCGGCTGCCACTGCGGCCGGGCTCCAATTCGGATGCCGTTGGCGGATCAGTGCTGCGACCCCGGCGGCGTGAGGCGATGCCATCGAGGTTCCGCTGATCCACGCGTACCGAGCACCGTTGATGGTAAGCGCGCGTGGTTCGCCTGACACGTTGGCCCAGAAGTCGAAGCTCCCATCGTCGGTTGACGACCATGCTGCGAGGATTCGCCCGAGGGGACGAACCGCAACCTGGAATGCGTCGCCTCCGGGGGCGGCCACGTCAACGATGTTGCCAACGGTGGAGTACCCGGCGAGCTGGTTGACGCCGAGCGCCGAAACGGTGATCACACCCGGCAACTCTGCTGGCGCAACACGGCAGTTGTTGCCTACGTCGCGCGTGATGGCAGCTCCGGGCGGCCAGTCCGGCGAGATCTCGTCGGTCGTTGGATGACCAAGGTCAATAGCCTCGTTGCCGGCGGCGGCGACGATCACGACGCCACGCTGCTGTGCGTACCGCGAAGCAGACTCGAGGGTCTTGAGGATGGCTCGCTGTTCTGCAGCGTTCTTGCAGTAGAAGAGGTAGGGGTCTGCGAATAGGCTGAGGTTGACCACATCCAGGCGCTGGTCACCTGCGTAGCGCAGTGCGCCCGCAACGGCGTCGGCGAAGCAGTAGCCCACTTCGGTGCACGCCTTCAACGCGATGATGGTTGCCTCTGGAGCGACGCCTGCGATGCCGAAGCCGTTTCGCGGTGCAGCGATGGTCGACGCAACATGCGTGCCGTGCCCACCCCGGTCGAGGACAGCGGCTTTGTTGCTGCAATCACCGTTTGCAACCTCCGATGGGTCAGCGGTTGGTGTGCCCGTCGTGATGAACGAGCACGACAGCGCGAGGTTGAGGTTGGGGCTGATGTCGGGATGGTTCACATCGACTCCGCTGTCGATGACACCGACCGTGACGCCGCGGCCGGTCGCGTTGCCCCAGGCTGCTGGTCCGGCACCGATCATGCGCATGTCCCACTGACATCCGGAAAGTGGTTCTGGGCCGGGGCCGAAGCCGAAGGTGCTCTGGCACAATGCGACCGCGGCTGCTTGGTTGGTCGGCGTTGCTTGAGCTGGGCTGATCGTGACGAGTGCTCCGGCGGCGATGGCTGCCAGCCCGAGCGCTGATGCTCTGAATCTCATTGCGGTCTCCTCGTTTCGTCGTCCGCTCGGGATGAGCGGACGAGGTGTGTGGCAGGTACGGGGTAGAGACCCTGGTCATGTTCCGTCGTGTTGGGTCCCTGAGCCGGAACATGCTCGTGGTGTGCCCTCGTCGGAGACCATACGCCTTCGAACGCCGGTGTGGACCATCGAGTGCGTTTGCCCCTTGACTATCGAAGTTCGATACATCAGTCTTCGACTATGACGAAAAGAGAACGGCCGATGCCAGCAGCATCGTTGTATCTCCTGCTGGCGCTCTTGGGCGGAGAGAACCATGGCTATGCCCTCATGCAACTGGTGCAGGAGCAGAGCAACGCGGCGGTGCGGATGGGCCCTGGCACGCTCTACGGCACGCTGAACCGCCTGCTGGCCAGCGGGCTGATCACCGAGACAACCGGTCAGCGCGTGGCCAAGGAAATCGCCGGCGAGCAGGCCAGCGAGTCCGTCGGGCAGTTGTCCACCACCGAACGTCGGCGGTACTACCAGCTGACCACCGAGGGCAGTCGCATCGCGGTGAGCGAACTGAATCGTCTGCGTGCGCTGGTCTCGCGGTTCCACAGCATCGGTATCGGCGTCGGCGCCGGCATCGGGACCGGCATCGGGACCGTGACGTGAACGCGCACATCCGGGTGTATCGCCGCCTGGTGTCGTGCTATCCGCGTCGCTTCACCGACGAGTACGCCCAGGACTTGGCCATCGTGTTCGCCCTGCAACTGCGAGAGTTCGGGCCGGTTCGATGCTGGTTGCGTACGCTTCGCGATCTTGGTTCCACCGTCCCTACCCAACACCTGGAGGTACATATGAAACGGCACATGAAACAACGCGCAGCGACCACCATTTCAACGATTTGCCTGGCCTTCGCCATCGGGAGCCTCGTGCTTGCGCTGGTCCTCGGCACCAGCATGTACGCCCTTCTGATGTTGATCGTCTGCGCTGCGGCAGTCGCCCTTGCCGTGCTGTCGCGCAAAGCGGCCAAACCTGCGCTGGCGCTCGAGGCGTCACGGTCGTGGAAGAAGTTCCTGATTGCCGGAGGAGCCTTGCTCGCTGCGGTGATCGTCGCAATCAATCTGCCGGCCAACAAGAACGACGAATTGTCGGAACTGGGATGGTCCGTGATGATGCTTGTTTTCCTGCTCAGCTTCTCGCTGATCGGCGCTGGTGTGGTTCTCGCAGCCACCCGGTTCAGTCGGAAGCACCAGAGCCAGAAGCATGTCGGCTAGGTATCGGGGTGAGCAATCACGACACTCCTGCTGAAGGGGCCCCACCCGCCACGCTGTC
>JANNBN010000092.1:0-1608 GCA_031385545.1 Acidimicrobiia bacterium | reverse complement strand
GTTCTCGAGCAGGTTCCGGACGACCCGGGCGAGCTGATCAGCGTTCCCTCGCACCTCGACCGGGGCCACCGATGTCAGGTCGATCCTCACGGGTGATCGGGGCCGAAGTCGGAGGGCTTCAGTCCGCACGATGTCATCGAGGTCCACGGCGGTGAACTGCGCCAACTTCACACCGCTGTCGGACTTCGCGAGGAACAGGAGATCGGAGACGAGCCTCGTCATCTGGCGGTTGTCGTCGACCAGCGATTCCGCAAGCGTCTCCCACTGGACCGACGACGGATGCGCAAGCGCGACTTCCAAGTCGGCCAGGCTGGCCGCCAGCGGGCTCTGAAGCTCATGAGACGCATCGGCCACGAACCGACGTTGACGATCCGACGAGCCCTGCAGGCGGTCGAGCATCAGATTCATGCTGCGCGCCAACCGGCCGATCTCGTCGTCGACGGGTGGCTCCGGAATCCGCCGCGAGAGATCTCCGTCGCCGATTTCGGATACTTTTCGTTGCATTGCGTCGACTGGACGCAACGCCGCGCCGACGAAAAACCAACTCGCGACAGCCACGATGAAGAGAAGGATCGGGAACGAGATCTGGAGGGTCTTCTTCGTCGCCGCGACGGTTTCGTACACGCCGTCCAAGCTGAGAGCTACGTACGCGGTTATCCGCCCGCGGGGCGTCTGCGCCCCGAAGGCAACAACGTGAAAGGGGTCGTCCTTCTGATCGCCCGTGATGGGAAGATCGGACCGCGACTCCTCCAGAAAATCGCCGAGAACCGGATTCAGTTTCGAGAGCCGTAAGCCGGCGATGACCTGTGCGCTTGCGGCAACGGTTTTTCCGGTTCCGCTCACAACTTGGACTACCGCACCCTTTTCGCCCGAGTCGGGGAGGTCGAAGGGCAGCTCAGTCTTCTGTGTGAGCAGCGCGACTTCCTCCACCCGCGATCTTGCCGAGTTGGAAACATTGTTCAGCAGAGCGCGCTGCAGAAGGAACAGGAACAACAGCGCCGTTATCAGGAGGGCCATCGCGACGACAATCGTCGCAGCCGATGCCATCTTCACTCGGATTGTTGCGGGCTGGACGCTCACCCTAAATCATCCGCCGTCCGGGTCAAGCCGGTAACCAACAAGACGCAGTGTCTGGATGCTTGCGCGGGTAAACGGCGCATCGATCTTCTTACGGAGGTACCCGACATAGACCTCGACGATGTTCAGATCCATGTCGTATGAGTCCTCCCACACGTGCTCAAGAATTTCCGTCTTCGAAAGCACGTCTCCGGGGTGCGTCATGAAGAACTCAAGGAGCGCGAACTGCCGCGGTGTCAGTTCGATCTCCACTTCGCCTCTCCAACAGCGGTGTCGGGCTGGGTCGAGCCGGAGATCACCCACGCTGAGAATCGCAGGCCGAACCCGACTGGTACGCCGGATCAACGCTCGGAGATGGGCGACAAGGACAACATACGAAAATGGCTTCGTGATGAAATCGTCAGCTCCCGTGTCCAGGGCTTCGGCGTGGTCATGCTCGCCGTGCTTCGCCGTGAGCATCAAGATCGGAGTCCAGATTCCTGCTGCTCGAAGATCTGCACACACCTGATAACCATTGCGTTTCGGCAACAT
>JANNBN010000078.1:0-2971 GCA_031385545.1 Acidimicrobiia bacterium | reverse complement strand
GGCAATCAGCGGGCGTTTGACGATGAGGTTGAAACAACCCAACGGCCCGGTGCTTGATGGTTCAGTCGAACGGCAACGACGGGCTTTACGGGTGCGGCGTTGTCGATGCAGACACGTGTGCAGGCCGCGGCTCAGTCCCTTCCGTCCCTGCGCGTACACACTCAGATAGATCGTCTCGTGTGACAGTTTCGCGGTGACGCCCTGCGCGCCGGTCCCGAGTTTGCGGCTGATCGTCATTGGTGAGTCTTTCGCGAGTAACCGCTTCTCGACATGAGCAGCGAGGGTCGTGTCAGCCTCAAGCTTCGACTGTTTCGGTCGGGCCCGGCACGACCCGGCACGCCGGTTCGCAACTCCAGCCGAATAGGTCCCAACGCCACCATTGCGGGTCAACTCGCGTGACACTGTTGAAGGCGAACGGGCCAACATCACTGCGATCTCGCGACACCCCTTCCCCAACCCGACCGCTACCTCAATTCGAACGCGTTCCTCCAAAGACAACTCTTCTCCTGGCATGCTGTGATCTCCACTGGTCGGGGTACTGGATAGACCCAGCCATCATGGCTGGCCTGTTCCACCGACCAGTGGAACCCGCCTAGCCTCATTTTGAACGGGCGAGTGCACGTCCAGCGTGGTGGCAATTGCGAGGATGTCCATGGCACTACGTGGGAGCCTCCCCGCAAGTTCCTGTCCAGAATGCTTCCTGACCGCACCATTTGGAATTGCGAGTACTACGGCAACAACGAGATCGGCTCTTCCGGGTTCGCACAGCCCGGGGGTGGATCAAATGGCCCGTTTGAAGTGAAAATGCAGCCAGGCCGACATTGGCAACTCGCCGTGCTTCACAATTGAGCGGCGTAAGGCGCCGATGAGGGCACCAGTTGCATCCTCCGATGGCGGGCTGGGATCCATCGGTGGTTGTCTGGTGAGAACGCTTAAGGCCTGTGGCCTGGATGTTTGGCGCCAAGTGGCCCGTTGCGGTCGAAACGCCACGACGGTGCGCGGACACTTCAACGTGAGGGGAACGGACCTGCACGGCCGGTTGTTCTGCGCGGTTCGTCGGGCCAATTGCCTGTAGCGTTTTCGGTAGTGCCCAAAATCGTTGACCACGACGAACGTCGAACCGACTTGGCTCGTGCCGCCGTGAAGGTCATCGACCGCGAGGGCATCGAAGGTGCCACGCTGCGTGACATCGCAAAGGAAGCCGGGTACTCCACCGGCATCATCGGGCACTACTTCGGTACCCGCAACGATGTGCTGGTGGCCGCCTTGGGGTACTGCATGACCAATGCCACCGGCCGCATGGCTGCGCTCGGTGCTGACCATCGGGGTTTGAAGGCAGCGCACGAGATGGCATCTGAGTTGCTGCCGCTCGACAAGACCCGCTCACGCGAAAACCGCATCTGGTTGCTCTACGGCGCTGAGGCCCTGATCGCCAAACGCTTGCGCAAGGAGTACCAACTCCACGACGGACGTCTGCGGGCGTTGCTGCGCGGTGCGCTCGAACAGGCCATAGCCGACGGCGAACTCGACGCGTCGGTCGACGCGGAGCTCGAGGCCAACCGGCTGCTTGCGCTCAATGACGGCATCTCCTTGCAGGCGATGTTCGATCGGGAGTACTGGACCGACGAACGCCAGGTCGACGCGATGGACGTCCATCTCGATGATCTCCGCCGTCGCGGTCGCCGCAACGTGTAGCGCGGATTCACAGCGTTTACAGGTAGCTCCGTATCCCATGGTCGTCCGGTGGTCGTCCCGGTGGTTGTCCCCAGGGTGCCCCGCTCCAACGTTGGGACTGGCGCAACCAACCAACCCAAAATCGCGCAAATCTTCGACGGTTTTCGCATCGTTGGTTGCTACGGAGCGAACGTTGGTCGCTACTGGGCGAACGTTGGCGGCTTTAGCGGCGCCGGTATAGCGACCAGAACAGGTCGTTCCCGGGGTACCGCACCTTGAGGCCGGCTGGAATTCTGCCGGCCAATTTACTGACGAGGTGACCTTCACCCATGCGGTGCTCGACGAGCTGGCGACCGTGGGCCGCCGTGATCATTTTCGGATACCGACCAGTGGTGATGCGGTGGAACCCGGCCTTGGCAGCGACCGCATCCAGCTCGTTGCGTGTGAACCAGTGCACCACGCTCGGAGGGCTGTACTCATGCCATTTCTTGCCGAAGATCCGGGCAGTGATGCTCGCCCGGTCCCATGTCTCGATGAGTAGAAGCCCGGCCGGACGGAGCGCGTCGGTTGCGGCACGCAACATGCCGAGCGGATCTCCCAAGTGGGCGATCACCTGGATCATGCTGACGGCGTCGATGGACCCCGCAGTGAGTCCGCCGAGTAGCGATTCACCGGAACCGGTTCTGATGTCGAGCCCACGTGCTCTGCCTGCCGCGGCCATCATGTCGTTCGGCTCGATGCCGATGGGCGTCCATCCTACGGATCGCATTCCTTCGACCAAATATCCTGCAGCGGCCCCGACATCGACGACCGTCGCAGGTTTCGCGTGCTTGGCCAGGATCGCTCCGTAGCCGGCGCCGCGGGCGACCAAGGTGAGTGCGTTGCTGTCGTAATCCTCGTACCCCGCTCCGCCACCCATGAAGTAGTGGTCTCCGTACGTTTCGTCGATATGCGACGCATCGACGGTGAGGTCGGCCTGTCGATGACCACAGGCAGGACAATCGACGATGGCCACCTGATGGATGACGAACGTGTGGTTGACCGGACCACCACAGATAGCGCATGGATGCTGGGGAGACATCTGTTGGGCAGACGTCTGTTGGGGGGAAGCCACGGGTCACCAGCTTAGAGGTCACGCGCCCGTTGAGAGTGCTGGCAGCATGGTGCGGGTGGAGGCCGATCACACGTGTGGGGAAGAACCGACGGGCGTCGATGTGCTTGTGATCGGTGGCGGCCCGGCTGGCCTGATGGCCGCCGAGCGCGCAATCAGCACTGCTCCATGGTGCACGGTGCGTGT
>JANNBN010000051.1:0-3819 GCA_031385545.1 Acidimicrobiia bacterium | reverse complement strand
CGAGACCAACTTCGGTGGTTTGGCTGATGTGGCTGTGGTGAAGGCGAATCAGCTGATGCCGAAACCCGCGCACCTCAGCTGGGAGGAGTCGGCCGTCAACGCGTTGTGCAGCTCGACCAGTTACCGGATGCTCGTCAGCGGGAATGGTGCGCGGATGAAACAGGGCGACTCGGTCTTCGTCTGGGGTGCAACGGGGGGCATCGGTGCGTACGCGGTGCAGTACGTGCTGAACGGCGGAGGAACTCCCGTGGGAGTGGTTTCGTCGCCAGAAAAAGCCGAGTTGCTGCACGAGTTGGGTTGCGAGAACGTGATCAACCGCAAGGAAGCGGGTTACCGGTTCTGGTCGGACGAGCACACCCAGGACGAGTCCGAATGGCGCCGCCTCGGCAAAGACGTCCGCGGGCTGATCGGCGAGGATCCGGACATCGTGTTCGAACACCCGGGACGTCAGACAATGGGCGCGTCGGTGTTCATTGCCAAGCGCGGTGGAACCATTGTCACGTGCGCAGCTACCAGTGGCTACATGATCGAGTACGACAACCGTCATCTGTGGATGAAGCTCAAGAGCATCAAGAGCTCGCACTTCGCCAACTACGCCGAGGCGTACGCTGCCAACCGATTATTGGCGCAAGGCAAGATCGTGCCAGCCCTGTCCGGCGTCTATCCGCTTGAGGCGACCGGTGACGCGGCGTATCAGATTCATCACAACCTGCACGAGGGCAAGCTCGGCGTGCTGTGCCTTGCAGAGAGTGAAGGCATGGGCATCGATGACCCAGAGTTCCGGGCCAAGGTAGGCGAGAAGCGGCTCACCGTGTTCCGCCGACACGCGTAACTGGCGGCTAGTGGCTTTGGGGTGGCTATCGTCGCTCGGATGGTGACCGTCGAGATCTATTCCGATGTGGTGTGCCCGTGGTGCTACATCGGCAAACGGCGCTGGGAGAACGCACTGCAAGAACTGGTTGCCGCTCGCGGTGCCGCGGTGCTTGACGAGATCCAGGTTGTGTTCCGGCCATATCAGCTGGACCCAACTGCGCCTGCCACGCCAACGCCGGTGGCTCAGGCGTACGCAAAGAAGTTCGGCGGGGCGGCTCGAGCAGAAGAGATCATTGCCAAGGTCACGCGAATCGCGTCGACCGAGGGCCTTGGCTTCAGGATGGATCTGGCCCTGCGGGCCAATACCCGCGACGCTCACCGGCTGCTTGATCTTGCGCTGACGGTCGGGCTGCAGCATGACCTCAAGGAACATCTCATGCGCGCTTACTTCGTCGAAGGGCTCGATGTCGGGTCGCACGATGTGCTGGTTTCGCTTGCCGACCAGGCTGGGATGGACGCCGAGCTTGTCCGCGGGTACCTGGCGTCCGATGTCGGCATCGTTGCGTTGGACAACGAACTGGCTGCAGCGAACGAGATCGGTGTATCGGCAGTTCCCACGTTTGTCTTCAACGGCGAGTTCGCCGTGCCGGGCGCGCAGGACCCGGCAGTATTCGTACGCGTGCTTTCAAAGTTGCTCGACCAGTCCGCAGCATGACAACGCCCATGACCACCGCTCTGCTTCTCGATCCGACCTTCCGCACCACAGGCATGTGGCTGGACCGACTTCGTGCAGCACTGCCCGAGGAACCCATCGAGATCTTTACGGAGGCGATGGACCGCAAGGATGTCGACATCGTGCTGGTACGAGGTGTGGACCCTGGAGACCTCCGGTCCTTTCCGGCACTTGGGCTCATCCACTGCCTGTGGGCGGGGGTTGACCGGCTGCTGGTCGATCCGGGCGTGCCGGTGGAGCCGCTCCTTGTGCGCACTGTTGACCCTGCGATGGCTGATCAGATGGCTGCCACCGCGGTTGCCCACGTGTTGGATGCTGCCCTGGGTCACCACGCGTATCGCCAGGCGCAGCTGCGTGCTGACTGGAAGCCCCGGCACTGCAGGCCGATGTCGTCAAAGACTGTTGGCATTCTGGGGCTTGGGGCACTGGGTACCCGGTGCGCAGAACTGCTGGCGCCGTTCGGCTTTCAGCTGATCGGGCTGCGCTCGAGTCGTGCAGTTCCGGAACTCGGGTTCACAACCACCACGTCCCTCCACGAAGTCTTGAGAGTCTCGGACATCGTGGTGAACCTGTTGCCGCTCACCCCCGCCACCGAAGGTGTGCTGGACGCCGCTGCGTTTGCTGCGATGAGGCAGGGTGCCACGCTGATCAACTTGGCCAGGGGCAGGCACGTGGTCGACGATGACCTGCTGGCGGCATTGGATCGCGGCAATCTCAGCAGCGCTGTCCTCGACGTGTTCAACCAGGAACCGCTTCCACCCGATCACCCGTTCTGGTCGCACCCGCGGGTCACCGTCACGCCGCACGTCGCAGCGGAGACGGACCCGCAGTCGGCTGCGTCGGTCATTGCCGCGAACATTCGTGCCTTCCGCCGGGGCGACCACACGGGGATAGCGGGCCTCGTGGATCGGGCGAAGGGTTACTGATGGCACCGGGGCGCTTCATCACGGTGGCTGAACGAGGCCTGTACAGCCTGCTGGTGCTCTGGCTTGTGTTGGGTCTGGCGGTCGATACTCGCTCGCATCGAGAGTCAGCCAGCATCGACACGTTCTTCACGGGCTCACACGCACTTGGGTACGCGGGCGGAACCGCGGTTTCGGTCCTTTTGCTGCACCTCGTCCGGCGCTACCGCCCCACAGATCCGGCAAGCAGGTGGGCGTCCATCCCAACTGGGCTCGAAGCAGCCGTCGCAGGAATTGCCATGTACCTGCTGGGCGGCATCGGTGACCTCATCTGGCACAGCGTCTTCGGGGTGGAGCAGGAGCTGAAGATCCTGTTCAGCCCAACCCATCTGATGTTGATGGCTGCGATGCTGATGCTCGCATTCGGCCCCATCCGGGCAGCTTGGGCAGCCGACGAGCCGGTTGCCAACCGGTGGACTGGACTGCGCACGATGTGGCCGCAGATCATCGCAGCTGGTTGTATCGCCGCAGTGCTCAACGTGTTCCTGACGTACGCATCGCCGTACGAGCAGCCGATCTTCACCACCGAGGTACCGCTGCTGTTCCAGCGGTTCTCGCAGTTCCTGCAGATCTCGTCGACCATGGCGGTGTATGCGCACACGTTGGCCTTCTTCGGCGTCATGCTGCTGCTGGCGCGCCGGTGGCCCTTGCCGTTCGGGTCGTTCACGTTGGCGTTGGCGGTTCCGGCGGTCTCGATGTACATCTACTTCGATTGGGAGTACCGCAGGTCGATCACTGCGCTGCTGCTCGGCGCGGTGGCGTGCGACTTGCTCAACGGCCTGCTTGCTGCAACGGTCGGCTCAGCCAGCAGAACGTTCGCACGCATACGATTCCGCGGGTTCGCGTTCCTCGGGCCGATTCTGTTCTGGTCGGTCTACCTGTTGGTCACCAAAGAGGGGCGCCCCATCACGTGGTCCGCAGAACAGTGGACGGGCACCATCGTGTGGTCCGGAATCCTCGGCGTAGGGCTGTCCGTGCTGTTACTGCCACCACGATCTCCGCAGCAGACCTACCTCGACTGACTGAATTACCCGACCCACGGAGCCGCGACCATGCTCGGTTTTCATTGACTGGTCAATCAAATGGTGGTGTGGAACGAGCGTTCTTTTGAACCGAGAGTGAGGTTCGACCTTCGGTCTGTTGACGGAGAGTGGCCATTCGATGTTCTCCGAGGTTTCCCCTCAAGCTTTGCGTTGAAGAGTCCGAAGCATTCGCCAATCTTTCCACGAAGGCGGCTTCATGTTCTCTCGGACTATCAATCGTTGGTTTGCTGTTGTTGTTTCGGTGTTTGTGCTTGGCCTGTTGGCGATC
>JANNBN010000077.1:0-84909 GCA_031385545.1 Acidimicrobiia bacterium | reverse complement strand
CGGTAAGCCTATTAACGTAAGTCGCTCTGACGGGCAGCCCCTTGTCCCCGAGCCGCCCGGCGCACTGGGCGAGTAAGACTCCAGAGACCCAGAACATAGCAAGGACAAGAACGACCCAGGACCACCTTCGATCGATCATCTCAACCCCAGTAGGGCGTCGAGTTGCAGGAGTCTGAGGTATCCCAAACGGTGTTCATTTCACCGATTGCTGCGCCAACAGACAGTCCTCTTGGACTTCCATGTCGTCTATGTTGCCGTTCGGGAGCATGGGTGCTCGCCACTTCTCAAATGCTCGCAGGACCGTGAACCACATTATTGATATCATCTTTTGGTCGCACCCTCTCTTGGAATAGGGTTTGTTGGTCTTACCAACACCTCCCCCAGCGAGGAGTCCAACACAGCCAACGGCGATCGAAGGAGTAATGAGCCACTTGTTTTTGACATGGTCGAATTGGACAGCAAACGTACCGCACGCACCGAAGCACACCATTGCCGAAACTGTGGATTGATTCAATGCAGATGCAATAAACTCATTCGTCTGGACCGCTGCGTCCTTTGCGGTTTTCGCTCCAAGACACCCACCCCCCCATTTGGATGGCCATGCCAAAAGGCAGGCTCTCCCGTTGAGGTCGTTTTGGTTGATGGGGTCTGGTGGGTAGAGGTAGTCGGAAGGGCCGACACAGTCTTCGACCGGGTCGACGCTGAGGAACCGTCCGACAGCCGGTGCGTAAGGTCTGGTACCCATATCGATCACCGGGAACGCGGTATCGGTCGTGTCGGTCATCCGGTTATGGGCACCAAACCAGCCGCGTTCCCACGCTGCGGGTTGCAGGTCAGGTTGCGTCGTCCCGGTGATTGGCATGCCATCAGGGTACCGGTACGTTGACCCGATCTTTGTCCCAGCATCATCAGCGACAGCAAGCAGCGTGCCCCGGATTGTTGTCAGCGGCCATGACATTCTCCCCGTAGGCGGTCACGGGTAGTCCCCGCGGACGGTCATTGAGATTCCCCGCGTACGGTCACGGTTTTCCCCGTGTCGTTGCCTGCTGGCATCCCTGCTGGTGGGTTCTCCTCGGGTCAGGTTGACGGTTCTTCACATCGTCATCCCTGCCCGAGGAGGCCGGTTCTCTTGTACTCGAAGGAATATGTCATGGAAATTCTTGAAGCGTTTCGGAACCTGTCAAGTGGTGGTTGCCGGATTTCTTCTAGGTTGTTTGGATTGATGGTTTGTTGATCCAGGCTTGTTCGGGTGTTTTGGCTGGTCGTGGTTGCTTGGTGAACCGTTCGGGGTGTGCTGTTTGTGCACGGTTGAGCGTGTTTTGTCTGCGTTCGATGATGACGGTGTGGTTGCCGTCGTGAAGGTCGGCGGGCCGGAGGTAGCCGATCCCGGAGTGGTAGTGGACTTCGTTGTACCAGGTGAAGAATTTGCGGCACCAGGTGCGTGTGTGGCTGATCGAGTCGAATCGTGCCGGGTAGTCGGGCCGGTATTTCAACGTTTTGAAGTGCGCTTCGATGTAGGGGTTGTCGTTCGATATGCGTGGTCGGCTGTGCGACTTTGTGACGCCGAGTTCGTTCAACAGTTCAGCGACGGTCCCGGCGGTCATTGGGCCGCCGCGGTCGGCGTGAATCGTGAGGGTCTTGGGGTTGATCGCGTGACGTCGGCATGTTTCGCGGATCAGGCGGCGGGAGTGTTTCTCGGACTCCGATTCGTGCAGCGTCCACCCGACAGTTTTGCGGGAGAAGATATCGAGGATCGTGTACAAGAAGTACTTGACGCCTTTCGTCGGGCCGCGTAGGGCGGTGATGTCCCATGTCCATACCTGGTTCGGTTTCGTCGCGACGAGTCGCGGGGTCGTGTAGCTGGTGTGGAGGTGACCGCGGCGTCGTTCACGTACCAGACCGCGTTCGGCTAACACCCGGTACATGTGGCGTTCCGAGCACAGGTAGACGCCCTCGTCGAGCAACGTTGTGTACACCTGTGCTGGGGCCAGGTCACAGAACCGTTCCTCGCATAACACTGCGATGATCTGTTGATTCTCGTCGTCGCTGAGACGCGCCGGATGCGGCCGACGTTGTCGTATCTCAACTGGTGGGCGTCGCCGGGCCCGACCGTCAGCGTTCTGGCGGCGGTGACGGTTCGAGCGTTCATTCACCCCGAACGCGGTGCACGCCACCGTGCGACCCACCCTCGGTGTCCAACATTCGACGAGCTCATCGAGCATCACGACCGTTTCGGTTCGGCGCTCTTGCGGTTGTGTTGCTGCAAGAGCGCCGACACTTTTCCCTGCGCCTCGATCAACTCCTCCGCGGTTGCCAACCGGGCCTCAAGATCGACAACCCGGGCGTTGAGCCGCAGGTTCTCGACACGGGCCACATCGGTCTTCGGGCCGCGTTTACGGTCCTTCAACCCTTCGAGCCCGGCCCGGTCACGTTGCACACGCCAATGATGAATCAACTGCGAGTACAACCCGCGCCGGCGAAGGATCTCGCCGCGTTCGATCCTCGAGCCCGCAGCGTCCAGCTCAGCAAGCACCTCGGCCTTGAACGCCGCCGAATACACCCGCGACGCCGGACGAACCTCAGGACCAGGGCGCGACATCACCCCAACAGTAGTAACAGACATTCTTCCTTCTCCTTCTCTCGCTTACTCACAGTAACTGTCCCTCAGCAACCGGCAACCACCACAATGACAGAGAGGGGACTGGCACCTATGACTTGGGATCCGGACTTGATTCTCTAGCGCGGTGGCAGGATGTCGACGGGACCGGCTTGAGCCCCCAGGTGCAGAACGCGTACCGGGAAGTCGGCTTGAAGCCAGGAGTTCTAGACGAACGAAGGGACTTTGACCGTCGAAACACGAAGGCATTGGAAACCATTTACGACTGGTACGGAAACACATATCTTGAATACGACAATGTGCCATGGCTAGCAGCGGCGCATATAGCTGGGAGCATCGTGTTGTCAAAGGTTGGAACCGTTAGCGTGACGGGCCGAGGATCTTTCCCCGCCCAAATCTTTGTTGCTGGCGCTCGCTCAATCTTTGAAAACGTGGGAACAGGGGTCGTCGAATACTTGAACGGCGGCACCTCCGCCGTTACTAATCCGAAGCTCAAGGAGGCATTCGGCCTCATCGACGCAGGTCGCGAGAAGGACGCATTCGACGTAATGGTTGGAATGGAGCAAGGGAAAGACGTGCTCCAGAGAGAATTCGACTCGATGCCATTGGCATGGGGGGCTGCCGTGACTATTGGTGCCTGGTACAACCCCGTCTATTGTCCGCTCACAACATGCGAAAAGACCGACGACGTCAGTTACTACGGTGCCAACTACCTAAATCTGGACACTCGGATGAGATGGCTGAGCAAAGCATTTACGCCTGAATTTTTCGAGATGAGAGACACGGACAGCAAAACATTTCGCTCGTGGATGCGGACACCAGCGTCGGAGCTAGGCCGGATCATCGCCAAAACCCATGGGTCAAAGGGCAAGCCATGACTCGCCGGCGGATACCTGTGCTCGGCCTGTTGTTTCTCGTCGTCGTCGCGGGCTGTGGTACGGACAGACCCGTCGAAGTGAGCTTGGATCGACCTTTCGCGGGTTCACCGGACATCGTCGCGCTCCTCACCAAACACACACCTAATCCGGAACTCGCCGAGACCCCGACTCGTTGCGTCAGCTGCGACGACCGTATCGACACTGTCATCCTGACATCCGGGAAAAAAACGGTCGCTCGATACCCGCTGCTCACCCTCACCTTCAGCGAGTGGGCACCCGATTCTGAGGCACGTGTCGCAATGGCTTTCGGAAATCTGGACATCAAATCGTTGGAACCGCTTGTGGACTGGTTTTCCAAACAACCTGGAGCTTATGTATATTCCGCGGCCATGGGCGACACCAGTCCTTGCGACGCAAACTGTACCGAACCGCTTCTCAACGCCCACAATTGCTCATCATCAAAACTCGCCATTTGCGTTTGGAGTATCGCTGCTACCGGCTTACTCGACGGCAACCTTCCCTACTACGCAATCCTGAGCGGAACCGGACCAGGAAAGACTTACCCTGACCTCGTACTTGGCTACGGCACGCTCCCTTGAGCGAGTGGTACTTGTCTCTTATGTCGGCCACAAACTTGGCCTCCGGAGGGATAGCGTTGCCCGAGCACCCACCTAGGTGGCCGCTGAAGTAGGTGGTTCCGGGGTGGGTTGTTGTCCGGGTTCAGGTCCACGTGCTGCGGGAGTGATTGGGTGGGCCGGGATTCGTGTTCTTCGCTGTGTTGTTCGACGTTGATTGGCGTTATTGTGTTGGGCTTGTGGCGGGCCTGTGAGTGTCGTTTCGGGTTCATCTGTGCGCTTATCAGGTTGGGACGGCCCATTGGGTGGCGTCGTGATGCACCCCGAGGGTGGCGAGGCGTGCAAGGTTGGACGCAGCGGCACCGGGTGATGAAATCGGTCAGGACACGGGCCACGCCTCGACATCGGGCTTTGCGTCCGCCGTGGACCCGACGGGTGAGATGCCCGATTTTGCGTTCGACCTTGGGACGTGTCGCCCGGTAAGCGAGCATGGTCGGGTAGGGAGCTGGCGCGGTGACGGACGGGACCAGATCCGGTTGCCCGGTGGCCGTGCGCGTTCCTGCTCCAGCTCCCTCCCACAGATCCGGACGTGAAGTTCTCCTTCATCCGGCTCGTCTTGGTTGATGTCGCCACTGGTGTGGGCGTGGTGCTTTCACGGTGCCAACGAGTTGGTAGAGGCCGAGCTCGGTCGGGTGCGCATACATGATCCGGCGGCCGAACCACGTTCCTCGTTGGTGTTTGATCCCGAGGAAGATCGCGATGCGGTCCTTGGCGTGCGACTGGAGCTTGTCGAAGCATCGTGCGCTGTTGCCACCGGAAGTACCCGGCCCAACCGGCAAGGAACCGGTTGAGCCTGCCGATGACCGCCTCGACGGGCGCGGCGGTCAGGACAAGGCGGAGTTCGCGTATCCGTTGACGAGCACGGGCCATCGCCCGTGTCGAGGGCCATCGGGCAGGAACCACAGGTTGCGTCCCGGGGCTTTGCCCAGCGGTGATGGAATCCCAAGAAGTCGAATCCTTCACGGTCGTCGAGGTGCACGATGCGGGTCTTGTCGGGATGCAACTGCAGCCCGAGCAGACCCATTTCGTGTTCGAGGACCTTGAGTGCTCGTTGTCCTTGGGAGCGCCGGCGGCACATGATCACGAGATCATCTGCGTAGCGCACGAGTTGGCCGAGCCAGCGATGTGACCGTTGCCAGTTCTTTTCGAGCTGGTTCAGGTAGATGTTCGCGAGCAGAGGCGAGATGACCCCGCCCTGTGGTGTGCCGGTGTCGCTGGACAGCAGCTCGTCTCCGACGCAGACCCCTGCCCGCAGCAACGCGGCGAGCATGTTGAGGATCTTGCGGTGTCAACGGCCATGGGTTCTTCCCCGTTGCCGGCCACCAGGTTTCCCCGTGGATGGTCAAGAGTTTTCCCCGCTGGTGGCCATGGTTTTTCCCCAGCGGCGGTGGTTTGTTAGCTCCCGAGTGGTGGCTTGCCAGAGAGGGTCCGGGAGTGATCGGTGACTTCGACGACAAGTTCGCCGTGTCCTCCGATGGCATCGACTTCGGCTTCGATCGCGCTCAGCCGCTCGGTCGTCCGGCTTGGGCGGTGGAAGTGTTCGTCTGTGAGCACGACCTCCCCACCACCGTCGGGGTCGGTGGACGCGGGAATCCAGGCCCCCGCGAGCATGTCATCGGAGCTGTTCATGTGATGGCCCTTCTGCGGCGCTTGATCCGGTCGACTTCGTGCTCGGCTGTGAAACGACAGAGTTAAGCCATACCGATGAGGTCGAGGACTTCCTCGTCGAAGTGGAGTTCTTCGCCTTCTGGCATGACGATGACCTTGTCCGGTGCCAGCTGCGTGACGAAGTCCTCGTCGTGGCTGACCAGCACAATGGTGCCTTGGTAGTGCTGCAGCGCACCCAGGACGGCTTCGACCGAAGGAGGATCGAGGTTGTTGGTGGGCTCATCGAGGAAGAGCACGTTGGCCTTGGAGATCATGAGACGAGCCAGCGACAGCTTGGTCTTCTCACCACCCGACAGTGTCCCGGAGTCCTGGTCGGCAACCGCACCGACCAGGCCGAAGTGGCCGAGCATGCGCCGCAACTCTGGGTCTGTCATGCCGCGCCCAGCTTCGCGCAGCAAGCTGATGACCGGCACACCGTGGCGGATGTCCTCGTGTTCCTGTGCATAGAAGCCGAGCGTGACGTTGGCACCCAGCTTCACTTCGCCCGCATCAGCTACGTACTTCCCGGCGATGGTGCGCAGCAGCGTGGTCTTTCCGGCACCGTTGAGGCCCAGGATGAGGAACGTCTTGCCGCGTTCCACCAGGAAACTGATGTCTTCGAAGATAGGCGTGCCATCGAACGACTTGGCCAGCCCCTCGACACGCAGAACCACATCGCCCGCACGGACCGGCTGTGGGAACTTGATGTCGATCTTGCGTCGTTTGACCACCAGCGCCTCGGGGCCGCGCTTCTTGGTCATCTGCTCGATGCGCATGGTGAGCTGCGCACGCTTCTGTGCATGCGTGGCGTTGGCACCCCGGAACTTGTCCATCGACCGTTCGAGCCGACCGATTTCCTTTTCGAAGTTGGCCGACTCGCGCTCGCGCAACGATTCGCGTTCTTCCCGCTGTACCAAGAACTTCGAATACGTTCCTACGTACTGCTCGATGCGGGCGTTTTCAAGTGCCAGCACACGATCGATCGCGGAGTCCATCAGCGAGATGTCGTGGCTGACCACCAGCACCGTGGCCGGTGTGGTGCGCAGGAAATTCATGACCCACGTCTTGGCCTCGGCGTCGAGGTGGTTGGTCGGTTCGTCGATGATGAGCAGGTCACCGCCCTTGAGCAACAGCCTGGCGAGTTCGAGCCGACGCCGCTGACCGCCCGACAGGGTGCCGACCTCTTGCAGCAGCGCGTCGTCGTCCAGGCCCACACCCGCCGCCAAGCGCTCGGCTTCGGACTCTCGGGAGTAGCCGCCTTGGCGCCGGAACTGCTCTTCCAGATCGGTGAAACGACGCACCGCACGGTCAAGACGATCTTCTGCACCTTCGGTGCCGGCACCGAAGTCGATGCCGGCCTTCTCGATTCGGGCTTGCGCTTCGGCCATGTCATTGGCCATGTCGGTAAGCGGTGACGCATCCAGCAGATGGTCGTAGGCCATCTTTGCCGAGTCCTCGAAGCGCGCCGAGACGTCTTGGCGCAGCCAGCCCCAATGCTCGGGGAGCACGACCGTTCCGGCTGTGGACCGCTGTTCCTTGGCGAGGGCTTTGAGCAGTGTGGTCTTGCCGGCACCGTTCGGACCGACCAACGCGACCTTCTCGCCGGCCGCCAGCCGAAAGGTGGCACCTTCAAGCAGAACCCGGTGGCCCAGGTCGATTCGGAGATTGGCCACGTCGAGCACCGGTCAAGGTTACTGGTGTCCGGGGGCCTTCCCCTACGCTCATGGCGTGACTCGTGCCATCGACCGCGCCTCCCGCGTCACCGACCGCGCCACTGACAGAGCCACCGATCGCGCTCTTGACAGAGCCATCGACATCGACAAGGGGCTTCCCCAGGGCGACGAGAAGGCCGTTGCGGTGCGGCACATGTTCGACACGATCAGCCCGCGTTACGACATGGTCAACCGCATCATGACGTTCCGACTCGACGTCTTGTGGCGGCGCAAGACCATCAAAGCGCTGGGGCTTCCGGCAGGGTCGACCATCCTCGACCTCGCAGCGGGAACCGGTGACTTCTGCCGTGAGTTGGAGCAGCGGGGCTTTCATCCTCTCGGAATGGACCTCAGCTTCGGCATGCTGGCCCATGCCCGTACCACGGCTCCGTTGGTGCAATCCGACGCACTGCGCCTTCCCATCGCCGATGCCGCCGTCGACGGAGTCACCTGTGGGTTTGCATTGCGCAACTTCAGCGACCTGGGGAACTTCTTCGACGAACTAGGTCGAGTGACCCGTGTCGGAGGTCGGATCGCGCTCCTGGATGCGTGCTCACCGGAGAACCCGATCATGAAGGCCGGTCACAGTATCTACTTCGGCAAGGTCGTCCCGGCCATCGGCGGCCTGCTGAGTGATAAGTCCGCATATCAATACCTGCCGAAAAGCCTGGCTTATCTGCCTCCGGCACACGAGATGCTGGAACGCCTTCGATCGGCGGGATTCAGCGGAGTCCAGCGTCAGTTGCTCACCGGCGGGGCTGCTCAGCTCATCATCGCCACCCGCTCGGCCTGACCCACACAGTCCTCCGCCGGCTGAAAATCAGGGCGAAACCGATCGATCCGAAACGACCACGTTCCGTGACTGAACCGGGGATGCTTGTATCGGTCCGGCGCAGCGGCCAGGCTTGTCTGGTTCGAGCGTGAACCCAGCAGTGAACCAGAAGTGAACCAGCAGTGAACCAGCAGTGAACCAGCAGTAAATCAGCGATGCCGCACCTGTTTGATCGCGGCCTCGCGCACAGTGTTGAGGGACCTCCACAACACGAGGAAAGGACTTCCCCAAATGTTGAGCCCAAACACGAGCTTCCGATCATCGACCAAGCGGCTTCGCCTGTCACGAGCCGGCTTCGCCGTGGCTGCCGTCGCAACGGCGACAACCCTTTCCCTGATCGGGCTCGGCGTCAGCACCGTCGGCGCTGTCGGGCCCACGCTTCCCTCGAAGCCCGCGACCACAAAGGCGGCAACTTCCGGTTCCTCGTCGAGCAGTTCGAAGACGACAAAGAAGTCCACTTCGAAGAGCACCACAAAGACCACCGTGAAGAAGAGCGTCAAGTCGACGCCGGGGTTCTCGGTTGTTGCAAACCCCACGCGCCGACGCATCGGGCCCGGTGACGGCAGCAAACTGCAGGTCGACCTGCGCCGCTCAGCCGGCTTCACCGGGGTCGTGGGAATCAGTGCTTCGGGCGTGCCGAAGGGCGTCACGCTTTCGTATCCGAGATCCATTCGGCAATTCGCTCCGGTCGTCATCACCACCGACGCTGACATGAAGCAGGGCACGTATCGGATCACCTTCACCGGGACCAACGGATCCAAGCGTGCCAGCACCGTTTTCACGCTGGTGGTGAATGATGCGTACCTGACGCCAGGATCTGACAGCGGAGAGACGCCGGCAAACGAAGAAGACACGGTTCCACCAGCCGGCGGGCCGAGCACCGTGGCAGGTGCTGCGGATGCCGGATCCACCACCACGGCGCCGTCCGCCACCACGACAACTACCGCAGGCCTGGTGCGCTCGCTCGGGTCCACGACGATCGGTAACGGTGCCGCAGCTACCACACTGGCTCCGGGGGATTTCACAGCCGGTTTCGCAACCAGCCGTGTCGTTCTTCCTGTTGGTGGCACTGCAGCGGTGAACGTCACCGTGGTCGCCACCGGTGGCGTGACACCGAACCCGGTCGTCGTGGTAACAGGGCTCCCGGCCGGCGTGACGGCATCGGTCGGCGCCAACTCCGGGGGGATCTTCCGGGTCGGCTTCAACGCAGCAACGAACCAACCGGCCGGTAGCTTCACGGTGACCGCCACTGCCACCGAGGCAGGGCGGGTGAAGACCGCAACCACCGAGGTTGTGGTCACCGCCGACATGGGCATCTGGCTGAGTCCGAGTTCGCTCATCGTGGCACCGGGTGCTTCGGCACAGACCGCCATCACCGTGTCGAACGTCGCGGCGTTCACCGCACCGGTTGCGCTGAGCATCGCCGGTTTGCCGACAGGCGTCTCCCCAACCGTCGGAGCGCAAAGCCTCAACAACACCAGCACCACGTTGACGCTCACCGTGGCCGCAAGCGTCCCAGCCGGCACCTACCCCTTCACCGTCTCTGGCACCGGCGGCGGGGTCTCCAAATCTGCCAACGGCACGCTCACGGTTGCAGCAGCTGCGCCAACAGCAACAACGACGGCCGTTGCAGTTGTCGGAACAGCGACAACTGTCGCCACTGTCCCCGGCGCAACCACCGTTGTCGCAGCGAACAATGGCGAACTCACGCTCACGGTGGTTCCCCAGAGCGCTTCGATTCCGGCCAACGGAGGCGTGATGCGCTACACCATCACCGTCACGGGCACGGTCCTGGCGACAGCGGCTGCAACCATCACCGTTGGCGGCCTGCCGGCCAACACGACGACGTCGATCACGCCTAACCCAACCACCAGTACGTCGACCCTTACCATCACCTCGTCGCTCCCGGCGACGTTCGGTGCGTACCCGATCACGATCGCAGCAACCGCAGGGACTCAGACCCGGGTGCAGAGCGTCTCGCTCACCCTGACCTGACCCGAATTTTCGCCGATCCCTGTCACCCGAGCACCCGAGCACCCGAGCAGGGCCGGTGACAGTCGTGTCAAGCGAGTAGCAACCCCAGCGTGAGCGCTGCACCGAACAGCAGCTGCAGGCGCCCCGTGTCACCAAGCACGGGGATGAGCGCCCGTCCCTTGGCACCACCGAGGACGGTTCTCATCGGCGCGACAGCGACTGGAGCCATAACCAGCGTTGCAAGCAATGGCCACAGGCGCCACCCGAGTGCCGCTCCGGCCACGGTCGCCATTGCGCCGACGAGACACGCGCAATACAGGCGTCTCGTCGCTGCATCGCCTATCCGAACAGCGAGCGTCTGCTTCCCCGCTGCGGTATCGCCGGGAATGTCTCGCAAGTTGTTGATGACCAGCAACGCCATGGCCAACAGGCCGACTCCGACCGACAACACAGCGGTCAGCCACCGCAGCCGTTGTGCATGGACAAACTCGCTGCCCACCGTAGCGACCACGCCAAAAAACACGAAGACGAACAGTTCGCCGAAACCGGCGTAACCGTATGGGCGCGGACCACCGGTATATGTCCACGCAGCAAGGATGGCAGCCAGCCCAACTGCGATGAGCCACCACGACGTGGCTGCAGCGAGCAGCAGCCCAGCGACAGCAGCAACGCCGAAGCTGGCGAACGCTGCGCGCTTCACCAAGGACGCCTGTACTGCACCGGAGCCGACCAGACGAAGCGGACCCACTCGGTCGGCGTCGGTGCCGCGTACACCGTCGGAATAGTCGTTGGCGAAATTGACGCCGACCTGCAGAGCAAGCGACACGATAAGCGCGCATATCGCCCTCCACCAGACCACGGAACCTGCCTGCATCGCTGCTGCCGTTCCGACCGCAACGGGTACAACGGCTGCAGGCAACGTCCGAGGGCGAGCGCCTGCGACCCACAAAGAAAGCCTCGGCTTCATGGGCGTTTCGCGATGAGGTCTCGTAGCGCCGTGTCGTAGCGGGCGACGAGCCAGGTCGCAGTTGTCGGGGAGAGGCGGTCGGTGATCCAGTAGACGCGTTCGAGGTCAGCGGTCAGATTGCGGCTCAGTAAGTGTTCGTGGTGAGCGATTCGGTTGCGAAGGGTTCGGAGCCGGTCTAGGTCGCCGTGGAGCACAGGGCGTTGAATCGGACCTCGGAATGCCGTGACGAGTCCGCGCCGCCAAAGGTTGGCGTCGTAGCGGGTCGCGACAAGTCCGACCCAGAAGGCGAATGACAACTCGGCAACGATCGCGTCACCTGTGATTGGATCAGCGACTCCTGATGCGTCTGGACGCCGGGCTCGAAGTTTGCTGGTTGCGTCGTTGACCATGGCTCGGTCCGCAGGTCCAAGAGTGGTTGAGGTGCTCAGCCAGTTCCGTCCGAAGGGCCGTGCCCCGGCTTCGTAGAGTCGGTTTCGGAGCGTGACTTCCAGGACACTCAGCGGAACGAGAAGTGCAGTGGACACCTCCAGATTCCATTCGTAGAGTGCCCACGCTTGGACTTCGTCGTTGCCGGCACGGGCGAGGTAGGTTGCGAATCGCGCTTCAGAGACGGCTCGTCGAAGATCGACGATCACGGACCGACGCTCGGATGTCGCAGTGGTTCAACGATTGCGAAGCGAAGCGGGCTCGCGTATGCTGTCTTGCGTACGCCCTCGTGTCGCCTCTCCCCCGTTGTGGGTGATGCGCCGAGGGCAGATTCGTTTCTCGGCCTGTCTGCCATCGCTCGCGGAAACGTGGAGATTGACACCCGTTCACTCTATCGGCTTCGGATTTTACCTCTCTTCACAGATTGGACTGGGGTCAATTGTTGGAACTACACGGACGAACGATTCAGGACTACGGTCGGACCATGTCCGTCGGCCTGGTTGCGGGGGTGGCCCTTGCTGTGGTGTTCGTGGTTGCAGCCTTCGCAAAAGCTCGATTTCCCAGGGGTACCGTCGAAGCCGCGTCGGCACTGCTCGGCAGACCGCTCCCCCTGGCTACAGCCCCACTCCTTGTGTGCGCAGAACTTTTCGTTGCAGCCCTGTTGAGCGTCCCCACCACGCGCCGTTCCGGCGGCGTTGCGTCACTGCTGCTGCTCGCCGCCTTCAGCGTTTCCATCGGCCGTTCCCTCCGTGCTGGGCGTAGGCCGTCGTGTTCCTGCTTCGGAGCAGCGAGCAGGAAACCGATCAGCTCCGAGGACCTCGTGCGAAACGGTGCGCTGGGCGTTCTTGCACTCCTTGCGATAGCGGCGTAGCTGCGGAGCAGCACGCCGCCGGGCGACGCAACTAACTCTTCGCCGCTGACGAGACGGACTGGTGCAGACTCTGCCATGGCCCGACCGTCAAAGTATCTCGACGCTGCATCGAGCACCCGCCAGGGTCTTTCTGTGTTCGACCGGCTGGTCCTCGATCTCGTCGACCGGATACCACCGGGCCGGGTGATGACGTACGGATCCGTCGCTGAATGCCTGCAGCAAGGGAGCCCCCGCCTGGTTGCCCGGGTGATGAGCACGAAGTCGGACCCGGACACACCGTGGCAGCGGGTCCTGCGCTCCGACGGGTCGTGTGCCCCAGAGGTATCGCAACGGCAACTCGACCTGCTGCGGTCGGAGAACACGCCGTTCAGACCAACCGCAGGACGTCCCGGCGACCGTTCCGACCGGATCGACCTCTCGCTCGCACACTGGTCGCCCGATGACCGTCAAGGACGAACCCCAGGTCACCGAAGACCCCGAGGTCAGACAGACTCTGGCTCCGGTTCGACCGGACGGGAAGGCTGACGCAGCAGTCGCACACCGGCCTGTTCCTCGACCTGTTCGTTGACGACGCGCAGCAACACGGCCAGCAACGCCCGAGCGGGAGCCGACAACATGCCTCTCCTGCGCTGGACGATTCCCACCTGACGGGGTTCGATTCCTTCGAGTGGTAGCGCCCGCCACGGGCCAGAAAGGTGTCCGGGCACCGCTGTCGCAGGCACCACCGCGACACCGACCCCATCGAACGCCATCGACGTGATGAGTCGCACCCCGTCGATCTCGGCCTGAGCGACAAGTGACACGTCAGCTATGTCGGCTGCTTCGTCCAACTCGTGCCGATACGACGTTCCCGTCGGGGGGAGCAGCAGCGGGACGTTGTGCAGGTGGGTCATGTTCAACTTGTCATGGTGGAACAGCCGGTGCCCCTCGGGGATCACGGCGACCATGTCCTCTTCGAACAGTGGAATGACGGTGGTGTCGGGATCGTCGAGCGGAAGGTTGACCACGGCAAGGGCGAGCGAACCGCCGACCAGTTGAGGGGCGAGCGACGTGGTCGACGCGTCGACCACAACCATGCGCACGTGAGGATGTGCCACCGACATCGCTGCATGCAGCGGCGGTACGAGCCACCGTGCCACCGTCCCGATGACACCAACTTTCACGTCACCGACCACATCATGGCGTAACGCGGTGACGTCGGCGACCAGCCCATCGAGTTCGGTCTGAATTCGGCGGGCACGAGCCACGACAATTTCGCCCTCTTCGGTGAGCCTTCCCGCCGACCGGTCGACCAGGGTCGCTCCGAGGATCTTCTCCAGACGGGCGATATGGGCCGAAACATTCGATTGGACCGTGTTCAGGCGGTCGGCCGCTGCAGAGAACGTCCCACACTCGGCAACGGCGGTGAGTGCGGCAAGCTGGCGGAGATCCATCGCTGAATATGATGACAGTACGCAGACACCGATCAGCAACGAGTGCCTGTGATCCGTGGCACAGGCGGGGCTCGTCACCGCTTCGCGCGACGATTCAACCCGGTTCGGCGAACCGACCGCACGACCCCGTCGATCACACCAAGACATTGGTCCGCAGCCCGGATCAGCCCGGGATCGTCGGTCATCACGACCGTTGTCCTGCCCTGTTTGCGACGGCCGGCGATGAGCGAGCGGACAGCCGTCTGCCCGCTTGGACCGAGCGACCGAAATGGATCGAAGAGCACCTGAATCGGCCACGGCCCTGCGAGTGCCCTGGCCAACAGCACGCTGTGACGCTCGGTGGACGTGAGCGCCCGAACCGGCTGGCCATCCAGCGCGGATCCGTGGACGGAGGCGATGACTTCTGACGCGCGGGTTCGTGCGGCCGTCGGGTCCGCTCCGTACACGAGCATCGGATACGCGGCGTGGTCGACGGCTGAGATTTCACCCAGCAATCCGCTTCGGCCGGTGTAGATCCCAGGTTGAACAGCGACGAACAGCTCGTGCTCCGGATCACCCGCCTCGCACGGGGAACCGTGGTGCAACACGACCCCGGTTTCCACCGGTTCAAGGCCAGACAGGACGTTCGTCACCGAGAGAGCATCTGCCGTCCACGCCTGACGAACGACCACCAGTTCTCCAGCGGCAACCTTGACATCGAAGTGGACGACCGCGCGCCCTGACGGTCCGGACCCCGAGAATCGTCGGGTGCGGTGGCGAGCCCCGACAACCTCGATGGCCGGCGCGCCCGCAACCGCTCCGGACCTGATGGGTCGGGCCAGCACCACCACTGCGGCGTCCTCCCTCGCAGCGTTCTGTGCGGACGAAACGCCCCCTTGACGATCCATCGCACGATCGACGGTTGACGTTTGTTGAGCAAATCCGGTCGCCCATCGGTTCGCTGTGACGGCGGTGAATCCGTTCTTCCCGGAGCGTCCTGCACCCCACCCTCGGATCGACAACGCATCCCACACCGTCTGGTGTGGATCGAGGTGAAGGTGAGGATCGGCGAACAAGCGCTCAGGCACCGGAAGGATCAGGAGCCGATTGCCGACGACGACGGCGCTCACACCAGATCGGCCACGGTTCCCGATCAGTTCGCCCCAGGCCAACTCGTCGCAGACCAGCTCATCGACGCCATCGGGGAGCACCAGCGACCGGCCGACCTCGGTGACGAAGGACGATTCGAATTCAGCCGGGTATCGGCCGAGACGGCCGCTGCGTCGCCGTTCGGGCCGTTCGGGCCGTTCGGGCCGACGCGAAAATGCACCTCGCGAGGTGACAGACGCATGCGCTGGCGCGGGTCGGCGCTGCCGTCGTTTCGCCCTGACTGAAGATCCGTTCACCACCCAGCGAGACTGTAGCAACACGCAGAGCGCTCAGTTGCTGGTGGCAGCCTCGAGCAGATACAACGTGCCAGTTCGACCGAACATGTACGTCTCGGCTGGTCGATGGTTCGCAAGGACGGTGAGCAAATCCGGAAACGGCTCTTCCACAAAGGGCCCTTCCACCACCAGCCACACTCTGGTGTGGACCGCAAGCGCAGCATCGACCTGCTCCGCGCTGAAGGCTTGATACCGCTGGTCCCCGGTTCGAAAGGCGCCCCATGGTTTGGCAGGGAACACTGGCGTCGGAGCGTCAGCCAGCAAGTTGCTTCGGCGCAGCAGTCCGTACTCGACGAAGAGCCGAGCCGAGTCGTTTGCGAACAGAACACCGTCTGTCGCGCGTGAGCGCGCGAGCAGCGCAGTGCTCACCTGGCCCCAGTCGACCCGTTCGTCATCGGCAATCCAACTGATTGCGCCGCTGGCAGCTCCGGCTCCTCCCACCAACACCGTGAGACACAGGGCCGCTGCTGTCAGGACCCGCTGCGCTCCCCACGGCTGCGGGCTGGTTGCCGGAAGTGTCATTCCCCCCAACCGGCGGCTGGCATGGTCAGCGGAAGTATCGATCATCCGGACCACCGTGACAATGCCGATCGCAGCAGCGATTGCGAGGTATGGGGCAAGGAACAAGACGTACCGACCGACCAGGACCGGGGTGACCAGCGACCCGACAGCGACACACAGCAACGTCGTTGCGATCACGATCCACGGCACGAGGACGTCGACGACCCGCCCACCGTGGCGAGTTCGACCACGGACCGAAGATCGCATCGTCACCAGGCCCGCAATCAGCAATAAGGCATAGCCAACAGCCCCGAACACACCGCCCGAACCGCTCAACACGAACAGCGTTTCCGTGGCAGCTCTCCGACCAACAGGCAGGTTGATCGACTGGCCTTCGTCGCGCGATGACACCAGAGCAGCGACTCCGAGAGCGACCAGCAGCCCGGGAAGCAAGGCACCGAGCCTCGACCAGAGCCCGGGACCGAGCGCTGACCCGCGCGGGGCCTGGACACGGTCCGCTCCCACCGACCTCGACTCATGTCGGCGTTCCGCTTCGTCGACCACAAATATCGCCGCAGCAGCCACGATGAGCGTGGCGGCCAACAGGTGCATCAGCGGCAGAAGGACGCCGATGGCTGTGACCCAAACCAGGCGACGACGCGAGGGGACCTCGACCGACCGGTGCACGAGCACTCCGAAACCCACACCAAGTGCGACCATGGGCGAGTAGAAGCGGATGTTCTGCCCGTATTGGACAAAGCTTCCGTGGACGATGAGCAACCCGCCGCCGAATGCACCGGCAGCTTCACCGTGCAGGCGTTTGCCAAGTACCCACGTCAACGCCACGGCTACGACGAATGCAACGGCCGAAGGCAGCCGGAGCCACACCTCGGACGTTCCGAAGTTCGACCACAGCTTCAGTAAGCACGCATACAGTGCTCCGTTGGTCTCGGCCTTGTAGCTCAACCGGGCGAGTTCGGGCCACGAACGCAACGACGACGAGACGCTGAACGCTTCATCCGCGCGCAGCCCGGTTGAACCGATCCTGTACAGGACAACAACGGACGCAGACGCAGCGAGCAGGGCCGGATGAACCCAACTGTCCGGCGTCACTTCGTGTCGCCCGACCATCGGCAGGATCAACGGTTTCCGAGCGGCAGTTTGCGCACGACCACCGCTGGCACGCCCTGCACGAAGCTGTCGGGCGGAACGTCCTTGTCCACAACTGCGCCAGCGGCGATGACCGAACCGTGTCCGATGGTGACGCCTGGCAGAACGGTAACTCCGACCGCAAGCCAGCAGCCCTCCTCGATCACGATCGGCCTCGCGATCACGGCAACGTTGCACCGACGCGATCCCGGGCCCAAGTCGTGCGAACTGGTGTAGAGCATCACATATGGCCCGATAGTCACGTTGTCGCCGATCGAAACCATGGCATCGGAGTTGATCGTGACGTTGGTGCTGATGATGGAGCCGCTGCCGACGTGCACGTTGCGGAGATGGTGTCGGGTGCCGCCGATGAGCCTGACGTTTCCCATGATGAACGACGTGCGGCTGACATCGAGCCCCGCCAGCCGATACACCTTGCCCCGTACGAACCCGCTGACGAACGGTGGAGTCAGCGCGAGCGCCAGGTTGACGAGGCTGAAGCGGACATGCACGGAATCACGCCACTGCCCCAACACACCCTTGGATTCATTCATCTGGGCTCCGTTTCACTGAGGCGGGCCACAGAGCACCGCTGACGATGGTGGTGCCGCCGACCTCGGCACCGACCGACGAGAAGAACGCCCTGCCCGGCGCGTTCTTCGGCGTTTCGGTGACCGTGACGGCGAGCTCCCCACCGACTGACGCCACAGCGTCGGCGAGCATGGCTTCTTCGACGCCACGGCCCATTGCTCGGCAAGACAAGACAAACGTATCGAGGACGCCGTGAGGCTGTCCCGGGAGCCGACGCTGCGAAAGGGTGGCGCCCACAATTCCGTACTCTCCGAACCGGTCCTTCGCGCTGATCAGCCGAACGACCCAAGACGGATCATCGATGAGGCCGGCAAGTTCGGCCTCGGTGCGCCGTGGCCCACCAAGGGTGAACTGATTCGTCTTTGCGACGAGCTGGCCCAACCGTGCGATGTCAGCCGGAGCGGGATCGATGACACCGACCTCGACGCACAGGCTGGCGCGGTACTCCTCGGGTGTCATTGACGACTTCAGCTCACGGCGGGTCAGTTCGACCTGGTAGCCGTCGGCGCGATGAAGATCGTCGGCCGTCGGTCGGAGGCGATCCAGGGCACCGCTCTGCGCGATCGAACGCTGCCATCCGGATGGATCCGCCGGCATCTGCAGACAGACCACCTCGGGGTGGGTCTCGGCAACCGCACCGAGCTCGACCGGGTTGTCATCGATGAACACAAAGCTGGAGATACCGAGGTTCAGTTCATCGGCCATCTCCGCAAGGTTCAGCGGTTTGGGTTCCCAGTTGACCCGCCACGCTGCAAGATCAGACTTTTGCAACACCATCTCGCGCCGTTCGAACGCTGCCCAGAGGTCGGCTTCGTTGTTCTTCGACGCAAGCGTGATCAACATGCCGGCACGACGCAGATCGAGAAGCCATTGCTGGAACGCCCTGAACGCCTCACCCGGACCGTTGTCGAGCAGATCCACCCCATCTGCTCCGTCTTCACCGACCACACCACCCCACAGGGTGTTGTCAGCGTCGATCACAGCCACCTTGGCTGCACCGCGTCGTGACAACCCAACGACCCGCGCGATGTTTCCGGCCACGTGTTCGAAGAAGCGTTCGGTGTAGGGCACACGAGCCGTCGTCATCAGTCGTGCATCGAGCGAGCCGGCAAGACCCAGGTGTCGTACGGACTCTTCGGCGTCGACCACCTGACATCCGTTCTCGGCCAGCGATTGACGGGCTGCAGTGCGGGCAGCTTCCGCAGCTGCTGTAACTCCCAACGGGTTGGCGGCGTCACCGACGCCAAGTGGTTTCAGTTCCGGGAACACCGGCAGGACGAAGACAACCGTGGCCGCCCAGCGCGTCGCCGCGTGGACGACGGCGTCGACGAGCTCCAGGATCGGCGACGAGTAGGCGTGGATCGGGTCGACCAGCGGCGAATCCAATCCTCGCCACAGGTCTTCGATACGGGGCCAGATCACCAGGACGTCGGGTTGGAACAGGTCGGTTTCTGAACCCGGCCGAAAGCATTCGCCTGCGATCTGGTCGTACGGCCCGGTCCACACCATGGCAGGTAGGCGATTTTCTTCGAACGACATCCCGATGAAGGGTTCTGCAGGCTGCGCCGTGAAGGTACTCAGGACGGCAATCCGGAGTACGGGCTGATCACCCGAGCGAGCTTTCAGCACCTTGCGCCATGCGAGCTTTCGTTCGAGTGGTGTCATGCGTTACGCCTCAACCCCATGGCTGGCCAGAACAGCACTGATCGCAGCGACGGAGCTGCAGTTCTGCATGTCGGCCGTGCTGAGAACCACTCCGTAGGTCTCTTCGACAGCAGCGATGACACCGAGCTGAGCAAGACTGTCCCATGTGTCGACATCTGACCGAACGGTCGACGTGGAGATCACCGACGGGTCCACGTCGATGACCGTCGCGATGAGTTCGGTCAACCCGGTGTGCATCTGATTCGAGGATGTGGTTGAAGGAAAGTCGGTGGGCAATTCTGCCGGCATGTTGTCGCTCGATGTTTGGTGAGGTTGGAAGGTCAGCGGGTTGCAGGTCAGAAGATTGGAAGCTTGATTCGGAACTTCATTCGACGCGCAGGACTTGGACCGTCCAGGGCGCGACGCGCGTTCGAACAGTCGCATCGTTGACCGGCAGCACCCGCCGAGAGTAGCCGGATGCTCCGCCCGCGTAGCTCCAGAGGCCCGCCGATGACGTGCGACCGCAGCGGGAGAACCCGATAGAGGTGTCGAACGCCACGCTGGATGAACGGTTGACGAGCACGAGCGTCTTCTGACGGGTGAGCGTGTCGGTCGACGCGAACACCGAGAGGTCAGCTGTATCGGAGCCTGTCACTTCGGACACGACGCCGATGGAACCGAAATTGCTGCCCTTGCCGTCGTAGTTGCGGAATGCCCGGAATCCCCAATACTGCTCGCTGTTCTGCGCGGGATGGGTCCACAGGTACGCAGCGCTGATGCCGAACTGTCCGAACCGACCCAGCGCCTCGGCCTGTGCGACAGCTCCACTGATGTGATGTTCTCCGCCGAAGCTGTACTCGCCGATGGAAATGCCGATGCCCGGTTTCGCGGTCTTGACGATCTCTTTCAACCGCGGCAGCAGGTACACGTTGGAATCGACCCAGCCCTCCTCTTTGTACGACCGATCCCACAGCGACCGTGTCGAGCGGACCCGGAGCTCGTTGGTGGCGCGGTCGGTGTTGCCGCCGGTTCCTGAGTACACGCCGACCCCGGATGGGTAATAGTGCACGTCAAGCACATCGAGAAGATGCTTTCCTGTCCGCTGCTCCTCGGCAGCCATGCCAGCCAAGTACCACTCGAGGAACGGCTTGTCGCCGTGAGCCCGACGATCGGGCTTCACCCTGAATCCGGCTTTTGCGTCGGCAGCGGAGAAGAAATACCCCCACCATCCCCATGCGGACGGGCCTGCAATCTTCACGTCACCGTCAGCCGAGCGAACAGCGGTTGCGTACGCGATTCCCTTTTCCAGCAGCTCGTCGTAGGTGGTCGGTTCGGTTCTGACATCGCGATGCGACTCGCTCCAGAGGTCGGGCTCGTTGTCGAGGAAGACCATGTCGAGACGCGACGCCGCAGCGGAACCTCCGGAGTTGATCTTCGCTACCCATCGACCCACCCAAGCCGGAGTCGACTGGCGGCTCGTCTGTTGTGGCGCCGGTGCGGCGAGGAGGTCTCCGTTGGCAGCCACGCCATTTCCTGCATCGGGAAGCTCAGGAGCAGCCTGTTTCTGAGCGCCCCGTTGGGAAATGGGAAACGAAACGCTGGTCGAGTCTTTCGCCACCCATCCGAGCATCGGAACGGTCAACGCGCTTGTCATGCGGTTGGTCGCGTTGTTCTTGAAGAACGTCTGCCACGCGTTCCCGCGCCGCAGCACCTTCATGTTTCGCCAGTACCAATTGTGACCCGGGTTCCAAACGTTCCCGTTCTCCCAGTTGAACCGGCTGGTTGGATCGCCGCCCCACCTTCGTGTGGTGGCGCCAATGGTGAACTGCGACCGTTGCGACTCTTCCGTCAATGCATTGAACGCGATTCCATAGATCGCGGGGCTGATCGGTAGCCGCGCCGAGCCACAGTCGATCGTGGCAACTGCGGCCCGCTGCTTGTCAGCCGATGACCCCGCTGCCGCCGGCCGGCGGCGGCCGGTCAGAATGATCGCGTCGAGTTCGACGAACGTTCCCGCCGCAACTTCCCTGCTGGCCATGAACAACAGTCGATCGAACCGCTTTCCGTCGGGGTTCAGTGTTGCGACGGGCACGTCGAAACGGGTCCACCGTTGGGCATCGGCGGTACCACCGCTGAAGACGTGCGTCGGGAATTGGTCGTCGGTCTCGGACCCGATTCGCGCCAGCATCAATGGCGCGTCGTCCCCCGCTGGAATGCGCATCCGAACCGAAAGCGTTGCGTAGTCCGAGAGGTCTGTGCCCACCTTTCCGAGGATCCAGCCCTGCCAGGCGCCCACGTCCACTCGGGCAGGGCCACGGTCCAACGTTCGAGGACCCCAGCCGAGATCGACCCAGCCGTTCTTCAGACCTCCGTCGTAGGCAACCATGGACGGCTCTGCGGCCGCAGCGACATCGCGCCGAATACCGCCTGATGTCACCAGGCTCGCGGCCACAAGCATGCCGATGAAACGTTGTCGAGACCCGAGTGTCATGCGTACAGATTGGACGAAGTCAGGGTTGTCGGGAGACAGCGCCGATCACGCGGCTGCGGCCGACGGCCTGGATGGTGCGCTCGACCACCGAGCGTTCGGTCTGTCCGAGTGTGATGACTGGGATCACGCCGTTGACGGCCCTGATGATGGGGGTCGACGAGGGGTTGTCGAGAACCGAGTCGGTGACAACGACAACGCGGTCCCCCCGTGCCTCAGCTGCTCGGATCATTGCAATCACTCGGTCGGTGTCGCCGACTCCGACGCCCTCGGCCGAAATCAGGCTCATACGACGGTTCGTGTTGGACACGCCAACCATCACGACTTGCTCCGCCAGGTCGAACTCCGACCCTCCGGGAACAGTCGGGACGATGGCAAGGCTCTTCCACGCCCAACTGCGCAGCTCGAACCACAGTTGTTGCACCGGAACCGACGGAAGGTCGTTCACGTCAGCCGGGTCGCAAACCCACTCCTGGGGCTCCTGACGTTCGGGCGGCACGACTGCGGCCCGTTCACGCTTCCGATTGGACTTGGTTGCTGCCTTCATGCTGCGCCCTCCTGAGGGTCACTGCGTTGCGTTCTGACCCATTCGTCCGGGGTGGCCCGTCGGCGGCGGCACGTCACCTTGAGTCCGATTTTCCATGCCACGTACAGTGGGGCGCGAGCAAGGTCAGCCAACCCTGCAGCCCCGGTGCCACTGCGCCGCCACCCTTCGGCAACGTGGAACCCCAGACCGGCCAGGCCGATCGCACCGATCCATGGGGACACCCATCCACGGTCCGACGCCCGGGACCCTGCAAGGGATCCAATCGTTCCGGCTGCGGCGATACCGACCAGCGCAGAACCGAGGTGAGCAAGGGGCGGTACGTACACGTCGGCAGCGAGGTCAGCCAGGAGCTTGCTGCGGGTCCTGAGAGCTCCGGCGACGAGTGCCTTCCCATCACGTCGGCGGATGAGCCGACGACCACCTTCCCACCGGTCACGCTGGGTCTCCGAGGACTTCCCGTCCATGGGCATGTGACCGTGCACCCATGCCTCGTGGGCATAGACGACGCGGATGCCAGCCTTGCCAAGTGCGATTCCGTATTCGAGGTCCTCGACGATCGAGAACGCGGTGTGCGGGACACGCCGGATCGCTTCGACAGAAAACGCCATCCCATTGCCTCGGAGCCCGCAGGACAACCCGAAACGTTCACGGCCCGACGACCGCACGTCATGAAACGCGGTGAACGCTATGTGCAGGAGCCGGGTTCGCCAACTGCGCTGCGCCTGCCGCACCCGATAGTCGGCCTGCACGACCAGGTCGCCCGATGCGATGCGCGATCCACACGCGGTCAACAGGTTCGAGCTCACGATGGTGTCAGCGTCGACCACGACCACGAGGTCGGTGGCGCCTTCGGACAGCAGCGTTGCGAACGCCATTTCCAATGCGTATCCCTTGCCGCGACGCACGGGGTCGACACGCTCGATCACTTCGGCACCGGCGGCTCGGGCCAACGCTGCGGTGGAATCGGTGCAATTGTCAGCCACGACGACGACACGACGACGTTCAGCGGGGTAGTCCGATGCAAGCAGGCTGGCAACGGTCGCTTCGATGTCAGCGGCTTCGTCGTGAGCAGGCACGACTACCGCAACGCGCAGAGTCGTCGAGACCGGAGGCACGCGACGACGCGACGGTACTGACAGCACAGCGAGGTACACCCCGGCGGCCGTGAAAGGGATTACAGCCGCAGTCAGCGCAGCGTCACCGACCCGCAGGGCGTTGGGAAGCATGCTCCTCATGTGCGCGGTGATGGGTCTTTCAGCTCGGCAAGCACTGGCAGGTTGAGTTTGCGTGTGATCTGCCATGACTCGACGAACGAACCCTTTGTCAGATCGGCGAGGGCCGCCACCAGAAATGCAGCGATGAGCCCAGCCCCGATGCCGGTGATATAGGACTTCGTGCGCCCGCTCAGTGCCCGTTTTGGCACCTGAGGCTCTTGGCTGACCGAGTAGCGGGTTCCGAAGTCGATTTCTGCTGATCGGAGCGTGAGCGAAGCCTTTTCATACACTTCTTGGGCAGCAGCCTGCCGGGCCTGAGCGTTGTTCAATATGGCCGAGTCCGCGGCCGAGAGCTCGAGCGTTCCGACGTTCCCGATCCGGTTGGTGGTTTCGTCCAAGAACGCCTGTGCCCTCGTGGCATCGTCTTTCAGCACCGCAGCAATTCGTTCGATCTGCGTCACTTCGTTGGTTCGCCGCACGGCAATGAAATTGTCCTGGAGCAGCTTGGCAATATTGGTGGCCGTAACAGGGTTCGTCCACGTGGCGGTGATGATCGTCTCGAAGTCACCTTCGGTGGTCTCGCTGGCGATGTCGATGTTGGCGCGCAATTCGTCGACAGCGTCTCGCTTGTCCTGTAGCGGGTCGGCGACGACGGGACGGATCTTTGACATCAATCGACCGATTGGACTCTGGTTCGCCTTGATTTCTGCCACGAGCCCAAGCTCATCGACAATCGACTCGAGGTTGGCCTGCTGCAGCACCGTTTCACGAACCCCTTTCCGCGGATCTTTGACTGCTCTGGGTTCGCCAGGAGCAATGAGCTCGCTCGTGACATCGGTCGGTTTGAGTTCCATCACTGAACTGGAGTTGTATTGCTTCGGCGTGGAGTAACCCAATGTGATTGCTGCACTGGACACAGCGAGGAACGCCAGAAGAGAACGGGTCAGATGGCGCCGCACCGAACGGAGCAGCATCCCAGCCATCAGCTGTACTTGACGCACGTCGAGCAGTTCGCCTGCTTCGCCCGGTGCGAGCTCTCGGTCCATCATCGACACGGTGTTTCCTTTCGGCCGACAACCATGATGGCGCGTTCAGGGTCGGGGAGAACCACCATCGATGATGACAACCACGCAATGGTGGTGACATGCATCACGGTGTCTGGGGAGCGGAATCGGATCAACGGTCACCTAGGGACGTTTCAGGGGGGCGGTCAGATCGGGCAGGTTCGACACATCGTTGGGCCGTTTGACGAGGCCGACCCGGGCAAAGACCAAGCGGTACCACTCGCGGCGGATGACGCCGACAGCCGTCAGCAGGCCGATCATCGACACCAGGTCGACGAGCGGGCGGACGAGGCCCAGCGGCCGCACCAAGTAGTCCACAACGATCACGCCGACGCATGCGGCGAGCATGGATGCCACCGACCGACGGGCCTCGGCGTCCGAGATTTGTCGGACGACCCGGCGAAGCTCGTAACCCATCAAACCGGCGGCAATGCATTCTGCAGTAACAAGCGATATGGCGGCACCGACCCCAGCTCCGCCGGCCTGCAGCGCTCCGGTACCTTGGCCCCACCACATCCAACCGTGCTTGATCATGTAGAGATTCAGCACGGTGTCGACGGCGATCGTCAGGAACGTGATGCGCACCACGCGCCAACTGCGCCCGTCAGCGATGAGCAGCGTTGCGCCGAGCATGGTGATGTACGCCAAGGCAATCACCCCGCTCAAGATTCTGAGTGCAGGAATACTCGGCGTGAAATCGGGGAGCGCGGTCTCGATGAGGACGTCGGCGTTGAGTCCGAGCAGGAGCGACAGAGGCACGCCAGCGCACAAGACCCATTGGAACGAACGCTTCACCAACTCTGCGAAATCGTTCCGAGATCGTTCCGCAGCCCGAGCGGCCATTGGCAGTACTACCCATTGGATGAGCGGCGCAAGGAGCAGCGCGAGAGCCGAGATTCGCAGGGCGATGTGGTAGTAGCCGGTTTCAGCATCGTCGCCTGTCAGGAGTTTCACCAGCGCAACATCGAGCCACGCGATGACTTTCACCGATACAGCAGTCACCAGGAACGGCGAACCCGCTTTGATCATCGGCCACACTTCATCGAAGTGGAGCTTCCACTCGATGTCGAAAACCCGTTGCGCCGACCGGCCCAGTACGACGGTCTTTGCCGTTTCAGTGACGAACAGCGCCAGCGGAACGACCCAGATCCCCAAACCGAACACCAGGCCGAAAATGATGATGATGGCCCAGACCATCTTTGTCCAAATGGTGAGGCTCGACTGCTGTCTGACCTGGCCAACAGCCTGCAGCATGGCTGCATACGACTCGGCAGTCTGCTGTGAGACCTGCGCCAGACAGAACAGCAGCACCACCAGCATCGTCCGCCCCAACGTCGAGTCACCGACGTCGCCCTGTCGAAGCGTCAGCACACCAACAGCGGCGGCGGTCAACAGCGCACTGACGAACAGGCGGACGGCGAGCACCGACGCAAACAGGCGATCAGCATGGTCTTGCCTGATCGACACTTCTTTGCGAAGGTACGTGTCCATACCGAATCCGGCGAGCACGAGCGATACCGTGGCAAGCGCCTCACCGAACCCGAGGATGCCCGTGTCGATGTCGCCGACGGCGTTCGGAACAATGAACAGTGAGACGACAACACCCACCGACGCGGTGAAGAACAAGGATGAACCGAGCATCGCGCCGTTCTTGGCAGCCGATCGGTTCTCAGCCTGTTGTTCGGCAACACTCACCTGACTCACCTGACTCACCGCGCTCGCCGCACTCACCGCACTGACGTTCGGAGCAACTGACGCGGACGACTGATGGCGCGGCAAACGAGCGGCCGATACGGGGCTGGCTTCCCACAGCGGCTGGCCACCGAGGTCCCTGGGTAGGGATACTCCGCCGACAGCATCGGAACCGTCGGTGGGGTGCACCGCATCCGCCCGCTTCGCGTCAGCGAACCGTGGCGTGCGTCGGGGAGTCACGCTGAGCCTGTTCCTCCGGAACGTGAGCTCCGGATCTGACGGACCGCGACACCGAAAATTGCGCGATCGCGCACCAGGTACCGACGCCAGAGCCGTGACGGTTCCTGGAACAACCTCACGATCCACTCAAGGCCAGCCTTCTGCACCCATTCCGGCGCACGGCGGCGTTCAGCTGCGATGAAGTCAAGGCCGGCACCGATTCCGCAGAGAAAGGACGGTGCCATCTCCGTTTCGAACCGCTGCATGAAGAACTCCTGGTTGGGGGTCCCCATTGCTATGAAAACAATGTCGGGACGGGCCGCTTTCACCAGGTCGATCGCATGACGAATTTCGCTGTCTGCAACGCGGTCACTCCCGTCTGGAACAAATCGTGGGCAGACTCGGGTGGTGATGGTGAGCCCGGGAATGGTTTTCAGCAGTTCGTTGTACGCCTTCTTCGAGGACTTCTCGGAAGCGCCGAACAAGGCGACCGTGAGCCCCTCGGCCACCGCGCGGCGGCACAGCGGCACGATGAGATCACTCCCGGAGATCTTCTCGGGAAGCCGGTCCCCGCACGCTGCGGAGAGCCACAGGAGCGGGGTGCCGTCGACCAACGACAGGAACGCCGACCGATGCGCGAGCCGGAACGGCTCTGAGGTCTCGGCGACGCACACATGGTCCACGTTGGGCGTGACCAAATACCCACCCAACCCCGTGCGGACACGCTGGACAATCGTCACGATGGCCTGTTCGGCGGTCAGCCGATGCGCGAACAGTGACCCCAGCGGGACGCGTTCGAACCCAACCACATCCACGCTGCTGCCCTGTGAGAGGCCGGGGGTGCTCATCATGGAGCATCCTCACGCGGGCAGACCCGCTGCGGTACACCAGTTCGCAGTACGAATTCGGGTTTCGCTGCCCGAACCGAGGTCTGATCCGGAACCGACGTCAAAAGCGTGACATTTGCCTGGACCTTCGTTCCGTCGCCGACGCTGATCGGGCCGACCAGCACTGCGTTAGGCATCACGTGGACGTTACGACCCAACGTCGGAGCGCCCTGCACCCCGGTGTCAGGATCCATCGACTCGCCAAGGGTCACGCCTTGGAACAGTAGACAACCGGCACCGACAATCGCGGACCGAGCGATGACCAACCCGTTGCCATGGACGATGCCGATCCCCGGAGCGATCTGAGCCTCCCAATGGATCTCGGCTGCATAGAGGTGTCGGATGAGCCGCGACATCAGCGGTCCGAACAATGGGATGCCCAGGTCACGGCCGAACTGCATGAGCCGGACGGCGACAAGCATTTGAAATCCGACACGCCGAACCAGGTCCGAGGCGATGGAGCCTGGGTCGCCGCGGTCGCTGTTGTACCGGTTCGCGAAATCGTGCAATGCGTCATGGTCTGCCCGCACAGAGGTCACAAAGGTCGACAATGCACTCATGGTGTTGCCTCGCTGAAGCCCGCACGCGACGAACGCCACTCGGTCAACGCCGCAACCGCCCGACGGGTGCTTCCCCACCGGCGCCCGGCCCCTCCGTAATAGTCGACGCCGTACGTGAGCCCGGCAAGCCGCATTGCAACCGAGTCCATTCCAGCCCGGTCGAAACGTTCGCCAACCCGGTAGACGACGGCCCCAAGCGGGCGACTGAGAACAGGAAAGGCTGCCACGGCAATCAGCAACGGATGTACAACCGTTGGAAGCTCCGCAAGGAACGCCCACGGAGACAACGCTGCCCTTTGCGCGTGTTTTGCGGAAATGACCACGTCGGACTCACCGTAGATCTCGTTGCGGCGTCGCCAGTCTGAGCGATCATGGATGCCCGATTCGTGGGTGGAAAGGGCCGATTCGCAATAGGTGAACCGGTATCCGGCTTGTTCCAGGCGAATGCCGAGATCGCGGTCTTCGCAGCGAATCAGGTTGGGGTCGAATCCGCCGACCGAAACATAGGCGTTGCGCGAAAATGACACGTTGCCGGTACACAGGCGATCGCCACGAGGCGCTGCACCTGCTCGGCACTCGTCCAACCAGCGATCGATGTGCATCTGGTGATAACGAGCGAACAAAGGACCTTTTCCTTTGTCGCCTTCGATGAGCCCGTACACGACGTCGGCACCTGCAACATGCGCGTCAAGGTGCGCCTGTACAAAGCCCGGGCCGATCCGCATGTCGTCGTCGAGAACGATGACGACTGCTCCTGTCGACGACGCGATCCCGGCGTGGCGGGCGACAGCTGGTCCTCCGTTGGCCTGGGTCACGAGCGTGAGGTCGAACGGCGAACGAGCGGGCAGTACCGACGCGACATCATGATTGCCGCCGTCGTCGACGACGAGTATCTCCACCTCGGACGGGTGCAGCGCTGCGAGCGCCTGGTCAGTCAGGTCGATGAGTAATCGACCGAGCGATTCGGCCCGGTTGTACGTCGCGATGACGACCGAGACCTGAAGACTTGTGCCGGGCGAACAGGACGCGCCTGAATTCGCCCGGAGGACTTGACGTCCGAGTCGTTGGTCGTCGGGTGCAGCCCCTCTGGCGGCAATGGTCGAATTCATAGAAGTGAGAAGTGTACGAGGCTGAACGGCGAGCGGTCTGTGAACGATCGATGGGGTCTGTGAACTTGTTGGGACGCCGTTCATCTCGGGCGCCGAAATAACGATTCACAGGCCATTTCTGTAGTGTCGGCTGCTTTCGCCGACAACCTGAGTGGATCGGCCGGTGGATCCACGCGAAGGAACGGTCACCGATCACACGGAGAGTGCGATTCGATGAACGAACTTCAACAGTGTAATTCACGGTTGCTGATGCGGAAGGTATGTCCGCAGGATGACGGGGGTCGGCCGGACAGCTCCACGAACCCCCGTTCAGTAGGAAGAAGTCCCAGACGAAACGTGACAAAGAACCAAAAGTGATGATTCTCCTCAGGGTTCCTGTCCAGCACCCTCCGTCACTGCCATACTGATCGTCGGTTATGAATGCGTCTTCAGATAGACCCACAACAGGCGGCAAGCAAGCCGCGTCACCACTCGGCCAGTACCTCGTGAACCGACCACAGGACGCGCCCAAGGGCAGCCGGCGTCTGCGGTGGCTCAGCGTCGCTACCGACGTCGGAGCGGTTTCATCGGCCACGGTGGTCGGGCTGACGCCCGGGCTCGGATGGGACGACCACATGGCCTGGGGCACCCGCATCGCGATCGTGTCGATGCTCGTGGCGCTCAACATTGCGGTGTTCAGTCTCAACCGGTTGTATCTCGCTCGAACCTCCAGCCTGCGGGCCATCGAAACAGCGACGTTGCTCCGTGCCGTCCTGATCGCCACCGTCATTGCACTTGCGGTCCGCCCCAACGTGCTTCCTGAGATGCGAGTCCGCCGGATGGTGCTCACGCAAACGCTCGTCTTCCTGGGTGTCTTGATCGGACGGCACCTGTACCGGACGATGCTGAAACGTGCTCGCCGTCACGGCCGGTTCATGCGTCCAGTCGTACTGGTCGGCGCCGGCGACGAAGCGTTCGAACTTCTCAAGATCCTGCGTGAAGAACCCGAGCTCGGCTTCGACGTTCGTGGCGTCATCGGTCAAGAAGATTCGGTCGCCCGTCTCGGGTTCAGCGTGCCGTATCTCGGCTCCGCCGACAACGTCGTCCAAAATGTCCAGTCAGCCGGAGCGCAGCACGCCATCATCGGTGCCACTGCATTCGATTTCCGCGAACTCAACACGGTGGTACGGGCGCTCACATCGGCCGGCATCCACGTACAGGTGTCTGGTGGATTGGCAGGCATCTCCGCCAATCGCCTCCGCCGCGCACCGATCGGCCGAGAAGCGTCGTTCTATCTCGAACAGGTTTCGCTCGAGGGCTGGCAGGCCGGCCTCAAACGAGCCACGGACATCATCATCAGCCTGATTCTGCTTCTCGTCGCCGGGCCCATCATGGGGGTGCTCGCCTTGCTGGTCCGCCGCAACGACGGAGGACCAGCATTCTTCCGCCAGCAGCGAATCGGCCTCGACGGCCTCCCGTTCACCATTCTGAAGCTGCGCACCATGGTTGTGGACGCTGAGGCACGCCTCGCTGAACTGATGGCCAAGAACGAGCGGAACGGTCCGTTGTTCAAACTGAAGCACGATCCGCGGCTTACCCGGATCGGGCGTTTCATGGACGCCACCTCGCTGAACGAACTGCCACAGTTGCTGAACGTCCTCAAAGGCGACATGAGCCTGGTCGGCCCACGGCCCGCGTTGCCTCGTGAGGTCGCCACCTTCGACGACCGCCTCATGCTCCGTCACCTCGTACGGCCGGGCATCACCGGGTTGTGGCAGGTGGAGAGCCGGGACTCACCGTCATTTGCTGACTACGAGCGGTGTGACGTTTTCTATGTCGAGAACTGGTCCGTTCAGCTCGACCTCGCCATTCTCCTCCAAACGTTCGGCGCAGTGCTCAAGCGGGCGGCAAACGTCCTCGACCGTTCAACCGAGGAACTGCTCGTCCCCGAAGCCGAGCCTGCCGACAACGTCGTTTCCATCACCAGCCGGTCGGCATAACTCAAAACGTCCACAACTCGCACGGCTGGGCACACAATAAGTACACGGGGTATCCACCACACCGGTTGGTGCATCGATCATCATAAGTGCTCATGCGAAGTGCGCTCAAACCACCCCGTGGAGAAGCCCGGCCGAACGTTCCGGGAGCAGCGATGCATGTCTTGGTCCTGGCACCTTCGAAGCACCTCACCTACGGCGTGGATCTCGGGTCGGGAGCGTTTGTCAGGATGCGTCATGACGCGCCTGCGCAACGCGAACTCGCTCCCCGATACGGAGATGTCGCGCTCGGACAGATCGGCTTGGATCTCGATGCAGACGGGGCGCAGCCGCCCGAGGACACCGTTCTGCACGCACCACTCCGGCGGGTCGGTCATATGTCCGCCCGCCAGATAGACAAAACACTCATCCCGCTGCAACACCGGTCCGGGAGACCCCTCTTCGGCTGCGAAGGACCTGCCCTTCCGATGTGGGCCATTGGCAGCACCACCAGCGCTGTGAGCCTGGTCGAACCCGAGTCCGACCTTGCAGTCACCGTCACGGACCGGGGGACGGCTGTGCGGTTCCGATGGCGGACGTACACCTATCAGCTGCCCGTCGACGACGCTCGGGTCAACCAGCGTCTGGACTGGCTGCCGGACAGCCCTGTTGCCGGACGGTCACTTGCTCAGGTAATCGGGTTCTATCCGCGTCGGCTGCTGCTCTCGCTGAGCGAACCGACGAACGGCTATTGCTACAAAACAGCCGTTGCGCTGCTGCGCTGACCCAACTCGTCCAGGGTCAGCCGGAACCGATCGGTTTCGAGGAGTCGGCTGACCGTTTCGTACGCGATTCGGGCCACGGGCTCGGCGCCCGACGCACGCATGAAGTTGATACCTTGCACCTCGATATCCTGCATGGTGGGGCGGATGAGGAGCACCTCTGCGCCTCGTGCCCGGGCGATCCTGGCTTCGTTGCGCAGCGATCCATGGCCGATACGACGAGCAACCCGCACCCAGGGAGCAACGTCGTCGTTCGGGTCGTACGCCATGGGTGCCACGCCGACAATGAGGTCACACCCAAGCCGCGCCGCAACGTCGAGGTTGGTCGGGGAATGCACTCCCCCGTCGACATACGTCCGGCCGCCGGTTCGCTTCGGCACGTAGAACCCCGGAATCGAGCAGGAAGCCACCACCGCGTCGGACAACGACACCGGCGACTCGTCCGGACCGAACACCGTCCGTCTTCCGCTCCCAAGATCCACGGCACAAATTGCGGTTTCCTCCGAAGGCCAACCGGTGACGAGGTCTGCGTCGAAGCGCTGCGCCGCCCGTTCCATGGTGAACAGGCCACCGTTGAGGAGCGGATGAAGACGCTCCGGGACCCGTGGTGTCGGCAATCTGGCGACCGACCGGACGACGGCAAGCCCAGCGCCCATCACCCGCCCGACAAACTGGCTGGGCGTAGCGAACGAAGGGGTGAACGCAGTGGCAGCGCGTCGTTCCGACGGCGTGCTTCCGAGGGCCTCCATCGCCGGGTGGGTGCCAAGCGCAAGTTGCCACAGCTCGTCGGCGGAATAGCCGGAGCGCAGGTACGCAGCTGCAATGGAACCGGCGCTGGTGCCGACGACGACGTCGACCCTCGTCGGTGTCAGACCGCTGTGACGGTCGAGTGCTCGGAGAACGCCGGCGTGGTAGGCCAGGCCGACCATGCCGCCTGCGCCCAGCACCAGACCGACGCGGCGATGGGTCTCGGAAGCGGTCGCTGACAACGCATCAGCCGACCGCATGTGTGGAGTGACCCGATCGGGTCAGATGCCCTTGTCGCGCCGTGCGACAAGTTCCTCGGCCATCGCCCAGCCGAAGGTGACGATGCTGTCGCCCCGCTTATGGTCGAGCGGGGAGAAGAACGCTGCGACTTCGGGGTTGATCGATTCGGGTTTGAGCGTCTCGTGGTCCAGTACCGGCGCCGGTGAATCGTCGCCCTGGATTGTGAACGAACGGTCATCGACACGGTGTTCCGCACCGAAACGCTTGGCGAGCCGCCTGCCCCACGCGCGCTCTTCACCAGAAGCCTTGTGGTCAGGCCGGGGCACGATCTCATCGAGGCCTTTGAAGCTTGCGTAGGCGCCAGGATCGATCATCCGGGTACCGACCAGCACGTCCTCGTCAGGAAACGCGAGCAGGGAGCGGCGAAGCATGTCCCAGATCATGGTCTTCAGGGCAGTCTCGCGTTTTGCATTCCGCCTGACACTGGCCAGACCGACCAGGACGCACGGCGTGCCACCGATGCGTTCCAGGGTGCAGAACCCGTATCCCATGAGTTTCTCGGCGTCACGAACCTGGGTCACCAAAACCCACAAGTCGCGTTGCTTGGAGAGCAGGCCGATATCGAAGCCGGCTGGGCCGCCTTCGGTCATGTCGGCAAATTCGCCCAGTTCGGCATCGCTGAGCGCTGTGCAGTCCTTTGTTTCGACGTCCATCGCCATGTGATCGGCCACTCCAGCCCGGGGGCCTGGGAAGACCGCAAGCGATGCCTGCGGCGGGCCCAGACGAGTTACTTGGATTCCAGTCTACCGCCCTCGGGGCAGTGCACTTCCACGTGTGATCGACTCAGGCATCGGGTACGGCCGATCTCGTCGGCGAAACGGTCGCCCGATCAGGAGATGATCGCTTCGGACCCGAGCAGCACCAGCAGTTCGGCCGTGAGCTCCTTGCCGTAGTTGACGCGGTACGCGGTCGGGAGCCGCATCACCTGCCGTCCGAAGTGAACGAAAACGTCGGAATCACCCGGATAGTTCAGCAGCACACCTTTCAGATCAACGACTCGACCTTCGTCGAGGTGTGTCGGAAGCTGCAACCGAAGGGGCGGGCCGCCTCCGTCAAGGCTGACTTCGAGACGGGCAACGGTCATCGCGATCAGCTTCGGCACATCGTCTCGGTGGTCGAGCCGGCCCTTGACCACGATCAGTGCGTCTTCGGCGAGCGCGTGGTTGCACTCAAGCATGGTCTTCGGGAACACCATCACTTCGATGGCGGACTCGAGATCCTCGATGGTGAAGACACCCATCAGGTCGCCGGCCTTGGTGTACTTGCGCTGGAGGCCGGTGATGATGCCAGCGACCGTCTTCAGATCGGCATTGCGCTCGTTCCATCCGGCAGCAGGATCCGCGGTCATTTCGCGAAGTTCAGTGATGGTGCAGTCCGTATAGCGGCGCAGCACGGCCGAGGCTCCGAGGAGCGGGTGGTCGCTGACGTACAACCCGAGCATCTCCTTTTCGAACCCGAGTTGCAGCATCTTGTCCCATGGGTGCTGCGGAATCTCGACACGGGCGTCGTCGAAACCCTCGCCAGACCCGTCAGCCTCGGGCTCACCGAACAGGCTCATCACTCCGATCTCTTCCTCACGGCGGCGAGCGACGACACGATCGATGATCGTCTCGTACACGTCCATCAGCCCGCGGCGAGGATGTGATCCAGGCGAGCCCATCGAGTCGAAAGCACCGCCTTTGATCAGCGATTCGATGCTGCGCTTGTTGAGTACGGGCACTGGCACCCGGCGCACGAAGTCGTAGAAGTCGACGAACGGACCATCGGCGGTTCGCTCCTCTACGACCTGTGCGACGAGACCTTCGCCGACGTTGCGGACAGCAGACAACCCGAAACGGATTGTTGCACCATCGACGCTGAAGTCCGAGAGCGAGTGATTGATGTCGGGGACCAGGACCGACAGGTTCATGCTGCGGCACTCGGAAAGGTAGACCGCAGTCTTGTCTTTGTCGTCCTTGACGCTGGTCAGCAGTGCCGCCAGATACTCGCCCGGATGGTTGGCTTTCAGCCATGCGGTCTGGTAGCTGACGAAGCCGTACCCGAACGAGTGGCTCTTGTTGAACGCGTAGTCGGCGAACGGTTCGATGATGTCGAAGATCTTGGTGCCGAGCGTTGCGCCATAACCGGTGGCGGCACAACCGTCGACGAACTTCTGCCGCTCCGTCGCCATGACTTCGCGGATCTTCTTGCCGGCTGCCTTGCGGAGATTGTCGGCTTCTTCCAGGGAGTAGCCGGCGAAGCGCTGCGCGACACGCATCATGGACTCCTGATAGATCATCAGGCCCTGGGTGTCGGCAAGCAACTCGGCCGCGTCAGGGTGGAAGTACTCGATCGGCTTGCGGCCGTTCTTCCGATCGGCGTAGTCGTTGTGCATGTTGGCCGCCATCGGACCGGGCCGGTACAGCGCAACGAGTGCAGCGACGTCGTTGAAGCTGGTCGGGGCGAGCGAACGCATCAATGAGCGCATCGGCCCACCTTCGAGCTGGAAGACACCGATGGAGTCTCCGCGGCGAAGCATCTCGTAGGTCTTCTCGTCGTCGAGCGGAACCCTGTCGATGTCGACCCGGACACCGGTTGAGTTCTGGATGAGATCGATGGCCCGATCGATGACCGACAGATTCCGCAGACCGAGGAAGTCCATCTTCAGCAGGCCGAGTTCCTCGACACCATGCATTTCGTACTGGGTAACGATTGGTGCGTCTTCGATGTTTCCGCCCGAAACTGGCTTGCGCTGGATGGGCAGGTATTCGGTCAGAGGCTGACGGGTGATCACGACAGCAGCTGCGTGGATGCCATCCTGACGGCGGAGCCCTTCAAGCCCTTTGGCAACATCGACCACCCGCTTCACATCGGGGTCAACGGCGTACATGGACCGCAGGTCTGCGGCCATCTTGTACCCGTCTTCGAACTTCGGATGTGGCGCTAAGCATGCATACAAAGGTGTGTCTCTACCCATCACCAAAGGAGGCATCGACTTGGCCACCTTGTCTCCGACCGAATACGGATATCCGAGTACCCGGGCAGCGTCGCGGACAGCAGCGCGAGCCTTGATGGTGGAGAACGTCACGATCTGGGCAACGTGGTCCCACCCATACCGCTCCGCGGCATATCGAATCATCTCGGAGCGGTAGCGCTCGTCGAAGTCCATGTCGATGTCGGGCATCTGCTTGCGACCCGGGTTGAGGAATCGCTCGAAAAGGAGGTCGTACTTGATGGGGTCGAGGTCGACGATGCGCAGGCAGTACGAAACAGCGCTGCCTGCAGCGCTGCCGCGGCCAGGCCCGACCCGAATGCCATTGTCCTTGGCGTGCTTGATGAGGTCCCAGACGATCAGGAAGTAGGCACTGAAGCCCATCTCTTCGATGACACCAAGCTCGTAGTCGATGCGCTCGGTGACACCAGCTGCGAACGGCAGGCTGTACCGGGCGGAGGCACCTTCGTAGACCAGGTGCCGGAGGTATTGCTCTTGAGTGGTGAAGCCTGCTGGCAACGGAAACTCGGGGAGGTCCGTGCGGCCGAACTCGATCTGCACCTTCGCGCGTTCTGCGATCCACAGCGTGTTGTCACAAGCCGATTCCCAGTGGCTGAACAGCTTGCGCATTTCCGCGGCTGACTTGAGGTAGTGCTCGTTTCCGTGGAACCTGAACCGCTTGGGGTCATCCATCAGCGAGCCCGTCTGTACACAGAGCAACGCATCGTGGGCGACCGAGTCTTCGCGGTGCGTGTAGTGGCTGTCGTTGGTGGCAAGCAACGGCGCTTTGATCTTCTTGGCGATCTCGATGAGCTTGGGGTTGGTCTGATGCTGTTCGGGGATGCCGTGGTCCTGGATCTCGACGAACAAATTGTCACGGCCGAAGATGTCCTGCAACCGAGCAGCTCGTTCCAGTGCCAACTGGTCGTTTCCGGACATCAGAGCTTGCAGTACAACGCCGCCGAGGCAGCCCGTGGTTGCAATGATGCCCTCGTGATACCGCTCGTACAGCTCCCAGTCCATGCGGGGCTTGTAGTAGTACCCCTCCAGGTAAGCCAGCGACGACAGCTGCAACAGGTTGCGATAGCCGACATTGTTTTCGGCCAGAAGCGTGAGGTGGTAGTACAGCTTGTTCCCGGCGTCGCCTCCCCCGCCATCGTCCTCGCGCCCGGTACGGCGGGGTCGTTCGTGACGAGAGTCCGCTGCCATGTAGGCCTCGGTCCCGATGATGGGGGTGATCCCCTGTTTGTTGCAGGCCTTGTAGAAGTCGAGGACGCCGTACATGTTGCCGTGATCGGTGATGCCGATCGCCGGTTGGCCGTCTGCTCGCGCAGCTGCAACGACCTCGTCGATCCGGGCGGCACCGTCGAGCATCGAGAACTCGGTATGCAGATGCAGATGCGTGAACGACGCATTCATGTGGCCTCCCTCCCTCGATTCAGCCGGCGGAACGAATCAGACTTCTCAGAAATCACATCGATGTGACCCGCGGGTGACGAGACTACAGATAGACGCCGGGTCGGGAGTCAGGCCCTCCGTCAGGACGGGGTGCGAACCCAGAAGCCGCACCCGGCACCATGCCCGGAGGCAGACCCGGCTGGCCCTGCATCTGAGCGCGCATCTGGGCGAGTTGCGCCTGCGCAGCCATCTGCTGCGCCATGAGGGTGGCCTGTATCCCGTGGAACAAGCCCTCAAGCCACCCGACCAACTGTGCCTGCGCGATGCGGAGTTCGGACTCCGACGGAACCTGGTCACCGAACGGTGAAGCCAATGAGTTGAGTTCGTCACGGAGGTCGGGGCTGAGCGCCGTCGACAGCTCCTTGATGGACGTCTCGTAGATCTCGGAGAGACGTGCGCGGCTGCTCTCGTCCAGCGGAGCCTGACGCACCTCTTCGAGCAACTGCTTGATCATGGACCCGATACGCATGACCTTCCCTGGCTCAGAGACCGTCTCGGTCGGCACTTGGGCAGCAGCAGGTTCGACGGACATCACTTCGGAGGGAACGATGACCGTTGGATCGGTGCTCGTGTGCGCAGTGGCGTCTGTGGCGTCTGTGGCGTCTGTGGCGTCTGTGGCGTCTGGGGCGTGAGTGGGATCGTTGGGATCGCCTTGCGGCGCCCCGGAGGACTGGTCGCCATCGGTTTTGGAAAAGTCGCTCATAGGTTGACGCATGGTAGGCGAGCATCCGCTCTAGAGTCACCAGACGTGAAGGTGTCTACCCGAGGCGACTACGCCAGCCGAGCATTGTTGTCGATGGCGCTCCATGTCGACGCGCTCGGCCCGCAGTCCGTCCGCGACGTTGCTGAGCGCACCGGCCTTCCGCAGCCTTACCTTGAGCAGATCCTGCTCGCTCTCAAAGGAGCCGGGTTGGTGAAATCCAAACGGGGTGTCGGCGGCGGCTACCTGCTTGCGCGCCCGGCCGATGAGGTCAGCCTGGCGGAGATCATCGCTGCGGTCGACGGTCCGATCCAGGCCGGCGATTTCGGCAATCCCCACGAGAACGGGGCATGTGACCATGAGGGGCAATGCGTGCTCCTCACGGTGTGGGGCGAGGTCGGGACCCACATGAGATCGCACCTGCAGGGTTACACCCTTGCCGACATGGTGGACCAGGCTCGGGGCCTTCCGGCCCGCCGTGTCCAGGTCGAGCATGCGCACAGCTAACCGACAGCTAACCGACTTCGCGCCCTTACGGGCGGTGTCAGCCCTCCCAGCGAGGCGTGAGGCCTTCGAGCACGGCCACCAGGTCAGCCGGGAGTGCGCTGTTGAACCGGAGGTTCTCCCCGGTTGTCGGGTGCACGAACCCGAGCGTCTGCGCGTGGAGGAACGGACGACCGAGGCGCAGGGAACGCTTCGCGCCGCCGTAGATGGGGTCGCCCACGACGGGATGACCGATGGCCGCAAGGTGCACTCGGATCTGGTGTGTTCGACCCGTTTCCAGTTCACACCGGACCAGCGTGACGATCTCCGGTTCGGAGAACCCATGCTCGACCGTGTAGTGGGTGATGGATGGGCGGCCTGCGGCCGACACGGTCATCTTGGTCGGGTCTGCGGTGCTGCGCCCGATGGCTGCGTCAATCATGCCCGCACTCGACTCGAACGATCCCCACGCCAGTGCGACGTAGCGACGCTCGACCGAGTGCGCTGCCAATTGCGCTTGCAGCGCGTCGGTGGCGGCGGCCGAACGAGCCACCATCAGCAACCCTGAAGTGCCCTTGTCGATCCGGTGCACGATTCCTGGTCGCAGCGCACGGTCCCCGGTCGCCAACCTCGCAAGGTCGTCGAACCGAGCGAGAAGCCCCTGCACCAACGTGCCCGTGTGCGACCCGGTACCGGGGTGGACCACAACGTATGCGGGCTTATCAACCACGATGACGTCGGCGTCTTGGTACACAACGGAGAAGGGAACTGACGCATCACCGGTCAGCTCGATCAGTGGAGTCTGCAGATCGGCCGAGATGTTGATCTCGTCGCCGCCGTGCACGCGCCGGGAGGGCTTTGACACGACGACGTCACCGACCGAGACGGAGCCGTCGTCGATCGCTTCGGCAACCTGTTGGCGCGTCGCTTCGGCCATGGTTGCAATGACCTTGTCGATGCGTTCGCCATCCAACGCCTGCGGCACCAGAAGCATCATGAGCGTCCGGCCCCGCTTGTCGGCTGTGCGAGCCGCCTGTGTGCGAACAACGAGAAGAGCGTGACAGCGACGCCGACGGACAGCGCAGCATCGGCGACGTTGAATATTGGCCAGAAACCGACGTCGACCATGTCGACCACGGCGCCTTTCCCCCACCCGGGTGATCTGAACAAACGGTCGAGGACGTTACCGAAGGCACCACCCAGAATGAGGCCATACCCCACAGCGGCTGACCGCCGCGGACCACCGGGCTGGCTGAGGTCGGTTCGCGCCGACCAAGCAATCAACCCGATGACGACAAGGATGGGCAAGATGATCCCAGCCATGCCCCGGCCTTTGCTGAACGCAACCCCTGTGTTGCGAGCGTGAACCAATCGCACGCCCAGCAACACGTCTATCGTGCGCGTGGCCGGCAACGCATTCACAGCCCAGGCTTTGGTGAGCTGATCAACCGCGACGACTGCGGTCGCCACTGCGGCTAGGACGCGCGCAGCAGCGGCTGTTGGCGACTTCGGCGCGATGGCACTGATCATGAGCGACGGGACAACCCGCCGTTCTTGCACTCGATGCAAAGCGTGGCCTGCGGAAGAGCACGGAGCCTCATGCGAGGAATGGGACGGTTGCAGTTGGTGCACGACCCGTAGGAGTTGTTCTTCAAGCGGGTAATGGCACGCTCGATGTCTTCTGCAGCGAGCACCTTCTCCGCCGCCATCGCAAGATCTTTCTCGCGCTCCATGCTGGCCGAGGCGCCTTCGCCGGATTCGTCGTCGAACTGAACGTCGCCAGGCTCCATCTCCGCCGCAAGCTGGTCGGCTTCAGCTTGGAGCATCCGTGCCTGGCCCAGGGCGACGGACAGCACATGGCCGAGCATGTCGAGCTGTTGCGCGATGAACTCGGCATCGGTCAGCTTCTCGATACCGAGGAACTCGTCATCGGCGTTTACCCGCGGATACTTCGCCGCCGGTGATGGCGACTTCACAGCGACGATGGGCACCGCTTTGGGCACGGCCTTCTTGATCGGGACCACAACGGGCGGGGCGACGGGGGCTTCGATCTGCAGGGCCTTTGCCCCTTTACCTACCGCCTTCGCCCCTTTACCTACTGCCTTCGCAGGTTTGGCTGCAGTCTTGGCGATGGCACTGGGCAGAGCGGTGGGTGGTTGCGGCGGTGCAGCTTCTGGCTGCGAAGCCCTGGCTGACTTGGCGGAAGACTTCGGCTCCGAGGATTTCGGCTCCGAGTTCGTCACAGCCTTGCCGGCGGGCGAAGCAGGTTTCGACGCCGGTTTCACGGCGACTCCCAACGCCGACGGTGGTTGCTTGGCAGTCGGCGCCGCCTTCGTCGTGGCCGAGGTTGCGGACGTTGCCGACGTTGCGGCTGTGAGGGAACTCACCTTGGACGGCGATTTGGCTGACGGCGGGTTCGGCTTCGCAGCTGCTGGAGCGGTGGGTTTGGGGGAGGACTTCGGCACGTGTGTGACTTTCGTTGCTTTGGTAGCCGAGCCCGCCGGAGCAGCCTTGACCTGGGCCGACTTCGCAACGGGTGCAGCGTTCGACTTGGCGGATGGTTTGGGTGTCGCCAACTGCTTGGCAGTTCCTGAATTGGACCGGACGGTCGAATTCGAGCGGGCGGACGACGAGTTTGCGCCGGCCTTTTCCGTCGGCTTCGGCGCCGGTTTCCGGCTCAAATCCGGCGCAAGTTTCGGCGTGGGTCTTTCTGCTGGTTTCTGCTGTTTGGATGTCAGAGTGGCGGCGTTTGCCTTGCTCGACTTGCTCGACTTGCTCGACTTGGCGGGCAGGGCGGGTTTGGTGACCGATGATCCGAGTGCGCGTTGCTTGGCCGTCGGAGCTTCCTGCTTGATCGCCTTGCCAGGTGCCGTCGTCACGTTGCGTTTTTTGGGTGTCACCGGACGTGTTGGACTGCTGACGGGCTTCGTGGAACTCTTGGCCATCTCACTCCCTGTGCTGGACGCTGGGCTGACATTCGACAGGCCAACAGACCGTCGCCTTCTCAGAGCCGGGGACAGTACCACCGCTTCGAACCAAGCAGGTGCATCCCTTTCGAGCATGCGTTCGTTCAGCGTGCCGCCCGACGGTCAGCGGAACGGGATAGTGGCTATGTTTCTGAGCCCGATTCCTGCATCGGCTGCCGATCAACGTCTGTGAGAAGCGGGATGTGCGGCTCGGGCAAGACATCGAGGCGTCTCATCTGGGCTTCCAGCTCAGCGCGGAGTTGCGCGCGATATGCGTCCACCTGCGACCGAAGCTGTTCCAGCTCGAATCGCTTGCGTCCTTGTTCTTCGACCAGGTTCTCCAAGCTGAACTGCAGTTCAGCAGCTCTGGTCGCAGTGTGTCGTTCGGCCATGGCAGACGCTTCGGACATGATCTGATCGGCCTTGAGGCGAGCCTGCTGCTCCGCCTGGTCTGCAACGGCTCTCGAAGCTCCTGTGATCGCAGCAGCTTCGGAGTGAGCATCGGCAACGATGCGGTCTGCCACGGACTTCGCTTCGCTGACCACAAGATCCGCAGCCCGCTGAGCAAGAACCAGGGTGCGCCGAACTGATTCGTCGGATTCGGACCGAGTCGGTACAGGAGTTTGCACCGTTTGCACAGCGACCTGAGCACCGAGATCGACACGTTCGAACGCCAACGCCAGCTGCTGATGCAGGACGGCGACACCGTTCGCGACCGAATCGAGAAAATCGTCCACCTCGACGGTGTCGTAGCCCTTCCAACTCTGACGGAACTGCACGTCGCGCAGAGTACTCACCGTGAGTTGCGTCGTGACGTGAGGTTCGACAGAGGTCAACGCATCAACCCCGCGTCACGCAGCCGACGCTGTTCGTCGGCTGACACCTCAACTGACAGGGGCCGCAACAGGAAGACTCGGTCCTCGATCTTCTTGATCTCTCCGTTCAACCCGAACGCGAGGCCGCTCGCGAAATCGACCAGACGCTTCGACGCGTCACGGTCTGTGTCACGGAGGTTGATGACAACTGCCTGCCCGGACCGAAAACGCTCGCCGATGTCCTGCGCTTCGCCGAATCCGTCCGGGACACAGACGTGAACCTTCGGCGAGCGCGTCGGGGTGATGGTCCGAACTGCGGGCGAAATGGACCGGGGCTGGGCCGCAACTCCTGCCCCGCCGGTCTCGGACGAGCCGCTGTGGACGACCACGCCCACGCCGCTCGACCCCAACGCAGGCCCCCCGTGGCCCGACTGGCGCGGGTAGACCATCGACGGCGCCGGTTCTGGTTCCGGCGCCGGAGCGGCCTGACGCCTCGACGCAAGCTGCTGCTGATCCTCGTACGGGTCGTAGTCCTGGTACTCGTCGTCGTCGAGCCCGAGATAATCGAGCGCCTTCTTGAAGAAGCCTGCCATTGGTCAACCTTCGGTGTGACGCGCCCGAACAGCGCGAGGTGCTGGAGTGATGCTAGCTACGTGGACCGAACAGCGCTGCACCGACCCTCAGCATGGTTGCCCCTGCCGCCACCGCTTCGGCGAGATCGTGGCTCATGCCCATGGATCGCTCGGGTAGCGAGAGTTCGTCGGCCAACCGGGAGAGCGACCGAAACGCTTGTTGCGCGGCGGACTTGTCCGGAACACCGTCCAGGAGCGGAGCGACGGTCATCAGACCGAGGACGGCCAGTCCGCAGTCGCGCGCATGAGCAACGATACTTGCGACCTCACCGATCAGCGCGCCAGAACGATCTCCGCCGCCCGAGTTGATCTGTACCAGAACAGAAGCCCCCGGAACTCGTTTGCCGAGCGCTGCGGCCCGGTCCACGGAGTCCACGGTCTGCCAGACCGACACGACCGACTTGAGGCGATTGATCTTGTTCGTCTGCAGACGGCCCTGAAAGTGCCAAACAGTCGCGGCGTCGGCTCCTGCGACCCCACTTGACAAGGCGTCGGCCTTCTCAACGAGCTCATCGGCGTAGTTCTCGCCGAACTGCCGTTGGCCGACATCCAAAGCTGCCCGGATACTTGTGAGCGGCTGCCCTTTCGACACCGCGACGATCGTGACGGCATCGGCATCGCCACCCGCATCGGCGACGCGCTCCCGGACAACCCTCATGTTGTGCGCGAAATCCTCGGCCGATAGGGACTGAGCGTACGAGAGCGGACTCACTTCCGACGCTTTGCGTCGGACAGAGAACCCGGCCGACGCTTTGCGTCGGACGGATGTTCGGCAACATGTACCGCACGAATCTGTGCGATCAGAGCCATGCGCTCGGCTTCACCACGGGACCGGTGCGAGTACCGATGAGCGTCACACGCGGTACAGGTCCATCCGGCGAGCGGTGACCCGAACGCGACGCCCGAACCCTCCACCGCTGCTTCGACAGCCGCCGGCAGGTCGAGTGCCACAGACCCCCAAGCAGTCCGTGACTCGACCGCAGGCCCGAACGCTGACCGCAACGGTCCCAACGCCTCGGCACCGAACTCGTAGCATTCCGGACCGATGCATGGCCCAAGAAACGCGACGATCGATTCAGCGCCCAACGCCCGCATGGCATCCACGGTGCGAGGCACAACCCCGTCGAGCAGCCCACGCCATCCAGCATGGGCGACGCCGAGCACCGGGCGCCCGCCACCATCCGCAACGCCATCCGCAACGCCATCTGCGACCCGATGCGGAACCCCATCGACCGGCGGTCGCTGCCGGTTGATCCCTTCGAACAGCAGAGGGGCGCAGTCGGCGCTCCGAATGACCAGAACCGCCTGAGGCACGTCCGTTACCGCTGCATCGGCAACGACACCACACTGAGCTCCGGGCGCCGCCACGGTGACGACCCGCGAGCCATGAACCTGATCAAGCCACGTGAACCGGTCTACGCGGGGATCCGCACGGAGGTCGCTCAACTCGAGCCGCTGACGCGACCGGCTGAGTGTTTCGCGGTCCCACGTCTCTGGGCGATCGGTGACGCGCCAGCGGATGAGTGAAGAAGGTGCGCTCATATAGCCCCTTCGTGACGGACCAACGGGAGATCGGGGGCCGGTCGCAGGGAAAAGACTGACTACTTCAGAAACGACGGGACGTCGAAATCGTCGTCGTCGCCGAACCCGAGATCGTCTTCGGTCTTGAAGACGTCATCAGCAGGATTAGGAACCGGACGAAGCCTCGCCGGGTCCTTCGGAGAACGGGCGCCGGCGTCGGGGCCGGCCGGTTTGCCAGCAGCGACCGGTGGGGCCTGACGACGGTCGTCCCAACGGTCGAAGCCAGCAGCGATGACGGTGACCCGGACCTCGTCGCCCATCGCGTCGTCGATCACCGCGCCGAAGATGATGTTGGCGTCGGGGTGGGCAACGCCGTGGATGATCTCCGCTGCTTCGTTGACCTCGAACAGACCAAGGTCAGACCCGCCGGAGATATTGAACAGGATGCCGCGTGCACCTTCGATGGAGGCTTCGAGAAGCGGGCTGCTGATCGCCTGGCGAGCCGCTGCGGCCGCCCGGCCGTTGCCCGATCCGTAGCCGATGCCCATGAGCGCTGAACCAGCATCACGGAGAATCATCTTGACGTCGGCGAAGTCGGTGTTGATGAGGCCAGGGATGGTAATGAGATCCGTGATGCCCTGCACGCCTTGCAGCAGGACCTCGTCGGCCATCTTGAAGGCGTTGACCATGGTGGTCTTGTCGCTGGCGACGGTGAGCAGACGATCGTTGGGGATGACGATCATCGTGTCGACTTTTTCCTTGAGCTGCGCGATGCCAACCTCGGCCTGCACCCCACGGCGGCGGCCCTCGAAGGAGAAGGGCCTGGTGACCACACCGATGGTGAGGGCGCCCTGCGACTTGGCAACCTCGGCGACGACCGGAGCGGAACCCGTTCCGGTGCCGCCGCCCTCGCCAGCCGTGATGAACACCATGTCGGCGCCCTTCAGCACCTCGTGGATCTCGTCGTGATGCTCTTCGGCGGCCCGACGACCAACTTCCGGGTCACTTCCGGCACCCAGCCCGCGGGTGAGCTCACGGCCGATGTCGAGCTTGACGTCAGCGTCGCTCATGAGGAGCGCCTGAGCGTCGGTGTTGATGGCGATGAACTCCACGCCCTTCAGACCGGCTTCGATCATCCGATTGACCGCGTTCACACCGCCGCCGCCAGCTCCGACGACCTTGATGACAGCGAGATAGTTCTGCGGTGGTACCACGGGGAAGCCTCCTGAGGCGTGACTACCCCTTCAGGTTAGAGCCTGTCGGACCCTCAGACGTGGCATCCGGGGTTGCGGCACCGGATTCCGGGCCTGCGGGGACGGTTCCTGTGACCGGCCCTGCGGCCGGAAAGGCTGCCGGAAGCGTGGTCGAGCGGATCAATGCAGGCTGATCGGCGACCGTGAGGTCCAGCGTGGCCACGCCGTCGAACGAGACAGCGGTTTCGTCGTCGATCATCGTGGCGAGGGCCCGGAGCTTTGCTTCGACGTCGTCTGCGTGACCGATGCGGACCTTGGTTCCAGCGGTCGACAGCGCCCCTTCACGCATCCGGACCGTGACGCCACCGTCTTCGATCGACAGCACATCGATCTGGCGACGCAACCGTGCCGATGCTGCGTTGGCCACCTCGAGCAGAGCAGTGATGTCCTTCGACTCCTCGTTGACCACCCGGCCACCAAGGTCGAGAAGCGGCAGATCGGGTCGAACTGTCCGGGTGTCCAGGACTCCCCCGTGCTGGTCCAGCACCAGCCAACCGCCATTGGAACGGATCGCAGCAACAGCCGAACGCTCCGAGATCTCGACCACGATCTTGTTCGGCCACTCCTTCCAGACGGTGGCCGAATGGATCAGCGGAACAGCTATCAGCCGCTCCTCGACCGCACGGGGCTTCAAGGTCAGCATCGAAGGATGGTCGCCCAAGGCCATGGTCTGTAGGATGGATTCCCGATTCAGGCCGCTCAGCCCCACGATTTCGACATGTTGGACGCGCAGCACGGGGGAAGCCACGAGACCGATCGCGCAGCAGGCAACCACAAGAGCGCCGAGAACCATCCGCGATCTGCGACGCCGACGAGCGGTCCTCGCATCGACTGCAATGGACTCGCGCCTGGCAGCGAACCGTTGGTGCTCAGGCGATTCGTCGGTTTCCTCCCATGCTTCGGGCGCGCCGGAGGGCCGCGCCACAGCCTGAGAACGCGTTCGAGGGAGGCGAGCGACGGCGGGTCGATCGGAGTTGTACTCGGGAGGGAGCAGATCATTGCCAGGACGCAGCCCGTCTGCATCTGCACCGACGAGCACGAGTCGGTCCCCGTGGATGATGAGAACCGTGGCGGCAGGGTCAACAGTTCCGTGATCGAGCAGGGTGGTCATCGTGTCCTCCGGGACGGTTGATCGTTCAAGCGTTGCAACGTATGGACGCCGAGGGTCTGAACCTCGGCATGAAGGTCGACGCCGAAACGCTCCCGAACCACCTGTGCGACGAAGACAATAAGTGCGCTGATGTCTTCGGCCGAGGCATTTGGATCTGCCTGAATGAAGTTTGCGTGTTTCTCGGAGATGGCCACGCTGCCGATCCGGTGGCCCTTCAGGCCGCACGCGTCAATGAGCCGACCAGCCGAATCTCCGACGGGGTTGGTGAACACCGAGCCGCAATTCGCACCACCGGGTTGATGCTCGCGTCGCCACCGGACGATCTCCCTGAGTTCAGCCTCGCCGCCGGCCACATCACCAGGTTCCAGTGCGAACGTCGCAGCAACGACCAGTTCTCCTCTGCCCAGGCTGCTCTGCCTATACCCAAGGCCGAGGTCAGCTGCTCGGACTTCGCCCACTGAAACCGTTCCCGTCGTCCGCACGACCGTCGCGGAGACCAGGGAGGCTGCGATGTCGGAACCGTGACCGCCTGCATTCATGCGGACGCCACCACCGACTGACCCAGGCACCCCGACCGCCCATTCCAGGCCTGTCAGCCCCATCCCTACGGTCTGTCGTGCGAGGACCGGCAGCTTGACCGCACCACCGGCGACGATCTGTGTCGGGTCATCGTCGTCGCGGACGATCGTCGAGAACGCTGCACCGAGTACCACGATGCAGGCGTCGACCCCGGAATCGGCGACCAACAGGTTCGATCCCTGGCCGACAGGAACCACCGCCAGGTTCTCGTTGTGCGCCGCTGTGACGACCCGCAACAGTTCCTCCATCGAGCGAGGTTCGGCAAGGACGACGGCCGGGCCTCCGACCCCGAACGTCGTGTATTCGGACAGGTCGACCTCGGCCCGGACTCGCCCGCCGAGTTCGGGGAGGCTCGCAACGATCCGCTCGCCGACCGAGCCGTTCACCAGTCAGCTCCGCCCGCGGCAAGCATGCGGTTCGGCAGATCAGTGAGCTCCCCGGCGTTCATGGTGAGCACGAGGTCTCCGGGTTGAACCGTTTGCCGGAGAAACTCGTCCAAGGCATCCCGGTCCTCGATGAGGTGTACATCGGCTTGGGGGTGAGCAGCTCGAACTGCGTTCGAGACGAGCGAAGCATCAACCCCTGCGATCGGCTCCTGTCCTGCCGGGTACAGGGCCGTGACAACGGTCAGATCAGCATCGACGAAGGAGTGAGCGAAGTCGGCCCCGACGTCACGGATGCGCGTGTACCGGTGTGGTTCGAAGACTGCGATGACGCGCCCCCACCCTCCGGCACGAGCGGCAGACAGAACGGTGGACACCTCAGATGGCAGGTGCGCATAGTCATCGACGAAGGTGACGCCGTTGGCCACACCCCTGAACTCGAATCGGCGTCCGACGCCGGTGAATGAACCCAGACCTTCCGCAATGAGCCGAGCGTCGGCTCCCATGCGGTGCAGCAGCGCGAACACACCAGTGGCGTTGCGCGCGTTGTGGAGACCAGGGACCAGAAGGTCGATCTCGGCAATCGTTGTTCCCTGGTGTCGGATGCCGCAACGCGTTCGCAGTCCTTCGGCAACGGCGTCGACAATGCGGTATTCAGCGTCTCTGGAAAAGCCGTAGCCGGCGATGTGGCCCGCCCGGTTGCGATTCATTCCGCTCGCAACCCGCTCCACCAGCGCACGACACCCGTCATCGTCGATGCAGAGCGCGCTCGCCCCGCTTCCCTGTTCGACGAACTGGTCGAATGCAGCGCACAGGTGCGCCATGTCGCCATGGAAGTCAAGGTGATCGGCTTCGATGTTCGTCACGATCGTGAAGTCCGCGGCGAACCGAAGGAAGGAATTGTCGGACTCGTCCGCTTCGACGACCAGCAGGTCCGAGTCGGTCCATCGGACGCCCGTACCCAACCCATTGACCACGCCGCCGACGATGAACGACGGGTCCCATCCCAGTTGCTGGGTGGCGTAGGTGGCCATCGCAGATGTGGTCGTCTTCCCGTGCGTTCCCGAAACGGCAACCACACGCCTGATGCGCCCGAGCGCTTCCATCACCTCGGGGCGGCCGGCGACGGGGATGGACCGGCGCACGGCCTCGTCGAGTTCGACGTTGCCCACTTTGACTGCGGTCGACACGACGAGAAGATCTGCGGTGCCGACATGGGCTGCGTCGTGGCCGACGTGAATCGTGAATCCCTCAGCGCGCAGACGATCGACGGCGTCCGAACCGGACTGGTCACTTCCGGTGACCTCCCAGCCGAGCGACCGCAGTATCCGGCAGATCGCGTTCATGGCCGCGCCGCCCGCAGCCACAACGTGAGCGCGGCCCGGAACGACCCCGCCCGACAGGTCCGGCACGACCCGCCCGGATTCGCCCCCTCGGAGCATCAACGGTTCGTCAGCCATCGGCAGCTCGGCGCATCGAGGGGTGCGGGGTCTTGGTCCGTCTGCGATCTGTCCCCCTGCGTGCGATGTCGAGCAGGATCCCCATCGCTGCCATCAGCGAAACGAACGCTGTGCCGCCCTGGGACACGAACGGAAGCGGCACCCCGGTCACCGGTGCAAGGCCGGTCACTGCCGCAATGTTCGCGAATGCCTGTGTAGCGATCCAGCCGGTGATGCCAAACGCCACAAGGCGCGAGAACCGATCAGGAGCACGCAGCGCAATGCGCACCCCAAGGACAGCGAACGCAGCGAAGAGGGCGACCACGACAGTTGCACCGATGAGCCCAACTTCTTCGGTGATCACCGAGAAGATGAAGTCGGTGTGGGCGTTCGGGAGGAAACCCCACTTGGACTTGCTCGCACCGATTCCGACGCCGAACAGACCACCGGCCTGGATACCGGCGAGCGAGCGACGGATATGAAAGGCCGCAGCTGACTGAGGATCGATGAAGGCGGTGACGCGTGCCCATTGATATTCGTTCAGGTGAAGGCTGAAGGCAGCCAAGAGCGCTCCGCCGACCGTGATGCAACCCAGCCACCGACCGTTGATGTTCCCGGCGAACATCACCGCGAGCGCCGCTGCCGCGATGACGGACGTGGTGCCGAGGTCCGGTTGCGTACCGACAAGGACGACCGGGATCAGCACGAAGGGGGCCAAGTACTTGGCGGCGACACGCCAGTCCGTGAAGTCATGGCGCAGGCTCAGCATGTGAGCGAGGGCCGTGACGACTGCAAGTTTGGCCAATTCGGAGGGCTGGATCTCGAACGATGACGGTCCGATCCACCGGACCGAACCGTTGCGGGTGACACCGAGCGGCGTGAACCGCACGAGCATCAACAGCACGACAGCGCTCCCCCACAGGACAGCCCACCCCTTGCGGAGGTACTCAAAACCGAGGGTGGCCGAAGCAGCCAGAACGACGAGCCCGAGCGCTTCCCATTGCAGTTGGCGGAGAAACACTCCCCACACGCTCTTCGTGGTGCTGAGCGAAAAGACCGACGACGCGGACAGCACGAAGACCAGCCCGATCAGGGTCAGGAGCCCGCCGATGCCGAGCAACAGCACCGATTCGGAATTCCAATGCCGGGCGGTCGCCTGAGCCCGAGATGTCGCCCGAGACGTTGTCCGGGACAGCGAGGCACGCATCCGTGGGCGCACAGCTGAGCCGTCGGCGCGTGCCGGAACACGACTTGCCGTCAGGGCAACGTCACCGCCGCGACGCAATGGTTCGCGGCGTTGCCGTGCTCCGTCGGCGCGGGGCGCGTTTCGACGTTCGTCGATCACCGATGTCATGGACGTGCTCCTGCCGGGAGGGAAATGAAGTCTGCGAAGAACATGCCGAGACCAGAGAACACGAGGATCATTGCGATGATCCAGAACCGAATGGTCACCGTCGTCTCCGGCCAGCCCTTCAACTCGAAATGGTGATGGATCGGTGCCATACGGAAGATCCGCTTCTTGTTGAACAGATGAAACGAGCCGACCTGCAGAATGACCGAGACCGTTTCGATGACGAAGAGCCCGCCGATCACGGGAAGCAGGAGCGGCGTATAGGTCAGCACGGCGATCGCGCCGAACGCCGACCCGATCGCCAGTGAACCGACATCGCCCATGAAGATCCGTGCCGGAGCCGCGTTCCACCACCAGAACCCAAGACATGCTCCGACCATCGCTGACGCGATGACGGCCAGGTCCAGTGCCTGGTCGACCTGGTAGATCGATGGGTTGCGGAACATCCAGAAGCACATCAGCGTGTACGCACCGAACGAGTACACCGACGTTCCTGCGGCGAGGCCGTCCATCCCATCGGTGAGGTTCACCGCGTTCGAGAAGCCGTAGACAAGCACCACGGCAAGGACCATGAACACAATCATCGGTATACGCCAGCCTGGGTTGCCCATCCTTGTGAACCCGATCCGCGGGGCCAGGTCTGTCTTCAGGTCCGCAATCGCAACGAAGACTGCCGCCACCGCAAGCTGGCCACCGGACTTCGCTGTCTTGTTCAGGCCGAGGCTCCGCTTGCGCCGCACCTTGATCCAGTCGTCGGCGAAGCCGACCGCACCGGCGCCGACGAAGGCCCACACCACAGCCAGGCCGCCGAAGCTGAACGGAAGTTCGCTGCGCAGGTGCGGAGCCAGGTAGCCCGCCAGAGCGCCGATCACGATCATGATCCCACCCATCGTGGGCGTGCCCTTCTTCTTCTGTTGATCAGCCGAAAGTTCCTCGCGGATCGATTGCCCGATGCCGCGAGCAAAGAGCCAACGCATCAGGAACGGCATGCCGAAGAGGGTGACGAGGAAGGCCACGATGCCGGCAACGGCGAGGTTGATCATCGATGTTCCTTTGGGTCCCCGCCGTCGGCGGGTCGAGATCCGTCTGCCCGACGGACCAACGCGTGTGCAACCTGTTCGAGTCCAGCCATTCGGCTTCCCTTCAGCAGCACCACATCGCCGTGACCGAGACCGAGTGCAGCCAACAGTGGCGGAACCTCAGCTGGAGACTTCACCGAATGATCAGCACCCTCGTACAGCGGCTGGTCGACGGCGACGATCACGTCGATGGACAGGCTCCGAGCGAGCGCCATGATTGCCGCGTGTGCCGGACCGGCGTGTTCGCCAAGCTCGGCCATGGTGCCGAGAACAGCAATCCTTCGCTTCCCGGCGACGGTGGCCAGCGCCTTCACGGCTGCGGCCATGGACTGGTCATTGGCGTTGTATGCATCGTTGATCAGCAGCGCACCGGTTCCGGTTCGGCCCATCTCCATCCGCCAGGGCGACAGCACGTCGGTCGAGAGGCCCTCCGCGACCTCCGCCAACGACGCTCCGGCCGCCAGCGCGGCACCAGCCGCAGCCAGGGCGTTGAGCACCTGATGTTCACCGCGGGCTTGGAGGCGCACTTCGGTACTGCCCCACGGGGACCGCAGGATGAACGAACCGCGTAGAAGGTCGTCAAGGGCCACGCCGTCCGCGCTGACGTCGGGCAGCTGGCCGGTCCGAGGCGGAATCCCGAAGGTCAGAACCCGGGCCTTGGTCAACGCAGCATGCACCGGCATCGCCGCGTCGGAGGCATTCAGCACCGCGGTGCCGGTCGCCGGAAGCGACCCGACGAGTTCACCCTTGGCTTGGACGATGCCCTCGGGTCCGTCGTACATCGCCAAGTGGGCGGTGCCCACGTTGGTCACGATTCCGATCGACGGGCGTGCAAGCTCGCAGAGGCGGGCGATGTGGCCAAGACCGCGCGCGCCCATCTCGACCGCCACCGCCCAGGACAGATCGGGCGAGTTGAGCAACGTCAGCGGAGCACCGATTTCGTTGTTGTACGACTTGTCGCTGGCTCCGGCAGGACCATGAGCCGACAGGATTGCCCTCAGGAGGTCCTTCGTCGATGTCTTCCCGCTCGAACCCGTCACGCCGATCACTGTGGTACCCCAACCCTCCATCCGCCGACGAGCGTCGGACGCCAGCAATTCGAGGGCCTGAAAGGTGTCACCGACGTTGACCGCGCCGTGCCGATCATCTGCACGCGATGTGAGCCACGAAGTTGCTCCCCGACGGATCGCTTCGTCGATGAACTCGTGCCCGTCGCGGTCGGCAATCAGCGGAACGAACAGGTCGCCCGGCATCACTTCGCGTGAGTCCGTCCGCACGCCTGACACAACCAGCACCTCAGCCGGCGCGGCCGTATCAGACATCCGACCGTTCACGGCCAGTGCGACCTCGAAAACGAGGTAGTTCACCGTTTCCCCTTCGACTCCAACAGTTCACGGGCGACCACTCGGTCGTCGAACGGTGTCACGATGCCGTTCGAGTCCTGGCCTTGTTCGTGTCCCTTCCCTGCGATGACCACAACGTCGCCCGAGGTCGCGGCGTCAAGGGCAGACGCGATTGCGTCGCGACGTTCGACGATGATCGAGACTGCTGCTGCGGCATACGACGGGATCCCGGCCACGATGTCGTCGATGATCGCCGCTGGATCCTCAGACCGAGGATTGTCCGACGTCACCACAACGACGTCGCATAGTGCGGCGGCAGCAGCGCCCATCAGCGGCCGCTTCGTCCGGTCGCGGTCGCCGCCGCATCCGAACACGCAGTACAGCTTGCGTCCCGATGGAGTCATCGATCGCGCCGACTCGAGAACCCGCATCAGACCGTCTGGGGTGTGGGCATAGTCGACGATCACCGCGAACGGCTGGCCGGCGATGACCGGTTCGAACCGGCCTGCGACCAACGCATTTCCGAGGCCCTCTGCGATGACGGCGTCAGCTATACCCAGCCGCGTCGCAACAGCTGCGGCAGCCATGGCGTTCGACACGCTGAATCGCCCACCCACGTGCAACGTGACGGGCTCCCCCCTCAGGGTGAACGTGCTCACCGTACCGGTGGTCAGATTCTCCGCCTGGCTGATGGAAAACACTTCGGTCGGAATGGATGCTGCATCGGACAGCAAACGGCCGCGCGGGTCATCGGCATTGACCACTGCACGATCTGCGTACACCGGAGTGAACAACAGGGCCTTTGCGCGAAAGTATGCCTCCATATTTCCGTGGAAATCGAGGTGATCCTGGCTGAGGTTCGTGAAGACGGCAACGGCGAACCGCACACCAGCTACCCGGCCAAGGACGAGCGCGTGCGAGGTCACTTCCATCACCACATGTGTGACACCGCTGCGTACGAACTCGGCCAGCCGCTGATGCAGGTCTGTCGCTTCAGGCGTGGTGCGGGTCTGGGTCAAGGTTCCAATCACCTCTGCCCGATGCCCTGCAGCCATCAGTATCTCGGCCAGCATGTGGGCAGTTGAGGTCTTCCCGTTGGTGCCGGTGACACCGATCATGACGAGTTGTTGCGACGGGTGTCCGTGCACCGAGGCTGCCACGTGTCCCATGGTGTTCCGCACGTCGGGAACAACCACCTGGGGAACCGGGGGCTGTGTGTCGACCGGTCGCGCCACGAGGAGAGCGACAGCGCCGGCATCGACCGCCGCCTGGGCGTAGGTATGCCCGTCAGTCTTCTGTCCGGGTACGCAACAGAACAGCCAGCCCGGCTGCACTTCACGCGAATCGTGTGTGCACCCGCTGACCTGCACGTCCACGGCATGCGGGTTTCGTTCGAGCTGCCCGATGGCAATGCCACGGGCAGCGAGATCAGCCAACACTTCGCCGAGCGGTCGGGCGAGAGCGATCATTGGCCGACCTTCGTCACTGCGTCACCGGCGAGTCCGACTGCTCCGGTCCCTCCGTCAGCACGCCCGGGCCCAGCATCGGACTGACCAGCATCTGGCTGACCAGGATTGGGCTGCCCAGCATCGCTCTGCGCGACCGGCGGCTTGGCCCGCACGGGAGTTGGCGCCCCGTCGGCCGGCACCAGCTTTCGCGAAGAGGATCCGGTCGATGCCTTCTTTCCCGGCGGTATGGGATCGGTGGCCGGAGCGGCCGTCCGTCGCGCAGCACCACCGACAACCGAGGTTGGCACTCCACCGACCACAGAGGCGGGGGCGCTGCCTGGATCAGATGCGCTCACTCCATCCAGTGTTGCTGGCTGGCCAGGTGCCGGGCGGACCGGAGCGATTGCATGACGAGTTGGGTCGTTCACGGCCCTCAGCTCCGGGGTGACGAGCACCTGGGATTGCGTCTTGTCCTGGCCTGTTGCACGCTGCGGTGCGATGCGATACCGCTGCGCGGTCACGCGAACCATGTCTGCGAATACAGGTGCAGCGGTGAGCCCACCGTACTGCTCGTAGGGCTCGTCGAGGATCACGAGGATCGAAAGCTTCGGAGCGGCGGCCGGAAAGAACCCTGCAAAACTTGCGACATACGCAGTTTCGGAGTAGCGGCCCTTCTCGGCCTTCTGCGCCGTGCCGGTCTTTCCAGCGACCTCGTACCCAGCCACAGCAGCACGCTTTCCGGTACCAGCTCTTACGACGTCGGCAAGCATCGAGCGAACCTCCGACGCCGTATCACTGCGCACGACGCGACGCTGCTGCACGGGCCGCTCGATTCGAGTGCCGTCAGCTGCGATTGATGCCGTCACCAACCGAGGGGTCACATAGGTGCCGTCCGCTGCGAGCGAATTCATGGCAGCCAGCATCTGGATCGGCGACACCGAGATGCCTTGGCCGATGGGAACCGTGCCGATGTCGACACCGGACCAGTCCTTCACATCACGCATGATTCCGGCCGACTCCGATTTGGGATCGGCGATACCGGTCTTCGCCCCGAACCCGAACTGCTTCAGGTTTGCGTTGACCGCTTCGGGCCCAAGTTTGCGAGCAACGGTAATCGTGCCGACGTTGGAAGAGTTGACCAGGATGTCGCGTACCGACCAATACTGCTGCTTGTGCGGTGTGTCGTCCTTGAAACGCTTCTGTTCGTTCTTGAATTTCATGATGAGGTTGTCCTGCACGTTGAACCGCGTCTCGGTGGTCACCGTTCCCGAGTCGAGCGCTGCGGCCATGGTGAACGGCTTCATGGTGGAGCCTGGCTCGTACGTATCGATGACTCCAGCGTTGTATCCCTTCGACTCGATCAATCCCGTTTCCGGGTCCACCTTCATCGACACCGACGCAAGCAGGTCGCCGGACTTGACATCCATCACGCCGACGTATCCGCCGACCGCGCCATAGGTCGACAGCGCCCGCCGGAGGTTCTGTTCTGTCTGGTACTGCAACGATCGATCGAGCGACAAGACGAACGATGTGCCCTTCTGCGCCGGAACGAGTCGCCGATTGGGCGACGGAATCTCCCGATTGCCCGGGCCGCGTTCGGTGAGCAGCTCGCCAGGGATACCGGTCAACTCCTTGTCGAGCAGCTTCTCCAAACCACTGCGCCCGGTGAGGTCGTCGATGGCCACGCCCGAAGCGGTCTTGGTGTTGCTGATCTGCACCGATCCGACAAGTCCACGGATGATGTCCCCGTCGGGGTAAACCCGGCGGGGTCGGTCGATCACGGTGATCAGCGTCTGCTTCAGGTCGCGGATGCGCCGTGCGTCGGCTGCAGGCACACCCCGCTTCAGTGAAATCCAACGGGAGTCGGCGGCGACCTTCTCGCCGACCTGTGCGTCGGTCAATCCCAGCAGAACTCCAACTTCGTGGAGGTCGTTCTGCAGCGCGGCACGGTCTTTTGGACCCCACGCAGTCAGTCCATTGTTCACACCGATGGCGTCGACGAACACGTCGCCCACCGAATCGTTCACGGCAAGCGGCTGGCCCGTCCGGTCCAGCAGATCGCCACGCGCTGCGGACAGAACCTGGCGGCGCTCGGTGGCGATCTTGGTGCCTTCACCTGCCAGCTGCAACTGTGCAACGCGACCGGTCACCAGAAGCGCCATCGCAACAGTCGATACTCGCACCACCCCCGGGCGACCACTCCACCAACGGGTAGAAGCGGTTGCCCCCACATCTGACAAACCCAGCCCGAATCGCTGTCGAGTCTCGTCTCGGTCCCGCTCCTGAGCGTCATGCGACGTTCGCTGCGAGGTCGGCCGGGACGTTCGCTCGGGCATTCGCCGAGGAGAACGACGGGAAGTAGATCGGGCTGTCGGTTCGACGACGGGCCGCAGCGCGCGCTGGGCTGTTGGGCGCTGGGTCGTTGGGCGCTGGGTCGTTGGGCGCGGTGTTTTGCGCCCGGATGAATCGCCGGACCCAGTCGTGTTCAGGCCGGCGCCGCGACCGACCGGGGCAGAATTCGGTGGGGAGGCCCGCCGCTTCGACGTGAGCGACGGAGTCACCGATCGGCCTGGAGCGCCCACGCGGGGGCGCGATCGCGGTGGAAGTGAACGCGGAGCGAACGAGCGCGTTGGGCCCACGTCGCGGCCGTCGAAACCCACGGTCACCCGCCAGTCTGGCTGGCGGTATCGGCAGGCAGGCTCGGGACGGACGCGGACCGACCGGACGCGGACCGACCGGACGCGGACTGACCGGACGCCACGATCGACGCTGGCACAGCCTGGACGAATCGGATGCCAGCAGGGCTGCTGAGGCCCAACCTCGAAGCAGATTGCGCGATCCGAGTCGGTGACTGCAGCGAAGCGACCTCAACGCGCAATTGCGAATTCGAGTACTCGGATTGCTCCAGCTGGACGTTGATCTCGTCGAGGGTCATCTGACGATGTGCGATACCGGCGTGCATCACGACGGCGACAAACAGGAAGCCCATCACGAAAAGGACCCAGAATGCGACCACGCCGTAGGAGGTGATCTTCTTCGGAGCCGACGACACTGCGTGCAACGACGGCCGGGCCGGCTTCGCCGTCTCCTTGCTGGCGCGAAGCGGGACGGGGGTGGCGAGGGCCAGCGAGCCAGACGCGAGTGGCATCGACGATCCATCCGTTGATCGACCGGTGGATGCCGTCAGCGGCCGGATGGGGTTCGTTCGCCTCGCGGAGCGGTCGGAGCCGTCGATCTCGCGAACACCGGGCGAGGAGGTCTCCGGGGTGACAGAGAGTGAAGCCGTCGGAGCGAGCACAGATCGACGGTGCGGGCCTGGGGCCTCGTAACGACGGGGCAACGCGCGCAGTTGGGCCGGTACGTCTCGTGGCGCGAATCGAGGTGCACCTGCAGCACTCATCGACGCTTCCTCTGCGGTCGCCATCCGGACTTTGTGTGAGAGCGTACGAATTGCAGAGACATTGGGTAGCCCATCGTCGAATGCATCCGCGATCCGATACACCGCAGCGAACTCTGCGGGACAGCGGCCCGGACCTTGACGCTCCGCCACCACATGGTGCGGATGGCGTTCTTCCTCGGTCATCGAGTCGCTGGCGAGCGGCAGCCGTTTTCCACGCTCATCCAGACCTTGCGCGAACATAAGCGCACGAACCACATCGCTGTCTGAGCGGTAAGCGTGGCGCTGACCAGTTGTCCGGCGCTGCTCCAGCGCTTCGTCAGTGATGTCGACCACGAGGCCGGGACGAAGTGCGGTTCGTGCTGGGGTGCCGGTGTGATTCATGGGAGGAGCTCCTGGGAAAGACGGTTCTTTTCGAACACCCTTGCCAGGGCGCTCGATGATCTGGGATTCGATGAAACCTCGTCCGCCGAGGGGCGGGTGACTCCACGTCTGAGTGAACGGCCTCGGGGAAGCGCCCCGCATGTGCAGGGCAGGCCGTCCGGACAGGTGCATCCACCGGTCTCAGCGAGACGGAGGTTCTCCTTCACGATGCGATCCTCACCCGAGTGGTACGACAGCACGACCAGCCGGCCTTGGGGGGCGAGCAGCTCGATCGCGGTCTGAAGGGCAGGGGCAAGGACATCGAGTTCTTGGTTGACGGCAATCCTGAGCGCCTGAAACGTGCGCTTTGCCGGGTGGCCACCGGTCCGCCGCGTCGCTGCGGGGATGGCGGCAATTGCCAGCGTCACCAGTTCTGTCGTGGTCGTCACCGGACGACCGGCCGTACGAGCGCTGATGACAGCCCTGGCGATACGGCCTGCGAACCGCTCGTCCCCGTACGTTCGGAGGACGTCGGCAATTTCGTACTCGCTGAGCTGCGCGAGGAGGTCTGCTGCGGTTGGGCCCTGGGTGGTGTCCATCCGCATGTCGAGCGGGGCGTCCGCCCGGTACGAGAACCCGCGTTCGGCGATATCGAACTGAGCTGACGAGACCCCGAGGTCCATCAGCACGCCGACGACCGGGACCGACCCGGTTTCCTGGACCGCCTCGCCCATTCGGTCGAACCGCCCCGTCCACACGCGTGCCCGATCGTGGAAGGCACGCAAGCGATCGGTGGCGAAACGGATCGCGAGAGGGTCCTGATCGATACCAAGTACGCAGAGATGCGGATGCGTTTCGAGGAGCGCAGTCGCATGCCCGGCTCCGCCAAGAGTTGCGTCGACGACCCAACCGGTCGGAACGGGAGCGAACCAGCCGACGACTTCCGCCCGCATCACCGAAACGTGGTGGAACTCAGGCTGGGCCCCCGGTTCGGTCCTAGTCTCCGTCATCACAGGTCACGCTCTGCTCGGTCAGTCGCAGCAGCAAACTTCTCGGGTATCCACACCTCGATGTGGTCGAAACACCCATTGACCGCAACATCGACGCCGTCGCCAAAGGCTGCAAGTTTGCGAAGTTCGTTCGGCAACGCGACGCGTCGCTGCTTGTCGACCTGCGCCATCTTTGCGTTGGCCGTCAGGCGGCGAAGGGCCTTGAGCCAGTACTCGTCGTTCGTCTCGTCAGCTTTTTCCTTCATACGAAGGGCTTTGGACTCGAAAGCATCACGTGGCCAGATCTCGAGTTGATCGTCCTTCCCCAGCGCGACAATGACATCAGCGCCATCATCGCCGTGACGTAATTGGTCGAAGTCGGCCGCCGAGACCGCGAAGCGGCCACGGTCGTCGAGCTTGACTCGCGTGTTGTTGAGGAAGAGGTATCCCACGATGAACCAACGAAAACTGGGTGGCGACCCAGCGAAGGGTGGTCTAGCCATTGGCTATCCCATTCACCTCCACTGTGCCTCCACGGCGTCTCCTCAACGTAGCACTGCGGTCTCCCAGGACACCAGCGCCACGAGACATATTCCAGGTCAACTATCAGATGTTTCCATGGATAACCATGTGGGTTGAGACGCAGCCCCAAACAGCCGTTCGACCGCCCGGCCCACGTGTCGAAGTTCGCGGCACAGTCGCTGCAGCGGCGTGCGCCGCGGCCACGTACATCGCACGCGAGATCCGCCTCGCAAGTGAGAACGCTCCGCGGGTCAACGTGGCCTTTTCCGGAGGCCGAACCCCGGAGACGATGCTCAGGCAACTCGCACTCCACGACGTTCCGTGGAAGCGGGTTCATGCGTTTCAAGTCGACGAGCGACTCGTTGCAATCGACGATCCGCGTCGCAACGCTCACCAACTCCGCGACACGCTCGGTCGATTGCTCGGTGACCGTTTACACCTCATCGCCGCAGTCGCTGAGGATGACCCGTCCGAAGTTGCTCGGCTGGCAAGCCTGACGCTGCGCGCATTCCTTGGTGAGGACGGCGCCTTCGACATCGTCCACCTTGGCCTTGGCGACGACGGCCACACGGCCAGCCTTGTCCCTGGAGACGGCTCCCTCACTGTTACCGACCATGCGTACGCGCCGACGGGGCTCTACCAAGGCGCCCGGCGCGTCACCTTGACCTATCCCGTGCTCCGTCGAGCCTCGCTGGTGTGCTGGCTGGCTACCGGAGCAAGCAAGGCGCCGATGGCTACCAGATTACTCGCACGCGACCCGTCCATCCCAGCCGGGCTGCTCGCCACTGTGCCGGGAGTGCTTTTCACCGACGGGGCGGGAGCGCCGCTGTGATCGCCTGCTACCCGGGCTCATTCAACCCAGCGACCATTGCGCACGTCGCCATCGCCGAGTCCGCCTGGCAGCAGTTGAACCTGCACCGGGTCGATCTCATCATTTCCGAGACAGCACTGGGCAAGCAGCAGCAGCACTCCGTTCCCTCGGCGCACGCGCGTGCCGATGCATTGCGCACTTTGTTGGTAGACCGCCCCTGGATCGGGGTCGTCGTCACCCCCGACCAACTGCTCTCCGAGATCAGCGCCGGATACGACATCTTGGTCATGGGGGCAGACAAGTGGGCGCAGATCAACGAAGACCACTGGTATCAGTCCGTCGAGGCGAAACAACACGCGCTCGGGTCGCTGCCCCGCTTGGCGATCGCCCCGCGGCCGCCCTACGACGTTCCTCCACATGCGACCCTCCTGACCGTTGCGAGGCAGCTCTGGGGGGTCTCTTCAACCGGAGTTCGATCCGGTCGCAGGGACTGGCAGGCCGGTAACTCAGACCCATTCGGTCTACCCTCACAGTCATGAACATTCCGCAGATGCAGTTCGGCCGCACACAGCATCGTTCGACACGAGTCATCTTCGGAGCGGCAGCGCTCGGGTCCATGTCACAGGAGCGAGCGGACGCAACGCTGCAACAGGTTGCTGCGGCCGGAATCAATCACATCGACACGGCTGCGTCGTATGGGGCTTCGGAAGATCGTCTCCGTTCGTGGCTCGTTGCAAACCGGGCGTCGGTGTTTCTGGCTACGAAGACAGGCGAACGCACGGGGGCCGCAGCACGGTCAGAGCTTGAACGATCCCTCGAGCGGCTTGGCGTCGACCGAATCGATCTGATCCAACTCCACAACCTTGTGGAGGAAGACGAGTGGGCCGCAGCGTTCGCACCCGACGGTGCAGTTGCAGCACTCGCCGCAGCGCGGGACGAAGGGCTGGTCGGCCACATCGGCGTGACCGGCCACGGTGTGAGGATCCCTGGCATGCATCTGCGGAGTCTTGAACGGTTTCCGCTTGATTCGGTGTTGCTGCCTTTCAACTTCACCATGATGCTGCGGCCCGACTATCGCAGCGATGTCGAAGCACTCCTTGCCCGCTGTGCTGAACAGAACGTAGCGGTACAGACGATCAAGTCCATTGCTCGCGGCCGTTGGTCGGCAACATCGGACCCCGGCGCGCAGTTCTCCTGGTATGAACCGCTGGAGGACGCTGCTGCCATCACCCGTTCCGTCCAGTGGGTGCTGTCCCATCCGCAACTGTTCCTGAACACCTCGAGCGATGCCCGCAAGTTGTCAGCCATCACCAGCGCTGGATCACAGCCGTTCGAACGCCCGACAGATGAACAGATGCACGATGACACCGGCCGGTTCGGGATCACAGCGCTGTTCGACGGCGCACAGCTCGAACGCATTTGATCCGGGAGCTTTACTGGCGACTCATCGTGCAACTTCACCAGGCGAATTTGATCAGGCGAATCGATCTACATGCCGGTGAAGTTCGGCTGGCGCTTCTCAACGTACGCGCGCATTGCTTCAGTGAAGTCCTTGCTGCGTAAGAGTGGGAGCAGTTGCAGGTACACGTGGTTGACGTTCTGTTCGAACGTCTCGGTTTCAGCCATGCGCATCATCCGCTTAGCCGCGGCGACCGCCAGCGGAGCGTTGGCAGAGATCTCGGCGGCGAGCCCCATCGCCTCGCCAAGCAGGTCGGCGTCGTCCACGACCCGGCTGACGAGACCAAGCCGCTCGGCCTCGGCTGCATCAAGCGTGCGTCCGGTGAAGAACAGTTCGGCAGCCTTTGCGTATCCGATCATTCGGGGCAGCAACCAGGTGCCACCGCTCTCGGGAAGAATGCCGCGTTTGGTGAAACTGAGAGCGAGCTTTGCCGAGCGAGCAGCGATCCGCATGTCACAGCCCAGAGCGATGTCGAGGCCGTAGCCGGCAGCGCCACCGTTGATGGCAGCAATCGTCGGCGTGTCCAGCGCATGGAGCACCGTCGGAGGCGTGTAGCGAAGGTCGATCTGCTGAGGGCCGATGTCACCGGACAGCATTCCCGTTCCGTCGGCCTGCGCCTTCACGTCGAGCCCGGCGCAGAATGCCCGTCCGTTTCCGGTGAGAACGATGACCCTGACGTCTCTGTCCCGGTCTGCCGTGAGCAGCAGATCACACATCAGGTTGAGCATCGACCCGGTGATGGTATTCATCCGGTCCGGTCGGTTGAACGTGATGGTGGCAATTCGATCTGCGACGTCGTACAGCAGTTCAGGTTCGGTCGGGGTGCTCATGGTGGGCCAGTTCATCACGCGCATCGGCGGCGGACCCAGTCGCACCGCCACACGTGATGACGGGTCGCTCAGCTGCCGACTTGCGCACCAGCGTTGTCGAATGAGCTGACCGCTTTGACAAAGGTTTCTTGGATCTGGGCGTCGGAAGGCGCGACCATGCCCCCGGCAACACCACCGCCGACAAGCAAGTTCTCCAACCCGATGCCTGCTTCGGCGACGTCGGCTTCAAGCGGACCCGGCCACGCGTCGGAAGCAAACCAGTCAGCACGGAACGTCCAGCGCCGAAGAATCCCGCATTGGAACAGCACACCTCCGCGCGACCGGCGTTGCGCAATACCGACCAGTTTTCTGTTGCGAACAAACACCTCTCCGGGCCCCCGTCCGGCGAAGCAGAGCAACGCTGACCACGGCGAGGAGACAAGCCTGCCGCGATGGACATCAAGCGGTTCGGTGACGCCGAGCGCTCGGACCGCACGAAGCCAAGCCACTCCCAGCCAATCGAAGGAAAGCGTGACATCGCTTGTCCAGAGGGGATGGCCTGTTGGGACAATGACGTCGACCCAGACGTGTTCGACAGGGTCCAGCCACACTGCTCCTCCCCCGCTGCGTCGCCGCACGTGCCCAGGGACCGCTCCGAGGATGGACACGTGCTGGCCGGAGCCCAGGACGAGCGTTGGCGCGTCGACGGTCACGAACCGGAGCGATGGCTGGAGGTGACCGCCACGCGCCAGCAGCGCTGCCGACGACCGCTCGCCATTGAAAAGTTCCTCGGCGGGCCCCGTAATGTGTTCGACCCGCCAGTCGGTCACGGCTGCCAGTCACTCAGTGCGGAGAGCCGAGGGTCGTTCGAGAACATCTCCACTGGCTTCACGCTCATGCCCAGGCGTTTCTGCAGCCGCTCGACCTCGAGCAACTGGTTCCACATCGCGAGCGTCACAACCACGCCGGCGGCACCTGCGCGGGCGGTTCGACCGGCCCGGTGGAGGTATGTCTTGTGATCGTCTGGAACGTCGGCCTGTACAACCACGTCGACCCCGTCGATGTGGAGCCCGCGTGCAGCGACATCGGTTGCGATGAGCGCCGTGATCTGACCCCCGATGAACTGGCGGAGTGCACGGTTTCGTTGATCCTGGGAGAGGTCGCCGTGGATAGCACGCACGGTGAGGCCATGGTCCTTGAGTTCGTCAGCAAGCCGATCGCACGCGCGCTTGGTATTCAGGAACACGATGCTTCGATCGTTTGATCGGAGGATTGCGGCAACCACCTTGGACTTGTCCATCTGGTGGATCTGAAGGAAGTGATGCACGGACGAATCGACCGTTGTGGTGGATGATTCCACGACGTGGCGGACCGGATCACGCAATTCGTGGCGGATGAGCGAGTTGACGTCGCTGCCCAGCGTTGCGGAGAACAACAGCGTTTGGCGGTGCCGCGGCATCTTGCGAAGGATCCACTCGACGTTGGGCATGAAGCCCATGTCGCACATCCGGTCGGCCTCGTCGATGACGAGGAACTCGAGCGAACCGAGATCGATGTCGCCGCGGCCCAACAGGTCGATCAGGCGACCCGGCGTCGCCACAACGATCTCCGAGCCCTGCAGCAGCTTGGTGCGCTGATCGTCCATCGAAACGCCGCCGTACACGGACACGACGCTGTACCCACCGGGTTTGGCGAGCCAGATCATTTCGCGCTCGACCTGCGCAGCAAGCTCGCGAGTGGGCACCAAGATCAGCGCCAGCGGTTTGCGGGGTGCGGCACGATGGGTGAGGCGCGAAACCAGCGGGATACCGAAGGCGAGCGTCTTGCCCGACCCAGTCTTGGCTTGGCCGCAGACGTCGCGTCCGGCAAGCCCGTCCGGGATGGTGAGCTCCTGAATAGGGAACGGGGTGATGATGCCCTGCGCGACCAGTGCTGCCAGCACATCGGCGGGCACCCCAAGCGACGCGAACGGGTTGCTGATCGCTGCTGGAAGCAATGCCTTCGGTGAACGCTGCGCCACAACCTTCTTTGCCGGAGCCTTCTTCACCGGCGCCTTCTTCACCACAACCTGCTTCGCCGGAGCCTTCTTCACCGGAGCCTTCTTCACGACAACCTGCTTCGCCGGAGTCCTCTTCACCGAGGCCTTCTTCGCCGGAGCCTGCTTCACCGAGGCCTTCTTCACCGGCGCCTTCTTCACCACAACCTGCTTCGCCGGAGCCTGCTTCGCCGGAGTCTTCTTCACCACAACCTGCTTCGCCGGAGTCCTCTTCACCGAGGCCTTCGTCGCCTGCTGCGGAACAACCCTGGCCGCAGATTTGGGCGCAGGTTTAGGTGCAGAAGACACGCTGCGCCGGACGGTTGAAGAGGCGGAAGAAGAACTGGAACGAGGTTTCGGAGCGGCCGCGCTGGTACGGACGGCTGGCTTCGGCTTCGCGGAACGGGTGCCGCTGCCGACAGGTGTGGGATTCATTTCCCGCCAGCGTACCGCCGGATACCCCGTCTCCCCGTTCTTGGCCGGTCGAGGACGGATTGAGACGTTCACACGTTCCGCAGTCAGCTCAGCCGCACCGGGCTCCCGGTCGGGGAACGGTGAGGTTGACCAGATAAGACTCGATGGCGTTGCGTACGCAGGAACCACCGGAGAAGTAGGCCGTGTGGTTGTCACCCACGTTGGTGAGCAGCACTCCGTTCTCCAACTGGTCGGCCATGGACTGCGCCCAGACGTACGGGGTAGCCGGGTCATTCGTGGTCCCGATCACAAGAATCGGGGCCGAACCCGACGCACGGGTCTTCCATCCGTTGCTCAACGCCGGCACTGGCCAGTAGACACACGGGAGGCTGCCGTATGCGATCGCCGCCCCGAACCGAGGCGACACGACTGCCAATTCGGTCGCGAGCTGTTGGATTGCGGCCACGCTGCGCGCGCCACCCGCATCGATGCAGTTGATTGCCGTGTTGGACTCGAGAACACCGTCGTAGCGGCCCTGTTGGTCGCGGTTGCTGTAGTCATCGGACAGGGTGAGCAGTTTGTCGCCCTTCCCAGCAAGTGCATCAGCGAGGGCCGAATCAAGGCGCGGCCAGCCGTTTGCCTTGCTGTACAGGGCACGGACGATGCCCAGCATTGCCTCGCCAGGCCCGAGGTTCCGGGCCCCGACCTTGAGTGGAGCGCGTTCAACCGATGCCAACACCTCGTCGACCGACCTCAGCGGTGAGGTGCGCAGAGACCTCGGGCAGCTCTTGCGTTGCGCACAACCTGCGGCCCAGGCCGACAGAACCCGCTCGAACCCACGAGCCTGCTCCCGTGATCGCTGGTCGCTGGTCGCTTGGGCGTCGAGGGCTCCGTCGAGCGCAAATGCTCGGACCCGGGACGGGAACAGCTCGGCGTAGGTGGCACCAAGAAGCGTGCCGTAGGAGAACCCGAACATCGAGATGGTCTCTTCGCCCAGCGCTCGACGAATCTGTTCCATATCCCGTGCAGCGTCGAACGTGCCGAGGTGTGCCAGACGCTCGTTCCCGACGTTCGCACCGCACCCCGCTGCCATCTCCTTCGACACCTGTATCAACTGCGCCGTTTCTGCAGCGTCGTCCGGGTCGGGGTCTGCGGCAAGGAACGCATCAAGGCGAAGGTCGGACAAACAGTCCGCCTGGCCGGAACGCAGCGTGCCTCGCGGATCGAACCCGATGACGTCGAAACGATCGGTGATGCGGGCCCCGAACAGCCGTCTCGCCCTCGCGGCGAAATCAACGCCCGATGCCCCCGGTCCGCCAGGGTTGACGAGCAGCGAACCGATTCGCCGCGACTGGCGCCGGGCCGAAACCTTGAGTAGGCCGACCGACAGCTGTTGGCCTGCTGGTTCGGAGTAGTCCAGAGGGACAACGATCGAACCGCATTCCAAAGAAGGGTCTTGGGTGCACGGTTTCCAGGAAAGCCGCGGTGGCGCTGGCGCAGCCGGCGGAACGATTGTGCCCACACCGGGAATAGAAACACCAACGTTGGCCGACCGGGACGCGGAAGGAGTGGCCATGACCACCGAGAGCACGCCGCCCGCAACGCTGATCGCCAGCGCGCAGATGATCAGGCTGCGGGTGCGTGCAGGTACGGTTCCCATTCAGGACTGACGTTACCCAATGCAACCAGCATCCAGGTCAGCGTGTGGGGAACCGCTGGGCGCCGCCGCAGCACCAAGTTGGTGTGTTCGAGCAGGAGGTCACCCTTGCGTGCGTTGCACGGTTTGCAGCTCGCCACCACGTTGTCCCACGTGTGCGCGCCACCCTTCGCACGGGGAATAACATGATCGATGTTCTCCGCAGAGGCAAAGCAGTATTGACACCGATGACTGTCCCGGGCGAACACGGCCCGACGATTCAGCGGAACCTTGGACCGGAACGGAACCTTGACGAAGGTGACAAGCCTGATGACCGACGGCGCTTGGAAGACGACCCGCTCGGAGTGCAGCACCCGGTCTGCTTCGTGGACGACTTCTGCCTTCTGTTTCAGTACCAGGATCACTGCGCGTCGTACTGGAACCACGCACAGCGGCTCGTAAGAAGCATTGAGAAGCAGTGCCCCAGCCATCAAGCGAACCTAGTTCAACGCGCCCTTCGTCAACTGGTCCCATTTCTTGGCCCACATCACGAATTGCACCAGATCCTTGGCATCGGGCGGACCAAGGCCATCTCCGCCTCGCTGAGTCTGGTTGCGGAAGCAGAGAAATGCGTCGATGTCGTGGCCTTGATCGGGACGTAATCGGCCGGCAAGGCTTGCGGCTGTCAGCCAGAGCGTGGGCCGCCGTACGACTGCCACGATTGCGGCCATTCCGACGCCAGCCGGCATCAGGCCGGCGAAGCGGCGAACTGGGGACGCGGCAGTGCGACGAGCGACGCGAGCCGACGTCCGGACCATCGCTCAAGCATCGCGCGGGAACGCTCAGCCTGCGCGCCACCTCCCACCGGGCGGACTTGGATAAAACGGCGCGCCGACCTTACCGTCGTCCGATGTCCACGAAGCAGTCCCTTCCGCTCACAACCGCGACGACGGACAACACGTCGTCTAGAGGTGCGCCTCCTGGTGCGACGAGCGGTATCGCACTTCAGGTGAAGGCCGATCCGGCGTCGCTCGGGCTTGACCTCGATCGGCTGGAACGAATCGCTGCACGGCTTGACCAGTACGTGGACAACCGGCTGATCCCCGGCTATTCGGTTGCCGTCGGCCGGGCCGGGCAGGTCGCCTACGTCCATCACAGCGGCCGCCGCGACCTCGAAGCCAACCTGCCGATCGAGCCTGACACGGTGTTTCGTATCTACTCGATGACCAAGCCGGTCGCCGCCGTCGCCGCAATGATCCTGTGGGAACAGGGTGCATTTGAACTCACCGACCCGGTGTCGAAGTACATTCCTTCTTTCGCCGACTGCCGGGTATATGTCAAAGGCACGGCCGCCTCTCCAGTCACGGTCCCGGCAATCGAACCCGTCCGCATCTGGCATCTGCTCTCGCATACGGCCGGGCTCACCTACGGGTTCATCCGTACTCACCCGGTCGACGAGATGTACCGACAGCGCGGGCACGAACTGGGTGTGAAAGAAGACATGGACCTTGCCACCGCGTGCGAAGACTGGGCGTCGATGCCGTTGCTGTTCCAGCCGGGAACCGAGTGGAGCTATTCCGTCGGCCTCGACGTGATCGGCCGGGTCATCGAGGTCGTTTCGGGAATGACCCTGGATCGATTTTTCGAAACACACATCTTCGGACCGCTCGAGATGCTCGACACCGGGTTCGGAGCCCGGTCCGATCAACTCGAACGGCTCGCCGCACTGTATGTGCCGATGGGGCCAGATCGGACCGCGCTTCGCTTCGACATGGTCGGCAACCAGGCGAAGCAACACAACCCCACGTTTCTTTCGGGTGGCGGCGGACTTGTCTCCACGTTGAACGACTACTTCCGGTTCCAGCAGATGCTGGTGGGACGGGGTTCATTCGCAGGTACCAGACTGCTTTCGCCGAAGACGGTGCAACTGATGACAGCCAACCACTTGCCCGGAAACGCCGACCTTGAAGCGGTCGGCCGCCCGCTGTTCGCCGAGACCCCCTACCCCGGTGTGGGCTTCGGGTTCGGCGTCTCCGTCACGATCAACCCGACGGACACGAAGAACGCCGGCAGCGTGGGTGACTTCGGATGGGGTGGTGCCGCATCGACCTGGTCGCTGAACGATCCGGTCGAAGATCTCACGTTGACGTTCATGACCCAGCTCCTGCCCTCGTCCACGTATCCGATTCGCAGCCAGCTTCGCCAAGCGCTGTACCAGTCAATCGTCGGGGCACCTCCCAAACGCCAATAAGGCTCCAAGACGCCACCCGGCTACATCTTCAGCAACCAACGTTGGTGCCCCAGCAACCAACCTTGTGAAAACCGGCCCACCCCCGCCCACAACGAACAACGTTGGTTGCTCCACCTTCCAACGTTGGAGAAAGTTGGGCCCCGGCGGGAGACGCCGTCGCCCAACAGGGCCGACCGACGGTCCATCGACCGGACAGGCTCGAACGGCCGGTAACCTGGGAAGCCCATGACGGACGTCGGCACCGCAACGGAAACTTCGAGTACGAACGGTGTGCACCGACCATCTCGCCCAGCGGCCGAGATGGTCACCGCCGCGAGTGACCTCATGCAGGCCATCGCAGCCAACGTCGCCGGTGCAGTTCACGGCAAGCAGGACCAGATCGACCTTGCGGTGCTGTGCCTCGCAGCCGAAGGCCACCTGCTCGTCGAAGACGTTCCTGGCGTCGGCAAGACGCTTCTTGCCAAGGCCCTTTCCAAGACCGTCGGTGGCGAAACTGCCCGTGTGCAATTCACCCCTGACCTGCTCCCGTCAGACCTCACCGGCGTCACCGTGCTCAGTCAGGTCACGGGTGAGTTCACGTTCCGCCCTGGTCCAGTCTTCGCGAACGTCGTTCTTTGCGACGAGATCAACCGGGCGTCGCCCAAAGTGCAGTCGTCGCTTCTCGAAGCGATGGAAGAACGTCAGGTTTCGGTCGACAACCAGACCCATCTCCTGCCCCGGCCCTTCATGGTCATTGCCACGCAGAACCCCATCGAGCAGGACGGCACCTACCCGTTGCCCGAGAGCCAACTCGACCGGTTCCTTGCGCGTCTGTCGCTCGGCTACCCCGACCGCGACGCCGAGATTGCGGTGATGCGCCAATCATCGGGGCGCGGGCATCTCGATGACATGGGTCCCGTCGCCGACATCGAATCGATACGTTCCCTCACGCACCTGGTCGCTGCACTTCATGTCGCACCGGTCCTGCTCGGTTACGTCGTCGATGTGCTCGCCAAGTCGCGTAGCCACCCAGACCTTCGGTTGGGTGCTTCGCCCCGGGCCGGCCAGGCATGGATCCGACTCGCCCGCGCAAGGGCATTGATGCGCGGCCGAGACTTCGTGACTCCCGACGACCTCCGCATCACGTCCGGTCCGGTGTTGACGCACCGCCTCCTCACCCGCAGTCGTTCTGTCGACATCGCTACGGTGTTGAACAATATCCTGGCGTCCGTGCCAGTTCCCGGAAGCCGAAAAGGCTGACCGGTCACAGCCCATGCTGACCAGCCGCGGCGTCGCGTGCAGCGTGCTGGCAGCCGCGCTGATCGGCGGCGGGTGGGTGCTGTCGCTTCCCGAACTCTTCGCGAGCGGGGTCGGCTTGGCAGCCGTCACCGTCATGGCGCTGTTGTGGGTATGGATTCCTCGCCGCCGCCCTCGCCTCAGCATGCTCGGCGAACCCAACCCGGCCTTCGCCCGCTCCACCATCACCGTCACTGCCACGGTCAGCGGACGATCGATCCGGCCCCTCCTTCTCAGCGGTCCGATCTCCGACGGCCGGTCCATCCGGATGTGGGCACATCCGGGGAGACGCGGGAGCCATACCGGATCGTTCCCTGTCCCCGTCCCGACCCGGGGCACGCTCGTCCTCGGCCCATTCCGGATGGAATCGACCGACCCTTTGGGAATCGCCCGGCGCGGAGTTGGTTCAGGCAGTCGTGTTTCGATCCGAGTGCGGCCCGCTGTTCAGTCGGTGCCCCCCGTGCACCGTGCTGCGTCGCCATCACGATCGCAACACGACGAACGACCCGCAGCGGGGCGTTCCCTGGCTGCGGCCGGCACCGAACCAGCGGGGCTCCGGCCCTACATCGAGGGCGATGAACTCCGATTGGTCCACTGGACGGCTTCGGCGCGCGGCCGCGGACTGCTGGTGCGAACGTTCGATCCGGACGAACACACAGCTGCGGTGGTACTGCTCGATGACCGTTGCGAGGTGCACACCGCCGAATCGTTCGAGTTGTCCGTCGAGGCGGTGGCCAGCCTCATCACGGCGCGACGCGCATCTCGCAGCACAGGATCCGGCGACACCATGATGATGCTCTGGTCCAACCTTGCCACCGGGGCCAACCTTGCCGACGGGGCCGACGCTCCGCGCTGGCATGGCGAAGCAGCGCTGGATCGGCTGGTCGACCTCGTACCCACGTCGGGCTTATCAGAAGCTCTGGACGTCATCGCAGCTGTCGACGTTGTCGTCACCGGCCCGTACCAAGCCCGTGCGGGTGCAATACCGAAGCTGGACACCACCCTGGAGCTGATCGTCGACCCCCGCAACGCGTCGGGCGGACGAACTGTCGAGACCCGCGCGGACCTCGCACGTTGGACCGAGTTCGTTCGTTGAGAAAGCCACTCGACGCAACCCCGCGAATCTGGCAACGGGTCCGCGGAGCGATCACGATCAGCAGCCTGGGTCTCGAGATCGGCATCGTCGGCTCGTGCGTGGCAGCCATGGTCACCGTTGGACGGCTCTTCACCGACCAGAGCGCCATGACAATCATCGTGGTGGCTGCGTTGCTGTCGCATGGTGTCGCTATTGCGTCACGGTGGGCCAAGCTGCCATGGATCGCCAGCGCTGCGACCAGTGCCCTCGTGGTCGCCCTGTCCGTGTGCGCGGCGTTGATGCCCGCGACGGTGCGGTTCGGTGCGATTCCTACCTCCGCAACCTGGGCCGAAGTCGAACGGTCGCTGATCCAGGCATGGAACACCTTCGTGAGCGTGAGGGCACCGACCGAGCCGCTGCTCGGGTTCACCTTGGTCGGCGTGGCCGGCGCATGGCTCATCAGCACCCTGACCGACGCAATCGCATACCGGCTGGGCTTTCTGATCGAAGCACTGGTTCCCTCGTCCATCGTCGTCGTGCTCACTTCGGCCTTGGCTGCAGACACCAACCGGGTCCGCGCCCTCCTTCCGTACGTCGCGGCAGTGTGTGCAGTCGTCGGTGCGGCCCGGGTCCGGGAGTTGGCCCGTGACGCATGGCTTGGTCCGAAGCCACGCCGGGCCGGAGCAATTGGGGCAAGCCTGTTCGTCGTCACGGCACTGGGCGCAGTCGGTCTCGCCGGCGCCCGGCCACCGTCGTGGGTCAGCGCCGGGCTGATCGACCTGCAGGCGAACGACAGGGCACCCAGCCGTCCGATCCGCACTGCTTCCAACCCTCTGGTCAGCACACGTGCGCACCTCGTGGCGCTCGCCGATGAGGAACTCTTCATCGGCCGTTCCTCGACGCGGTCCTACTGGAGGTTGACGTCGCTTGACACCTACAGCGACGACCAGTGGACTGCAACCCGAGGGACCTACCGCGAGGAGAAAGCGAAGGATGCATCTCCCGATGATCGGGTCGTCGACATCACCTTGCAGGGGCTCGCCGACACCTGGCTGCCCGTCCAGCAACCGATTCGATCGGTTACGGGTTTGCACCCCGACGGCGTCGAAGCCACCGTTGCGTTCGATCGCCGATCCGATTCGGTCCTGCTCGACGACCGCGCAGGACGTGGCGACACCTACACCTTGACCCTGAGCACTGACCCGGCTGCGGGCTTCGAACCGATCAACGGCGAACAGCTTCAGCAATTGCTGAAGCTGCCTGGCACCCTGACCCCTGCGGTTGCACAATTGGCACGGGAAGCAACAGCGGAAGCGGTCACCGACACCGAACGCATGGAGCAACTCGAAGCGTTCTTCCGCACGCAATTCGTCTATGACCTTGACATCGCCCGCACCGCATCGCTGGGCATCGATCAGTTCTTGTTCGATGTTCGCCGCGGGTACTGCGAACAGTTCGCCAGCTCTTTTGCCGTCATGGCCCGGACGCTGGGGGTGCCGTCACGCGTTGCCATCGGTTTCGTGCCGGGCCGGCTCACCGCTGCGGGCTATCAGGTGCGCGGGCAGGATGCGCACGCCTGGCCCGAGGTGTACGTCGACGGACGGTGGGTTGCGTACGAGCCGACGCCAAGCCGAGGTGTGGCCGACGGCAATCCGCCTGCGCCGACCAGCGTCCCTCCGATCACCGAGCCAGTTCAATCGCCTTCCTCCGCTGCGTCGGTTCCGACCACCGCTCCGGCCACAACTGATCTTCCCGCGACGCTCGATCCTGCTCCGCAGTCCGCCCTCTCCGTTGCGACCTTGCTGTGGTGGGCCGTGCTCGTGCTGGGGTTGGTCGGGTTGTGGTTCATGCCATGGGCGATCAGACGGACAAGATCGAGACGCGGATACGCGCCAGACGGGGACACCGTTCCTATTGCCATCGCGTCGGCATGGCGCGGGCTCGAAGATGATCTCGCCTGGGCCGGCGCAGCCCGGGCCAGTTCCGAGCCGATCGGCACGTGGCTCACGCGGGTGCGCCGAACCCGATGCGCAGATTGGTCGACAGTCGCCGACATCGCCACCCGGGTCGAATCGCTTCGCTATGGGCCCCCTGCCACCTCAGCGCAGGGGTCGGATCTCAGCCGCCTCCTTCAGGCTGACATCGCGGCCGTCCGCACGGAGGTCGTCGGCGGGTTGCCGCGGCGGCGGCGATTGTCGCGCTGGCTGTCGTTCGGGCTGAGACCGCGCCCGAGCCGTTTGGTCGGACCGAAGACCCTGCGGCCCAATTCGTAACGTCAGGGCAAATCGGTGGAGCGTCGGCGTGGAACCAGGCGGCGATGACGCTGCATCAAGTCGTCCCAGCCCCCCTGGTCGATGCCGATCATCGCCCAATACGAGCACGCGAAACAGAGCAGGAAACCGGCGAACGACAGCAGCACATTGACCGGCAGCGCCAGCAGCATGAGAGCGAAGCCGAGAAGTGCACCCACTGACCCTGCCTGCACCACACGCCCGGCACTGAACTGGCGCGGCACCTCCGAAGCGGTACCGGGTTCGAACTGACGCTCGAACTCAGCGATCATTCGCTCTTCGTACTCCGAGAGTGGCACCCAGCCAGTTTCCCATACCCCTCCGCTGCCCGGCAATCCCAACAACGGTCCAAAATGCGGCCGGTGGAGAAGTCAGGTCAGCCGTGGCCGTTGGGAGGATGACTCCTTCGATTCGCCATCGGTCTGGGCCGGACCCCACTGCGTGTCACCTCGCCGCTTGGTGCGAAGTCCGCGTTCGGTGACAAGCGAGGCGGGGGCAACGGCATGGTCACCGAAGCGTTCCCGCACTGCCTCGATCACCCTGTCGAACGCAACGCTGTCCGCCGAGTCCTGCCCAGGTTGGTGGGTTCGAACCGGTTGGCCCGGAAGGTCGCCAGTCACGACGGCCGAGGAAAACAGGTCCAACTGCTCTGCGGGCGACACCGGACCACCTGAACGTTCGATGTCGTCGTCCGTGGGGACCATGGGGTCCACTGCATCGGATCCGGAGACGTTGGACCCGGAAGATGGCAGTTCGGCTGACGAGCGCAGCGAGGAAACGGATACGCCGAGGAGCCGAACCCCGGCAGCGTTGATCTGGTCGACCAGTTCCGGGTCGTTCAGCAGCGAGCGAGCGACGTCGGCGATGTGGATGCCAGATCCCGTCCAGGTGGTTGTTCGCGAGCGCGTGACGAGCCTGAAATCGGAGAACTTGATCTTCAGCGATACCGTCCGCCCCTTCACCTTGGCTTCGCGCATTCGGTTGGACACAGCGTCAGCCATGCGAGTCGCATCGACCGCCAGGCCACTGAGGTCGCGCCGGTCCGTGGAGAATGTCTCCTCGTGCCCGACGGACTTGAGTGCACGGTCGGCTTCCACCGGACGGTCATCGATCCCGTTTGCGAGGGCGAACAGGTGGGCACCGTTCGAACGGCCCAGCGCGTTGATCACCGAGTCTCTCGGCATCGCCGCGAGGTCGCCAACCGTGCGCACCCCGTATCGGTCGAGGCGGGCTTTGGTCGCCGGGCCGACACCCCACAGTGCCTCGATCGGATGGCTGTGCAGGAAGCGAACTTCGGCGCCCGGGGTCACTTGCACAACACCGGTCTCGAGCCGTTCCGCTCCGACCGGCACGCTGCGCGGTGGCTTGCCCGGAAGACTCGGCTTGGCGCACTCCGATGCAAGTTTGGCAAGCAATTTCGACGAGGCGATGCCGACCGAACAGGTGAGGCCGGTGGCGTTGTTGATATCGGCGCGGAGCGCTGACGCAATCTGCTGCGAAGTCCCAAGCAGACGAAGCGAACCGGTGACGTCGAGAAATGCTTCGTCGAGCGCAACCCCTTCGACGATCGGGGTGATCCGCTGGAAGCACTCGTGTACCCGGCCCGAGTATTCCCCGTACAGCCCGTGGTCGCCGGACACCCAGATCGCGGTTGGGCAGAGCCGGTTGGCCTGCGACGACGACATTGCTGACCGCACGCCGAAGGCGCGTGCCTCGTAGCTGCAACTGGCGACAACTCCTCGCGCTCCGGAGCCACCGACAAGGACCGGCTTGCCTTTCAGCTCGGGGTTGCGCAGCACCTCGACCGATGCGTAGAACGCGTCCATGTCGACGTGCAGGATGACCCGCGCCGACGCGACGTGAGGAGATGAATCGTCAGACCGTTCAGTGGTGGACACGAGTCACAGGTGCCGCTCCACGGACATGGAGTGGCGATCCACACCGGACAGCTCGTAGCCGTACTGACGATGGCCGTCCCACGGATCGTTGAGCCACTCGGCGATGGGTTCACACACCCACCGTGCCGTTGTTGCCAGACATTCGATAGCTGCGGATGTGCTGAGGAACGCTGCCTCCTCCACGATCCCATCTGGGTCGTCGATTGCGATCTCGCCGCTCCATTCGAGGGCTTCGAACACCTGCACCGTGAGATGCCAGCCCATACCGGTGGCCACGGTGACCACGGAGTAACGCGGCGCGCTCCAGGCCGCGACGACGACGCCCGTCTCCTCGAGAACCTCACGAGTCAGCGCGTCGACAACCTCCTCGCCCGGTTCGACCACACCCCCCGGGGTTGACCAGTCCAGGGTGCCGTTCTTGCGACGGTTTCGCACCATCAGCACCTCGGACCCCGACCGGATGATGCCAGCGGCAACGGTCCATTCCCGCAGTCTGCTCTCGCCCCGGGACATTTCCTCATCCTGCCACCGATAGGTCGCCAAAGCTGCCCGGCGGTGCAACGAGCTCATTCCAGCGTGTGGGATTCGGCCGCAAATGTCGTACGGGAATGTGGATTCTCCGACCGAGCGCTGAAAGCGAAAAACGCGAACAAACCGACGTGGAAAACGCTAACAAGATAGCGCTGATATCGCTATTATTTGCGATGTGGCCCGCTATGTAGTCCGGTTGATCGACCGTCTGCTCGAAGAAGTGCTCGATGAGTTCGCAGCGGTGATGATCGTTGGACCTCGAGCGTCGGGCAAGACCACGAGCGCTCGACGGTTAAGCAGTTCGACGTTGCAGCTCGACCGACCGAACCAGGCAGGGCCGCTCCGCGCCGACCCCGACGAAGTTCTCCGCGCGTTCGAGACCCCGCTTCTGATCGACGAGTGGCAACTTGTTCCTGAGGTGCTACCAGCCGTGAAACGATCGGTCGATCTTGATTCGTCCCCAGGAAGATTCGTGCTTACCGGATCAGTTCGGGCGGACCTTCTGCAGCCCACATGGGCTGCCACTGGGCGTGTGATTCTCCTCACCCAGTGGGGCCTCAGCGAGCGAGAGATCACCGGCTACACGGGAGAGTCATCGTTCGTTGATGTACTTCTCGACGGCACCATCGAAAACCTGCGTTCACCCGCCGAGCCGCTCGCTCTACGCGACTATCTCGACCGTGCGCTCCGGGGAATGCCACCTGAGGTCGCGCTTCGATCGTCGGCAAAGGCCCGTTCGATCTGGTGGGAAAGCTACGTTCAGCAGTTGATCAGCCGTGACGCAACTCTCACGGACTCGAATCGGGATCCGGCGCTTTTGCGTCGCTACCTCCAAGCCGTTGCTGCGAGCACGGCGGGGGTCGTCGAGCACAAGCGGCTTTATGACTCGGCTGGCGTGACGAGGATGACCGCCGTTGCTTATGACTCATTGTTCGAGGCGCTTTTCGCGACCGAACGGATCCCGGCATGGCATTCCAATCAGCTCAACCGACTCACGAGAACGGAAAAGCGCTACCTCGTCGACCCGGCGATGCTCGGTCCGCTCCTCGGCGTCGACGAACGGGCGATTCTGCGCGACGGAGACTTGCTCGGTCGCATCATTGATACCTACGTGCTCTCGCAGCTTCGTCCCGAGCTAACCGTCGCAACGTCTGGTGCCAGGCTCCACCACCTTCGCCACGATTCTGGAGCTCACGAGATTGACCTCATCGCGGAGTCGCGAGATGGACGAGTAGCTGGCATCGAATGCAAAGCAAGCTCCGCACCGGAACGCGCTGACGCCGCACATCTGATCTGGCTGCGAGATCTACTTGGCGACAGGTTCACCACTGGCGTAGTTCTGCACACCGGACCGAGGATCTTTCGCATCGACGAACGCATCTACGCCGTTCCGATTGCCTCGATCTGGGACCGCGGCTAACCGACGCACAATCGCCTTTCGGCGAGCGCGGCTGCCCTGCTCATCTAGCGTTTGCACAATGCATGCAAACACTCGCCTCGTCTCTGAGGCGGCCGTCAAGCTGGGCATGAAGATCGAACTCCGCAGGTTTCCTGACGGCACCAAGACTGCAGTCCAGGCAGCCAACGCGATCGGGGTCGAGGTCGGCCAGATCGTCAAGTCACTAATCTTCGCCGTTGGCAACGGAGCGGCACGGGCAGACGGAGAAATCGTTGTGGCGTTGGTTCCTGGCCACCTGCAGCTCGACGAGCTGAAACTCGCAGCGGCGGCCGGACAGCCAGCGTGTTGGCGCGTTGACGCCGATGCCGTCCGCGCCGCAACCGGGTTCCCGATCGGCGGCGTTGCACCCATTGCCCACCGAACCAAACTTCGCATTTTCGCCGACCCCGAATTGCTCGCGTACGAAACAGTGTGGGCCGCCGCCGGAACCTGGAACGACGTGTTCGGCGTCGCCCCGCAATCGCTCATTACCGCATCGGGAGCCGTCGTCGCCGACCTTCACCTGAGCTGACACGGAACACCCGGCCAGTAGGGTGGAGACGTGCCCGCTGAAGTTCCGCAACCCGGCCTGTCCAGTCTTCCGTCAGTCACGGCGAGAGCCGTGGCGTTCGGGGCCATCCTCCTTGCCGGAGCCTGCGGAGGGCTGATCGGCTGGGCCATGGTCGACCTGCAGTGTGCAGGAACTTGCACCGCTCCCAAGTCCATCGGGGCCATCGTGTCAACACTCGCCTTCGCCGGCGGAACTGCAGTCGTGTCGGTCCTCGCACTGCGCGCGCTCGCTGAATGGAACGCAAACAAATGAGCGAATCTTCCGCTCCCTCGGCCGTCGCGCTGCATGTCGAACTGCTTGACCTTGCCACCCGGATTGCGGTCGCAGCCGGAGAGCTGATCGCTGACGGCCTCCACCGCACCCGCACCCTCGACACCAAGTCCAGCGGCACCGACCTGGTCACCGAGATGGACAAGGCTTCCGAACAGCTCATCGTCTCGCTGATCGACGCCGAACGCCCCGACGACGGCTTCCTCGGCGAAGAAGGCACCGCACGCGCTGGCACGTCGGGGGTTCGCTGGGTCGTCGACCCCATCGACGGCACCACAAACTATGTGTACAGACATCCGTTCTTCTCGGTGTCGGTCGGCGTCGAAGTCGTTGGCACCACCGTGGCCGGCGCCGTGTCGGCACCCATGCTCGGCGACCTGTACACCGCTGTACTGGGCGGCGGTGCGTTCCGCAACGGGACCCGGATCGGGGTCAGCGCGCTGACCGACGTGTCACATGCATTGCTCGGAACGGGGTTCGCGTACCTTCCGGAAATCAGGGCAGTCCAGGGCGCTCGCCTCGCAACCGTCCTGCCGCATATCCGTGAGATTCGCCGTGCCGGATCTGCTGCAATCGATCTGTGCTTCGTTGCCGATGGCCGCCTCGACGGCTACTTCGAAGATGGACTGCAGCCGTGGGACGAGTGCGCGGGGCTGCTCATAGCGGCCGAAGCCGGAGCAGTCCACACCCGTCTGCCGCTGCACCGAGAAGTGCTGCTCGTCAGCAACCCATCGTTGCTGGGACCGCTGGCGGCACTGCTCAGCGGCGCCTGAGACGCTCAGGCAAAACGGTCAGCCAACCGTTTGAGTGTGGCTTCGATTCCTGTTGCGTTGCGCTTCGGGGCGCCCATCAACAGCAGCGCGGGAGGAAACCGGGACACCGTGCCGTCGAACGTCTCCGTGACCAACGTCTGCGTCCCGTCCTCCAACGGGTCGAGCTGATACCGCCAGGTATGTCCACCGAAATGTCGCCATGCAACGACGCGATCCTCGACGAACTCGATCACGGTGTTGGTGATGCGATATGGCATGCCCTGTCGCATGCTCATGGAAAACGAACTGCCGAGGGCAAGCCGGGTTGGTGCCGACGGTGCGGCACCCACCACCGTTCCGGAACCATCGATCTCGTGGTGGCGCGACGGGTCGGCAAGTAGATTGAAGATCACTTCGGGCCGGGCATTCACCTGGACGGACCGCGAGACGAGCAGGCTGGACATGAGAACAACCGTACCGAAGGTTTTTGTTCTGTCGATAGCTGCCCTCATTGCGTGTGCTGCAGCGCCGGGCGCTCAGGCCGCATCAGGCTCGGCCTCACCCACGACTCGGCGCTTTGTCGCAAACGGATATGTATGCATACGAAATGGTCGCTGGCTCGTAGTTGATGCCGCAGCGGTACCCGGCTGCAACGCCAGCCAGGGCTTACCGTTGGGTCGGGTTTCAGCCGTGAAGCTCCGGACCGTGCCGACCGTGCGGCAGGGTGCGTGGCAGGTCACAAACGCTCCGATGTCAGTATTCGGCCGGGTCACGGATCGCAGCACCGTCGTCACGTCGATCATCCGAACCCTCCCGAAAGGCGAACGGACTGCCGAGTCCATGTCCACCGTCGAAGTCGCCAGGTTCGATCAGACCGGGGCCACCACAACGGGCAACGGAGCTCAACGGCCGACAAGAAACGTCGTGTTCACACTGCTCCCAGCCTTCGCAGCAGCAGCACACGGAGCAACCGTGCGCACAGCTCGATACTTCGACGGGCTCGGCGGACCAGCGGGTGGATTCGTCTACGGGGCACAGGTCAGGGACGCTGGCATCACTGCCGAACAGCGCACGGCGGTGCTCGCCGAGTCACGGCGCCTTGGTATTCCTGTGCTTGTTCTCGAAACAGCGGCCCGAACACTACTGCCAGGCTGCACCGTCCCTCCCCCACCTGCCCACGATGATGGTCTGGTCGACTCGAACCAGCTTGACCGCACTCCTTCACCACACGCGTCATGGGCGGCGCGGTCCAGCCTTTGGCCGCCGACACCGACGAGTTGCGACGAGCTGACACAAGTTCTCGTAATCCGACACCCGATCGTGGCGCCGACCGACGCAACGGACCCCGGCATCGACACCGTGATCGATGCAATGGTGAGACTCAGCGATGCACCCAGCTGAGGGCTGCACCCAGCTGAGCGTCAGGCTTGGCCGATGTCGGTCAACAACGACTGGAACCACGGCGTGTTGACATCGAATTCTTTGCCGCCTTTGATGCGTGGGAACTCGATGGCACGAAGGACGTTGCCCTGCTCTTCGTCGTGACCGACGACCCCGCTGACCCCGTCGAGCGCACTGCTGACAGCACACACCACCATCTCGCCGATGAGGGCTCGGTCCTCTGCGTTGGAAGGCGCTGAACGGGCGAAGTAACCCGACTTCTGGACCTGTGCCTTTTCAGCTGATACCAGCGATGCGAACTGCTGCGAGAACCACGAGCCGACGTTGATCTTGTCCAGCTTCACGTGGCCGAACGCGTCCCGTTCGACGGTCTCGCCCTTGGCCTCGAGCGACGCCACGATCTCGCTGACGCCTGCACCCTCGGACACGAACACATTGGCGGTGCCCTTACGGTCGATCACAGCTTTGAGCCGGGCAGACTCGGCTGCGATGTCGACCCGCGACTCGGGGATGTAGACCGCATCGATGTCCAGCCATGCGTGATCGATGCCAAGCGACGGTGCCGTGGGACGCGCGTGGAGGCGGTCCCGATAGACCCGTGCGGTGGCAGCGGTGAGCCAGCCGCAGCTGCGACCCATCACTTCATGAATGATGAGCGAACGGGGGTTGGCCGAACCTTCGAACACCAGGTTTTCGAAGAAGATCGCACCCTGCTCGGCTGCGGTTGACGCACCAAGGGTCTGCGCGATCGGCGAGACATCGTTGTCGATGGTCTTCGGGAGCCCAACGACTCGCAGTTCATAACCGTTGGACGCGAGATACGCAGCCAGGTCGGCTGCGGTCATGTTGGTGTCGTCGCCGCCGATGGTGTGCAGCACCGACACCCCGTCCTTCGTCAGCTGCTCCGCAGCAACGTGCAGGGGGTCCTGACCTACTTTGACCAGACCACGTTTCACACAGTCGGCCACGTTGGTGAGCTTCACTCGGCTGTTGCCCAGCGGCGAACCACCGAACCCGTACAGCGCAGCGGCTTCGGCCCGCCCCGCGGCGCCGACGGAAATGGAGTTACCGGTGAGCAGGCCCGCATAGCCGTCTCGGTATCCGATGAGTTCGGCATCCGGGGCGACAGCCGCATAGCGCTCGATCAGACCGCCGACGGCGGTGGACAGACAGGGGGCGAGACCACCGGCGGTGAGCATTGCAATTCGCATGTGCTGGAGGTTAGTTGGCTCATCCAGCAGGTCGGCCGAAGGCAGGACGGCGCCACGACAACCGCGTTGTCAACGTGGCTTCGGCGGTAGGTTTGCCGACGTGGATGCTGAATCGAAGTCCTTGGTGAACCGCGCAGATACCGGGAGGGACGTCGTTGTCTCCATTGACTGCGGCACGACCGGTGTCCGCAGCTTCGCTGTCGACGCAACCGGCGCGCCCGTCGGATACCGCTACCGAGAGTTCACCCAGCATTTCCCCCAGCCTGGTTGGGTGGAACACGACGCAACCGAGATCTGGGACTGCGTCCAGCAGACGCTCACCGAACTCCTCGACGCGTTGCCCGATGACTCGCACATCGCAGCGATCGGCATCACGAACCAACGCGAAACGGTCGTCGCGTGGGATCGCTCGACGGGCAAGCCGCTGGCTCCCGCCATTGTGTGGCAGGACCGTCGAACGGCTGGGGTGTGTGACCGGTTGGCCGCTGACGGTCACCTGGATACCGTACGTGCACGTACGGGTCTGGTTCTCGACCCCTACTTCTCCGCCACCAAGTTCCGCTGGCTGCTCGACAACGGCGTCCCGGAAGGTCCCAACCTGTTGATGGGTACCGTCGACGACTGGGTGCTGTGGAACCTGACCGGCGGGCCTGACAGCGGCCGACACGCAACCGACCCGTCCAACGCCAGCCGGACGCTCCTGTACGACATCGTGGACCGCGCCTGGTCACCCGAACTGGCCGACTTGTTCGGCGTGCCGCTGTCGGTGCTGCCCGAAGTTCGTCCGTCGAGCGGCCGCTTCGGCACGGTGCACGCCAGCGTTGCCGGCGGGCGGTTGACGAGTACGCCGATCAGCGCCATCCTCGGTGACCAGCAGTCCGCGCTGTTCGGCCAGGCATGCCTGTCCCCCGGCATGGCCAAGAACACCTACGGCACGGGCAGTTTCCTGCTGATGAACGTCGGCCCCACCTGCCCGCCCCCCTCCGAGGGTCTGCTTACCACCGTTGCCTGGGATCTGGGAGTCAACGGTGGATTCGCATACGCGCTGGAAGGTGCGGTGTTCGTCACCGGTGCTGCCATCCAGTGGCTGCGCGACGGGCTGGGCATCATCGGGTCGGCGTCCGAGATCGGCCCGCTTGCATCCTCGATCCCCGACACCGAAGGCGTCTGTGTCGTGCCGGCATTCACGGGCCTCGGAAGTCCATGGTGGGATCCGTATGCGCGCGGAACAATCGTCGGCATCACCCGTGGCACCGGACGAGCACACATCGCTCGTGCCGTTGTCGAATCGATCGCCTATCAGGTTCGTGACGTGGTGGACCGTATGACAGCAGTGTCGGGTGCCACGCTCGCTGAACTGCGCGTCGATGGAGGCGCCGCGGTGATGGACCTTCTGCTACAACTCCAGTCCGACCAGCTCGGCGTCCCGGTGAGCCGCCCAACCATCACCGAGACAACGGCAATGGGTGCTGCGTACGCTGCCGGGCTAGCTGAAGGTGTGTGGTCTTCGACCGACGAGGTGTCTGCGGCCTGGAGCGAAGCCGCTCGGTTCACGCCGCAGCGGGCCAAGGCAGGAGCTGACAAAGACCATGCGCAGTGGCTGCGCGCAATAGAGCGCAGCCGCGCCTGGGCCGAGTAGCTGCCCGCAAGAACCTCAGCCGACGGCGGCCAGGACGCCAACCTTCGCCGGACCCTGGTCGGCTGTGACCTCTTCGGTCGTTGCACCCTTCTTCGGCGGGTACTGGTTGACATACTCCTGCCCCGACAGCGAACGGAGTTCGAACATCACCTCGTCGGTGATCTGTCGGGCAACCAACGGATCGTCTGACCTGGGCTGGAGTCGTGTGAAGTCCATCGGACGCGAAATCTTGATGGTGATGGGCGAGAAGAAGTTCGGTTTCACCTGGCCGATCGGCTGAGCTTCCCGAGTACCGATCATGGCGACCGCGCAGATAGGCGCACCGGTCTGGAGCGCAAGGCGGGCCACACCGGTACGACCCTTGTAGAGCCGACCATCTGGCGAGCGGGTGCCTTCTGGATAAATAGCGAACACACCGCCGTCGTTGAGCACCTCGCACGCTGCTTCGAGCGCCCGCTCACCCGCCGGCCCGCCGCCGCGCTTCACCGGAATCTGGCCCATCAGCTTGAAGAACCATGCAGTTTTCTTCTGCTCGAAGTATTCGGCCTTGGCAACGAACGTGACACGGCGTTTCAACACCATGGGCAAGAAGATCGAGTCCGAGAAGCTGTGATGGTTGCTGGCCAGGATCACGGGACCAGAGCTGGGGACATTCTCGATTCCCTCGACACGAACCTTGAACAGCACATGCAGAATTGGGCTGAGGAGTGCTTTGAAAATTCGATAAGCCATGTGCCCTCCATCGGCGCCCGCACGCAGTGGGCGTGCCAGCAGCGTAAACCGCCGATCAAGGTCCTCGCCGAACGGAGACACGTGAAGTTGGTCATGCGCACCCAGAATCTCTAGCCTGCTGGAATGCGCCCAGCCGTTGTGACCGACCCGCTGCACGCAACACCCGATCAACCCCTCCCGGCGGACTCTGCGGCGAACGACCGGCCACTCACCCCGAGGGGCAAGGAACGCCGAACCCAGCTGATGGATTTCGCTGCCAGGCGGTTCGCCGTCCAGGGTTACCACCCAACCTCGGTCGCCGACATCGTTGATGGGTGTGGCGTCGGTAAAGGGGTCTTCTATTGGTACTTCGAGTCCAAAGAAGCGCTGATGCATCAGATCCTGCGCGATGCCAATTACTCGTTACGGCGACGCCAGCAGCTCAGTATCAAAAGCGAACCTGATCCCATCCGGCGCCTCGAACTCGGCATGCACGCCACCATGCACTGGTACTCGGAGAACCGCCACATGGTGAACGTCTTTCAGTTCGCCGTGTCGGAAACCGAGTTCGCCGACACGCTGCGCCAGAGCCAGGAGAATTCGCTCAACGACGCCGTGAAGCATGTCAACGAGGCAATGACGGCCGGCCGCATCCGCACCGCCGACCCGATCGTGCTCACCCAAGCTCTCATGGGCGTCACCACAACCATGGTGCGAGCGTTCATCCTTGGCGCCGGCGCTGACCCCGATCAGGTAGCCGACG
>JANNBN010000040.1:0-20723 GCA_031385545.1 Acidimicrobiia bacterium | reverse complement strand
TTCGGCGACCCCGATACGAGCCAGGTACTCCCGTTCGAAGTGCACCCAGAACTCGGGACTGTGCTCGTGGAGGTCATCCATGGACTCATCGGCAAGCCGCCGCACCGCATGGTGATGGGCGACATGGAAATCCGCATCGTCAGCCGATACCTCGAAGCCGGCCCTCGCCAGCCCTCGCCGGATCGGCACCGGGTGGCGAATGGCGAACACGCCCCCGATGTCGAACACCACCGCATCGATGTCTTCGGCAGCTACTGCATACGGATCGGTCACCGCTCCATCATGGCGCTCAGAATGAACCCACCCGAGCTCGCGCACGAAGTCGCTCCACGCGACCGAGTGCCCACCTCGAACCGACTCGGGTTGGCCCACGGCGAATGGAACGCTGATTCGGTCAGCCCGTAGGTTCAAATCCGTGCATCCAGGAATGTTCGCCATCGAGACTCCCGACAAGCCGGCCATGATCATGGCGAGCACCGGCGAGGCCATCACCTATCGCCAGTTCGAAGAAGATTCCAACCGGGTCGCACATCTGCTGCGCAACGCGGGACTGCGTCAGGGCGATGCGATCAGCATCATGATGGAAAACCATCCGTGGTTCTTCCGGCTCTGCTGGGGTGCTCACCGAGCCGGGCTCCAGTACACCGCTGCATCGAGCCGGCTCACGTTCGGCGAGCTGGAGTACATCGTCAACGACTGCGGTGCCAAGGCGTTCTTCACCTCAAAGGCGAAGGCCGAGACCGCCACACAATTGCTGACCAAGGCTCCGGCGGTGACTCTGTTCGCCATGCTCGACGGCACCGTCGCGGGTTACGAGTCGCTTGAAACTGCCTTGGCTTCGATGCCCACAACACCGATCGATGACGAGGCGAACGGCGCCGACATGCTCTACTCGTCCGGCACCACCGGGCGCCCGAAGGGAGTGAAGGTCAAACTGCCGCTGACCCCGCTGACCGAGCTACCCGCCCTCTACCACCTGCTCGCCGGCCTCTACGGGTTCTCACAGAACACTACCTACATCTCGCCTGCGCCCTTCTACCATGCGGCCCCGCTTCGCTACTGCATGACCGTCCTGCGCATGGGCGGCACCATCATCGCCATGGAGCACTTCGATCCCGAGCAGTGCCTGGCGCTCATCGAGCAGTTCAAGGTCACTCACGGCCAATTCGTTCCCACGATGTTCGTGCGCATGCTGAAACTTGATCCGTTGGTCCGCACCACCTACGACGTGTCGTCACTGCAGTCGGTCATCCACGCCGCGGCGCCGTGCCCCATCCCGGTGAAGAAGCAAATGATCGAGTGGTGGGGCCCGAAGATCTACGAGTACTACGCGGGAACAGAGGGCAACGGGTTCGTGTCCGTCACGTCCGAGGAATGGCTTGCTCACGAAGGCACCGTCGGGCGCGCGCTGATGGGTGAACTCCATGTCTGCGACGAAACAGGCGAGGAGCTCCCGACCGGTGAACCCGGCACGATCTATTTCGGGAACGCGCCACAGTTCGAGTACCACAACGACCCAGAGAAGACACAAGCATCGCGTCACCCAAAGGGCTGGAGCACCCTTGGCGACATCGGGTACGTCGACGCCGATGGATTCCTGTACCTCACCGACCGCAAGGCGAACATGATCATTTCCGGCGGGGTAAACATCTATCCGCAGGAAGCAGAGAACGTTATGACGATGCATCCGAAAGTCGGCGATGTCGCCGTGTTCGGCGTCCCGAACGAGGACTTCGGCGAAGAGGTCAAGGCTGTGGTGCAACCGGCCGACTGGGCCGACGTCGATTCGCCCGAGAAGGCCGACGCATTGGGTAAGGAACTGATTGCGTTCTGCCGGTCGCAGCTGGCCGACATCAAGTGTCCCCGCTCGGTCGACTTCGAACGTGAACTCCCCCGTCATCCCACGGGCAAGCTGTACAAGCGTCTGCTGCGCGACCGCTACTGGGAAGGCCGCGCCAGCAAGCTGGTGTGATCGTCGTGGCTCCCTGATCGAGGAAACGGCCATCGACCCACTACGGTCGACAGATGGCAGACGAACGGCCCATCAAGCGGGTCCTCTCGATCACCGCACACCCCGACGATGTGGACTTCGGTTCCGCCGGAACCATCGCCGGGTTGACCGATGCCGGTGTCGAGGTCGGCTACTGCATCGTCACCAACGGCGATGCCGGCGGTTTCGATCCGGCCGTTCCCCGCACCGACATTGCCGGTATTCGCCAACGCGAGCAACGGGCTGCTGCAGCGATGGTCGGCGTCGACACGCTTGTGTTCCTCGGTTACCCCGACGGCCAGGTGCAACCGACGTTGGATCTGCGCCGCGACATCAGCCGCGAGATCCGGCGGTTCAAGCCCGATGTGGTGATCACACAGAGCCCGAACTGGGATTTCTCGCGCATCTACGGTTCGCACCCTGATCATCGCTACACGGGCGAAGCTGCGCTGTGCGCCGTATACCCCGACGCTCGTAATCCCTTCACCTTCACCGAACTCATCGACGAAGGTTTCGAGCCACACTCCGCATGGCAGGTGTGGCTTGCCGGTGGTCCTCAGCCCAACAAGTACGTCGACACCACAGAGCAGTTCGAGCGCAAGATCAGGGCGCTGTTGTGCCACGAGAGCCAAATGCCGAACCCCGAAGGCATGCAACAGCGCATTCGTGGATGGAACGAAACGCTGGCGCAGGCCGGTGGCCTTCCGGCGGGAGCGACAGCCGAGGCATACACCGTGATCGAAACCGCCTAACGTTCGTCACACTTCCTGAGACCTTTTTCCTGAGTGATATCAGGAACGGATCAGCCCTCAGTCGGCCGAACAGGTCAGTTGCGAGGAACCTCGAGCCAAGCCTTGCCCTTGTCGACCCGCACATCGCCCGGAAGACCCAGCACCCGTTCGCCCAATATATTGCGCATCACCTCGGACGTGCCACCCTCGATGCTGTTCGCCCGACTCCGCAGAAAGCTGCGCTGGACATCTGCTGAGAACATGCCGGAGTGCGATGCCGTGTCGTAGTCGGAGTACAGCATGCCGTCGGCTCCCATCACGCCGATGCAGAACTCGTAAATCTTCTTGTTCAGCTCGGCCATCGACAGCTTGCCGGTCGACCCTTCCGGACCAGGGATGCCGGACTTGCGGTTGGCCCCTGCGCGGATGTTGGTGAGGCGATTGCACTCGGCCTGCGACCACAGCCTCATCAGTTCGTCCCGGATCGAGGCATCCGTGACGCCGTACTGTGTGCACATACGAACCGCCTCGGAGATCGGCCCGCTGCCGCGCGCTGCCGCTCCACCGCCGATGGACACGCGCTCGTTCATGAGCGTGGTGAGCGAGACGCGCCAACCGTCGCCAACTTCCCCGAGCCGTTCAGAGTCCGGTACCCGCGTATCGGTGAAGTAGACCTCGTTGAACTCGCTGTCGCCGGTCATCTGCCGCAGTGGTCGTACTTCGACCCCGGTCGAGTGCATGTCGACAACGAAGTACGACAAGCCCTTGTGCTTCTCCTGGTGCGGATCGGTACGCGCAACGAGCATGCCCCACTTGGCAAGGTGACCGAGCGTGGTCCACACCTTCTGTCCGTTCACGATCCACTCTTCACCGTCGCGTTCGGCCTTGGTGGCGAGGCCTGCGACATCGGAGCCGGCACCAGGTTCGGAGAACAACTGACACCAGATTTCCTCACCGGTGAACAGCGGCCGAAGATAGCGGGCCTTCTGAGCCTCGGAACCCCATGTGTGCACCGTGGGGGCGCCCATGCCATGGCCGATGGGGTTGCGGTGCTGCGAGAACGGAGCACCTGCGGCTCGCAGCTTGGTATCAATGACCTGCTGCATCTTCGGCGGCATGCCAAGCCCACCGAAGCCGAGGTTGAAATGCACCCAGCCAAGGCCCTTGTCGAACTGAGCACCGAGAAAGTCCGTCAACGGCGTGGACTGCGGAGGGTATTCGCGCAGCAACTCTTCCGTCAGCTTCTCAACCAGTTCGACGTCACTCATGGTTTCGATCGTAGGTCACTCAGGGTTTCCAACTTCAGTTGGGCGCAGGGTCAGGTACGGTCGGGTTGACAACCCGATCGATGCGTCCATTTCCCCGTTGCGTCGATGTGCCGAACAGGAGCAAAAACGTATGGGCATCACCGACGACCTCAAACAACAGGGCCAACATCTCTCCAAGACTGTCGACGAACTGATCGACAAGGCCAAGGACAAATTGGCCGACGGCCTCCCCGGCAACGTCAAGGACAAGGCCGAGCACCTCATCGACAAAGCTGTCGATGCGCTACCGGACAACCTCAACGACAAGATCGAAGGACTCGCCGACAGGGCAAAGGGGCTCTTGAGCGGCATCGGCGGAAAGGGTAAGGGGGCAGCCGAAGACGCCGCGGAATCTGCGGCCGCAGTCACCGACGCCGCAGGCCGGGCCTCAGCCGACACCACACCTGACGCGTAGGGCACGCTAGACCGGGTGTGATGGATTCCCACCGGTCACGCTTCGCAGCGCTCCTCGCTCGGCCAGAGGTCGAAGAGCGCTGCACGCTGCGCGGCGCTGTGGGGTTCATGGCGTTCCATGGAGGCAACCTCGAACGGATGACCGACGAGATCGCCGAGGAAGCTGCGGCGCGCTCCGATGCGTCGTGCTACAGCGTCGTCCAGCAGTACCCGCTGCGCGAGCACCTGCCTTCCACCGAGGTTCGCCCCGAGCATTCGTCGCAGCTCGCGCAGTTCCTGTCGCATGTGTCGATCGCCATCGCGCTGCATGGCTATGGCCGCAACGACATGTGGACCACTGTCCTGCTCGGCGGGCAGAACCGATCGTTCGCGTCCTCGTTGGCTCTCAGGCTCCGTGTTGCCCTGCCGGATTTCACGTTCGACGACGATCTTGCGTCCATCCCGACCGACCTCGCAGGGCAACATCGGCTGAACCCGGTCAACGCCCCACGATTGTGCGGGGTGCAGATCGAACTTCCGCCGCGCATCAGGGGGCTCACCCCCCACGCCGCCGCCATGGACCGTACCAACGGCAGGATCAGCTGGACCAACACGCTGATAGAGGTTCTTGCGGACGCAGCCCGCACCGAGCAGGCCAACGTCGTAGAGGCCAATGTCGTAGAGGCCAACGTCTAGCTCATTGCCTTAATGGTTTCGGTCGAGCTGCTGTTTTCAGCCGAAGAGCGGGGGCGGCCCGGGCCGCCAGTCGTCGGAATCCGGGTCGTGGTGGCGGATGATTCGGGCGGGGTTTCCAGCGACAACGCATCTATCCGGCACGCTGTGTGTGACGACCGCACCGCCGGCAACCGTGACGTGCTCACCGATCTGGACTCCCGGCAGGATGATTGCGCCATGGCCGATCCATGATCCGTCGCCGATGCTGACATCCTTCTCCGGCATCGTCTGCGCACCGATGGGTTTCGTGGTGTCCTCGTAGCCGTGGTTCTGGTCGGTGATGTACACGTTGTGCCCCGTGAACACGTCGTTGCCGATGTGGACTCCCCAGTGGGCCACGATGCCGCTGCCCCGGCCGATGAGGCATCGATCACCGATGGATATCACAGGGTTCGTCAGCATCTCCTGGCCAGGTGCCATGCCGACACCGAGTGCACAGTACTGGCCGATCATCGTTCCCTCGCCGATCGACATGTACCGCTCGCCGTACAGGGTGACCCACGGAAACATCAGGATGCTTCCGTCGCCGAACCGGTTGAAGGTCTTGCCTCGACGCGAGTGCGGGCCCACCGAACCGTGCAGGCACAGCCGCTCGAACCCGCGTTGCACCATCGTCTCTTTCCAGGAACGGGCCTCGTTCAGGACGCTCGGCTTCTTGAATCTGCTCGGCTGCATGCGATTGCACACGCTACAGCCGGGGTACCTTTGTGAGATGGCGTCGACGTTGGTCGCTGCGGCGGACTACACCGTCGATGACCTCATCGCGACGCTGCGCGTCACCGGGCCATGGTGGTTCTGCCTGACCGAGCACCTCAAGGATCCGCTCGGCGACCCGCAACTGGCCCAGCTCCTCGCCGCGCAGCAGCGCACGCTGCACGAACTTGCGTACACCGCAGAGCTGCCAACGGAGCTGTTCACCGTTGATCTCTCCGGCGAGCACGAGCTCAGCGTGGCAGCCTCACTCGTACGCCAGCGGTTGTCTCAGGCCAACCGCAACGCGCTTGAGGCGTGCGTCGATAAGTCACTCGCCCTGCTCCATGGGGGAGCGCAGCGAGTGCGAAGCATCCGGCGCCAGCCTACGGCGACAACGGGCAGGGTCAGCGGGTTGTTCTCCTCGTCCGGCGGCGTACCGAAGCAGCAACTCACCGCAGCCACGATCGAGCCCCGCGGTCTCGCAGGCGACCGCCAGCGAACTCGCCGCCACCACGGGCGTGCGTGGCAGGCACTGTGTCTGTGGTCTGCCGAGGTCGTGGACACGTTGCACGCGGAAGGGCACCCCATCCAACCCGGCTTTGCGGGCGAGAACATCTCCGTCGCTGGCCTCGATTGGAACGATGTACTCCCGGGTGCACAGATCCAGATCGGCACCATGGTCTGCGAAATCTCGCTCTATGCATTGCCGTGCGCCAAGAACGCACAGTGGTTCATCGACGCCGACTTCGAACGCATGCATCACCGTCGCGAACCCGGCATCAGCCGGGTGTACGCCAGCGTGCTCGAACCCGGTGTCGTCTCGCAGGGCGACGCTGTGGTGCTCTCATGAACGTTATGAGCGTCAGGTGATTCGTACCGCCAAGAGCTGGCTCGCTCCGGCCACCGAAGAACGCGCAGATCGCGATGTCCTGCCTCGATTCCGCGGCCGTTCGCACCAGGCCGCGCTCGCGGTTTCCATACCGGCCGCAATCGTGCTTGTCACCCATGCCAGCACCACAACCGGCAAGATCGGCTGCGCGGTCTACATGACCACCCTCATCGGGTTGTTCACCACCAGTTCCATCTACAACCGATCCATCGGCACGGCCCGGCTCCGACCCTGGATGCGCTGGGCCGATCACGCCATGATCTACGCGTTGATCGCCGGCAGCTACACCCCCAGTTGCCTGGCTGTGCTTCCACGGCGGGTCGGCATCCCGCTGCTGGCCACCGTCTGGTCCGCTGCAGTCTTTGGCAGCCTGGCGAAGTTCGCGTTCAAACACCGGTTCCGACTCGCAGGCGGTGTGCTGTACACGCTCATCGGGTGTGCCGCACTGGTCGCGCTTCCGCAGCTGTTCCGCTACGCCCCGACCAGCGCCGTGCTGCTGTATCTCGGCGGCGGCGGCTTCTACGGCGTGGGCGGATTGTCTCTGTATCGGCGCAGCCCCGACCCTCGTCCAGGGCTGTTCGGCTATCACGAGGTGTGGCACCTGTACGTCATCGCCGGAGCATCAGCGCATTTCGTCGCCACCTGGTTTGCCGTTTCGCTCTGAGAGCCCGCTGTGTCCCTCCTGAGGGCGTCGGCTCATGTTCCACCCCGGGAGCGACGACAATAGAAGGGTGGAAGGGAGAACGTTTGCGCTCGCGTTGACTTCGGGCGCCCTCGCTGCGTTCAATCCGTGCGGGTTCGCAATGCTTCCCGCCTATCTCGCGTCGTTCCTGTCCTCCGACACTGCCGATCGGCCGACTCCGGTCCGCGTGTTACGAGCGGTGCGTGTCGGGTCGCTGGTCACCGGAGGATTTCTCGCTGTGTTCGGTGTCATCGGGTTCGTGTTCCAGGAACTCGGTGCGTTCTTACGGACGGCGCTGCCGATCCTCACCGGGCTCATCGGAATCGGGCTCGTGGTACTCGGCATCGCGATGCTGTTCGGTTACCAACCCAAATTTGCTGTTCCACGCGTCCAGACGAACACGTCGGCCAAGGACACCAAGGCGATGTTTCTTTACGGAATCAGCTATGCAACCGTTTCGTTGGGGTGCACGCTTCCGTTGTTCCTTGTCCACGTCGTGCGCAACCTGCAACGCGAAGGGGTCGCCAGCGGCGTTGCGAGCTACGCGGCGTATGCACTTGGCATGGGTCTTGTCGTCATCACGCTCACCATCGCAGTCGCGCTCGCGCAGCAAGGTTTTGTGCGCGGTATGCGACGCGTCCTTCCATACGTGAACAGAGCATCTGCGCTGCTCCTGGTGCTCGCCGGCGGTTACGTGGCCTACTACGGATGGTTCCAGTGGCAGCAGGAGCGGTCGGGCATCGTCGCCAGTGGAGGCGGGCTCGCCGATTGGATGTTCCGCCAAAGTGGCACCCTGCAGACGTTCGTACAGGAGCGTTCTGATCTGCTGTTGATCTTCGCCGTTGCCTTGGTCGGGATCATTGCCGCTGCCGTGGTGCTGCGACCACGGGTACCAACGCCGCCTCGCTCGGACGCGCCAACGCCCGACTCCTCCCCTCAGAACAAAGAATCCTTTGGAGCCCCCGCATGAAAACTTCGTATATGCCCAGACGGTTAGCCTTTGTGGCAACCGTCGCCGTCGCAACCCTGACAACTGTTGGTGTCGGGCCATCGTCTCCCGCTTCGGCGCAGCAGTCCGTGAAGGGTTACCCAGCCGTCAAGGTCGTCGACCTGAAGACAGGAAAGACGGTCAGTCTGGCTTCGAACAACGGCGGGAAACTGCCGACGCTTGCGTGGTTCTGGGCACCTTCTTGAAGCGCGTGTAACCGGGAGGCCCCCGGCCTCGAGCAGTTCGCTCGAACCAACGCATCGCTCCTCACCGTCATCGGCATCGGTACGCAGGACGACCTCAAGCAAGCCAAGGCGTTCGTCACCCGCAACAAGGTGAAGACCATTCGCATGTACTGGGACTCGTCGTTCGACAGCTGGGACTACTTCGGCATCGCGGGTCAGCCCGCGGCAATCCTGATGGACAAAAACGGGAATCGGGTGAAATCATGGAGCGGGTTCCTCGACACGAAAAAGGTGCTCGCCGAGGTGAAGAAGCTGTCCTGACGATTTCTCCCCGTTCGCGGCGTAGTTTTGTTCCGCGATCAGATATTCAGGAGGGTCATCATGTCCGTTACAGACACGACCTCGACAGCGGCTGCGGTCGACGCTGACTGGATCCCGCCCGGACCAGGCCAATGGACGCTGGACCGCTCTCACTACCCGGGAGGAACCACGCCGATCTCGCAGTGGCTGATCGAAACCGGAATGCAGTCCGGTTTGGGCCGGGTGTTCGCCGAACTCGGGGCCCCGGTCCAGGCGATCTCTGCCCGGTTCGTCAACGGGTTCATGTACACGCGAACCGTGCCGCTCATCGGCGCCCGACGAAGCGCGACAAGGCTTCCACCGGGTTGGGTCCTGCGAGTCGTGTCACGCACTCACCCAACGTTCCGGCGCCGGAATCGCGCTGCAGCGCGCATGTTGGCCGACCCGCCGGGTCCAGCCGTCGTCAAACGTTGGACTGAACAGCTGAAACCGACGATCGAGGCGAAGAACCGTTCCTTCGCTGCGGTCCGCGAGTCGGATTTGTCGGACACCGATCTGGCTGCTCACTACCAGGCGCTCATCGCGCATCTCTTCGAGATGAGCGACCTGCATTTCTGGCTGCACGGGTACGACCTCGGACCCGTGGCCCGGTACGTCGCATTCGCCAAACAACATGGGCTGGCCACCTCGGAAGCGGTCGAGGCGCTGGGCGGCGCGTCACCATCGACCACCCAGCCGCAAGCTCAGCTGAGCGCAATCAAAGCAGCCATCGGCGATGCCCGGCCGACGTGTCTTCGTGAGGCTCGCGAACAATCGTCTGCAGCTGCGGTATTGATCGACAGCTATCTCACCGAGCGCGGCAGCACCCTCGTCACCGGATACGACCTCGACGCGCTCACGCTCGCCGAACTTCCCGAGACCCTGTTCCACGCGATCATGACTGCCACTCATGCAGACGGTTCAGGCCCGGCTCCCCTGCCCGAGGTCGAGGCAGCGACACGGTTGCGAGCCCAGCTTCCCGAGGCACTCCGGGGCAACTTCGATCTGCGATTGGCAGACGCGCGGCTCGTCATGGACATGCGAGATGACAACGGGCCGATCGTCATGGAACGACCGACCGGACTGCTGAGAACCGCGCTGCTGGAAATTGGCTCGCGACTGCTTTCCAGCGGGCTGGCCGATCGGCGGGAACACGCACTGGAGCTTGATCACCACGAGGTCGTCGAATTGTTGCTCTCGCGTAGCGGACCCTCGGCAGGCGAACTCAGCGCACGGGCCTCGACGCGTCTGGCGGACTCGCGCCGCCTCCCACCAACCAGGCTCGGCCCCGTCGAGCCCACTCCCCCGGCAGATCTGCTTCCCAACGCCCTTGCCGAGTTCGCGACCTCCATTCAAATTGCGTTGGCTGAACTGGGAATGCTCGGCGTCGACACGTCGACCGATCCACTCAGCGGGACCGGAATCGGGAGCGCGCCCTACGTCGGAAGGGCTCGTTGCGCCGAAACCCCCGAGGAGGCCGTCGACGCGATGAAGCCGGGAGACGTCCTTGTCGTTCGAGCCACCTCACCAGCGTTCAACATGGTGCTCACCATTGCGGGAGCAGTCGTCACTGCCGACGGCGGACCGTTGTCGCACGCTGCCGTCCTGGCGCGCGAGCTTCGGATCGCTGCCGTCGTCGGAGCACACGGGGCGCTCGACATTCCGGACGGCGCAATGATCGAAGTGGATCCCGTTGCCGGGAAAGTAAGGATCTTGTCCGTCGGTCCGTAGTGGGCCCAGGGTTTACGAACCCGTGTCCACCCGCTGGCGTTGCTCGCCAAAGCGGTCCCAGTGGGTCACCTTTTCGACCGGCTTGCGTGGCGCCACACCGAACGTCCCGACGGGGTACCCCATCGGGATCACCGCGAGTACCTGCCAGCGTTGGGGGATGGCCAAAATCTCCCGTGTGCGGTCCTGCTCGATCCGAAGGACCGTGGTCAGCGCGGTACCCACACCCAGCGCCCGCGCTGCAAGCATCAGGTTCTGAACTGCTGGGAACACCGACCCGAGAATCGAGCCGATGTCGAGCGGACCTTGCGAGTCCGAGATCGTCAGGTCGATGTCCGCACCCAGAACCACCGCGATTGCCGGAACCTCGTGGAAGTGTTCGGCGAGATGGCGCGATGCATCGACCGTCCGCTGCCACGCTGCGGCCGCAGCTTCACTGCTCGGTGGTCGACGGGTCGGCAGCATCGCCGCCTCGTATCGGTCATAACACCGGAGGTATAGCGCTGCGAGTTCGCTTCGTACGGCGACCGACGTGACCATCATGAACTGCCACGGTTGAATGTTGCCGCCACTCGGAGCCTGGTTCGCTGCAGCGAGGATCTGCCACAGCACCTCGTCCGGGATGGGGTCTGGCTTCAGTCGCCGCATCGCCCGTGTGGTCATGATGGCGTCGATCAGCGATGGCTGATCCGAGCGGCCTTGGAGTGTTCCGTTCATGTGCTCTTTCTCAGGGTTCGACGCGACGATGGGTTGGGGGTGGGTCTGGTCATCTGCCGTGGTACGAACCGCGTCGTCGTTCTACGGCGGCGGAGACCGCTTCGCCATGATCGGCCGACAGGAACGTGACCAGCTCCGACTGGGCTGACAGATCGAACGATTGGACAAGGGCGGCTTTTACCTGCTGGTTCACCGCTGCCTTCGTGTACTGCACCGCCAACGGCGGCTGCGAAGCGAGCCGTTCGCAGAGTGACATTGCAACGGCATCGATCTGGTCGGGGTCGCACAAGTCGGTGACCAGTCCCAGAGTGCGGCATTGATCAGCGGTGAGTGCATCGCCGGTCATGAGGTACCGCTTGGCGAGTGCGGGACCGACAGCCAACGGCCAGATGGCCGCTCCCCCGTCGCCGGCAACCAACCCGACGGAAACGTGCGGATCGCCGAGTTTCGCCGCAGTCGACATCACGATCACATCACACAACAGCGCTATCGATGCACCGAGACCCATCGCATGACCGTTCAGCGCGCAGACAATCGGCGCGCGTACGTCCAGCAGGTTCCAGATGATCGATTTGGCATCGTGGCGGAGCGATTCAAGCGCTTCGACGCTGCGCAGTTCGGGGAACCACGAAAAATCCCCTCCTGCGCAGAATGCCCGGCCGGCGGAGCGAAGCAGGATGGCTCGGGCGTGGCTCTCTTCGCGCAACGCCAACATGAGCAGATGCAGCTGACGGTGCATTGCCTCGTCGACGACGTTCATCGGGTTGGTGGGGTGCGCCAGCGTCACCTCCAGGACGTGGCCATGGTAGCCGAGGCGCCGCAACGAGATTCGGTCGCCGATCATGGGCACATCGGGCAACTCAGGTGCGTCAGGCATGGTGGCCACTATTGCGGATGCGCCGGTAAAGTGTCGATATGAGCGAAACAGGCGGGTCGAACGCGGGCATTGTTATGTACTGGCGGCCCGGATGCGGATTCTGCTCCGCACTCGACCGCCAGCTGAGCCGCGCCGGGTTGACATTCGACAAGCGCAACATCTGGGACAGCCCAGACGACGCAGCGTTCGTTCGCTCGGTCGCCAGGGGCAACGAGACAGTGCCCACCTTGGTCGTCAACGGCGTTGCAATGATCAACCCGTCACTCGAGCAGGTTCTCGACACGCTCGTCTGACCTCTCCGGGGGTCTGAGGCTGCCCTGCACGCCGATTACCAACACCTGATTTGGATTTCAGTGTTGACTTTTTCCTCCAAGGAGCGGAACGTCCGCAGTGGGGAAAGAACGTCCAGACGGTTCACTGACCGCCGGCGACTGCCACCTCGCAGCACACGACGGACAACTGATACGCCATGGTAGAACAGCTTTCTTCAGGCGCGTCAGTGATCAGGTTCATGCCCGCCCGCACTGTGATCGGCAGCCTCACGGCCAGCACACACCTCCCGATGTTCGGTTCTCGACGGAATCCAAACCCAAGGAGGAACCATGACATCCATCAAGACGGTGCCGAACCGACTTCGGCGCTCGAAGAGTCGCAAGCGCTACGCAGTTCTACTCGCGACAGCGCTGACGGCGCTCGGAGCCACAGCAAGCTCAGCCAGCACCACGACACTCTCCAACGGTGCTCAACTCGCCGTTGCCATCGCAACCCCGGCCACAGGGACCGAATACAACATTCCGTCCGGCGATACCACGGTTGACGTACCCGTCACCGGCACGGCAAGCATCGGTATCGGAGCGCCTGACGCCAAAATCATCTACGTGATGGACCTCTCGGGTAGCACGAGTAACCCGGGTGGAGCCTGCGGCAGCATTCTCGCCTGTGAAAAGGCGTTCTTTGTCGCTCTCAACAACGCTGTCGTTGCCGACGGCTCGACCGCCAACGTTGGTGTGGTCAAGTTCGCATCCACAGCGAGCACCGCGCTCGGCCTCACTCCGCCGGCCGACCCCGCCGTTAACCCAGCGATCACCAGCGGTTCCGCCTTTGGCGCAACTAACTGTGGAGCCGGACTGCAGAATGCACAGGCCCTCATCGCAGCCTTGCCGACCAACGGCACGAATATCGTCGTTTTCGCGTCGGACGGACTGTGCAACATCGGCCCGAACGTGACCGGCCCAGCCGGCGCTCTCGCAGCAGCAGGTGTGGTCGTGCACTCCGTCGCCATCGGGACGGGAAGTGACTGCACGTCGAATGGTGGCGCCGGAACCTTGGCACAAGTCGCCGTGAACGGTGGGGCTTGCACCCAGGTGCTCGACCCCAACAACCTGCCGAACATCATCGAGTCCTTGATCGGATCCACCCTGGTCTCGCTGAAAATGTCGGTTGACGGTGGCCCAGCAGTCGCCCTGCCTAACTCTGAGATCACACCGGATCTACCGGCTCCGGGAGCCATCAACGTTGCGTACGCGACGAACGCTCTCGACCTGGGACCTGGTTCCCACACCATCTGCGTCACAGCCTCTGGCACAGACGTCCTGGGTGATGCCAAATCAACAACGGAATGCGTCACGGTGCTTGTGCTGAGCGCAGACGTCGCAATCGTGAAGACCGGTCCTGCGCTGGTCACGGAAGGCAACAACTTCAACTACTCGCTGAAGGTGACGAACAACGGTCCGTCGACAGCGACCAACGTCGTCGTGTCCGACGCCTTGCCAGCCAACACGGCCTTCGTGTCAGCTTCGCCAGGATGCGTCCACGCCGCCGGCATCGTCACCTGCACCGCTGCCAGCCTGGCCAGCGGCACATCGACGACATTCACCGTCACCGTCAAGGCCGGCAGCGCCGGTTCCTCGATCGTGAACACCGCTACCGCGTCCGCCCTGCAGTACGACCCGAAACCGGCCAACAATTCATCGTCGGCAACGATTGTGCTCAACCACAATCCGGTTTGCACCGCTGTGACAGCAGGACCGGACTTGTGGCCACCGAACCACAAGCTGCGGGCAGTCACGTTGAGCGGCGCCACCGACGCAGACGGTGATCCGATCTCGTGGACGGTCACCGGCATCACCCAGGACGAAGTGACGAACGGCCTCGGCGACGGCGATACTCCCATCGATGCCGTGATCGATGCCGGCCCGAATGTGCAGGTACGGGCAGAACGCAGCGGGCTTGGTGACGGCCGGGTCTACCGGATCGCCTACACCGTCTCCGATGGCCGGGGCGGCTCATGCACCGGCGTAGCCAAGGTCGGAGTACCGCACGATCAAAGCCCTACCGGCGTCGTTCCCATCGACTCCGGCGCGGTCTTCAACAGCCTGGTGTAACCAGTCCCAGGCCGGTGGGTTCGGCGGCGACAACCGCCGAACCCATCATTTTTGCGCTTGCTCCAGGTCGGAACACAAGGTAAACAGCCGGGCGACGGCCCGTCGCCAGGGTCGACCGTCTATGGTCTGAATTACCACGGAGAAAGGTCACACATGTTACTTCGCAAAAATCTCGGCTCGCCCAGGGGCGCACAATCACGCAGAGCGATACTCGGGAGTACCGCCCTCGCCGGAGCGCTGCTGTTCGCGGTCCCCGCACTTGCCCACCCCGACCTTGCGTCGGATGGTGCCACGCACGACCACTCCGATCGAGACACGCACCAGCACGGCGACGGCGACGGTCACCTCGCGCCCGTGCAGCGCAACGTGTCCGTGATCAGCCGGCTCAAACTGAAGAACGCTGTCCCCGAGAAGATCGCCGACGTCGGCGTCCACAAGGGATACGCGTATCTCGCAGCCTGGGGTGTTGTCACCTGCAAGTACAACGGTGTCCACGTCGTAGATATCCGTAACCCACAGGCACCCAAAGAGGTGTCGTTCATCCAGGCAAAGGAAGGCAGCTACCCCGGCGAAGGCGTACAGGCATTGTCCATTTCCACGTCGAAGTTCACTGGCGACATCCTGGTGACCAACAATGAGAAGTGCAAAGACAGGCCCGGCTTCGGTGGCATGAACCTGTACAACATCACCAACCCTGCCAACCCGTCGATGCTGGCAGAAGGAGTCGGTGACTTCACTGTTGCTGGGCAGGGCAAGAAGGCGGCCAACGACATCCACAGCGTGTTCGCTTGGGATGCAGGCGACTCGGCCTATGCGGTGATTGTCGACAACGAAGAGTCATTCGACGTCGACATCGTTGACATCACCGACCCGAGGAAGGCAAAGGTGATCGCCGAGTACGACCTGGCGCAGAAGTTCCCAACCATTATTCAGGACACGCCGTCCAACCTCATCGAGGTCTTCAATCACGACATGATCGTGAAAGAAGTCGGCGGCCGGCAGATCATGTCCGTCTCGTACTGGGACGGTGGCTATGTGCTTCTCGACATGACGAACCCGATGGACCCAACCTACGTCGGTGATTCTGACTTCGAAGCCATCGACACTGAACCTGCCGAGAGCGGCTTCAGCGTGGCTCCCGAGGGGAACGCACATCAGTCCGAGTTCACGTCCGACAACGCGTACCTCGTCGGGGCAGACGAGGATTTCTCGCCGTTCGCATTGAGCGGGACCAACACGACCGACGGAACAGCCATCAATGCGGGGCAGGGTTCCGGCACGCCTCAGCTCGCCGCAGGCACAACGCTTTCCGGTCAGGCCCGCTATGTCGGGCGCGCGTGCCTGACAGACGCCACGGTGCCGTCGGCTACTGCCGCCGGCCAGATCGCCGTAGTTGAGCGAGGAGTTTGCCCGTTCACGGAGAAGGTGGCATCGGTCAGCGGCAAGGGGTACCAAGCCGTTCTGATCTTCAACCGAACCGGATCCGATGCCTGTGATGGGGCTCTGGGTATGTCCGTCGTAGGGGGTATTCCCACCTTCGGTGTCGCTCCGCGGTCGCAGGGGCTGGCACTGTTCGGACGACTCATCGAGCCGAACTGTACGACGCTCCCGTCGGATGGCTCCGCTGTATCGGGCATACCGCTCGGCCAACTCGGAGATCAGCTCAGTTTCAGCTCTTCCTTCGACGGCTGGGGCTACGTTCGCCTGTTCAAGAACCCGCTCGCCGGCGGAAAACTCCAGCAGGTCGATACCTACGCCGTTCCTGAAGCCCATGACCCAGCGTTTGCCTCCGGATTCGGCGACCTGTCCGTGCACGAGGCGGCGGCCTCGCATGTCAACCCCCGCAGGGTCTACTTCTCCTACTACTCCGCAGGTTTCCGGGTGGTCGACATCGTGAACGACCAACTCGTGGAGGTCGGCGCATATATCGCTGACGCTTCGGCCACCGGCGCGCCGGGGAGCAACCTATGGGGCGTTCAGGTGTTCAACCACAACAACGCCGAATACGTAGCCACGAGCGATCGCGACTACGGCTTGGTCATCGTTCAGTACACCCCTTGACGCACGCGAACCTGTCCTGACCACTCACCACCGAACACCGGACCGAACGGTTCGGTGTTCGGCAACGGCACTAACACTGCCATTGCTTGGTCTAGCGGCGATCCTCGCCGTCCAGCCATCGCACGTCGAGGTTGTCGGAAAACATCCTGTGAGGCGGTCGTAGAGAACTGGCTCTTGGGGGCAGTAGCCCATCCGGCCTGTGACGTTGATGTTGCCGTTGTCGGCCGCCAATTCGCCCACGAGGATCTTCATCAGTGTGCTCTTGCCGGATCCGTTCTCTCCGACGAGGCCGACAACCTCTCCGGTGCCAACATCGAAGTCTGCGCCGCGGAGCACGGCCAGTTCGCGCCGACGCGGCCACATCCCTCGTCGATACGACTTCGTGATGCCCGACGCCACTAATCCGCCAACCGTCAACGCCCGGCCTTGGCATCGCGGTCATTCCGATTCCGATCGTCGCGATCGCGATCATTGTCGCGGGACGAATGATCATGGCCACCCATATTCCCCATTGAGCGCATCATGAAGAACATCATGAGCGGGCAGATGGCCAACACGAGTAGGAATGCGGGATTGAATCCGAACGCCAAGGCAAGAGCCACGCCGACGATTCCGATCATCACATAGGTCATGGTGCGATTGTTGCGGAACATGGTGAACCTCCAGTTGTCTCCACCCAGCTTCTGCTTCGGTAGTGGGTCAAAGAAGGGTCGAAGGTCCCGTCTCGGCACGCCGATCGGCTGCCAAATGCTGCCGACCGGCATCTGGTCCGAAATCGTGTAGTAGATAAGGATAGGAGCGCGCCCGCAGTTCCTGGGCTTTGTTCGCCTGGAGGCTTTGCGATGAATCGTGACGGAACAGTCGGGGTAATACTCGAAATGCAAGGCGTGCAATGGGCGACGCAGTCCAAGACCGCGGAATCGGTTCTGGGACGACGCAAGGGAGTCGTCGCGGTGCGAGTGAACGTGGTGGCCCAGACCGCCACGGTCCGGTTCGATCCGACGCTTACCTCGCCAGCTGATCTCCAGGAATGGATACGAGAGTGCGGGTACCACTGCGCGGGTCTGTCCGTGCCAAACCATCTGTGCGACCCGTTGGTCGTACCCGGCGCTCCCGACGATCGGGCCGCCGTCGGCGACACTCCCGAGCCCGCATTCCGTCACGACGACCTCGTGAACAATCACGCCACGAGTAATCACGACTTGATCACTCCAGACGTGAGCAGTCAAGACGTGAGCAGTCAAGACATGGCCCACGCTGCGGTGGGTCATGGTCCGATGGGTCACGGTGACAAATCGGTAGGCACCGCACCGGTGACGTCACCCCACGACGCGATGGGTCACGGCGGTCATGGTGGCATGTCGATGGACTCGATGATGGCCGACATGAAACGTCGGTTCCTCGTCGCCGCGGTGTTCTCGGTGCCGATCCTGCTGTGGTCACCAATTGGCCGCGACGTCCTGAATTTCCACGTCTCCGCACCGTTCGGTCTCCGCGACGACGTGTGGTCACTGCTTCTCAGCCTGCCTGTGGTGCTGTGGGCATCATCCATCTTCTTCGACGGCGCGTTCCGTGCCTTGCGGGCTCGGACGCTCGACATGATGGTCCTCGTCGCTGTAGCGATCAGTGCCGGTTGGGGGTACTCCGTTGTGGTGACACTCACCGGCGGTGGCGAGGTCTTCTACGAAGCGGCCAGCGTGCTCGCGGCCTTCGTGCTGCTCGGGCACTGGTTTGAGATGCGCGCCCGAGGCGGCGCGAACGAAGCCATACGCACCCTGCTCAACCTTGCGCCCCCCGTCGCACTGGTGATCCGCAACGGTCAACCAGTAGAGGTACCCACCGCCGAAGTTGTAGTGGGCGACGTACTTCAGGTCCGCCCCGGCGCCAAGATCGCCGTCGACGGTGTCGTCGAAGAAGGCACCAGTGACGTCGACGAATCAATGGTCACCGGCGAAAGCCTCCCCGTACGCAAAGAACCCGGCTCACCCGTCATCGGTGCCACCATCAACACCGACGGCACAATCCACGTCCGCGCCACCAAAATCGGGGCAGATACTGCGCTAGCCCAAATCGTCAAACTCGTTCAAGAAGCACAGAACTCCAAGGCACCAGGCCAACGACTCGCCGACCGGGCCGCATTCTGGCTGGTTTTCGTCGCGCTCGCGGGTGGCCTCGGCACGTTCGCCGCGTGGGCACTCTTTAGCGACCGTCCACTGCGGGCAGCGCTCCTGTTCGCCATAACCGTGGTCGTCGTCACCTGCCCTGACGCACTCGGACTAGCTACCCCAACCGCGATCATGGTCGGCACCGGACTCGGAGCACAACGCGGAGTCCTCTTCAAGACCGCGAGCGCACTGGAAGCCGCCGCGCACCTCGACGTCGTGATCATGGACAAGACCGGCACCCTGACTCTCGGCAAGCCCGAAGTCACCGACGTCCTCACCGACAAGATGTCACGCCTTGATGTGCTCGCGTTCGCGTCGGCACTCGAACGCCAGTCCGAACATCCTCTCGGTCAGGCCATCGTCACCGCCGCCGACACCGAACACGCGCCACAGTTCACCGTCACCGGCTTCGAGAACATCCGCGGCAAGGGCGCAGTCGCACAAGTCGACGGGCGAAGCGTGGCGGTCGGCAACGTCAGCCTTCTCAACGAACGAGGTATCCCCACCGAACATCTAGAGGACCGAAGGGCACAGCTCGCCGAAGCTGGCCGCATCGCAGTACTTGTCGCCGTCGACAATGTCGCTGTCGCAGTCATCGGAATGGCCGACGCACCCCGACCCACATCAGCCGCCACCGTTCAGGCGCTGAAAGCAATGGGCGTCGAGGTCGTCATGCTCACCGGCGACAACAAAGCCACCGCTCTGCGCATCGCCGCCACCATGGGCATCGACCAAGTCATCGCCGACGTACTCCCGGGAGACAAAGCAGCCAAAGTTGCGGAACTCCAAGCAGCAGGCAAGAAGGTTGCCATGGTCGGCGACGGAGTCAACGACGCGCCAGCCCTGGCCCAAGCCGACCTCGGGATCGCCATCGGCGCAGGCACCGACGTCGCAATCGAAACCGCCGACGTCGTCCTCATGCGATCCGACCCACTCGATATCGTCAGCGCACTTACCATCGGTCGCGCAACAGTCAGGAAAATGCGACAGAACCTCACGTGGGCCGTCGGCTACAACACCATCGCTCTACCCATCGCCGCCGGCGTGTTCGTTCCCGCCTTCAACCTCATGCTACGCCCCGAGATCGCCGCCCTATCAATGTCCGGTTCCAGCTTCCTCGTCGCCGTCAACGCCTTACTCCTCAAACGACTCCGCCTCCCCGAACGCCCGACAGACACCAAAACGAATCCGCCGGTCCGAAGCGACCCACCTCGACTCGTGGCCGGCACTCCACAGGATCTCCACGCAGGTCACTCACGATGAGCGCGATGAAATTCAATGAACTTGAAACACTCATCGTTCCCGCGCGATTGCTTTCTCGTCGTGAGGTGCTAGCTGGCGGTGGGGCCCTTCTCGTGTTGGCAGCGGGTGGTCCTGCAGCGCTCGCGTCGTCGGCGTCGAAGGTCGTTGGTCCTACCGATCCGGCGGTGGAGGCACGCGATACGAAACGTCGACGCGACGGGGCGGGCGTAGTGAAGGCTACGGTCACGGCATCGGCGATCACAGCCGTCGTGGGTGGTCGTGAGGTGTCGACGTGGGCGTTCGGTGACCGGCCGGGTGCCGGAGCAATTCGCGCCAAGGTTGGCGACATGATCGAGGCCAAGTTCGTGAACAAGTTGCCATCGGCAAACACATTGCATTGGCATGGCATAGCGCTCCGCAACGACATGGATGGTGTGGCCGGTCTGACCCAGACGCGGGTCGATCCGGGCAAGACATTCACCTACCGTTTCACCGCTCCTGATGCAGGCACCTACTGGTTCCATCCCCACATGGGTCTCGAGCTTGACAAGGGCCTCTACGCACCGTTGATCATCGAAGACCCGAACGATCCAATCGGTGCCGACGTCGACGCGACC
>JANNBN010000072.1:0-38299 GCA_031385545.1 Acidimicrobiia bacterium | reverse complement strand
GCGCCTGCAACGCAGCTGTTGCACACTCCAGGATCACCTCGCGTTCAACCGGTCGGGTGAAGTCGAGGCGCTTCCGCACGGCGCGGGTAGTTGTAAGCAGTTCATCCGGGGTAAGCGGAAGCAGGGGAGCGGTCATCGGGCCACGCTAGCGATGCTGCCCGCCAGATTCCCGGGTCGGCGGGGTGCGTCAGGGGTGGCATCGCCAACCGGCGATGTCGGGCTACAGTTCAAACGTATGTTCGTGCTCGGAATCGACCCCGGTCTGTCTCGCTGCGGGTTCGGCCTGGTCAAGGCCGGGTCGGGCGATCGCCACCAGTCCGTCGAATACGGTGTGCTGCAGACTCCGCACACCGATCCGATCCACTTCCGGCTGGCCAGCATGATGGAACAGCTCGACGCGTTGTTCGAGCGATTGGCCCCCCACGCTGTCGTCGTCGAGCGCGTGTTCTTCCAGACCAACGCCAGAACCGCAATGGGTGTCGGGCAGGCCAGTGGGCTGGCGCTTGCGCTTGCCACACGTCGGGGTTGCCAGGTGCACCAATACACCGCCAACGAGGTGAAGCACGCTGTGGCCGGGCACGGTTCTGCTGAGAAGCACCAGATGCAGTCGATGGTGGCAAGACTGCTCGATCTTCCGGCGCCACCGAAGCCCGCCGACGCTGCCGACGCGCTCGGTCTCGCGCTGTGCCATCTCGCCAGTTCCCGGCTCGAACGCTCGGCGCTCGGTGCTCCGGCCATCGGGGCAACACATGGGCGGCTCCGCGGTACTCCGGGCCACCGCACCGGGGAATCGGCCGAGGGCGCGGATTTCGGCGGCCGTCCGCTGCGCATCGCGGCCGCTGTCGGAGCCGTCACCATCTCCGCCGCGCCGCAGTCGCCGCGTCCCCGCGCAAACACGGTTTCGGCCCATCGGACAGGAAAGCCCTCATGATCGGTTCGGTCCGCGGTTCGGTCATCGATCGCAGCGCAAAGGGCGACGTCCTCATTGAAACGTCATCGGGTGTCGGCTACCGGGTCATGGTCACGGCCCGCACGCTTGGGTCGCTCGTCGGACTTGGCGACCAGCAGACGTTTCTCCACGTGCACACGCACGTTCGTGAAGACGCGTTGCTGTTGTTCGGGTTCCCAACCCGTGAAGAGCGCATCACGTTCGAGCTGCTCATCTCAACTCACGGTGTCGGGCCGGCTCTTGCGCTCGCAATCCTCAGCGCGCATACCCCTTCATCGCTGCGAATTGCAGTCGCAAGCGAAGATGGTGACGCGCTCACGTTGGTTCCCGGCGTCGGCAAGAAGACAGCAGCCCGTCTGCTCATCGAGCTGAAGTCGAAATTCGAAGGCGCCGACCTGGACCTGCCGGCTGTGCTGGTCACCGCTGCGGCAGCACCTGGAGACACCGCTGAAGGCGACAATCGCAACGATGTCCGGGCTGCGCTCGCCGAGCTTGGCTACAACGCCGAGGAGGTTCGGTCGGTCGTCCGCCGTCTGCCAACCTCAGGCGACACAGCGATGCTGCTTCGCCAAGCCCTGGTCCTCCTTGCCGATGGTGCGCGGTGACCGAGATGTTGTTGCCCGGCGCAGGCCCCGACGACGCTGAACTCCCCCCGGACAACGATCCGGTGCTGGAGCACCTGCGGCCGTCCAATCTGGCCGACTTCATCGGCCAGGCGCAGCTGAAGGAGCACCTGCACATCGTCATCGAGGCAGCACGGCGCCGCGCTCAACCGGTCGACCACCTGCTGTTCGCCGGTCCTCCCGGCCTTGGCAAGACAACCCTTGCCGGCATCGTCGCCAACGAGATGGCTGCAGGTTTCCGCGTGACCAGTGGGCCAACACTGGAACGCGCCGGTGACCTTGCCTCCATCCTGAACGGCCTCAACGAAGGCGACGTGCTGTTCATCGACGAGATCCACCGAATCCCGCGAACTGTCGAAGAAGTGCTGTACCCGGCGATGGAAGATTTCCAGATCGACATCATGCTGGGCAAGGGGCCAACTGCTCGGTCCGTCCGGTTGGAGCTACCGCAATTCACGCTGGTGGGCGCCACCACCCGCGCCGGCATGCTGAGCGGCCCGTTGTATGCGCGCTTCGGGCATATCGCTCGTCTCGATTACTACCGGGTCGAAGAGCTGCAAGCCATCGTCCAACGTGCCGCAGGGGTTCTGCAGGTCGAGATCCATCCAGACGGTGCATTCGAAATCGCACGTCGCAGCCGCGGAACCCCGCGCATCGCCAACCGTCTCCTGCGGCGGGTCCGTGACTACGCCGAGGTCCGCGCCGACGGCGTCATCACGCTCACCGAGGCAAAAGATGGGCTCACCGTGTTCGACATCGACGACATCGGCCTGGACCGGGTCGATCGTGCAATCCTCACGGCACTGTGCAACCGGGGCGGCGAGCCCATTGGTCTGTCTACCCTTGCAATCATGGTCGGTGAAGCAACCGAGACGGTCGAAGACGTGTACGAGCCGTATCTCATACAGATGGGTTTCCTGTTCCGCACACCGCGTGGACGAATCGCAACCGAAGCTGCGTGGCGTCACCTCGGCCTCGACGTTCCGGACCGTGCTCGCACCTTGTGGGAAGTACTCGACGACGACCAGACCAAGGTGCACCGCACAGAGCGCACCCTGTTCGACAAAGGCTGAACCGGTCGCAGCAGATGCACATCTCCGAGTTGGAGTATGACCTCCCGCAGCAGTCGATCGCACAGACGCCCATCGAACCGCGCGACGCGGCTCGTATGCTCACGTACCTTGGCGGCGTCGTCGGTCACTCGGTGGTCAGCGACCTCCCGTCGTTCCTGCGACGCGGCGATCTCCTTGTCGTCAACGACACTCGCGTCCTGCCGGCGCGCCTTCATCTGGCGAAGCACACCGGTGCCCGGGCCGAGGTCTTGCTGCTCGAACGTTTCGACGCGCAGGGCGTGTGGCGCGCGTTGGTGCGGCCCGGCCGGAAACTGCCACCCGGAACGGTGCTCGGCCGGGAAGGAACAGATCTCCGGATAGAGATTGTCGACGTTGCATCGGACGGGCAGCGGCTGGTGAGGGTGGGCACCAAGGAAACCCCCGAGCTCCCGATCGCCGCTGAATCTGAGCTTCTCCTCCGATTCGGTGAAGCGCCGCTCCCCCCGTACATCACGACGCACCTTGACGACGCCAGCCGATACCAAACCGTCTACGCACAGCAGCCCGGGTCGGTGGCCGCACCGACAGCAGGACTGCATTTCACTTCGGAGCTACTGGAACGTCTCACGCAGATGGGAGTGCAACGTGCGTCGGTCGAGTTGGTGGTCGGCCTCGACACGTTTCGCCCCGTGAGTACCGAAACCGTTGAGGCGCATACGATCCATACCGAGCGCTATCGGGTAACCCAGGCAACGTGGGACCTGGTTGCACAGACACGGGCCTCTGGCGGTCGGATCATCGCCGTTGGCACAACCAGCGTGCGCTGCCTCGAAAGCGCAGCTGCACGTGGCGAGCTGTCCGGACGCACCGACCTGTTCATCCATGGGGATTTTCCCTGGTCGGTGGTGGACATTCTGCTGACCAACTTTCACATGCCGCGCACCACCCTGCTGGCGCTGCTCGGTTCGTTCGTCGGCCCCGTCTGGCGGGATCTGTACGCCATCGCATTGGAATCCGGGTATCGGTTCTTGTCCTTCGGCGACTGCATGCTGGTGCAACGTCGAACCCAGCCAACAGGGTGACCATTCGGCTTCGCACCATCCTCGAGTGGTAATTGGCTAACGTCGCCCTCATGTGGCCGACGTGTCGACCTGCCGAATCGGGCACGCCGTTTGAGGAGCGGAAATGTTCTATTTCTTGATGCAGCTCGCAGCTCTGCTGGCTGGTGCTCTGGCGTTGGGGCTTCTGGTCGGTTGGATGCTCTGGGCACGTGCGCTTCGCCACCACCGCCGCGGACACGCGGAACAGGTCAACGTGCTGCACAAACAGTTGGCATCGCTGGCAGACGAGAACCGGCGGGTCCAACAGCGGTTCGCGGCAACTTCGGCCGACCTGGATTCTGAGCGTCTCGTGATGCAGGCCCGCGACACCGAACTGCGACGCGCTCGCGAGGCTTTCACCGTGTCGCAGCAGAACCTCGCCGGTGCCGAGACGCAGCTCACGGCTGCCCAGGGTCAACTCGCGGATCAAGAACAGCAACTGGACCACAAGGACGCACAACTTGGGGGCGTGGGTTCCGAACTTGCGGCTCTGCAGACCGAGGCGAGCGGCCTTCGCCTGGACAGCGCCGAGGCGAAAGCCCTGCGGGTGCGCGTGGAAGAACTCACTGCTCAAATCAGCACGCTCGACACCCGTGCGGTCGACGCCGAAACGCAGGTCGCTGCGCTGCACCACGACGTGGCACTCGCAACCGATGCGGCATCGAAGTTGGGTTCCCGCTCGACCTACCTCGGCCGAGCGCTCGATGCAGCAGTCGCCCGTGCCAACGACCGCGGAGAAGCACAGCGATCCGAACAAGCAGCCTTGGTCGCGCGTACGGCAAGCGAACAGCAGGCCCGTTTGGAACGGGGTGTTTCGGATGCGCACAACGCATCACGCGCAGCGTCGCTCGCAGATGCACGCGCAGACGTTCGTGCGTTGACGGCAACCTGGGAGCAGATCTCCCATCGGCACGCGCAACAGTTGCGCGCTCATGCTGACGAGGTTGCCTTGCTTCGCCGCAAGCTTGCGACGGCCGAGTCGTCGGTCGCAACACTTCGTGCCGACATGGCGCGTCGGCTGGAGAGCATGCAGCGCCGGACGCTTGTCTCCGGGCGCAGCGAGGCCGATACCCGCGCGTCTGCAGCGCTCGCTCGCATGAGTGAAGAGCACGCAGGAGCGTTCGGTGCCGTCGCTGCACGTCACGACCGTCAGCTTGCAGACCAGGCCGAAGCGCACCAACTTGCCATCAGTCACTGGCGCAACGACATGGCGCAGCGTACGGCTGCGCGCGAAGCCGACCACGCGACCATCTCCGAGCTGCAGGCCGAGGCCAGGTCGGCGAACGATCGCCTGGCCGCTGTCAGGTCCGATCTTGATCGGGTCGCGCTCGAGCGCCATCTTCTCGACGAACAATCGCAACGTCACCACGGAGAACTTGAACAACTCTCGCAGTCGTCACAGGCGAGCCAATCCGCTGTCGATTCCCTCCAGGCACAACTCGAAGCGGCGCAGCGGTCGGCATCGCTGGATTCAGCCAACCAGCGAGCGGAGGCGGAAGCGCTGAATTCCACGGTTGCAGCAGCCAACCTCGATGGGTCCGCGTGGAAACGCGAACTGGAGGAACTGCGCGAGGTGCATCGCCGCGCGGTTGCACGGCTGCACGATCTCTCCGCTCGAACGGCAGACCATCGTTCGTTCATCCCGGAAGCTCGCCGGCTCCGCGTCGGCGATTCCATCATCGATTCGCAACGACCGACGGCCGATGTCATCGACCTTCGAGTCGCACCACTGGCGGCCCGAACGGAGACCTCTACCGCTGGCTCGGGCGAGCCGGTTCCAGCCACGGCCGTGCACCAGGAGCAGGAGCAGGAGCAGGAGCAGGAGCAGGAGCAGGACGACCTGCAGGTGATCGAAGGGGTTGGACCGAAGATCGCGGCCGCACTACGGCTGGCCGGGATTTCGACGTTCGTCCGCCTTGAGGTGGCGTCACCCAATCAGCTCCGAGACGCACTGGCATCGTCTGGCCTCACCTTCGCGCCCAGCCTGCCGACGTGGTCGAAACAGGCGGGGTTCCTGGTTCGCGCAGACGCAGCAGGGCTTGCTGGATACCAGGCCGATCTGACCGCTGGTCGCGAGGTTCGATGAGCCGCGACGGTCAGCCGAATACGGGGTCCCCCGATGCTGGCAGTCGCCTCGACGTACCGGGGAGCGCGGATATGTCGATCGCGCCGTCCGACGGAACCGCGGAGTGGTCATCGGTCGAACTGGCGGGCGCGGTCGATGGCCGGGAATCGTCGCGCAAGGCTTCCCGCATTCTTCCCGCAGTTGCCGTCGGTCTCGTGGGCATGCTGGCGCTCTTCGGCATCGGAGCAACCAACGTTCGGGACAAAGTCGAGCGAAACCTGCTGTCTCAGTCCGAAGCGGCTCTCTCTGCCGGCGGAATGGCCGGCGTGGCAGTCTCGTACTCAGGACGCGATGCGACGATCCGTGTTCCAGCAGGGACTGACAAGGCAGCGGCTCGCCGGTTGATCCTGACTGCTGGGGCGGCCCGGGATGCGCCGCATTATCCCGGCCCGCGCTCGGCGGAGGTCCTGATCGATGCGAACCAGTCACCGATCATCAGTACCACTACTGTTCCCAAGTCGGTCGGTTCGGTTGTCGCCACGAGAAATCCCGACGGAAACATCCTGTTCACCGGTGTGGTCGGATCGGCAGAAGCCGAGGACGCGTTGCGAGCCGGTGCCGTACAGCAGTCGCCGGCGACGAAACTTGACTTTCGCACCGACGTGGCGACAGGCGGAGTTGATGCTCGGACCGCGACATGGATCGGCCGATCCATCGGTGAGCTCACCAGGATCGGTGCGTCATCGGCGCAGGTCACCGGCAGCGCATCTGGTCTGATCGTCTCCGGCGCAGTCCCAACCCTTGCAGTGCGCGATTCGGTCAACGCGTTCGTCCGGACCAGCGGTCTCCCGGTCACTGGTTCGCTCGCAATCTTCCGGCCACCTGACACGCTCGCCACCGGGGCCGGCCCCGACCTGTTCGGCGAGCCGGTCCCGGCCGCGGGTGCATTGCAGGGCGAGATCAATGCATTGCTTGCGCAGTCCACCATTCAGTTCTCTCCGGATTCGGCTCGTCTCACGAAGGACAGCGAAGTCGTTGTGGCCAAAATTGCCGAGTTCCTCAGCGCTGCGAAGAAGGTGCGGGTAGAGGTGGTCGGTCACACCGACACCAATGGATCGGCCGAACGGAACCTCGCACTGAGCGTGGCCAGAGCTGACGCTGTGCGAGATGAACTGGTCGCTTCGGGGGTCGGCGGATCGCGAATCACCACACTGGGTGAGGGAGGCACGAAGCCGCTCGTGACCAACGACTCGCCTGCGAACCGGCGGAAGAACCGGCGGATCGAGATCAAGGTCTCAACCGACTGACATTGACCATCGTGTCGATTCTCCGCTCGCACGCACGCGGATGATCTGTACACCGATCATGTGCTGACTTAGTTTGTGGGGGTTTGAGTTAGCTCCCGAGGAATTCGGCGTGCTAGTTCCGCTTTCGTGGTCCTGTTGGCGGTATCGTCTGACGCGTGTACATCTTTGAGCTCGCGAGTTATTTGGTCGTGGCCATCTTGTTCGGCATTGGCGCCGGATGGCTGATCTGGGGCGATGAGCCGTTCGAAGCGGCACCCGCAGGCGACGCCCCGGCCAACGATCAGGCCGTTGCTGATCTGTCGTCCCAGGTCGAAACACGTGATCAGGAGATTGTCAGGTTGCGCAAACGCCTGAAGCGAATGCATGCCGACATGGACGCCCGCGACCTCCACCTCACCGAGGTCAAAGGTCACAGCGAGGAACTCCAGGGGTTGCTCGTGCAGCGGGAGTCGGAGCTGGCAGCAGCCCTCAACGGTGAAGCGCTGCCCAATGGTGCGTCAGAAACGCAGACCAGGCGAATTTCCGAACTTGAAGAGTTGGTGGCCGCCTCTCGTTCCGAGGCCGATGGCCTCGCACGAAAACTGCAGGACTCCTTGGCAGAGGCGCCGGCCGATCCTGCACTCGCACAGCGTCTTGTCGAACTTGAGTCCGAAAATGCCCACGCGACCGAGTCCCGTTTCCAACTGGCCGCTGCGCACGAAGAGCTGCAGCGGTCTCATGCGGCGATCAGTAACGATCTTGCCGAGGCGCAGGCTCGGCTCGACGAACTGTCGAGCGGTGCGGACCTTGCTGAACTGGACCGTGTCCGCGTGCTCGATGCCGAGATCGCTCGTCTCCGGAACAGCGCAGCTGGTGCACAGGAACGAATCGCCGAACTGGAGTCCGAGCATCAGCGGGTGGCCGTTGCGTTGGCTTCCAGTGAGAATCGCGCTGTCGGTCTCCAGTCGCAGCTTGCTGCACAGCCCGAGGGCAACACTGACACCGAACTCGAGCTCGCGAAGGTCCACGCCGAGTTGGCCCGTTCTCGTCAGAACGTCAACACGCTCCGCCAGCGGCTCCAGGACGTGGAGGACGAAAACGAGTCGCTTGCCGGCGACCTCGCCCGGGCCACAACTGAACTACAGGGCAGAACTGCACGGTCCGGCGAAGCCGCCGCTGCGCGTGACCAGTTGATTGCAGAGCGCGAGCAGCTCACAGCAGAGCGCGAGCAGCTCACAGCAGAGCGCGATGAACTCACAGCAGAGCGCGACAACGCGCTCGCCGAACGAGACCAGACCCGCAACGATCGCGACGCGATGGCTCAGGTACACCACGATCTTCAAGCACGGCTCGACGAAGTGGAACGGACCCGCAACGAGTTGCTTGCTGCAACGGACCATGCAGCGTCCGAGTCCGAAGGTCTGAAGCAGGAGTTGCATGCGCTGCGCTCCAAGGTGTCCGACATCGAAGGCCGGGCCGGACAGGCCGATGCCGACGTTCGGGCGGCACGGGAACACGTCTCACAGCTCGAAGCGCAAGTTGCGCAGAGCGCTGATGCGGCCGCTGCGCGTGACCAGTTGATTGCAGAGCGCGAGCGGCTGGAGAGGTCGGTGACCGAGCTCACTGCCACGCACGAGTCCACGGTGGCACAGCTGCATGTTGAGTTGTCCGAAACACGGCTGCGCGCTGATAGCGCCTTCGAAGCCCTGCACGGGCTGAACGACGAGTTCATCAACTTCCGCGACGTCACGATGCGCCAGCAGTCCACGATGAACTCGCTGGCGGACCGCCTGGCCAAGGCGAACACGTCGCTCGGTAGTCGGACGGTCACACCCGACGACGATTCCGCAGGGCGATGATGTCGGATCGGATTTGATTCATGACCGACCGCGCACCTGACGATCCGAACGTCATAACGAACGCCGCCGCTGACACCGCGTTCGCTCCCGGGGCCGACGACGACGTCGGAACCGCTGTCCAAGACGCTCTTGTCATTCCGACGCTTCCGGTTCCCGGTGAGTCGTCGTTCGTCCGTTCCCGTTCTGCCCGTCGGCGTTGGCGGCGACGAATCGCGGCCGTGCTGGTGGCAGGTTTCTTGCTCGGTTGGCTGGGATTCGGCGCCACGATCTACCGCGATAATTTTGAGCGAAAGCAGGAGAAGCGAGCCAAATCGGCGCTTGGGTCGGGTGAGTTCGCCGGCGTTCGAGTCGTCGCCCACGGTCGTCGCATTGTGCTTGAGGGCTCTGTCGCGTCTGGCGCCGATGCAAAAGCGGCAGCCGAACTGGTCGAACGGGTCCGATATGTCAAGGGAGTCGATACGTCCAAGCTTCAGGTGGGCGGTTCGGCCGGACGGGTTCTGCCGCTGACTGCGATCTACTCCGAGGGCAAGGTTTCCTTCGAAGGGACCAGGCCGTCCGAAGCGGCGTTGCAGGCGTTGGTCAAAGCCGCCGGTGCGGGGTTGGGCGATGCGAACGTCTCGGCGCAGTTCGCTCAGCCGTCCGGTTCCGGTGGCGACACCGAGGCGTATGCGGCGCTTGGCGCTGCGTTCGCCCGCTTCCCGGCCATCAACGTGCGAAGCGCTGTCGTGGAGATCAGTGAAGTCGAAGTGACGGTCACCGGTCGTGTGGCTGATGACTCGGGTCGGTCCGAACTCGTCCAGACGTTGAGCGGCGCGACGTCGCGCACCGTGATCGACAACCTGGAACTTGAGTTGGCCGGCCCGTCTTCGGTTGTCGGATCGGCGGTGTCCACCAGCGCCACCACCGCCGCGACAAACCCGGCCTCGACTGTGGTGCCCAGTTCGACCATCGACCCAGCTGCGCGTGTGACGCTGCAGCAGGAGATCGATGCGACGCTGAAGGCGAACAGGATCGAGTTCAACACCGACTCGGCGGCGCTCGGCGCAGCGGCGAAGGCGATCATCGCTGACGTTGCAGCTCGGATCGCACCGACTGGGGCCTCCTTCGAGGTCGGCGGCCACACCGACAGCCGGGGGCGGGCCGACCGCAATTTGGCGCTGTCCCAGCGACGCGCAGACGCCGTGCGTGAAGAGTTCGTCAACCAGGGAATTGCCGCTGATCGAGTGACCGCAGTCGGGTACGGAAGCCAGAAGACCGTGGCACCGGACAACGATTCGCGCGGCAATCCCCTCAATCGGCGTATCGAGATCACGCTGAAGTGACGCGCCTTACGTTCGCGTGTCACGCGACGTCACAGAGCCCAGTCGGTGTCGCTCGGGCAGGAACCGTCTCCACGCCGCGTGGTTCGTTCCAGACACCGGTGTTCATGCCCGTCGGGACCCGGGGTGTGGTCCGCGCCCTCGGTCCTGACGATCTCGAAATGATCGGCGCGCAGATCATCCTCGGCAACACGTATCACCTGATGATGCGCCCCGGTACAGACCTCGTGGAACGGATGGGAGGCCTGCACCGGTTCGCGGACTGGTCCGGCCACCTGCTGACCGATTCCGGCGGATTCCAAGTGTTCTCGCTCGACCCGAAGGTCGACGACGACGGCGTGACGTTCCGTTCGGTGTACGACGGGAGCCTGCACCGGTTCACGCCGGAGAAGGCAATTGCGGTACAGGAACAGATCGGTGCCGACATCGTGATGGTGCTCGACGTGTGCCCGGCACTTCCATCGACGCCAACGCTGCTGCGCCAAGCAGTTGACCGAACGGCGAGCTGGGCGCTTCGATGCCGCGACGCAAGGGTTCGTGAGGACCAGTGTGTGTTCGGCATTGCCCAAGGCGGGACGGACGCCGAACTGCGCGAAGAGAGCGCGAAACGAACCGTCGAGATCGGTTTCGACGGGTATGCGATCGGTGGCCTGTCCGTCGGCGAATCACGCAACGAGATGCTGCCAGCGATCGAAGCGGCAGTTCGGGCGCTTCCCGCCGATCGACCCAGGTACCTGATGGGCGTCGGTGACCCGATCAGCTTGATCGAAGCCGTCGCACGGGGAGTCGACATGTTCGACTGTGTGCTGCCGACCCGGCTGGCCAGGCACGGAACGGCCCTCACCTCGACCGGGCGCGTACCGGTCAAGAACGCGACATATGCGACCGACGATGAGCCCCTCGACGCCGCCTGTCCGTGCATGACGTGCCGCCGATTCTCCCGCAGCTATCTCCGGCATCTGATCTCGGTCGGCGAACAGTCTGCGGCTCGTTTCATGAGTATCCACAACCTCTCGTATCTGCTCCGGCTGATGGAATCGACCCGCGAAGCGATCCTCGCCGGGACCTTCGAGCAATTGAGACAGGACACCGTTGCGGTCTGGGAGACCAAAGAAGCGCTGTGACCGCACCGCCAGGTTGCGCTCCGGTCGGTGTCAGGTCGGTGTCACGTCGGTGTCAGGTTGATGGCTTGGTACCCATGCGGCGGTACCTGTCTCTTCACGCACTAGATTATCCCGGCTGTGCCGGTCCCAGCCGGCGTTGGAGGAACCCATGAAGGCCCGAAATCGATTGTCCCTGGCGGTGATCCTTGCGGTTTCATCAATTGGACTCATCTCCACGCTGCTCGCCGGGTTGCGCCCTGGCTTGGGGCTGGATCTCCAAGGCGGTGCCTCGGTGCTGATGAAGCCCGTCGGCGAGGTTCGTGAAGGAGCACTGGAAAAGGCGCGGTCCATCATCGAACAGCGCGTCAACGGCCAGGGCATCGGCGAGGCCGAGGTCCGCATCGAAGGCGAGCGCATCCTCGTCGAGGTGCCAGGGGTCAAGAACCCCGAGGCTGTCTTGAACCTGGTCGGCCAAACTGCCGAGCTGCGGTTCCGGCCGGTCATCCAGGCGTTGGGTCGCGATTTCGACGCGCTCGCCACAACTACCGTCGGTCCCTCAACAACAGCTGGCCCCTCAACAACAGCTGGTCCCTCAACGACAAACGGTGCAACCACAACAACAAAGGGTGGAACCACAACTGGCGCGCCAACCACCGTCGCTGATCTCGGCGACCCGGGTTTCGCAGCGCCGGCCCAGGCCGAGTCAGCTGACACCACTGTGGCTGCGGCGACAACGGTGAAACCGGGTGCCACAGCGACAACGGTCGCGACGAAGACCGTGCCACCGGTCTCGGTCATCGCGGGCGACGGCCAGACGGTTGTCATCGGAGGTTCCACCACCACGGTGGCCGGGGGTAGCACCACCGTGCCGCCATCGACAATCGCGTTCGAAGACTCGCTCGACAGGTCGACGGGCCTCACGTCTCGTGCAAGTGACATCGCCACCGCAACGGTGCTGTTGGATGACCTTGAGGGCAACCAGTTCCTGCTCGGCCCGTCTCTCGCCACGGGCGAGATCGTCGGCGAGGCGATCGCCGAGATCGACTCCTCCACCGGCGCCTGGGAAGTGCGTCTCAACATGACCGACTCCGGGTCGGCTGTTTTCGACAGCATCGCCGCGCAGACCAAGGACCGCCAGCTCGCCATCGTGCTTGACTCCAAGGTCCAGAGCGCCCCCGTCATCCAAACCGATCGCTTCAACGGAACGGCAGTGATCTCCGGCAGCTTCTCCGAGCAGGAAGCCAAGAACCTCGCGTCGGTGCTGCGCTACGGCTCGCTGCCGGTGCAGTTGGAGCAGCAGCAGGTGCAGACGGTCAGCGCATCGCTCGGCCGTGACTCGTTGCGTGCCGGCATCATCACCGGCCTGCTCGGCCTGCTGCTGGTCGCCGCGTACATGATCTTCTATTACCGCTCCCTCGGCCTCATCGTGGTTGCCGGTCTGTTCACGTCGTTCGGTCTGCTGTGGACGCTGCTTTCGCTCCTCACCAAGACAAATGGCTTGGCCCTGTCCTTGGCCGGGTCGGTGGGCATCATCGTGTCGGTGGGCGTCACCGTCGACTCGTACGTGGTGTACTTCGAACGTCTTCGAGACGAGCTTCGCCACGGACGTTCCATGGACGCCTCGATCGACCGGGGGTTCCGCCGCGCGTGGCACACCATTTTGGCGGCCGACGGCGTCTCCATCCTCGGCGCATTCGTGCTCTACATCCTCACCGTCGGCTCGGTGCGTGGGTTCGCCCTCATGCTGATGATCTCCACTGCACTCGACATGGTCGTGGCCTGGTTCTTCACCCGGCCACTTGTCGCGATGCTCGCCCACAACGACTTCTTCACTACCGGGCGGTGGGGCGTGGCTTCCGGTTCGTTCGCTGCATCGGGGCCTGTCGCTGCGTCTCGTACGGTTTCGGCCGACACCATCATCAGACCCGGTGCCGCCGGATCGCGTTCGACAGGAGCTGCGAAATGAGCAGCGAAATGGATACTCAAATGGGGGCTGCCCCGCAACAAGCGACGGACTCCGCACCAGCGTTGCTGGCGCGCAACTCGCTGTGGCACCGGTTGTACAACGGTCTCACCGCATACGAGTTCGTCGGCCGTTGGAAGCGCTGGTTCGCCATTTCGGCCGCCGTCATCTTGGTGGGACTCATCACGCTCGGGATCCGCGGTCTCAACCTCGGTATCGACTTCACCGGCGGCACGGTGTGGCAGGTCCCGGCCAGCACCGCCACGGTGTCCCAGGCACGTGAGGTGCTGCGGCCGCTCGGGTTCGCAGAGTCCAAGATTCAGACGCTCCAGTCCGGCGGCCAGCGCTACTTGCGCATCCAGGGCGAGGACACAACGCCGGAACAGCAGTCCAAGATAACTGCCGCCCTGGCCAAGCTTGGCGCGACCAAGACCAGCGAGGTCAGCGTGTCGAAGGTGGGAGCCTCGTGGGGGAAGGACGTCACCCGTAAGGCGCTCAAGGCTCTCGTGGTGTTCTTCTTCGCCATCGTGGCGTACATCTCGTTGCGTTTCGAGCTGAAGATGGCAATCGCCGCGGTCGCCGCGGTGTTGCACGACATCTTGATCACGGTCGGTGTCTACGCGGTCATCGGTCTCCCGGTCAGCCCGGCAACCGTCATTGCCTTCCTCACCATCCTCGGCTATTCGCTGTACGACACCGTTGTGGTGTTCGACAAGGTCGACGAGAACGTCGAGTCGCTCGGACCTTCTGGCCGTACCCGCTACTCCGACATTGTCAACCTGTCGATGAACCAGGTGCTCATGCGGTCCATCAATACGTCGCTGGTGGCCATCCTCCCCATCGTCTCGCTGCTCGTTGTGGGTGCAGGGTTGATGGGGGCCACTGCGCTCGCCGACTTCGGATTCGCGCTGTTCATCGGTCTCCTGACCGGTGCGTATTCGTCGATCTTCATCGCCTCACCGCTGTTGGCGATGCTGAAGGAACGCGAGCCTCAGTGGAAGGTCATCGCTGACAAGTTGTCCGGCGCCGGGCGGACGGCCCGCTCGGGTGCCGACGGGCTCGCTGCTGCAGCGCACGCGGTCGAAATCGACGCAACCCAGGTGCTCACCGGTGGGTCGGTGCCTCGCCCGCGCAAGCGAAAGTAACGGACCGGTGTCGGCTTCGGTGCCCGCTCGGTCGCGGTTGCGTGCCGCCCGGTTCGGCAGGCTCGCCCGGTTCGGCAGCGCATGACCGACTTTCTCCGCAGCCTCGTCCGCGAAATATCCGACTTTCCCTCGCCGGGGATCGTGTTCCGCGACGTCACGCCGCTGCTGGGTGATCCGCACGGATTGCGGGAGTCCGTTCGGCTGATGACCGAAGCTGTGGCCGAGTTCCGGCCGGACCTTGTGCTCGGCATCGAGAGCCGCGGCTTCTTGTTCGCAATGCCGGTGGCCGACCGGCTGGGCCTGGGTTTCGTCCCGGCACGCAAGCCGGGCAAGCTGCCGTGGACGGTCCACCGTCAGGCATACGGCCTTGAGTACGGCACCGACGTGCTCGAACTGCACGTCGATGCCGTGGCGCCGGGTGCCCGAGTGGTCATCGTCGATGATGTCCTGGCCACCGGTGGGACTGCCCGCGCAGCATGTTCACTCGTCCGAACATCGGGTGCGACGGTTGCTGGGGTTGTGGTGCTGGTCGAGCTGGTGGGCCTCGACGGGCGGTCCAGAATCGACGCCCCGGTCGCGTCGGTCCTCACCTACTGACGGAACATACCGAGAGAGAGCTAGCCTCGCGAGGGTGAACGCAAGCGGCCTCCCAGACCCCGAGCTGTATCTCGCGCCGCTCATTGCGATCTACCGGGACCGGCACCCCAAGGCTTCTGCCGCGCGTATCAAGTCCGCTTACGAACTTGCCGCCGAGGCGCATCACGGGCAACTGCGCAAGTCCGGTGAACCGTACGTCAGTCATCCGGTGGCGGTTGCCACCATTCTCGCCGAGCTGGGCCTCGACGACATCACCCTGGCAGCGGCGCTGTTGCACGATGCGGTCGAGGACACTGGGGTCACGCTCGACGATCTCGACACTCGCTTCGGCCGCGAAGTCGCGCTCATCGTCGACGGGGTCACCAAGCTCGAGCGGCTGCAGTTCGACTCGAAGGAGGCACAGCAGGCTGCCACCATGCGCAAGATGCTTGTGGCGATGGCCAAGGACTTGCGGGTGCTTCTCATCAAGCTGGCCGACCGCACGCACAACATGCGGACCATCGATGCGGTCACCGAAGACTGGAAGCGGCGTCGCACCGCGCAGGAAACCCTGGACATCTATGCGCCGCTCGCACATCGGCTGGGTATCGGCGAGATCAAACACGAACTGGAAGACCTCAGCTTCCGTGCGCTGGAGCCGCGCAAGTACGCAGAGATCCAGTCCATGGTGCAGGCCCGCGCCGGCGAGCGGGACCAGCAACTTGCCCGCACCATCGCCGAGGTCACCGAGCGGCTCGCCGAGCTGAACATCGAAGCCGATGTGACCGGGCGTGAGAAGCACCTGTGGTCCATCTACGAAAAGATGGTCGTCAAGGGCAAGGACTTCGGCGAGATCCATGATCTGATGGGCATCAGGGTCATCGTCGATTCGGTGAAGGACTGCTACGCCGCGCTGGGTTGTATCCATGCCGCGTACAAGCCGGTGCAGGGGCGTTTCAAGGATTACATCGCCATGCCCAAGTTCAACCTCTACCAGTCGCTGCACACCACGGTGGTCGGCCCCGAGGGCAAAGTCATCGAGTGCCAGGTACGCACCCGCGACATGCATCATCGGGCCGAGCAGGGCATTGCGGCGCACTGGTCCTACAAGGCAGGCAAGGGGGCCAAGCACGGCTCGGCCCCGGACCCCATCGACCCGGCAAATATTGCCTGGCTGCAACGTGTCACCGAATCCGCGACGAGCGACAACAGCGATCCCGGCGAATTCCTCGAAACGCTGAAGACCGACCTCGACCAGGAAGAGGTGTTCGTCTTCTCGCCCAAGGGCAAGGTGGTGACGCTTCCCGCCGGTGCGACGCCGATCGACTTCGCGTATGCGATTCACACCGACATCGGACATCGTTGTATCGGTGCTCGCATCAACGGTCGGCTTGTACCGCTCGAGACAGCAATCGGGTCCGGCGAGACCGTCGAGATCATCGTGTCGAAGGTCGAAACCGCCCAGCCGTCACGTGATTGGCTGAACATCGTCACCACGCCGCGGGCCCGCGCCAAGATCAAGCAGTGGTTCTCGAAGGAGCGACGCGAGGACGCGCTCGACTCCGGCCGCGACGAGGTGGTCAAAGCGCTCCGCAAGGACGCATTGCCGGCGCAGAAGATCATGGTCGGCCCGGTTATGGAGGCCATCGCCACGGAGCTGACCTACCCCGACGTCAGCTCGCTGTACGTCGCTGTCGGCGAGGGCCACGTCAGCGCAACGGGCATCGCCCAGCGTGTCGCGCGTTCGCTGCGTGGTGGCGAGTTCGAGGAACAACTCCCGGCCGAGCCGACTCGGGCCCGCCCGTCGCGGGAACGCCGTCGGGCCAGGGCACGCGAGAGCGTCGGCGTGCATGTCGAGGGCCTCGACGACGTGATGGTGCGCCTATCGCGCTGTTGTACACCGGTGCCGGGCGACGACATCGTTGGCTTCGTCACGCGCGGCCGTGGTGTGTCGGTGCACCGTGCCGACTGTGCAAATTCCAACTCGCTTCGAGAGGGCGCAGCCGGCCGCATGATCGAAGTGGAATGGGACAGCGCCGGTACCACGCAGCACAAGCGTGGTTTCGTCGTCTCCATCATGGTCGAGGCGCTCGATCGGGCCCGCCTGCTGGCCGACGTCGCGCGGGTGCTGTCGGACAACCACGTCAACGTGCTCGGATGCTCGACCCACACCGGGTCCGACCGCGTCGCCCGGCAGAAGTTCGACTTCGAGTTGGCAGACCCCAGCCATCTTGAGGCGGTACTGCGCGAGGTACGCAAAGTGGAATCGGTATTCGATTCCTACCGAATACTGCCGGGCCAGCACCGCAACTGAAAGGTGTCGGTGCCGATCACTCCGTCGGGTCCACAAGATGCACCGGATCTCCGGCCAGGCCGACGCTCCACGTGGTGCGATCGGTGACTGCACCCGTGTCGGAGATGTACCTGATCTTCCACCAGCCGTCGTCCAGGAGTGGGATCTCGGCGCCCATCGCGTCTCGTCCGTAGTTCCGCGGCACGGTCAGCTCGATGGCAACCATCCGGTCGTTGTACCGCGATGCGCTGAAGCGGCTGTTGGGGTTCCATTCGGGATAGAACACGCCGCCGTACCAACCCGACGCTGCGCCGAACGTTCCCACGTTCAGCGTGTTGGTGGTGAGAGGTGACGCCCAGCCCTCGGCCTTGTCCTGCAGCTTTGTCCCGTCGGTGTGGGCGAGGCCGGGATCCCACGTCTTGTAGGAGAAATTGAACGGGGTCGTGGAGCCGGGCGGCAGGATCTGAATCTGCTTGGCTCCTTCGCCCGGATCCCACAACAGGATACGGATCCGCTTCCCCCTGTAGTCGCCAGCTGGTGCGAGACGTGCCAAGTACATGTCGGCCTGAGCGCCCGACTTGTTCGCGTACACGCTGATCGAGTCGTCGCCTGCGATGCTGGGACACGTCAGCGAATAGGCAAGCGAACCGGGCACCGACGAACACGGCGAGAAACTCGCTCCGACCCGCGCCCGGAACGCGAACACGTTGTGGCCGAAGCTGTTCGCCTCGCCCTGTTGGGTGTACACCTGCACGCGGTAGTTGCCACCGGGACTTCCAGCTGGAATGGTCACGATGGGTACCCAGGTGTTGGTGTCAGCGCATGGTGCCTGGCACGAGCCGAATGTGGGAGCAACCAACTGGCTGGGAGCATCGTCGGTGTGGTCGTCCGGTGTGCTGTCCGGTTTGTAGACCGCGTAGGTGGTTGCGACCGAAACCGAGTTGAAAGCCGGGTGGGTCGACCCGACCATCTTGCTGTCGAGGCGCAGGAACGGGTCCGGGGTTCCAGACGATGGGACGGGACTGTAGGACGGGTCGTACACCTCAAGAGTGATCGGAGCCGGGCTCGCCGCAACGTTCCATGGACACTCACCGTCGACCATGACCGCGGGGCACGGAATTGAGAGGTTGTATGTGTATCCGGCTGGGTCGTATTCGGTGTTGACGTGGGCATCCCAGCCATTCGGGTGGCTCGGAGTGTTGTGTCCGCAGACGTGCACGCCTGAGTTGTAGACCCGGCTGCCGTCGGAGAGCGACAGGAGCCGGTCGCCGTCCTCCTTCGCGGTGCAGAATCCACCGACAGCCAGCCAGAAGTCCTGCGTCGATCCGTCGGGAGTCATGCCGGTCTTGTCACCCGTACCCAATGCGTTGAGCGCTGAGCCCATCGAAATATTCTGGATGAATTGCGCAGTCGATGATCGCACGAGGGTGGGCGAGCTGCGGAACCAGCGTGAGAAGAACCCAGGCACCCGGCTGTCGGTGACCTCGATGTGCATCCGATTCGACGAACCGGCGAGGAACGTCATCGTGACCGACATCCCGTTCGCTCCGTTTACGATTCCGCTCTTCTGCAACGACTGGGCCGCGATATCGCGTTGTGCAATTCGGTTCGGAGTTGCCGTCACACCTGCCAGTGCCGCCGCATCTGCAGCACGTTGCAACGTCGACGAACGGGAATACCAAGCGGCAAGGTCCACAGCGAGACCGACGGACATCAGCAGCACCGTGATGATGAGCGCCGTCATCACTGCGACGTAGGCCCCTTCCCCGCGAGTCTCGGGACCGTTGGGTTGCCCAGGAGGTGTTGCGTTCGCCATCAGCCGGTCTCTGTCTTGGTCTCGATGGCAAAGACGGTGGTGTAACGAAGCGTGGCAGACGGAACGAAACCGGTGAGCGTGTCGTGGCGGGTCGACAGGTGAACACCGAGCAGGTCGGGTGGTCCATCCGACCAGTCCACCCGATCGAGCGCTGCCCATTTTGCATCGGCCGCCGAACCCGTTCCCGTTCCGAAGTCCGACGCCGGCCGGGCGAAGTCAGCGAGGTAGTACACGTTGCACAGGTTCGGAATGCCGCTGCCGCCGCTCCCTGCCTGAGCAAGGCACGGTCCCGGGGGGTCGTCATTCGGGGTAGTCGCCTTGAACACGATGACGTAGTTCAGGCGGGCAATCGATGCCCGGCGGCGGCGTGCGACGTCGGCGAGGATCTGCCAATCGGCGTTCGGAGCGGTGCCGGCGACACTGCCGACCCGAGCGCCTTCACGGGACGCTCCGTGGATCGCGTTCCAGTTCATGAACAGCGGGCCCAGTTCGATGATGCCGAGCACCAGGAGGAGAAATAGCGGTGTGACCAGCACTGCTTCCACCATGGCCGCGCCGCGTTGCGAACGAGTGGCTGCTGAACGAGTGCCTTCGGACCGAGCTTCATCGAGTCTGGACCGGAACGTCGCACTCACCCTGCCGCCGGAGGTTGGGTCGTGCTGGTTGAGGTGCTGGTCGTCGACGACGACGTCGAGGTGGGGCCAGAGGCGGTGGTCGGTCCGGCAACGGTGGTCGTCGTGGTCGACGGGTCAGTCGTCGTGGTGGAGCTGGCGGATGTCGGCGGCCCGATGGTGGTCGTGGTGGTCGTCGTCGATACGAATACGGTTGTCGTCGTCGTGCTGGTCGTCGCGATGGTGGAAGGTGGAAGCGTGGAGTCGTATGTGGGGATAGCAACTGTCGACGATGCCGACGTGGTTGCGACGGTTGCCCCAGGTGGAGGGGGAACCCGGCGGACCCGTTCGGGTGGGGTCGGTTGTGGTTCGAGACGGAACACGGCACGCTTGGACAGGAATCGTCCAGGCCCAAACATCCCGGTCACGTAGTTGTGCCGAAGCTTCACCCACACACCCACGTAGTCCGAACCATTTCCCACCCGGTATCGGCCGCATGCCGGCCAATACGAACTCGCCCCACTGGTGCAGCTGTACGCAGCCGCCGGTTGGGTCAGCCACGACGTGTCGTAGACATTGCACAGGTTGGCAATTGCCGTCCCGACCTGGCACGGTGCGGGCGTGTTGCCGCTCGGGTCGATGGCAGCAACCCGGTAGACCACGATTCGCTCGATATCAGCAGCTGACCCGCGCAATGCGCCGGCGATAGCGAGCATCACCCGTCGGTCATCGTCGGCCCGGTTGCCGCCTGTGCACGCGGGATCGGTTGTTGTACACGCCTGGACCACGGACCGAGCGCCTTGACGGACCGCTGTTTCGAGCGATGCATCTTTCTGCATGAGGGTGCCGAAGTCGATCATCCCGCAGACGATCGGAACGAGAAGCAGCGCCACGATTGCGAACTCCACTGCGATCGCGCCGCGTTCACCGTCGACCCGGACGCTGCGGGATCGGGGAACTCGGCGGAAGGTGGCGGTTGTCAGCATGGCTCAATGGGTCAACGAAGCCAGATTTCTGGTTCCAGCGGCGTCTTCGAACGACCCTCTGCGCGCCGCTGGCGGTGGCGTGAATGGGCGTTCACTGAACGAACAGTTGGTCGTGAAAATCGTGCTCGCTTCCGTCATCGGCCGCACCGACCTCGCACTGAAGCCTTCGAACCGATGAATCGGCCCCGGGCAGGGACCCATTTGCGCGTACGCGAGACTGTTCGGATGCCTGAACAGACTGCATCTCCGAGACCCGACCGCGCACGCGGTATGCGTAGCGACTACTGCGGTGAACTGGGTCTGAACGATGTCGGCCGCCAGGTCAGCCTGTGCGGGTGGGTCGCGCGCCGCCGCGAACACGGCGAACACCTTGCGTTCGTCGACCTTCGTGACCGCTCCGGTCTCATCCAGTGCGTGGTCGACGGCGCTGCGGACCTTCGCAACGAGTACGTCGTCCGGGTCACGGGCACGGTGGCCGCCCGCACCGCAGACACCGTCAACACGGACCTGCCGACCGGCGACATCGAGTTGCAGAAGTGCACCGTCGAGGTGCTCAACATCGCCGAGCCTCCGATGTTCCCCATCGCAGACCGCGATGGCGGTCCTACGGTCGATGAGAACCTGCGCCTGAAGCACCGGTACCTGGACCTTCGCCGCGAGCGCATGCAGCGCAACTTGCGCATCCGGTCACGCATCAACGCCGCCATCCGCAACACGATGGACTCGCAGGGTTTCACCGAGGTGGAGACCCCGATGCTGATGCCGTCCACTCCCGAGGGTGCACGAGAGTTCGTGGTCCCTTCGCGGCTGACTCCCGGGTCGTTCTACGCGTTGCCTCAAAGCCCGCAGTTGTTCAAGCAGCTTCTCATGGTTGCCGGGGCAGATCGGTATTACCAAATTGCTCGTTGTATGCGCGATGAAGATCTGCGCGCAGATCGTCAGTTCGAGTTTGTGCAGCTGGACGCCGAGATGAGCTTCGTGACCCAGGACGACGTTCTGGAGTGCATCTCCGAAGCCGTCTTGGCTGCGGCCGAAGCCATTTCCGGCTCACGTCCGTGCGAGGTGATCCCTCGTATGACATGGACCGAGGCGATGGAACGCTTCGGTTCCGACAAGCCCGACATCCGCTTCGGCTTGGAGCTGATCGAACTCACCGATGTCTTCGCCAAGACCGAGGCCAAGGTCTTCCAGGCCCAGTCCGTCAAGGCCATCCGTGTACCGGGCGGTGCCGAGATGACCCGCAACCGTATCGATGGGCTTACCGATTACGTCAAACGCATGGGAGCAAAAGGTCTGGCCTGGTTCAAGGTCAAGGAAAACGGCGAGGTCGATGGCCCGGTCGCCAAGTTCATGGCTGCCGACGAACTATCGGCCGTACTTGCGCGCACCGAAGCTGTTGCCGGCGACCTGTTGTTCTTCCAGGCCGGAGACCTCGATCCGGTCCGCACCGTGCTCGGCCAGCTGCGCAACGAATTGGGCCGTCCGCCGGTCAACGAAGGCGGTCTGCATTTCCTGTGGATCACGGAGTTCCCGCTCTTCCACGGAACGAAGGACGACGGCACACCGGCCCCAGCGCATCACGCGTTCACGCACCCGCACGTGGACGACCTCGACAAGCTGGAGACCGATCCCTTCGGCGTTCGTGCGCAGGCATACGACCTGACCCTGAACGGTTGGGAGCTGGGCTCCGGGTCCATCCGTATCCACAAGCCGGAGCTGCAGCAGCGGATCTTCAGTGTGCTGGGCATCTCGCCCGAAGACGCGCAGAAGCGGTTCGGGTTCTTTCTCAACCCGTTCAAGTACGGCGCACCGCCGCATGGCGGCTTCGCGTTCGGCATCGACCGCTTGGCGGCGATCCTCGCCGGCGAGGAGAACATCCGCGAGATCATCGCGTTCCCCAAGACGCAGAGCGGCCTCGACCCGATGACCAACGCTCCGACCACCATCACCGACAAGCAGCTCAACGAGCTTGGCCTGCGGGTCCTGCCGGCGAAGGCATGACTGCGGCCATGCCAGGGACAGCCATGCCGGGGACAGGTCGACTCGCCGAACAGATGGCGTTCCTCGTCGAGATCGACAAGTTGAAGACCGTGCTGCGGCAGAACCTGATTGCCGACGGCTCGCGCCAGGAGAACACAGCGGAGCATTCCTGGCATCTGGCGATGTGCGCGCTCGTCCTTTCCGAGCACGCCAACGAACCCGTGGATGTCGCCAGGGTCGTACAGATGCTGCTCGTCCACGACCTTGTCGAGATCGACGCCGGTGATCTCTTCGTGTACGGAACGGCCGAGCAGATGGCCGCACAGGAGCTGAAGGAACAGGCTGCAGCGCAGAGGATCTTTGGCATGCTGCCCACCGAACAGGCCGCCAGATTGATGGCTCTGTGGGAGGAGTTCGAGGCGAAGGAGACGGCCGAATCGCGATTTGCAAAAGCAGTCGATCGGGTGCAGCCGATGCTGCTCAACCTCGCGTCGGGTGGTGGTTCATGGGAGCGCCATGGCATCACGGCTGACCGTCCGATGGCTCTCATCGATCGCACTGTGCCCCCCGGCTCCACGGTGCTGGCCGCATACGCGCACGAAGTGATCCGCATGTCTGTGGAGGTCGGTGCCCTGCGCCCGGCCCCTGAGTAGAAGGTCGGGTTTGGCTACCCGGTGCAAGCGATCGTGCCGGTGTTGCCCATCGCCTCGATCTTGACGACGCGGCCGCCGATCCGGATACCTTCGACCGTCATGGATTCGGCAGTGGGCAGGTTGGGACGGATGTCGATCCGCCCTGCGGGCACGTCGACCTCGAGGCCGAGCATGGCGCGCAGCAGTACGAGAGGCGCGCCGGCGCTCCAGGCCTGAGGGGAGCACGCTGCTGGGTACGGGACAGGCCGACCGGCACCTTCTGGCGTGCGGGTGTCGAGACCTCCGAACAATTCAGCCAGTCTCCAGTCCGACCCTTCGGCGGCTGCCAGCAGCGCGTCGACGAGGGTTTGGGTGTAGAGGGAAAAACCGTGCCGGGCCATGCCGGCTGCAACTAGCGCCGTGTCGTGGGCCCAAATGGAGCCAAGGTGATAGCCGAGGGGGTTGTATGCAACCTCACGGTTGCCGAGCGTCCGGATACCCCAGTGAGACAACAGGTCTGGTGCCATCACGCGATCGGCTACCGACCTCGCCAGCTTCGGGCTCAGTATCCCGGTCCACAGGCACTGGCCCATGTTCGACGTTGCGACCTGGAGCGGCTTCATTTCGCCGTCCAACGCGAGTGCGACGAGCCCATCAGCGCCGACGAATATGTCTGCAAACGAGTCACGCAGCGATTGAGCACGACCTATGAGTTTGGCCACCGCAGCCGAATCGCCCAGATCGGCCTCAAGACGAGCGAGCCCGATCAACGCGTCGTGGAAGTAGCCCTGCACTTCACACAACGCGAACGGCCCGGTTGCGAGGGTGCCATCGGGATGGACCATGCAGTCGCCGGAATCTTTCCACCCTTGATTTCCCAACCCGGCACGATCTGATCGATACCACATGAACTCCGACGAGCCTGTCGGACCCGCCTGGGTTGCGGCGTCAATGCACCACGCAATCGCCTGACGCGCCGCCGGCAGCAGATCCTCGACGCCTTGACGGTCGGCGCCCCATCGGTACGCCTCTGTGAGGAGCATCACAAACAGGGGGGCTGCATCGATCGTTCCGAAATAAGAAGAGCCCGAGCGGAGACCGAACACCTGCGGTGTACCGATCCTTCGCTCGTGAAGGATTCGCCCTGGTGCCTCGAGTCGGTGCTCATCGTGGACAGTTCCCTGGAACGCGGCGAGCGTGCGAAGCACATCGATTGCGAGTTCCGTCCCGAGGGGAAGCGTTTCCCACGCCGCAAGCAGCGAATCGCGCCCGAAGATGGCGAGATACCAGGGTGCGCCGGCACCGATTGTTCGAAGCGTCTCGCCGTTGGGGCCGTCGACAGGCATCACCAGGGAGTTGAGGTCGATCACGGCAGATCGAATAGCTGGAGTCCATCGGTGGTCCGAGGCCGCCACTGCGAGGCTCGACATCGAGTGAGGCAGAACGCGAGCTGTGGCAGTCGCTGCTTGGGCCGACCAACTGGCGTTCCAGACGTTCCCGGGCGAGGCCTCGGCGGTCCACCTGAGCGTCAACGTTTCATCGGTCGTGACTTCGGCATCGGCGGTCCACACGCAGGTGGCCGAGGCGCTCGTTGCCGAGTTGGTCGCCGATCGGGTGTTCGAGTTGGTGGGCATCGGTCGGACGGTCGACCAGTGCTTCGGCGATGGGGGAGCGTCGCCGGACTTGAGCGCAAGGATGCTCGCCCCGTCGGCCTGAATCCGGAGGGTGATCGTGACGCTGCACGGTTCTTGCAATGCATGGACTTCAATCTCCTCGTGAAGTACCCCGGAACGGAGTGATCGGAGGCGCCTGACGATGACTCGTCCGTTTGAATAGTCGTCGAGCGCTCCGATGAGTGCGAATTCCTCGTTGTTCGCTCCGATTCGGCCAGATGCGAGGAGTGGCGCCTGCTTGTCGTCGACGAAGAACATAAGTGCACTAATGAAACGGATATCGGAGTCGTAAGCTCCGAGGACGCCGGTCGGCGAAATGTCTCCGCGTTCGGAGCTCAGGCAGGCAGTGGTCCCGTGAACGAGCGTTGCGCCGACGCTGATCGCTGCGGTGCTCATGGGATTACTTCATCCTTTGACCGCGCCGGACGCAAGGCCTTGTTTGAAATGTTTCTGGAACAGGAAGAACAAGATTGCCATCGGAATGGTGGTGAGAAGCGCACCGGCAAGCATGGTTGCCCACGGTGTCGATTGGCCGAATTCGCCTTGGAGCGACGCCAGGCCGACCGGAAGCGTGCGAAGTTGGGGTGCTGCCGGCACTGCGATGAGTACTTTCAGGAACTCGTTCCAGACCCCGACAGAGCGAAGGATGATCAACGTGAGCAAGCCTGGAGCTGCCATAGGAAGCACAACCTGTCGGAACGTCTGGAAGCGCGTTGCTCCATCAAGCGCAGCTGCCTCTTCCATTTCAGGGGGTATCTGCTCCATGAACTGCTTCATGATGAGCAGGTCGGCGCAGTCGAACAGCATCGGGAGGATCATCGCCCAGTAGGTGTTGAGGATGTTCATCTGCTTCAGCACGATGAACTGAGGTACCGCCAACACGATGTGCGGGATGCCCATAACCAAAAGCATGAGACTGAACACGAGCTGTCTGCCGCGAAAGCGCATTCGGGCGAGGGCGTACCCGCCGAGCGACGCGATCACGAGGCGGCCGAATACCACCGTCACGGTGACGATGATCGAATTGAGCGTCCATCGGGGAAAGTTCACAGCATCTGAGTCGAGGGCTTTCACCCCGTCCAGCGATGGACTCCCCAACGCTCGGTCGAATGCCAGCGAGACCGGGTTCTTCGAGATGTCCGGGTCGGTCTTGAAGGCCGAGATGAGCGACAACAGGAACGGCAGGACGTACACCATCGCGGCCGCCAGAAGGATTGAGTAACCAACGATCTTGAGCGCAAGTCGTTGACGGGCACGGCGGGCGAGAAGCCCCTCTGCATCCAGAACACGACGACCCCTCGCCGGCCCGATCTGAAGGTCAGTCATGACTCGACGGATCGATCCGAAATGATGCGACGCTGGACGAAGGTGAAGAAGGTGATGATCACGCAGAGCACCACCGCAAGGGCAGCACCAAGTCCGGCCTGGCCATTGCGGAACGACTGGTAGTAGATCCAGAACGCGGGGGTGATCGTCGACTTGTCTGGTCCTCCGAAGCTCATCGCGTAGATCTGGTCGAAGACCTGCCAGGTGCCGATCAGGCCGAGCACGAGCACAAGGAAGACCTGGGGGCGCAACAAGGGGAACGTGACGAGCCACATCCGCTTCCATGCTGAGGCGCCATCAAGGATCGCTGCCTCGTCCAAGGACTCCGGAATGTTCTGCAGTCCGCCGAGGAAGAGGAGCATCAGCGTGCCGCTCGTCGTCCAGATGACGCATCCCATGATGGCGCACATCGCAACTGACGGGCCTGACAGCCAGTCCCACAGGCTGAGCCCGAACAAGGATTGGCTCGATAGTGCGCGGGGCGACTTGTTGACGCCGAAGACCCCGAGCAAGTTGTGGATCGCGCCATTCGAGTTGCCGAACCAGTTGATGTCGGGTCCTGGAACGAACTTGTTCACGAGTCCATTGGTCTGGAACATGAACTTGAAGATCAACGACACCGCTATGGAAGACGTAATCGACGGAAAGAAGAATGCGAGCCTGAAGTAGTCGCGACCCTTCAACAACTTCTGGTGGACGACGAAAGCGAGAACGAATGCCAACGTCGTCTGAATCGGTACCACGAAGATGACGTAGTAGAAGTTGTTCTTGATCGAGCGGGCGAAATCGGTTCGCCGCAGTCCATCGTCGACGAGCAGCGTGCGGTAGTTGTCGAGACCGACGCCCTTTGCCTGAAGCGGTGGGGTGATCCCGCTCCAGTCGGTGAAGCTGACCCACAGAGCGGTGAAGATGGGGAGGATGATGAACACCATCATCCCGAGGACGAAGGGGGCCAGAAAGAGCCACCCGGTGCGGACGTCGTGCTCGAACAGTGATTTGCCGCCGCGTTTGTCCGCAGCGAGCCAATTGGACACTCTCCGCTGCTTCTGAATCGCGCCCCGAGGAGTGAGCGAACTTGAGACGGTCATTGTTCTTTCGATTCCTGAGCTTCGAGGTCGGGGAGATGCGCAGTGCGGCACCGGTGTGTGCATTTGCGCACCTCGGGCCGCTGCCCCGATGCCGGGATGCTCCTGTTGGAACATCCCGGCTGCCTCGGGGGAGGATTTTGTCTCGGGGCGGTGCTACCCGATGACGCTGTTGCCGGCCTTGTCCACGTTGGTGGCGTAGTCCTCGAACGAGACCTTGCCGGAGAAGACGTCCTTCAGTCCTTTGTTGAACTCGCCCTGGACGTCACCGAAGCCCGGCACGAACTGGAACTTGCGGGCGTACTGCGCCCCGTCCACGAACGGCTTGAGGTTCGTATGGGTCGACAGCCACTTGTCGGCGACCGATGCCCGAGCGGGCATGACGTTGAAAGCATTGGTCCAGGCGAGCGCACCCTCTGCGTTGGTCAACGCGTCGACCATTTTCCAGGCTGCGGCCTGGTTCTTGGAGTTCTTGTTGACGCCGTAGCAAACAGTGAACGCAAAAGTGCCCTTCCCAGCTGGCCCCGCCGGAAGCTCGGCATAGCCGGCGTTGAGCGCAGGGAAGTCCTTCTTGAGGTAGCTGACGATCCAGTTGCCTTCGATGACCATGGCTGCCTTCTGCTTTCCGAGCGCTTCGCCTGCCCACCCGGCCGAGATCTCATCCGGTGCTTGCAGGTACTTCGACTTGTACAGCTCTGACAGCACCGTGAAGGCCGCTTTGTTCTGAGCGCTGTTGACGGTCATCTTCTTTACCTTGGCATCGGTCATCGCTCCGCCGGCTTGGAACATGAAGACACCCACACGTGGATACTCGAAACCCATCACGAGGCCCGTGCGTCCGTCGGTCGTCAATTTTGCGGCCGCGGCCTTCAGCTCGTCCCAGTTGGTCGGAGGGTTGACGCCTTTTGCTTTCAGGAAATCGGCGTCGTAGGCAAGTGCCAGCGTCGAGAAGTCCTTGGGGGGGCAAATGAGCTTTCCTTCGGGTGACGTGAAGACATCGCGCAATGACGGGTAAATGTCGTTGGGGTTGGTGAGCGCGCCCCCAGGAACCGGTGCCAATGCGCCGGCCTTCAGAAGGTCGGGCATCTTGAACGAGTCGACATAGAACACATCAGGACCGGAGCCCGACGCAAGCGCGGCTTGGATGGCCGTGTCATATTCCTTCTGCGGAAGGAACTTGGCCTTCGCGCCGGTCTTCTTGTTCCACGCGTTGAGGATGCCGGTGAGCGCAGCGTCTTCTTCAGGAGAGCTGGCCCAACCGTAGATGGACAGTTTCTGGCCCTTGAGGTTTACGGCCTTGGACTTTGTCGCCCCGGACGCAACGGACGGTATGAACGCCATTGCGCCTAGCGCGCTGATGGCGACGACGGCGACAAGTCGCCGCCGAAGTGGACCTTGGTGTGTGGTGGTCATGGTGCTCCTTGTAAGTGCCGTGTGGCTGGTTGAGGTGGGAAGTGGAAGAAATGCCGGCGGGTTCGGTGCCGTTGAGCGGGTCACGGCGCGCCGATGGTGGTCCGACGCACGATGAGTTCTGGGCTGAGCAGGACACCCCGCGGTTGTCCTGCTGGCCGGTCGAACTGAGATGCGAGGGCGCCGATGAGTTCGGTCGCCACCCGCCCGAGTGGCTGGCGCACCGAGGTGAGCCCGCCCCCCGCGACAGAAGCGACGGGGGAGTCGTCGAAGCCGACAACGCCGACGTCGTGGCCTGGCGTCAGTCCACGCCGTTCCAACTCCGCGAGGGCCGTGACTGCGTGAACGTCGTTGACAGTGACGATCGCAGAGGGTGCGTGGGTTCCGTCGAGGACCAGTGCCAACTGGTCTGCAACGGATGTGTCTCCATCGACGTCGATCAGGCTCAAGTTTTCTTCGGGGTCGATCCCGGCAGCAACTAGCGAGTCGATGACCCCTCGTTCTCGTTCAACGTTTCCGACTGACCGTGTTGAGTGGCCGATGAAGGCAAAGCTGCGATGCCCGAGTTGGAGCAGGTGCTCGGTGGCCATCCGAGTGCCTGCAGCGCCATCGACGTCGACCCAGGAATGCTCGACCTTTCCCCACGTCCGTCCGAACGACACGAAGGGGACCTTGGCGTCGAGCAACGCGGGCGGGCGGGGGTCGTCGTAATCGGTCTGGGCGAAGACGATGCCGTCGACGGCGGACTGCGCCGCGAGTTCCCAGTACGAGTTCATCTCCGACGTCTTGTCCTGCGCTGTGACGAGGAGAAGGTGGTACCCGCGATCCTTCGCTGCCTCAACCAGCGCGTGGAGAAACGCGTCGAGCACGCTGTTGCCCGCAGCGTTGATCGGCGGGAGGCAGTACCCGATGACCCGTGACTGCTGGGTGCGTAGGTTTCGTGCGCTGCGATTTACCCGGTAGCCGAGGGTGTCGATGACCGCTTTCACCCGAAGGTTCGTCTCTGGCTTTACTCGGTGGGGCGCGTTGATCACGTTTGAGACGGTTTGCCGGCTGACCCTCGCCTGGTGGGCCACGTCTTCGATCGTCACGCCGCCCCGGATGGTACCCAATGGGGTGAAGGCGGCTGGTTGCGGCTGATTCCGGACGTTCATCGGTCTCCGTTTGAACGTTCATATGAACGTTCAAACGCAGCATACGGTCAGCTTCGGGATGTGTCAACCGTCACGGCGCAATGATTCTCGGCTGACCCGCCGTGGAGCACCGCTCAGTTGGGCAGACTGGGGTCGTGAGCGACCTGTTCTCTGCTGCGATGTCCGAGCGCCTCGCCCGCACGGCTCCGCTGGCCAGCCGGATGCGGCCGCAGAGCCTCGACGAGGTAGTGGGCCAAGCACATCTGCTCGGCCCCGGTAAGCCGCTCCGGCGGCTGATCGAGACCGATCGGCTGTCCTCGGTCATTCTTTGGGGACCTCCTGGCACCGGCAAGACGACCCTCGCTAGCCTGGTGGCCAGCACCAGCGCGAAGCGGTTCATCCCGATGTCGGCCGTGACGGCCGGCGTGAAGGATGTCCGCGAAGCCGTCGAGACCGCACGCGACGAACACCGGATGAACCAGCGGGGCACCATTTTGTTCCTCGACGAAATTCACCGGTTCAATCGGGCGCAACAAGATGCGTTGCTGCCGAGCGTGGAAGACGGAACGCTGGTGCTCATCGGGGCCACCACAGAGAATCCCAGCTTCAGCGTCAACGGACCGCTGCTCAGCAGGTCCACGTTGTTCCGGCTCCGGTCGCACACACCCGAGTCGCTACAAGAGTTGGCAGTGCGGGCTTTACGCGAGGAAACCGCCACCATCGACGACGACGCGCTTGCGCATTTGGTGAACCTTGCCGATGGCGACGGGCGTTCGCTCCTCACTGCGCTCGAGGTTGCAATTGCTCTCGCCGACGACGCCGAACGTGCAGGGCTGGTGCGTCACGTCACGAAGGACGACGCCGAGGCAGCCGTCGATGCGCGTGTGCTGCGTTACGGAGACGACGAGCACTACGACATCGTCAGTGCATTTATCAAGTCCATCCGTGGCAGCGATGCCGATGCAGCCCTGTACTGGCTGGCCCGCATGCTCACAGCCGGAGAAGACGTCAACTTCATCGCCCGTCGCCTGTGCATTTTGGCATCCGAAGATGTCGGCCTTGCCGACCCGATGGCCATCGTCGTCGCGGAAGCCGCTGCGCGCTGTGTACAACACGTCGGCATGCCAGAGGCACAGCTCAACCTGGCCCAGGCCACGGTCCACCTTGCCACGGCTCCGAAATCCAACAGGGTGGCGCTCGGCATCTGGGGCGCGATGGGAGAAGTCCGTGACCGCAGCGCCGGCGCGGTTCCCATCCACCTTCGCGACTCGCATTACGCCGGTGCCAAGAAACTTGGTCACGGCAAGGGGTACGAGTATCCACACGACGCAGTCGCAGGGTGGGTCGATCAGCAGTACCTTCCCGACGATCTCGTCGGGCGGAGGTTCTACGAACCGTCACCGCACGGCCACGAGGGCAGAATCAAGGCACGGTTCGAAGCGAGTCGGGCCCCCGACCAGGCAGCGAGGGGCGAGTCATGAACACAGCTGGTTGGGCGGTTCTCGCACTCTGCGCCGGAGTGCTGGTCATTGTGGTCGTGTGGGTGCGCCGTCTCGCCGCAACGGTCACTCGTCTCGCGGCGCGAGTGGGCGATCTGGAAGCGTCCTTCACCGAAGTAGGCCCGCTGCTCGCTGAGACGCGCAGCGCGTTGCGAAAATCTGAGAATCGCAATCTGCGCGCTGATGACCTGCTGCAGGCTGCAACCGGGGTGACCGCGCGCGCTGACGCGGCCTCACGGCTTGCCTACGAGGTGGCGACCAACCCCTTGGTCCGTGTACTTGCGTGGACCCGTGGCGTACGCCGCGGGCTCGCCGCACTTCGCAAGCAACGTTGAACCGACGATGTTGGTGATCTGGTTGCTCGCAGCGCAACGCAGTCCACAAGAATCAACCCTGCTCGGTAGTGTGTGGCGATGATCAAGCGGGTTGTCTGGTGGGGGGTTGGCGCAGTGATGGGTGTGCTGGGGTCGCAATGGGCCCAGCATCGTCTGAAGCGCCGTGTCTCACGTGTGGTGGAGAAATACTCGCCACCCGCCGTGGCGCAGCGTCTGAAGCACAGCGCCAAAGTCCGCACACTGACGGTCGTTGACGGCGTACGCGGTGCCGTCGACACTGGCAGGGCAGCTGCAGACGCACGTGAACAAGAACTTCGAACACGATTCCGGACCGGCCGCGAAGTCGAACCCGAGGCGAAGCACCGATGAATGTCTCGCCGTTCGACCACGATGTGTTCGGCTCCTGTTTTCGCCTGATCGGGTTTGATGGCAGTCGGGCAGACGTCGCTCTCCACGGAGGGCATATCGTGTCGTGGCTGACACCCGACGGCACCGAGCGATTGTTCGTGTCGACGGCGGCGAATACCCGCGGCGCGATCAGAGGTGGGATTCCCGTATGTTTCCCGCAGTTCGCGTCGATGGGCAACCTACCGAAACACGGATACGCCCGCACATCATCGTGGCGTCACAGCGGGAGCGGCCGGTTCGTACTCGACGTGCCCCCCAACCTCTGGGCAGGATTCGCGAATCCATGTGTGCTGATCATCGACGTGACGCTGGGGCCAGGCACGCTCGGCGTGGCGTTCACGGTCGAGAACATCGGTCCATCCGCGTTCTCCTTCACCGGTGCGCTGCATACATACGTTGCGGTCCAAGACGTTCGAGATGTTCGTGTCGATGGGCTTGACCACCCGGACACGCACGAACCGATGGCCGCCGGTCTGTCGTTCGGTACCGAGATCGATTGCAATTTCGAAGGAATTTCCCGGCCGATGGTTCTGAGCACCGACGGCGAACCGATGCTTCTCTGTGCGCAGACGGGATTTCCGGACGCCGTTGTCTGGAACATCGGCCCTGTTGCTGCCGACAGCATCGCTGACCTGGGAAAAAGTGAGTGGATGCGTTACGTCTGCCTCGAGGCTGCTGTACTGAACGCGGTCCGGGTCGAGCCCGGAATGCGGTGGACGGGAACACAGACTTTGGTCAACTTGACTGGGTGAACCTTCGTTCGTCCATCGTGGGTCGCCGATCACGTAACACTATGGTTCGCCGACATGGCGTCGCCTTGACCCCCAGGAGGACGTATATGCACGATTTCCCCACCACCTCGCGTTGCGCTCAGCGTTCGGACCAGCCCAGCCAGCGGGCTGAACAAGCCAGGCGCGCAAAGCCCAGCCACTCCCGCGCTGTTGCCGCCGTCGCAGCACTCGCGGTGACTGCCCTCACGGTCGGCGCGGCACACGCTGCTGACCCCGTGAACAGCATCAACTCGTACACAGCTGACCCAGGGGCGGTGCTCGGCGGCAAGCTCATCTCGTGGCAGGGCGAGGTTCTCGCCAACCGCAACCTCAACGGGTTCACGGCCTTCTCCGCCGCTGGGGTCGCATCGCCCAGCCCCATCAATGCCGGCGCGCCCGTGAAGACCATGGGGTTGTTCAGCGGTCTGCTCGCCTGGATCGACACCGCGAACAACGTAAAGACCAGCAATCCCGGTGGCACAGTCGCCAACCTTGGTCCGGTCAATGCCACGGCCAATGCCTTGCTCGGGGTAGGCACCCAGTTGTGGGTCGCCCGAGCTGGTGGTATCGACCGGTACGCGCCGTCCGGATCGCTCGGTGGTGCCAGCACGATCACGCTCGCTGCTGGTGCGGTTGTCGAGATGGCTATCGGCCCCGACGCCAACATCTGGGTGGTTGAGAAGAACGGTGGCGTCGACATGCTCACCAAGTGGAGCCCCATCGGTGCCCCAGTCGGCGCAGCGTTCAATTTCGCCAATTCCGGTGCCGACCCGGTAGCCATCGCAGCCGGGCCGGACAACGCCGTGTGGGTCGTGCTCGGGGGCACCAACTCAGTCGCCCGTTTTGATGCGGGTGGTAGCTACGCCGAGTTCGCCCTGCCCGGCGGTGCCGTCCCAACGGGAATTGCGGCCGGTTCCGACGGTATGTGGCTGGTCGAGAACGGGCTGAACAACGTGTCCAAGCTCACGTTCGCCGGCGGGGTCTTCACTCGCACGGCATACGCAGCCCCATCCGCATTCGGCTTGAAGGGCATCATCATCGGCCCCGACGCCAACGTGTGGACCGTCGGCACAAACGTCAACCGCATGGGTCGTTTCGGCACCGTCTCGCCAACCACAACGGCGACGACCTCCACAACAATTGCGGCCGCAACCACCACATCGACCACCACGCTGCCACCCGCGCCGACCCTGCCGCCGACGACAGCCAAGCCCTTCACCCAACCAGTCGCGACAAAAGCACCAGCCAAGAAAAAAGTGTGCACCAAGTACGTCAAGCGCCGGGTCAAGGTAAAGGGCAAGTACGTCACCCGGTCCGTCTGCAGCAGATACAAACTCGTCTGACCGCGAGACATCGATTCGACCGTCCCGATTCGACCGTCCCGATTCGACCAGCAGGATCTGACACGTGACGAATTGCGGCCACTTTGGGACCTCTTTTTCTCCAACGTTGCGTCGCCAGCAACCAACCCGCCGCAAAACGCGCCCGGAACCGGCTGCCAGGCCAACGTTGGTTGCTACCGACCCCAACGTTGGTTCAGGGACGCTCGACCCGACGGCCGACGGGGGGTGACCCGACGGGTTGGGACTGGGTGGAAAACCCGCTCGGTTTTGGGGGCGGAGGGGTGACCCGACGGGGAGGGACCCGACGAGCGCAGCGAGTTGGGAGGGGGAACCCGGAGGAGGCAGGCCCCGTCCGCTCCCAAAACCGACGATGAGAAGCCAAACACGAGTCAGCCCAAGAACGAGGTCCCAGTAGGATTGACGGACCATGTCAGCTTCTCCAATGACCGCCAACCAGCTTCGCCGTGCGTGGATCGATTTCTTCGTTGCCAAGGGCCATACGGAAGTCGCGTCGGCTTCGCTGATCCCGCACGATCCCACGGTGTTGTTCACGGTGGCCGGCATGGTCCCGTTCAAGCCCTATTTCACGGGCGATGAAATCCCGTCTTTTTCCCGGGCGGTGACCAGCCAGAAGTGCGCTCGGGCTGGCGGCAAGCACAACGACCTCGACGATGTGGGCCGTACGGCTCGCCATCTCGTGTTCTTCGAGATGCTCGGTAATTTCAGCTTCGGCGACTACTTCAAGTCCGATGCCATTCCGTTCGCGTGGGACTTTTCCACCAACGTGCTCGGGTTCGATCCCGACCGGCTGTGGATCACGGTGCATACCTCCGACGACGAGGCCGAACAGATGTGGCAAGACATCGCCGGGGTGCCGCTGTCTCGCATCCAGCGCCTCGGGGACAAGGACAACTTCTGGCAGATGGGCGAGACCGGCCCATGTGGTCCCTGTTCGGAGATCTACTACGACCGCGGCCCAGAGTTCGGTCCGGAGGGCGGGCCAGCCAACCCCGATGCCGACGCTCGGTATCTCGAATTCTGGAACCTCGTGTTCATGCAGTACAACCAGTCGGCCGATGGCAGCCGTGACCGATTGCCGAAGCCCAGCATCGACACCGGAGCCGGCCTCGAGCGCATTCTGTGCCTGAAGCAGGGAGTCGACGCGGTGTGGGACACCGACCTCATGCGCCCGCTGATCGACAAGGCCAGCAGCCTCACCGGTTACGGGTATGGCGGCAGCTACGAGTCCGCCGATGACCTCAGCCTGCGCATCCTTGCTGAGCACGCCAGGTCCGGCACGATGTTGGTCGCCGATGGTGTGTTCCCCAGCAACGAAGGCCGTGGATACGTGCTGCGCCGCATCCTGCGCCGCGCAATCCGACACGCATACCGTTTGGGGACGGACAAGGCAATCCTGCCGCAGATGGTCGCAACAGCAATTGGTGTGATGGGCGACGCCTACCCGGACCTGCGCGAGAAGCAGAGCCGCATCACCGACATCATCGCCCGTGAAGAAGAACGCTTCCGCCACACGTTGAAGACCGGCAGCTCGTTGCTCGATGACGAGATCGGCGCAATGGGCTCCGACGCTGCGCTCACTGGGCATCTCAAGGGTTCGGTCGCGTTCCAGCTGCACGACACGTTCGGCTTCCCGGTCGAGTTGACCAAAGAGATCGTTGAAGAGCGTGGGTTCACCATCGACCAGTCCGGCTTCGATGCAGCAATGGCCGAGCAGCAGAACCGTGCCCGTGCGGCCCGCAAGAACGCAACAGCGCCGGAAGTGTTGGTCGAGCAGTACCGCTCGCTCGTCGAGGCAAGTGGCACCACTGTGTTCACCGGCTACACCGACACCGAGGCACTCGACGCCACAGTCCTCGCGGTGATCGAGGCAGGCGAGGACGACGACGGTCAGTCGCTCGTCGAGATCTTCCTCAATCGGACGCCGTTCTACGCAGAGTCCGGTGGCCAGGTCGGCGACACCGGAACCATCACCACGCTCGACGGTGAGGCAGCGGTCACCGATACCAGTTACGCCATCCCGGGTTTGATTCGGCACTCGGCCCGGCTGATCAGCGGCAGCATCGAAGTCGGCTCGTCCGCCGAGGCGCGCATCGATATCGTCCGCCGCGACGCCACTCGCAGGAACCACACTGGTACACACCTGTTGCACTGGGCTTTGCGTTCGGTGCTGGGCGACCATGTGAAGCAGCAGGGTTCGCTGGTCGGCCCAGACCGGTTGCGGTTCGACTTCTTCCATTTCTCCGCACTGACGCCCGACGAGACCAGCCGCATCGAAGACCTGGTGAACGAAGTGGTGTTCACCGGGCGCTCCACGCTGAACGAAGAAATGTCCAAAGCCGATGCAGAGGCCAAAGGCGCCATTGCGTTCTTCGGCGACAAATATGGCGACCGGGTCCGCATTCTCGAAGCTGGCCCCACGCTCGAGTTCTGCGGTGGTACCCATGTGCGTAACGTCGGCGAGATCGGTGCTGTGCGTATCGTCAGCGAAGGGTCGATCGGTTCCAACGTCCGACGCATCGAGGCAACCACGGGCATGCAGACGATCGCTCGTATGCGCGCAGACGAATCGTTGCTTAACGCTGTAGCGGGCGCGCTGAAGACCAAGCCTGAAGAACTTCCCGCCCGGGTCGGCCGGCTCCTTGCCGAACGCAAAGAGCTCGAAGCGCAGATCGCGGATCTCAAGCGCAGCGCTGCAGCAGGTGGAAGCGCCGATCTGGTTGCCACGGCGGTCGACGGCGTTGTGGTGTCACGCGTCGACGGTCTCGAACGAGACGCCCTCAAGGACCTGGCTCTCGCCGTCAGAGACGCAGCGGGAATCCGTGGCGTGGTGCTGATCGGGGCGGCCGACGGTGGTGGTGTGGCCGCTGTCAGTGCTGTCACCAAGGACTCTGGTCTGCACGCGAGCGACCTCATTGCGAACGCGTTGAAAACGGTCGGTGGAGGTGGCGGCAAGTCTGCCGACATCGCCATCGCCGGTGGTCGCAACGTCGACGCCATCGACGCGGCCCTCGCCCAGGTGCGTGTTGCGGCTGGCATCGCGGCCACCGCCTGAGATCGCTCACGAACCAACCGCACGCTGGCAGACTGGGAACGTGACCAGCATGGATGGAACCGCTGCAACGGCGCGCCCCGGTCGGGTCGTGGCGCTCGATCTCGGCTCGAAGCGCATCGGTGTCGCCTGCACCGACCCCACGCAGATGCTTGCGTCGCCCTACGAAGTGCTGCTGCGAACCGGCAGCCAGGCCGGCGACCACCGAAACATCCGCAGACTTGTCGTGGAGGACTGCGAGGCGGTGCGGGTCATCGTCGGGCTGCCAATAGGCCTGAACGGGGAACTCGGGCGCGCTGCGAAGCTCATCACCGACGAGGTCGACGTGCTGCGCACGGTGCTACCGGTCCCGGTCGAACTGTTCGACGAGCGTTTCACCACCACCACGGCGCACGCCAACCTGATGGAGCGCAACATGAAGGCCGACGCACGTCGCCGGGTGGTCGACAAGATCGCCGCAGCGGTCCTGCTGCAGGCGTGGCTCGACGGAGCGCCGCGCCGTGCCGCCAATGCCGTCAATGCCGTCAATGCCGTCAATGCCGTCAATGCCGTCAATGCCGTCAACAGCGCCGGTACGCCGGGAGAAACACGATGACAGGTTCGGGTTCGGGGTGGAATCCCGACGACGGGTGGGACGAGGAGTGGTCCGACTGGACCGATGACGCCGCGGCGCCGGAGGTCGATGAAGCGGCGTCGGTTCGCCGACGAGAGGCTGCGCGGCGTGTGGCCGAACACGACGACGGTTCGATTCGGCAGCCGTCCGCAGCGGGCTACGGCCCGACGCCTCGCGCTGCGGGTGCGAAGCGCGACAAGTCGACAGGCCGACGCCCTGTGGCTGCGGGTACGGCCGACCGGTCGGCTGCGACGCGCCCAGCGCGGGTCACAGAAG
>JANNBN010000160.1:0-1754 GCA_031385545.1 Acidimicrobiia bacterium | reverse complement strand
AAGCTGCCATGGATACGATGACCCTCGGGCTGTCGAAGGAAGTAGCCCAGGAGGGTCTCCGTGTGAACTGTGTCCGAGCGGGTATTACGCGGACCGACATCCACGCATCGGGCGGACAACCGGATCGGGCCGATGAGATGGGGCCGTTGATTCCTCTGGGGCGGGCGGGGGAACCTGAGGAGATCGCAGCGGTGATTACCTGGCTGTGTTCCTCTGCATCGTCGTATGTGACCGGCGCGATCATCGACGCTTCGGGGGGCAGGTAACTGCGCTGTCACTCAGCGACACGAAACGTCACTGATCATCACCCCACGAAGCCGTCGACCAGGTCCTTCATCAGTGTGCCGAAAGCGGGCTGCGTGACGACAACGGCCGACTGACCGGAAATGTTCTTCGGGGCGGCCGGCACGACAGAGGCCGTTAACGAGGCCGGATCGATACCTCGTGCGGCCTGCGCGAAGTACAGCCAGTCGCCAGGCTTGATGTTGGTCACTGTGTGTTTACGTGCGATCGACACCCACGTGGTGAGACTCTTCACGTCACCTGTGGTCTCGCGCAGTTTGCCGAGCGTGGCGAGCAGGAACTTCTCCTGGTTGGCCGAACGACTGAGATCGCCTTTAGGCAGTGTCTTTCGGGCCCGCGAATAGGCAAGGGCAGCCTCCCCGTTCATCTGGAACCAGCCCTCTTGGAACTGGGCGCCCGAGTACTTGTCGTTCATGGCAGGGGAAACCCTGATGTTGACCCCACCGATGCCGTCGACCATCTTGGTGAAGCCGTCGAATCCGGTGATGATGTAACCGGAAATGGGCAGGCCGGTCAGGTTCTTGACGGTTTGTACCAGCGCGTCCGGGCCGGCGGTGGAGAGTACGCCTGAGAGCTTCCGCGCCGCCTGACCGGGAGGGGTGACCCAGGTATCTCGTGGAAAACCGATCAGCGCGCCCCGCTTCCTGATGGGGTTGTACGCGAACAGATGAACTGCATCGGAACGGGACCGATCGACCTTCTCACCCGGGCGGGCGTCGGAGCCGACGATCAGGAAGAAGAAAGGCTTGCCGTCGAACTGCATGGCTTTGAATGCGTCCGTTTCCGAGGCTGCACTTGGCATCGATTTGTCGGCGCTGGCCGGTGTTGCGCTGAACGCGATTGGGCCACCGGTCGGGCGGCCGTTCGGCGACCACTGGCCGCTTGCATTGCGCCTGCTCGCGCCACCTGCTTTTGTCGTCGGAGCCGCCTTGGTCGAGGTGCCCTGCTTGGTGGAAGGAGCAGCCTTGCCACTTGTTGTCCTCGTGGTGGTCGCTTTGGTGCTGACCGTACTGTTGGGAACGGCCTTGGTTTCGGCGGGAGCAATGGAAGGTGCCGCAGTAGCAGCCGGGAGGCTGCTTGCTGGAGGAGGGGTTGAGGTCACCACCGGGACGGCCGCCGGCGATGACGCAGGTGCCGTCGGGATGGTTTGCGAAGCGGACGCGTTGCCCCCACCTCCGGCAAGCAGGGCGACGGCGAGCGCGGCGACGGTAAACAGGGCCGCAGCGGCCGAAACACGACGCGCGCCACAACGCTGGGGGGAACTCGGCATGTGAGCCACCTTACCGGGGTGAGTGCGAAACGGGGCCTGACTCCCGTTCAGCTGCTTCGTAGGCCATATGCACAAGGCGCTGCGCGTCGAGGGCTGTACGGAAACTGGGATATGCGGGGCGCCGTTCAGAGGCCGCGGTGACGAACGCCACGGACGAGTTCATCTGCCCGTCGAGCAGTGG
>JANNBN010000142.1:0-11120 GCA_031385545.1 Acidimicrobiia bacterium | reverse complement strand
GACTACGACCAGTACGACGCAGTGGCGCAGGATCGCGCCGAACGGGCAGGTACGTCACGCTGACACGCCAATTCCTCCGTCGCTCGCGTGACCAGGCATTCAATCGAGGAATGACAGACGTCACTTGCATCGCGATCGTTCACGATATATCGTGAACTCGTTACCGATACTCAAATCGAGTCCTCGGAAAGAAACGAGTCATGACAATGCGCGGATTCATTCCACACCACAATCACCCAGGCGACCAGCGCCACGAATTCGGACCGCAAGGTCTTCGACCACGTCGGGGAGGCCCGCACGGGTCGCGCCGAGAGGCGGGCGACGAAGCCTTCGAGGGTCCCCGCGGACCAGGTCGGCGAGGACGAGGCGGCCCTGGCAGACCAGCCCATCACGACCACGACGACCACGACGACCATGGGCCACGGGGCCGTACCCGTCGGGGCGAGATTCGCACCGGGCTTCTTGCCATCCTGCTGGATGGGCCGGGCCATGGTTACGAGCTCATCCAACGGGTCGAAGAGAAGACATCTGGGGCGTGGAAGCCCAGTCCAGGATCGGTGTACCCCACCCTGCAGCTTCTCGAAGACGAAGGCCTGGTGGTTGCAGCGACCAACGACGGCAAGCGAACATACGACCTTACCGAGACCGGTCGAGTCGAAGCCCAGCGCCGAATCGACAGTGACGCGGAGAACCCGTGGACGCGGGGAGGGCGAGGTCGGCCTCAAGCCGGTGTGCTCTTCGACTCGATGAAGGGCCTCGCCATTGCGCTGAAGCAGGTCGCAATGACCGGTCAGCCAGAGCAGCTCGAAGCTGCGACGGCTATCATCAACGACGCACGGAAGAAGTTGTATCTCGTTCTCGCAGCCGACTGACGGTCCGCACACCCGGTGGCTGCGAACTGCGCTCACGTACGCAGGAGCAGAGGGAGCGAGCCAAATGTCCGCAGCGTATTGTTATAGCGGCGCACCGGAGGTCCGGCGAATTCGATGCGGCTTGCCTGTTGCGCCAAGGCGCGGAGGACTGCCTCGCCCTCCATGCGCGCGACAACCTGACCGACGCAGACGTGAATTCCGAATCCGTATCCCACGTGACCCACCGTGCGGCGGGTGATGTCAAACCGGTCAGCGTGCTCGAACTTCGACTCGTCACGATTGGCCGAAGCCATGAGAAGCAGAACCTTCTCGCTTTTGCCCAGGTCGACACCCCCGAGCGTGGTCGGCCGCGTGGTCGTGCGGAAGAAGGTCGCCACGGGCCCGTCGAAGCGGATCGCTTCCTCGAACGCGTTTCGCGCCAGGCTTGGATTGGCACGCAACGTGTCCCATTGCTCGGGGTGCGTAGCCAGGCACCACAGCGCGGACGTAAGCGCGCTGATTGTCGTGTCGATACCCGCGCTGAGGAAAGATCGAAGCAACAGCCCAGCTTCCTCGGCGGTGACCTCGCCACGGTCGCTTGCTTCATAGATTTGCGCGCCCAGCCCATAAGTATTCAGTGCCTCGCGAGCACACTGACGCATGATCCATTCCCGGGTCTCCGTGATACCGGCCATTCCCTGTTCGAAGAACCTGTTCCTCGGGCCGAACGAATTGAAGACCATGTTTCCGTATGCAAGCAGATGACCTCGACCCTCGGCAGTTACCCCGACTGCGTCGGGGAACACCTTCAACGGGTACGCCTCACTGAGCGATGTAACCGCATCGAACGTGCCCTGATCAATCAGCGCGCTGACCATCTCGTCCGCGACCGCATCGAACATGGTTTGCATGGACTTCACGTTCTTCGGGGACATCACGTCGGCCAGAACCTTGCGGGCCTTGGTGTGGTCAGGCGGATCAGCCTCGAGGATGATGCTCGGCGGCCGCCAAGGTGCCTCCTTGCGGAAGTCGCTCAGCCCCACTCCGGCAGCCGAACAGAACGTGTCGTAGTCGCGGAACGCTGCGACAACGTCGGCGTACGAGCTGACCGCCCAACAGTCGTAGCGGGTCAGCCACGCAACAGGTGTGTAGGCCCGCAGACGTGCGAAGTTCGGCCATGGATCGTCGAAGTGCGCAACCGAGAATGGGTCGAGATCCGATTCGGGTTGATGCCCAGCGCTCACGAGTTGACCTCCGTTGTCCTGCTCGGCCATGCCATAACCCGACGCAGTTGAACGAACCCTAGCCAGCGCATCACGGTGGTGCAGCTGGGCACATTCGCGTCGCCGCTGATCATTCGCGTCCCGCGAGCGTCGACACTGCGAGGACGCAAAGGACCGTGGAGGACGCAACGTCGGACAGTCGTGGAGTCACTCAACAACGGAACGACTCGCGGATGTCGCTGACGAGCGCGTCGACTCCTTCTGGTTCGGTGTCCCAGCTGCACATGAACCGGCAGCCTCCTCCAGCGATGAATTGATAAAAGCGCCAACCTCGCGCCAGCAGTTCCGAGACGGCCTCCGGTGGCAGCTGCACGAACACCGAATTGGCCTCTGGCTCATGCAGCACTTCGACGCCTGGCAGGTTTCTGATCCCAAGATGCAGGCGCGAAGCCATCTCGTTCGCGTGACGAGCGTTGGCAAGCCATGTGTCGTCTTCAAGCAGGCCAAGCCACGGGGCTGAGATGAACCGCATCTTCGAGGCAAGCTGGCCAGCCTGCTTGACGCGCCACGCAAAGTCTTCCGACAGCGTACGGTCGAAGAAGATCACCGCTTCTCCGACAGGCAGACCGTTCTTGGTACCGCCGAAGCACAGCACGTCGACACCGGCGCGCCACGTGAGTTCCGCCGGCGAACAGCCGAGGAAAGCGACCGCGTTGGCGAAGCGCGCCCCGTCCATGTGCAGCTTCAGATTCCGGCGCTGAGCCACGTCGGCAATTGCCTCCACCTCATCCACGCTGTAGACGGTTCCAAGCTCGGTGGCTTGCGTCAGGCTGACCACCTTGGGCTTAGGGTAATGAATGTCAGTCCGCTTGATGACAAGCGCGTCGATCGCAGCCGGGGTGAGCTTGCCGAGCTTCGCTTCGACGCTGTCCTGTTCGCCGAGTAATAGCTTGGAGCCGTTCGAGAAGAACTCTGGCCCGCCGCACTCGTCGGTCTCGATATGCGCCACGGGCGAGCAGATCACGGAGTGATAGCTCTGACAGAGCGAGGCCAGGGCAAGTGAGTTGGCGGCCGTGCCGTTGAACACGAAGTACACGTCGCAATCGGTCTCGAACAGATCGCGTAGCGAGTCCGACACCTGGTGGGTCCAGCGGTCTTCACCATATGCCGGTTCGTGCCCACTGGTCTGTGCCTTCATGAACCAACGTGCTGCGTTTGGGCACATCCCGGCGAAGTTGTCGCTCGCAAACTGTTGCTTGCGCTCAGCGCCGGCTCGGGTCTGTATCGGCCGCATGTCACCACTACAGCGCAGATCGCCACTCGATGCGAGTACATCGTGCCGGCGTGGTGATCTCCCTGCTCACAGGTCGTACAACAAGGGCTCGACCCGCCACGGCTGTAGGGCTGCGTGGCGAGTCGAGCTGTGAGGCGTTCCGGGAGGTCAGCCAGCCTTGCCGTTGGCCAAATCGCCCACGTCTTCGAACTCGGTAGTGAGCGGAACAACCTTGCCCTTCTCGAGCTTGCTGAACACCACGCTGCGGTTGAACAACCGCTCGTAGCCCTTCAAGCCGTCGGTCCACTCCTTGGTGAAGTCGAGAACCGGGACCATCCCCTTGAGATCCAGACTCGTCGTGGCCGACGCTGCGTCGAAGAAGGACTTCGCGGTGATGTCACCTTCGATGGTGCCGGCGATCTGCGTGAAGGCAACGAACGCTGCCCAGGTACCCATGCCACCGAGGCTGTTGTAGTCCAGCTCGTTGGTGTCGTAGCCACCCTCATCGAGGGCCACGAGATATTCAGCCCATGGTGCGGTCGAGATATCGGGATACATGCCGGCGATGACGTCGCCATCGGTCGATGCTTCGTTGCCCTTCGCTGAAACGGAGTTGAGGTTGCCTTGCGGGCCGTACTGGCGAGCGTCCGTGCCGGACTGCGTCCACGCGGTGTTCCACGTGATGTACGGCGTCTCGGAAATGATGCCGATCACGCAATCGGCGCCATCGGTCGCCTGTGCAACCTCCGCCGAATAGTCCTGTGCGGTCGGCGGCAGAATCACGGTCTTCCCGAAGCTCTTGCCGAGCGCCTTCATCGCGTTCTCCATCGGGGGGACGAAGATCTGCGCGCCGTCGATGATGACGGCGTTGATGTTCTTGCAACCGTCGTCAATGGCCCGCTTCACCGCGCCGACTGCGTACATGGGCTGGTTCCCGATCGGGAACGAGTGCTTGTTGGTCAGTTCGGCCGGCGTGATGGGGCAGCACGGACCGAACCACGTGATGTCCGATTCGGCAATGACGGGCACGATGCTTTCGGCGAAGAATGTGAACGAGCCCACCACGGAGACCATCCCCTCGTCAACGGCCTGGCGTGCACACGTCGTCGCAACGGCTGGATCGAACTGTTCGTCGCACACGGTGACTTCGAGCGGACGGCCGGCGATCCCGCCGCGCTTATTGATGTACTTCGCGTACGCCTCGGCGGTGTTTGCGATGTTCTTGTATGTCGGGCCTGCAGCATTGAGCGTCGTGACGGTCATGACCTTGATCGGGTCGCCGCTCGGCGCAGCAGCCGGGGCGACAGTGTCGGTCGCTGCGGCTTCGGTCGGCGGCGCTGCTGCTGTGTCTGTTGTCTCTGTGGTGGCTTTGTCGCTGCTGCACGCGGCTGCAACGAGTGAGAGCGCGAGACACGTTGCGGCTACAGCTCGCAACGATCTCGCAGTTTGAGTACCTGATCTCTGCATGTGTGGATTCCCTTCAGTGGCAGGGTCGCTCCGACGTCGGTGTCGACACATCCCCTCGTCGCGTCAGTTAACCATCACGCTTCGAAATATCCCAGGTGGTGATCCGAACTTGGTTGGACACACGAAATAGGTGCACAGTACGGTTCGGCTCGGAAGCCGGCCGCCCAGATGTTCACAACATCAGCTCGGTGACGCAGGAAGGGTTGGATGAACGAAGTCATCAGATTCGCACTGCTGGGCCTGGGCGTCGGAGCGTTATACGCGTTCGCATCGCAGGGCCTCATTGTGATCTACCGCGGCACCGGGGTTCTGAACTTCTCGCTCGGTGCCACTGCAATCGCTGGTGTGTTCATGGAGTGGGAGATGCAGTACCAGCACGGCTGGCCGTTCCTCGCAGCTGCTGCGGTTGGCGTTGCGCTTTCAGCGTTCCTCGGCGTGCTCACGCACTGGGTGATCATGCGGCCGCTGCGCAAGGCAAGCTCACTCGTCCGCGTGATCGCCACGCTGGGTGTCCTGGTGTTCTTCCAGGCAGGCGTGGTCATCCGGTATGGCTCCAATGCACGCCAGGTCGCAAGCTGGTTGCCGACCAACCGAGTGACGCTCTGGGGTGACGTCGGTACGACGGCCGATCGCTTCATTCTGTTCGCCATCGCATGCGCTTCGGCGTTGGGTCTGTGGCTGCTCTACCGGTCCACCCAGTTCGGCCTCGCCACGGAAGCAGTGTCAGAAAGCGAACGCTCGGCGGCTGCCATCGGTGTGTCGCCCAATCGGATTGCCGTCCTCAACTGGGCGCTGGGGTCGGCGCTCGCAGCAGTAGCCGGCATTCTCGTCGTGCCGATCATCACGCTGCAGGTCACTGCCATGACTGGTCTCGTTCTCGCGGGGCTGGCTGCCGCGCTCATCGCAGACTTTCGATCGTTTCCTGTGGCCACGGCTGCAGGGTTCGGGCTCGGCATCGGCCAAACCCTTGTGGGACGGTTCGTCGACCAGCAGGGCCTTGGACCATCGCTCCCGTTCCTGGTGGTCATCGTGTTCCTGGTGTTCCGCGGGCGGTCACTGCCCCTACGGGACTACTTCCTGCGGCGGCTACCCATGGTTGGCAACGGTCGCCTCTCGTGGGACTGGATGCTGTTCGGCTTTGGCTTTGTCGTCTTCCTGATGCTGACGAAGAGTTCGAAATGGGTCGATGCACTGACCGTCACAATGGGCGTGGGCATTGTCTTGCTGTCGATGGTGGTACTCACCGGATACGCGGGGCAGCTCTCGCTGGGGCAATACGCGATCGCCGGGTTCGGTGCATTCGTGGCCGGCCGGCTGGTGGCCGTTTTCCATATCCCGTTCCTGCTCGGACTCCTAGCGGGAGTCCTGGCCGCAGTGCCGCTCGGTGTCGTGTTCGGCCTCCCGGCGGTTCGAACACGGGGCATCAACCTTGCCATCGTCACCCTCGGGCTGGGCACCACGATGGAGTTGATGCTGTTTCGCAACCGCAACTACACCGGAGGGGTGCAAGGCACGCAGGTCGGCAATCCACACCTGTTCGGCCTCGACATCGGATCGATCAAACATCCCGCGCGGTACGGCATCTTCGTCGTCGTGATGGCCATGTTCACGGTGTGGGTGGTGTCGAACGTGCGCCGCGGTCGCACCGGTCGTCGGCTGCTCGCCGTGCGGACCAACGAACGGGCCGCTGCATCGCTTGGCATCGACGTGATGATTGCGAAGCTGTTCGCGTTCGCGTTGTCAGCAGCCATTGCGTCGCTCGGCGGAATTCTGCTTGCGTTCCGGTTGAGTTCGATCAGCTACCAGTCGTTCACCAACTTCACCTCCGTGACTTATGTCGGCCTGGTCCTCGTGGGAGGTGTCGGCCATCTGCTGGGGGCCTTCGTCGGTGCGACCATGGCAACCGCGGCGCTCAACCAAGAGATTCTGGAAGCGACGTGGGGAAACGTGGGTCGGTGGATCCAACTCATCAGCGGCGCCGCGATCCTGCTGACGGTGCTCGCCTACCAGGACGGGGTTGCAGCTGAGTGGGTCAAGGTCTTCCGGTTGGCCAAAAAGGCCCGCAAGTGGGGCCGGCCATACGTCATCGAACTCGCTGATATCGCTGACCCCAACGCCGCAGCCGACCACTCCAAGGTTGCTCCACGCTGCCTCAGCATCGAGGGGCTGACGGTCCGTTACGGCGCTGTGGTTGCGGTCGACCGTGTCACCTATCGGCTCGAACCTGGCACCGTCACGGGCTTGATCGGGCCGAACGGAGCTGGCAAGACGTCGCTCATCGATGCCATCAGTGGGTTCGCGTCGGCAGATGGCGTAGTGATGATCGACGACCTCGATATCTCGAAGCACCCGCCGATGAAACGAGCACGGGCCGGGGTGGCGCGTTCGTTCCAGTCGCTGGAACTGTTCGAGGACGCAACCGTGTTCGAAAATCTCAGCGTCGCTGCCGACCCACAAGACCTGCGGTCCTATGTGCGCGATCTATTTCATCCGATCAACCCGCCGTTCTCGCCTGCAGTGGTTCGTACCATCGTCGAATTCCAGCTTGACCAAGACCTGCACCGCGACGTGAAGGATCTCTCGTACGGCAAGCGCCGGCTGCTGTCCATCGCCCGCGCCGTTGCGATGCAACCGAGCGTCTTGCTGCTCGACGAACCGGCGGCCGGGCTCAGTTCGGCCGAAAGTGTGGAGCTGGCGGTTGTGGTGCGGCGACTCGCCGAGGAATGGGGCATGACGGTGCTCGTGGTCGAGCACGACATGAACTTCGTGATGGGAGTATGCGACCAGGTGATGGTTTTGGACTTCGGCAAACTGATCGCAGCGGGGCCGCCCCAGGCCGTTCGCTCCGACTCTGCCGTGATTGCCGCCTACCTGGGCGACGAGACGGAAGACGCCGCATGAGACCGCTGCTGGAGACTCGCAATCTCAAGGCCGGGTACCTCAGCCGAGAAGTTGTCCGCTCCGTCAACCTCACGGTCCAGCCCGGCGAAGTTGTCTGCCTGCTCGGGCCCAACGGTGCGGGCAAGACAACCACGCTGATGACGATCGCCGGCGAGCTGCTCCCGGTCGATGGCATTGTGTTATTCGACAACGTTCCGACGTTCACACCGATGTATCAGCGGGTACGCAGCGGGATCGGTCTCGTGACCGAGGAGCGGCTCATCTTCACCAAACTCTCTACCCGGGACAATCTCCGGATCGGTGGAGGGTCGGTGGAAGACGCGCTGGCTTTGTTCCCGGAACTCGAACCACGGCTGTCGGTGCGCGGCGGGATGTTGTCGGGCGGCGAACAGCAGATGCTGGCCCTCGCCCGTGCCCTCAGCCGCAAGCCGTCCCTGTTACTCGCAGACGAATTGTCGCTCGGCCTCGCCCCCAAGATCGTCGATCGGCTCCTTGGCGCTGTCAGAGCAGCGGCGGACGAGCACGGGACCGGCGCGTTGATCGTCGAGCAGCACGCTCGCAAGGCGCTGAAGTATTCCGATCGCATGTACCTGATGGCCCGCGGCCAGATTCAGCTGGAGCTTCCGTCGCATGAAGCGCTCGAACGACTCGATGAGATCGAATCGGCCTATCTCAGCGGTGTGTCGGAGACCGAGGAAGACCACATCGAGCGGCTTCGCCGGAAAAACAAACGCAAAGCGTGGAGACGTCTACGAGTCCGCGAACGAGAGCTGGAACGGCTCACGGGAAAAGTAGTCTCCACAAGAACCATCGAAGAAGACGAGTTCTACCTCGACAAGGAACAGCGTCGACGGGCCATCGCACAACGCCAGAAGAGGAGGTAGCTGACCGTGGGCTACAGGACCGCAGAACTGCCACCCGGCGATCTCGACGAGTTCGCAAAGATTCCGTTCTTCGAACGAATGAAGCTGCTGCAACTGCATTGGGTGGAGCAGGGCTTCGGCACCCCGAAGAACACATCGATCTTCTACATCTGGAAACTCTTCTGGTACGGCCTGCTCGGCCTTGTGTTCGCCGGCGCGTTCACAAGAGGGCTCGAGTTCAACAACATCGGCGGATGGTGGAACGAGCCGATCCTCTACCAAAAGCTGATGATCTGGACGATCCTGCTGGAGATCATAGGGCTGGCTGCGACCTGCGGCCCGCTTGCGTTCCATTTCGATCCACCTATCGGGGGCATCCTCTATTGGTGGCAGAACGACACGATTCGGGTCCCTCCGTACCCGAATCATGTGCCGTTCACCAAGGGCAACCGGCGCACCCCGTGGGACTCCGGCCTGTACAAGGCGATCCTGGTGAGCCTGTTGTTGCTGTTCTTCCTGTCGGGCCAGCAGGTTGACGGACTTCCACGTGGCAGCGCCGGCATATTGCCCCAATGGGCGGTGCTGCTGTACTGCGGTCTCATCGTCTTGATGGGGCTGCGTGACAAAGTGGTGTTCCTGTCGTCACGGGCGGAGCAGTACGTGCCGACCCTGCTCTGTTTCGCGCTCTTCGGCAACTTCCATGACATGGTCATCGCCGCCAAGGTCTTCATCGCCGTGATCTGGATGGGCGCTGGCTTTTCGAAGATGCAGCACGGCTTCTCCTCAACCGTGGCGATCATGATCCAGAACACGCCGTGGGTCGTGTGGGACAAGTTCCGCAAGGCAACGGTGAGGGACTATCCGAACGATCTGCGGCCTTCGAAGCTGACGCATCTTGTGGCACACGTCGGAGGGACGACGTGTGAACTGGTGATGCCGCTGGTGCTGCTCTTCTCGCCATACCGAGGGCTGACATGGATCGCCATCATCTCGATCTGGATGCTGCATACGTTCATCATCTCGACGTTCCCGCTCGCGGTCCCGTTGGAATGGAACGTCTTCTTCATGTTCTGTGTCGCGTTCCTCTTCGCGAACTTCCACGCCAGTGCTGGCTACGGGGTCGGCGACATGAGCCCGCTGCTGCTTGCGATCGTCGTGTTCGCAGCGCTCTTCCCCATCGTGCTCGGAGCGCTGCGCCCGCAGTACGTATCGTTCCTGGTGGGCATGAAGCAATACGCCGGCAACTGGGCATCGGCCACGTTCTCGTTCCGGAACAAGTCGATGGAGGACCGGATCAACGAGCGGATCGTGAAGTCCTCGGACAATCAGATCGATCAGATCGAGCCGCTGTTCGGCAAGGAGATCTCCGAGATCTTCATCCAGAAGGCGGTTGCGTTCCGGATGATGCATCCGATGGGACGCATGCATATCTCCGCACTCATGCGCCACACACCCGGGCTTGAAGACCGGGTGCAACGCGAGGGGGAATTCGTCAGCAACGTCCTCACCGGATGGAACTTCGGCGACGGACACTGCCTCGACGAGCGGTTGATCGGGGCGCTGCAGGAACGATGCAAGTACGAACCCGGCGACGTGGTGGTGGCGTGGACAGAATCGCAGCCGGCGTTCAGCAAGAAGGTGCAATACCGCGTGATCGATGCCGCGCTCGGCTGCGTCGAAAAAGGTTGGTACCACAACGACGATGCAGCCAACGAGCAACCCTGGCTCCCCAACGGGCCGATACCGCACACGGTGACCTGGACGCTTCCGGGCTACGTCGCCCCCGGAGTTGCGCATCCCGGGACAGGTGGCCGCACTTGAGTTCACGAACGCCGACTCGATGAGCTCAGCGATCGTGGTCGGCGCCGGTCCGAACGGGCTGGCGGCAGCGGCACACCTCGCCCGGGCCGGGCTCACGGTGACGGTGCTTGAGGCGGGTGATTCAATCGGCGGCGGCACGCGCAGTTCCGAAATGATCCTGCCCGGCTTGCTGCACGATCACTGCTCGGCCTTTCATCCCATCGCCGCTGCGTCGCCGTTCCTTACGACGCTGGACCTCGCCGCACATGGGCTTCGGTGGCTGTATCCCACCGTCGACTGCGTGCATCCCCTCGACGACGGTTCCGCCGCCGCCTTCTACCGCTCCATCGACCGGACCGCTGACGGCCTCGGAGTCGACGGCCGGCGGTGGCGACAACTCTTCGAACCAATGCTTGCGAGATTCGGCGACGTGCTCGCCGACGCAACCCAACCGGTCTTACGCGTCCCGCGCCATCCGGTTGCATTCACACGGTTCGGTGCGGCTGCTGCACTCCCAGCAACATCGCTCGCCCGTGTGTGGAAGACGGAGCAAGCAAAAGCGCTGTGGGCCGGAGCGGCCGCGCACGCGTTCTATCGGCTGGACCGGCCCTTCACTAGTGCCGTCGGTTTGATGCTGCTCCTTGCCGGCCACGCCGAGGGGTGGCCGGTGGCTGAAGGCGGTTCACAAGCGATTGCCGACGCGCTCGCCGCCGAGATCCGTCTGCACGGTGGCGTGATCGAG
>JANNBN010000080.1:0-24725 GCA_031385545.1 Acidimicrobiia bacterium | reverse complement strand
CACCCGGAGTGGGCCGCAACGATCATCGAGCTCAACGGGGCCGCCACCGAGATCGATTGGTGCGACGGCACCCTCATGTTGCGAAACGGGGGAACGTGGTTCGATCTTTGCGATGTTCGGACGGCGCTGTTTATGCCCGTGTGCCTCGAAATCGAAGAGACACAGGTGCGGGTGACATCGCAGACGCAGCCGTGGCCACGGTTCGCAGCCGAGCAATGGCGGCCTATCAGCGCGTTGTTCGAGGCGCGGCTGGACGCGATGACGGGGGAGCGAACGTGCCTGAATCGGCCATCGGCGACGCGGGCGACCAACAACAAGCTGATGCAGTTCGAGATACTCCGAGCGGGGGGCTTTCAGCTTCCACTGACCCGTGTCTTGCAGGGGTTTCCGACTTCGGGTCCTCTTGCGGAACACACGCAGCTCGTTGCGAAGAACGTTTCCGAGGGTGGTTGGCGATCTGCGACCGAGTTCAGCCCGGCCCGGGTCATCGGACGTGACGATGCAGCGGAATCGTGGCCCACGCTTTGGCAGCGGCCGATCGTCGGCCCACTCGAGTTGCGGTGCTACGTGATCGGCGACTCCGTGACAGCTGTCGCCCTCGAGCGGGACCCGGATGTCCTGGACGTGCGGGAAGCGAACGGAGGCAGACCGGTCGGGGCAATTGTGCCCATATCCGACACGTGGTCCGAAAACCTGTTGGCAATGACGAAAGCGCTCGGACTCGACTATGCGGTTGTCGATGCCATACCGGCAGGCGGTGAACTCCACGTGCTCGAGGTCAACGCCAACGGCGTGTGGTGGTTCCTTCCGACCGATGTAGTGGCGGTGCTCGAAGCGCAATTCCATGCCTGGATCGAGAGCACGGTCCATCGCCGCTGAACAGCCGCCAGAGTCGCCGCTCACCCATTCGGTGTCAGCCGGATGCGGAATTTGCCCAAAATTTGCCCGGATCGTATTTGCTACTACTTGGTCCTGGCGGATGAATCCGTCGCATCCGCTAGGACCGTCACACTCATTCTCTGCGCACCCGTCCGGACAGCTGATCCAGAGAGCGGGTCACTGTTGCAGCGACGAACCGCTCGAGGCGCGGCGCATTCAGGAAGCGGGCCGTTGCGTCCAGCGGGGCAGGGGAATCCATTCGGAGGGCCTCTTCGGTCGCAGCGACGCTCATCTTCACGCCATGCGCGTGGACGATGAACGCCGACGTGACGTCCTGCAGCGATTCGTGCTGGAGCAGCCGGCCGTACTCGGCGAGACTGGTAGAACGCGGCTGGATCGATTCACGGATACTCACCCCCGCGTGCCATTCGTGGCGTCCGGTCCAATGAGCAAGGAAGGCGGTCCACATCACAAGGCGCACGTGGTCTGGCGTCGGTGCGCTTGCCGTCCCAGCTTGCCCTTGTGTCGCCGTCAGGTAGCGAACCGCGTTGGCGAACGTCAGGCCATGGGTGATGTCGAGCCAGCCGAAGTCGTCGTGGAATTCCCGTTCGCCGGCCACGTCGTAGCGCAGCATCCGTTCGCTGACCGCTTGCGAAACGACATCGAGGACGTCGCCAAGTGCTGCCCCTTCCCTGATTGCGTTTCCGGCAGAAACGGCCGCCACGGAGCGGTCAGGGCCGAGGAGCGCAGTGAGCAGACGCCCGTCGTCGGTCCATCCTGGTGCCGGGTGTGCGGCGGACTCGGCGAGCTGGGCGAGATCGAATGTGGACATACCTCTCAGGAACTGCCGCGCATAGGGGAGCGTGTCTTCGCGTGTGGCTGAGACGATCGCGGGAAGGAGGTGGGGGAGCACGGTGTCCGCTCTGTCCCAGCCGATCCGCGCAAGGAGCTGGAACGCCTTCTGCACATAGATCGCTCCGTGACCGTATGCAAGCAGATGGTCCGAAACGGCGTCAGTGCACCAACGCTGCAACTCGCCGGCAGGTGCACCGCCATAGATGGCGCCCTGCAGGAGTGCCTGTGCTGCCTCGAGTTGTTCCGCCTCGATGAGGGTGCGGAACAACGAGCGAGCGTTCGCTGGTAGGTCGATCGTCGGCTGTGGAAGGGGCTTGAGAGGACGCCCGCGTTCGGATTCGGCCACGCCTGCAATTGCTTGCACGATCGGTAGCACCCGATCATTGCCGTCCAAGCGGTCGGCCATTCCCAGGCAGTCGGTCAGCGACGCAATGGAGTGCCCCCAGCCGAATTCGCCGCGAGGCGCGCCGTAGGCAACTGCCTCCCAGATCAGTTCTCCCGGGTTGGCGTCGGCTCGCAGCAGCCGGATGACGTCGCGACTCACCTGCCCCACGTAGTCGCGTTCGATTCCACGTCGCAGGCTGTCCAGCAGACGCAGCCGCATGACGTCCAGATCGACAGGTGAAAACGTGACGGCCAGTGATCCGTCTGCTGCCGTTTCGACGTTATGCACGGTGACGTTCTCTTCGCCCTGGACACAGCGCCCGTCCGTGACACGAAACTTCCAGTTGTGCCACGCGCAGGTGACCAACTCGCCGACGAGTGTGCCAGTCGTCAGCCCGTACCCTTCGTGCGGGCAGGCGTTGTCGAGAGCATGGATTCCCGAGGACGTGTGGACGATGCACAGGCGACGGCCGTCGACGTTCACCATCCGCATGGTTCCTTCAGGGATGTCTGTCAGGGCGAGATCGAGCTTCATGACCGCAAGGTACAATTTCAAGTGAACTTGAAGTCAAGCGCGAGGTGCACGATGAGTAGTAGGTCAACCCGTCTCTGGACCGTCGGCGAGGTTGCGGCTCGGGCAGGCGTCGCAACGTCCGCACTCCGGTTCTACGAAGATCAAGGTCTCGTTCGGTCCGAGCGCACTGAATCGGGGCATCGGCGTTTCCATGCCGACGTGCTGAGGCGCGTCAGTTTCATCCGCACGGCGCAACTGGTGGGGCTGAACCTCAGCGAGATCCGAGAGGCGTTGGCAACATTGCCCGACGGCCGCACACCCAACTCGCGGGACTGGGCCAAGCTCGCAAAAACCTGGCAGCCCCGCCTTGACGAACGCATAGCGGTGTTAACGCGGATGCGGGACCAACTGAGTGAGTGCATCGGTTGCGGGTGCCTCTCACTCACATCGTGTCGGTTGTGGAACCCTGGCGACGTTGCGGCACAGTTCGGTGACGGACCGCGGTATCTGCTCAGCGATGACCGCGCCCGGTGATCTTGATGTTTATTGATATAACATAAAAAATAATAGACGTTACCTTCAGTGAAGGTGAATCTGCCCTGAATCGCCACGCTGTGGAATGTTTCGCTTCGTCCGTCCAACATGACCACGCAACGTGAAGCACACTGAACCTATGACGGATTCTTCAGCGCGTCGCCGGCGTCGGCGACCGGTCGTGTTGTTCATCGCAACGGCGGTTGTTGCCGGCATTTCAGTTGGTCCGCCACGCCGCGGTGCCTCAGCTCTTGACCCCGCTGTCTTCGCCGATTCGTTGTCCAGCGTGGCTGGTGCTGTAGCTGCACCGGGCGTGACGTCAGCCAAGGGTGGAGCGCCGATCGCTGGCGCCGTGCGCGCCGGGGCGGGAGGCAGCAGCAACACGACCGACGGGTTGATCACGATCGATACCTCCGTCCGCGTCGCCACGCTCAGCAATCGGTTGCGCGGGACCAATCTCGCCTTCTACTCGGGGAGCGCGGGCTTTCAGAACCCGACACTTCAGGCGCTCAGTCGTGAGGTCAGCGGCCTCACCCGGTATCCGGGAACGCAGGACAGCCAGCGCTGGGGCTGGGCGAGCTGTCAGTTGGGTGCCGATGTTCCCAACGCAGTGGGCTGCAGCCGACCCAACTTCACCTGGACAGCACGGCCCTCCGATCTCATCAGCTTCGTTCGAGGCGCTGGTGGCGAGGCCCTTGTGACGGTCAACGCAAACGCAACAGCAAGGGAGAACGCTGCACTCGTCGCGTTCTTCAACGGATCTGTCGGTGACACCCGGGTCATAGGTGTCGACCAACGTGGCGCTGACTGGAAGACGGTCGATGTGTGGGCACAGGAGCGGGCCAAGGCCGGCTTTCCCGAGCCGCTTGCGGTGACGCTCTGGGAGTTCGGCAACGAGACGTACGGCGGAAAACCCGGTATTCGCAACTGCGTGGATTTTGGATGGGAAGCAACCTGGACGTGCAACGCCACGGAGTTCCTCGACGGTATCGGGACGGGCGCTGCCCATCATGACGGGTACAGAACAACCCGGGCTGCCATGAAGGCCATCGACGGTTCCATCCAAGTCGGTTTTCCGGCTGCCCGGCGGCTGGACGACTTCAACTCGTGGACTCGTGAAGCGATCGCCAATCATCTCGGCGACGTCGATTTCTTCGTGGTCCACCCGTATCTCACGTGGTTTCCGCCTCCCAACACCCGGTCCGGAAACGCACAGATCTTGGCTCTCCCGCAACACCGCTGGGCCGAGATCTCAGCATTGTTCCGAAAGACCTACAACCAGTACGGCAGCCGTCCGGTCCCGCTGCTGATCAGCGAGTTCAACCTGACACCGGGGCGCAAGAACGATCCCAGTCGGCGCATGAACGGGATCGGCAACGCGATCATGATGGCCGACTCTGTCGGGGCGATGGCACGAGACGGCTTGTATCTCGGAGCCAACGCATTCGAGCTGTACAACGTCGCCGGAGCAAACAGCACGTACTACGCGATGATCCGCCGAGACGAGGCGTTCACCCGTAACCCGTTGTACTGGGGCTGGCTCCTGTGGGGCCGATTCGGTTCATCGATGGTCAAGACCACCTCGTCGTTCGATGCCAGTAGCCAGCTGTCGGTCTACGGAGGTCGGATCGATGCGAACACCGCGTCGTTGTACGTCTTGAACAAGTCGGGCAGACCACTGACGGCGCGGGTCCAGGTCCGAGGATTCGGAGCCCTTGGAACGGTGCGCACCGACGAAGCGGTCGGGACGTCCATGACCGACGACCGGGTGGCGTTCAACGGGCGCGTGAACCCGTCGGTGGACCTCTCGACGGCCCCGCCGTATCAAGCAGCGTTGGACGGCGGGTCGGCGTTCACGCAGACGTTCCGTCCGTGGTCAATCACACTCGTACGGATGTCGACGGTCGGCTCGACGCCTCCAGCATCGACGACCGGCGTGTTGCGAGACGTGCCCCAAGACGTTGCCCGCAGTGGTTCTCAGCCTGCGCAACCGTCGTCACCCGTCGCCAACGCCGCTCCCACGCGTTGCCGAGTCCAGTTCGTAAAGGGATGGCAGGGCGATGCCGCATTCGGAGGCGAGGGCACGGTAACCAACACCGGGACAACCCGCATCAACGGGTGGGCGCTGTCGTTCTCGTTCCCGGGAAGCCAGCGGATCGAGTCGGCCTGGGGTGCCAGTTGGGAACAGTCAGGCCAGCAGGTTGTGCTCAAGAACGCAGGGTGGAACGCCGTGATCGAACCGGGGCAAACCGCAGGGTTCGGTTACCAGGCGACGTTCACCGGGACCAACGAGGCAGTTCCTGGATGGCAGATCAACGGACAGCAGTGCCAGTGAGGAGCAATTCAGCGACGAGCTACCGGATGCGGTGATTCGTTGAGGAGCACGACGATCGACACGTCGACGATGTCGCCCTCTTCGATCTCTGCTGCGCGGCGCACCTGCTTCTTCACGGGCAGCAGATAGGTGTTGGACGACGAGTCCGGGAACAGCGATGTGCGCCAGACGGATTCCTCGACAGTGACCTCGACCCGGATAGACCCGAAGCCGTTCGTGAGCCCTTCCATCTGCTCACGAAGTTCCTGCGACGGCCCGACGGGTACCCGGATGAAGTACCAACTGGCCTGGCCGCCTTGCCACACGAAGAGCTCGCTGCTGAATTCGTACGCAAGAACCGTGGCGTGCGGTTCTGTCGGTGCATCGGCTCCCGGTCGTTTCGCCTTCATGTCACCGCATCCAACTCGATTGCGCGCCGAGTGAGTTCTTTGTAGTCCAGTTTTCCGTTCGGCGCGCGCCCGATGGTGTCGATCACGAACACCTTCTTCGGAGCCTTGTACGACGCCAGGCGCTGTTTCACATGGCCGACCAATGCATCGGAATCAAACACGCTGTCGGCGTGCAGTTCGACCAATGCGGTGATCGCCTGCCCGAACCGTTCGTCGGGAAGACCGACAACTGCCGCGTCGGCCACGCTTGCGTGAAGCTTCAGCGCCTCTTCCACTTCTTCCGGGTAGACCTTTTCGCCGCCGGTGTTGATGCACTGACTCCCGCGGCCCAGCAGGTTGACCACTCCGTCGGCATCGACCGTGGCCCAGTCGCCTGGAATGCTGTAGCGCACACCGTTGTACACGGGGAAGGTTTCTGCACTCTTGGTCTCGTCCTTCCAGTACCCGACCGGCGTGTATCCGCGCAGGGCAACCCTGCCCCGCTCATCGCTTCCCCAGGCCACTTCGCGTCCATCTTCGGTGAGCACTTTGGTGTTCGGCCCAAGCGTGAACGTTGCCGTCTTCATCTCAGCCCCCGCCGTTGTGGTGTTGGACGCCATCCCGATCGCTTCCGAGGACCCGAGCGTGTCAACCATGATGAGCCGATCGTTGTGACGCAACAGGCCGGCTTTCGTGTCGGCGCTCCACATCACGCCGCTGGACACGATGACCCGCAACGACGAGATGTCCCACCGCCCAGGATCGGCGTCGAGCGCCTTGAGGATGGGCTTCGCGAACGCATCGCCCACGATGGACGTTCCGTTCACCCCGACTGTTTGCACGGTGTCGAGGAACTCAACCACATCGAAACTGCGAGACGTGGTGGTGACGATCGACCCCGCCAAGTTGAGGTTGCTGAACGCTCCGAACAGGCCTGTGCCGTGCATCAGCGGCGCAGCTGGAAGGTTGCGCGGTCCCGGCTTCGATGCTCGCGCGTCGAGCACGGTTGTGGTGGGAAACGCATCGATTTTGACCCGGTTGGAAGACTCGAACGAACCGATCAGGTCCTCCTGGCGCCACATCGTGCCCTTCGGCATGCCGGTCGTGCCTCCCGTGTACAGGAAAAGCATGTCCTCACCACTGCGACCCCACGTTGCGGCAGTGTTCGCACCGGAATCGCACTGGGCTGCGCCTTCCAACGCAATAGCCCATTCGGGACACGTGCCGGAGCCGTCATCCACCCAGATCCAGTGTTTGACGGTTGGCACCCGAGACCGTATGCGCGCACAGCGGTCGGCGAACGTGCCGTGAAAGACGACGGCCACAGCATCAGCGTTGTCCCAGATGTATGCCACCTCGTCGTCGCCGTAGCGGTAGTTCGTGTTGACCGGCACCAGGCCGATCTTGAAACAGGCGAACAGCGTTTCGAGGTACTCAGGTCCGTTGTAGAGGTATTGGACCACCCGGTCGCCTTGTTCGACACCCTGAGCGAGCATCGTTGCTGCCAGCCCGTTGGCACGACGATTGAACTGTGCCCACGTTGTGATTGCCCCACCATGCCACTGCGCGGGGTAATCAGGAAGGGCCGCGGCGTACCGTTCCCAGATGTCGGCGAACGTCCAACCAGCAGTGCTCAGCATGGCAAACAATCGTAGGGGGTAGGCCGTGCGGCGCCCCAATGCACGTACAACGTCAGTTTGCTCCTGATGTCAGCGGGTGAAGAAGGCCTCGGCACCGCGGCGGATGCGCACGCAGGTCTCGCGGAACAGGGCGGCGTCTTCCTCGAGGAGCGTCATGCGGAACCCGTCGACGGGGGAAGCGAAGCCGCTGAGCGGAACTACGCAGACCCCTTCGGCGCCCAGCAGCTCATATGCGAACTGTTTATCGGTGCGGAGCAGGCTTTTGTTCTGCAGCATGTCGATGTAGACGCGGATGTCGTCGTTGCGGGCAACGAGCTTCCTGGTATTGGGAAACCGCTGCGTGTCGATGGTGCACGTGAGGTAGAAGACGCCATCAGGCACGACGGGTTGGATGACCGCGCACGGGCCGAAGATCTCCATCGCAGTGTCGAGGCGTGCCTTGTACTTGGCCATGCGAGCGTCTCGGAAGGCATTGAACTCAGGGTGCATGACGATGCGGGGGAACACGATCTGGGGCAGCGTGGTGGAGCACACCTCAAGCATCTTGGAAACCAGGATGGTGTGGATCCACCCGCGGAAGTTCTCGTCTTTATCGGCGTTGTAGACCTCGATCCAGCCGCACCGGCCGCCTGGCCAGGGGATCTCTTTCGAGACGCCTTTCATGGAGATGGCAGGAACGTCGCCGACGATGTCAGCCAGACGGACTCGCTTTCCGATGTCGAACAACAGGTTCTGATAGATCTCGTCGAACAGGAGGAAGCATTCGTTCTCGCGGGCGATACGCACCACTTCACGAAGATCCACTTCGGGGTGGGCGACACCCAGCGGGTTGTTCGGCGAGATCACCAGGATGCCGACGATGTTTTGGTTGGCAACCACACTCGCTTCGAGGGCGCCAATATCGATGCGTCCGCCATTGTCGAGTTGCAATGGGTAGGTGATGGGGTCGCCACCGTGATGGATGGCTTCGGCCGTTGCGTGCGAGGGATACGTAGGGTTGGGTCCGATCACCCGAGCAGCGGTATGGAGCGTGGAAAACAGTTTGTTGATGGCATCGCCAAGACCGTTGAAGAAGATGATGTCGTCGACGGAACAGATCCGGTCGTCGGAGTAGTGCTCCATCACGAAGCGGCGCGCTTCGAGGTCGCCACGGGTTGGCGAGTATGCGTAGGCACGATCCTCGGCCGACGCATCTTGCACAACCTGTTTCATCCACTGTGGGATGCGCTCGCCCTTGGCGACGGGATCGCCGATGTTTTCCCAGATCATCGGGCATTCGGTGCCAGCCGGGAGCATGGCAACGATCTCGTTGGCGACTTCGACGATCTCGCGGATCTCGTAGCGAAGCTGCTCGTCACCTTCTTTGATCAGGTTGGTGCGCATTAAAGTTTCCCCCAGGTCGTGCGTGTGGGACACGACGCTATCGGCCCACCCAGGGTGAGCCGACGCATTTGCGTTGGCAGGCTGTTGGCAGGCTGTTGGCAGCCCGGGTTCGGTCAACGATGTTTGGTCAGCCGAGGTGTTCGGCGAACCAGGCCAGCGTGCGATCCTGCGCCAGGTCGGACGCTGCCTGGTCGTAGTCGGCCCTTTGGTCGCAGTGGAACCCATGATTGGCGTCGTAGCGGTGCACAGGGCCGGGCCAGGTGGCGGCGACCGCCTCGACAGTCTCGGCGGTGATCCAAACGTCCTTTTCACCGAAGTGCAGCATGAGGGGAATCTGGGGCATCGCACCGGATGTCACCAGATCGCCGACACCTCCGCCGTAATAGGCCACCGACGCGGTGAACAGATCGGACAGATAACAGGCAGCGCTGGCAGCAACGGTGCCTCCGAAGCAGTATCCGACGATGCCGATCTTCGTCACACCGCGTCGCTGCAATTCCACGGCTGCTGCCCGTACGTCGGCCATGATGCCAGCGGGGGTGAGCGCCATGGCGAAGTCGCGACCCTCGGCGATAGTCTCTGCGCTGTAACCGAGGTTCACGCCGGTTTTCACCCGGTCGAACATGTGCGGGGCAATCGCAAGGTAACCGGCGTCAGCGAACCGCGTGGTGTCCTGCTGAATGTGACCGTTGACCCCGAAGATCTCCTGGATCACCACGATGCCAGCTGCGGCTGTTCCCAGCGGCTCGGCCACGAATGCGTTGAGGGTATGGCCGTCGTCTGCAGTCAGCGAAATGGTGGTCGTCATGGCGTTGACTGTATGCGGCGGACGGGCCGTCTGCTCATCCGCACGCAAAGCGATTTGCCCGTGCATGCGCGGACCGGAGGACGTGAGCCGTGTGCCGACCGGACACGGCGCTGGACGCTCGTTGTGGTCGGTACGGTTGTGGAATGGCTTTTCCGGCTTTTCCTGCTGCAGATCGACGCGTCCCACTGGCCTCCCCGGCGCAGCTGATCGCGTCGGGTCAAGTTGCTCGGATCGACACATTGGCTTCGGCAACGGCGGCCAGGTTCTCCGGCGGGCAGGCGGATGGGTGCCGGTTCATCGATGTCGCCATGGCCGATGGTCTGTCGTTTCGGGTGCTTCCCGACCGGGGTCTCGACATCGGTCCGGCGTCTGCCCGCTGTCTGCCCATTGCCTGGCTGTCTACTGTTGGCAATGCCGCTCCTGCGTCGGATCTTGACCGGGCCGGCGACGCCGACGGAATGGGCTGGCTGTCCCGTTTTACCGGAGGACTGTTGACCACCTGCGGGCCGGACAACATCGGGTTGCCGTCACAGGATGGCGAGTCGCGCTTCGGGCTGCACGGAATGTGGTCCGATCTTCCCGCATCCGACGTCGAAATCAGCCGGCGGCTTGTCGGCGACGAGATCGAGCTGACCGTATCTGGCCGTCTGGAGTATCGCGTGGCTGGAGCGCCCCGGCTCGACATCCGGCGAACCATCGTCACCCGTACCGGTGTTGCCTGCGTCGAGATCCAGGACCAGATCACCAACGTCGGCTCCGGCCCGGAGCCGGTCCCGATGCTCTACCACGTCAACTTCGGTGCACCGCTCTGGGCTCCGGGTGCAACCGTCCGGTTCCCGGAGGGAACGACCACCGTTTCGCGCAACGACCATGCTGCTTCGATGCTCCATCGGGCATGTGTGGCACCACAGCCTCAGCCCGACGCCGAAGAGTATGTGTACGAACGGGTTGTACCTGCGCCAGAAACAGATGGTGTGACGGTGTCGAATCCGGCGTTGGGCCTTCGCGCGACGGTGCAGTGGACAAGCGAGTCACTTCCCACATCGCATCAATGGGTCCACCCTGCGGCCGGCGTGTATGCACTAGGTATCGAACCAGCGAACGCAGGTCTTGCCGGACGCGCCGTGCTGAAGGGCGACGGGTCGCTGCCGACCATCGCACCTGGCGAGACGCGCCATTTTGCCGTGCGGATATCGGTGACACCGTTGGCCGGTACGTGATGGCCTCGTGACCGCCGCAGCCGGCCAGCGACGAGTTCATCCGGCCGTACCCATAACCGGGTCGCTTCTCGCGATGGGTGCTGCACTGATCTGGAGTATCGGTGCGTTGTGCAACCGATGGTCCGATGGAACTGATGCGTGGCAATACCTGCTCTGGCGGTCCGTCGGAATTCTCGTCGGCACGCAGGTGCTTGCATCGTTGCGTCGCGAACGCCCGCCGCTGTTGACGGCCTGGAGGAGTGGATGGCCGATGATCGCAGCATCTGTCTCACTGCTGAGCGCATCGCTCGGGTTCGTCTATGCGCTGAAGAACACCACAGCAGCGAACGCTGCCTTTTTTGCATCGCTCAGCCCGTTCGTCGCAGCGGGCATTGCATTCGTGTTCTTGCGGGAGCACATCGCTCGAACGACCTACCTGGCCATGGTCCTGGCTGGCGCCGGGCTTGTCATGCTCGCATACGGTCCGGCTGGTGGCTCGCAGGGTGGTGGGCTGGCTCCAACACTCCGCGGCAACGTCGCTGGGCTCTTCTGCTCGTTCGGTTTCGCGATGTACGTGATCTGTTTGCGCAGTCGTACGTCGGTCGACTGGTCACCGGCGATGCCCGGATATTCATCGATCATGGCGGTGCTGTGCATGGTCGTGACGATCTCGGTCGGCAATGAACTCGTCCCGCCGTGGCAAGACCTTGCGTTGGCGGTCTTTCACGGAGCCGTTCTGATCGTGGTCGGTACGCTGATGTTCAACCGGGCAACCAGGACCGTCCCTCCGGTGGCCCTGACGGTGCTGGCCCAGGTCGAGACGATCGCAGTTCCGCTGCTTGTGTGGATTGCGTTCCGTGAGGTTCCGTCGCCCGCCGCCGTGCTCGGTGGCCTGCTGATCCTGACCGGAGTCGTGCTGCAGGCGGTTGGCCAGACCCGTGCTCGGATCAGCGCTTCGACCGTTGGGCCTCGACTCGGCTGGTCCGTGGGTGGCCGGTCGCGATCGAAGTGACCGTTGCACTGAGCAGGCCGGACTCGTCGGTTCGACCGGGTAGGTAGACCAAGTCCCGTTTGGTCTCAGTCAGTGGTTCGGCTGCGCCCTGGTCAACGCACCGTTGGTGAGCCGTCGTGCCTGCCAGATTCGTTGCACACTCGAGTGCGTCATCGAGGGCCTCGTGGGTCGACGCACCCTCGGGGGACACGACGCGAAACGCGCTGTCGGAGTGCTCGACCCGCACGACGACTTCGACCGTGATCGGTCCAAGTGCCGCACCCACCGCGTTGGCGACTGCGCCGTGCTCCGTGAGAATTACCTCTACACCCAGGCGTCGGCCGACCTCGGGATACAGCAGTGGTGCAGGGCCACCGACTGCGACGATCGGCAGCTTCGGCGAGATGGAGATCGAGATGCCCCCACGTTCCCGCCGGCCGGATGCGACGTCGGCGAGAAACGTGAGGCCTCCGCGTGTCGGGGTGTCGCCGCCCATCGCAGATTCGAAGATGGCGAGACCGCTCTGCGTCACGGCGGCGTCCAGAACTCTCTCGGCGAGGTCGTGCGCGTCGGAATCGTCCGCCTCGCGCATTATCTGTACACGTGCAAAGAGCCGAGTTGCGAGAACAGCAGCGTCTCGTGACCACATGTGCTGGCGGTCGAGGACATGCGCCGCATCAGCGACGGACAGGGCGCTGATTGCGAGCACGCCACGCCGAACCAGAGCCTGTAGCACCCGGAGTGTCCGAGCGGTCGTGGCAACTTCACGAACTGGCCGTGGGCCTTGCAATACGGCGGTGACAAGTGTGGATTCGGTGTCCGTCAGCCCCGGTGGCAACGTTCTTGCCGCGCCGAACGGCAGCGCACAGAAGCGCCCTTGGGCTGCACTCGCAACGTCACTCGCCTGAATGTCGCGCAACAGCATGGCAAGGATCTCGGGGAACCGGTCGGCCAACAGCGAAACCGGGATTACCCGGTGAGGCCCGACGCTGATTTCGCCGCCCCTCGCATGAACTTCGCTGTCCCCGCCCAAGCCGTGCGTTCGGATGTCGGCGGCCCGTACGAGTGTGTTCCATCCACCGACGCGGGACCCGTCGTCACGCAGCAACGGGCGTCCACCACTGAGAACGGCTACGTCGGTCGTGGTGCCACCGACATCGCTCATGATGCAGTCGGACAGGCCAGACATTGCAGCCGCTCCGATGGTGCTCGCAGCGGGGCCACTCATGACGGTTTCGATGGGGCGCAACCGGATCGACGCGGCCGACGCCCTGGTACCGTCACCCTTCACAACCAGAACCGGGCAGTCGAGCGACAACGTGCTGCATGCGGATTCAACCGCTTCGATGAGCAGGCTGATGCGGCTAACCAGGCGTGCGTTGAGCACAGCGGTCAGGGCACGGCGAGTTGCGTCGAGGGCTCCCGTCAGCTGGCTTGACATGGTGACCGGAAGCCCGGTTCGGTGGGAAACGAAGTCCGCTACCGCCCGCTCGTGGTCCGGGTTGCGGACGGCGAAGACGGAGCAGACGGCGAAAGCCTTTACGTCGAGTGGCACGGTTTCAATCTGCGCGCTGAGCATCTCCAGGTCGAGCACAGCATGCTCGAACCCGGCGTGGTTGTGGCCGCCTGTGATGCGAAAAACGGGACTGTCAGGAAATGCCGCGGCTATGCCGATCCGTTCGACCATCTGGTCGTCGAACCCTACGAGGATTGCGCCGACCCGGTCGCCATGGCCCTCGACGACTGCGTTGGTGGCCAGGGTGGTTGATACGGAAATCAGCTCGACCTGCACGGCCGGGTCAGTGGCTTGGAGCTGTGCGATCACCGCACCGAGCGCGTCGCCCACTCCGATGGCCAGATCGCCTTTGGTGGTGAGCGCCTTGGCGGTTGCGACAACGTGCATCGTGCCGTGCTCGTCACGGGTAACCGCAGCGGCGTCGGTAAACGTCCCACCGGTATCGATGCCGATCTGCACCCGGCCGCCGGGCAGAGGCGACGCTGAACTCGAACCGGGCATCAGATCAGTCTGGTCGGAACCGTCTGTTGCTCACCAGCGCGACTGTGTGGCAGGTGACACAGCGGGCGGGTGACTTCGGATTCGCGGAAGGTGTGCCAGCGCGGTCATCGTCGGTCATCATCGGTCATCACCGAAGCAATGAACGCTGCCGCATTCCGGAAACACGATGCAGCTGCATCGTGTTTGGTCCCCCTTGCCGAGCATTTTCGATGAAGAACAACTTCTGTCATACCCCCTGGTGAACACTGGAAGCATGTCTTCGGCGACCCTTCCCCGCTCACCTGATCGAGTCAGGTCTGATTCCTTTTCGGCGTCGGATTTATCTGCCATTCCCGACGAGCGGCTCGAGGCCGAACTCTGCCAGTTGGCAGCTGACATCGCCGCCGGCACGGCGCGTTGGTTCAAGCTCATCGCCGAGTACGACCGCCGCCAGATCTGGGCATCCTGGGAGTGCCGTTCCATGGCCCACTTCTTATCGGGGCATGTTGGCGTGTCGCTCATCACCGCCCGCCAATACGTCAATGTGGCCCGTGTGCTGCAGCAATTTTTGGTCTTGGCGGCAGAGTTCGATGCCGGACGTTTGTCCTATTCGAGAGTCAGAGCGGTGTGCCGCGTCGTCACTACGGAGTCCGAAGCCGATCTTGTGAACATGGCGTTACACGCCACCGCTCCACAGCTCGAACGGTTTGTGGCGAATGTTGAACGGGCATCCCGATCGGACGACGACGACGAGGTCAGCCAACATGAACGCCGCGAACTTGTGATCGTCACACAGGACGATGGAACTGTGATCGTCCGCGGCCGGTTCAGTGCCGAGGTCGGCACCGCGTTGCGGCGCGCCGTCGAGTTTGAGATGCAACGATCCATCAGTCGTGACCGCGCCGACGAACCGGCGCTCGACGACGAAACGAAGTCGAACTTCGCCGGTGTCGAGATGCCGTTCGGGCAGCTGCGAGCTGACGCGTTGATTCGGCTCGTCGAAGCAGGACACGTTGCGTTGTCACAGGCTGCGGCTGCGGTCGAGCGACCTCGCAGCATCCCCGGCCGACCCGAAGATCGAGCCGAGGGCCGAGCGGATGACAGAGCGGATGACAGAGCGGATGACCCAGCCGATGGTGGGGTCGCTCGGCCCTCTGCGCCGGGCGTGCCCGTCAATACTGCTCGCCCGCGACACGATGCAGCTGCATCGGTTCGCCCGCTCGTGGTCATTCACCGCCATCCCGATGGCGACGAACTCGAAAGCGGTCCTACCATTTCTCGAAGCAAAGCCGATCGGCTCAGCGCAGGTGCCGACGTGATCATCGCAACACACCGCGCCCGCACTGATCGCAATTCGCATCCTGCCAATTCCCCGAGCGGTACACCGAACAAGCCGATCGTCGACGAACGCATCACGTACCAGCGGCTGCACCCACGGCTGCCGACAGCGTCACAGCGTCGGGTGCTTGCAGAACGTGACCAAGGATGCCGGTGGACGGGCTGCGGAACCCGAGGTTCGTTACACGCTCACCACGTTCAGGAGTATCGCAACGGGGGTCTCACAATCACGCTGAACCTCATCCTGTTGTGTTCGATGCACCACCATGCAGTCCACCGGAATCGGTGGAGAATCAGCGGACACCCCAATGGCAAGCTCACATTTACCAAGCCTGGCCTGTCCGCTCCGGTGCTCCGGGACGGCGATGTCGAGTCGATCATCGACCACTTCACCGGCCCTATTTCCCCGCAGATGCTGGGCGAACGCTTCGATATCAACCTTGCCGTCGAAGCATTCCTCCACAACCAAACTATTGCTGCAGCCGACACGTGCCGGCAAGTCCGCCCAAACCCCTCGCAGCGCCAAGACGCTGATTCATGATGCCCAAGGACTTGGTCTTGGTCGTGGTGAGCGGTTACACCGGGTCCGGGAAGTCGACCCTGGCCGAGTCTGTTGCCACGGAAATTGGGGCGAGCACAGTCAGCTTCGACTGGGTCATGTCGGCGCTGCGGTCGTTTCCCGAAGTGTGGGACGTTGTCGAGTCACCAGTCGAACGACAGCGTTCAGTTGGGTGGATGCTGATGGGGCGTGTTGCCGAGCAGCAACTTCGGGCGGGCCGATCAGTGGTGTTAGATCTCGTTGCTCGTTCAGCGACGCTTGACCTGTGGACCGATGTCGCCACGCGCGCCGGTGCGCAGATGGTTGTTCTCGAGTGTGTCTGCACCGACGCCGACCTACACCGATCTCGCGTCGTTGGCCGTTCCCGAAACATTCCCGGTTGGTACGAGCTCAGCGTTGCAGATGTCGAGCGCTCCCGAGCGGCTTATCAGCGGCTTCCCGAACCCAAGCTTGTGCTCGATGCGGTCGATCCGCTGCACGACAACGTCCGGGTCGCCTTGGAGTTCGTCGAACAAGTCCGGACCAGGCCGGACTAGGCCTGAGCGCGGCTCGCTGACTGGCCTGCCGACCTTGGCAGGCATCGCCGGTTACGTCAGCCGGATGATGACGAGTTCGGTGGGGGTTTGCAGCTCGGGCTGGGGTAGTGGGTCCAGTTCGATACGCGCGCCGACGACTTGGACCAACACGAGTCCCTGGTCGGTGGTGTCGATCACCCCTTTTGCGCGAACGAGGCGCCCAGTTTCGCTTCGGATCATTGCCTCCAACCACGATCGGAGCTCCGTCGTGGTCACGCCGACCGGTGCCACAACCGATGTCACTTCGTGGAGGTCGAACATCAACGGACCCTGGGTTGCGGCGACGCCACCGGGGCGCCGGCCACCTAGCGCCAAAAGGCGACCGAGCGCGCCGGGAAGGAGGCGGCCGGCTTCGCTTTCCAGCGCCGGAACACCCGGCGCGAACTCGGCCAGCACGCTGCGGGCTTGCGAAACGGAGGCGACGTCGACGAGATCAGTCTTGGTCAAAATCAGCATGTCCGCCGAAGCGATATGCGTGCGTATGTTCAAAGCGATGGTCGCTGGAAGCTGAGGCCCGGTTACCTGATCGGCAGCGACGACCACCACCACACTATCAAGGCGAAAACCTGCGGAGCGTCCCCACGGGATCATCCGCTGCGGGTCTGCGACACCGCTCAACTCCACCACCACCTGGTCCGGAGGCACGGGCCGTGCGCGAAGCGAATCGAGCGCTGCACCCATCCCGTCGATGGAACTGCAGCACACGCAACCGTCCGTCAGCTCGATCAGGTCGCTCGTGCGTCGCTTGATGAGACGTGCATCGATGTTGACCGCCCCGACGTCGTTCACCACCACCGCAATCGGGCGGTCGGCTGCGGCGAGCAATTCGTTTATCACCGTGGTCTTGCCGGCACCGAGATATCCGCCGATGAAGGTGATGGGCACGCGCCGGCCGTCCCATGGCAGGAATTCGGGTTCCTGGTACCGGCTAGGGGAATCGATCCGCATCGGAGCGAGATCAGCGGTCTTCGTTGCCGTCCAGGAGCGCGCCTGCGCCCCATCTGCGGCCTCGCAACGCTGCGAGGATCGCCACCAGGTTGGCGTCACGCGTCTCTTCGAGTTCTGACAGGGTGAACATTCCGCTTTGCTCGTCGGACTGGGCGGTGATCAGATCGACCAACTCCTCGGTGAACTCTGGAACGTCGGTCAGCTTCGACCAGGGCCACGCCAGCGCTGGGCCGAACTGGGCCATGAAATGCCGCATCCCTGCCGGGCCACCAGCGATGCGATATGTCTCGAACATACCCATCTGTGCCCAGCGCAGCCCGAAGCCGTAGCGGATGGCATCGTCGATCTCTTGCGTGGTCGCAACGCCATCGTTGACCAGCCACAACGCCTCACGCCACACAGCTTCGAGCAGGCGGTCGGCAACGAACGCGTCAATCTCTTTGCGGATGTGCAACGGCTTCATGCCGACTGACGAATAGAACGTCTGTGCACGTTGGATTGTGTCGGCCGAGGTGAGCTTGCCGCCGACGACTTCGACCACGGGAATGAGATACACCGGGTTGAACGGGTGACCGACCACCATGCGGCTGGGGTTTGACAGCGTCTCCTGCAGCTGAGACGGTAGAAGGCCCGAGGTCGAAGATCCGATTGTGGCGCTGACGTCCAATGCACTGTCGATCTCACCCAGTACGCGGGCCTTGAGCTCTATGACCTCCGGCACGGACTCCTGCACGAAGACTGCTCCGTCTACGGCCTCGGCGATCGATGAACACCTGATGATGGCTCCTCGCTGAGGCGCTCCGATTCCTAGGTCCGCATATGATCGACCAGCGCGATCCACCACCCGTGCGATATCGGCAAATGTGTCGTCCTTCGGTTCGAACACAGCAACATCGTGACCGTGCAATGCAAACCTGGCGATCCACCCAGCGCCGATGACACCTGCTCCAACTGCTGCGACTCGTGCCACCCTTGTCTCAACGCTTTGCGAGCGAGAGGTGGTCGCGCATGGCCTGGGCCGACATCACGCCGACGCCCATGCCATTGATCACGTCGACAGCACGCGACACGAGGTCGGTGTTCGTTGCGAGCTGCCCGCGCCCGAGGTAGAGGTTGTCTTCAAGCCCGACGCGCACGTTGCCGCCCATCAGCGCAGCAGCTGCGACGTACGGAAACTGATCACGACCGATGGAGAACGCAGAGAAATGCCACGTATCGGGAAGGTTGTTGACGAACGCAAGCAACGACGACATGTCGTTCGGAGCGCCCCAGGGGATACCCATGCACAGCTGCACCAGAACGGGGTCGTCGAGGAGTCCCTGTGCCGCCATGAATTTTGCGAAACTCAGGTGTCCGAGGTCGAACAGTTCAAGCTCGGGCCGCACACCGAGTTTCTGTGTCTGGCGGGCCATTTCGAGCAGGATCGATGGCGTGTTGGTCATTACGTAGTCGCCCTCGCCGAAGTTCATGGTGCCGCAGTCGAGCGTGCAGATCTCCGGGAGGATCTCCTTGATGTGCTCCATCCGTTCGGTGGCGCCGGCCATGTCGGTGCCGACCGGGCTTGGCGGCAACGGGTTTTCGACCGATCCGAGCGTGAGGTCTCCTCCCATACCAGCGGTGAGGTTGATCACCACATCGGTGCCGGAGTCACGAATCCGCTCGACCACCTCGCGGTATAGACCCACCTCGCGCGCCGGAGCGCCGGTGATCGGGTCGCGCACGTGGATGTGCACCGCGGCTGCCCCTGCCTCTGCCGCTGCGACGCAGTCAGCCGCGATCGCAGAGGGAGTGAACGGCACCTTGTCGCTCTTGTTCACCGTGTCACCCGAACCGGTCACGGCACAGGTGATAAATACGTCGCGACTGGTGGTTCGAGTTGACATACCACCGAGCGTATCGGCCCGACATCCTCGTGGCTGTTGGTCAGCTCGTTGACTTCATGCAATATGTCCTTCTGAAGCGGACAAATCGCACGAAGTCTGTTTCTCAGCCTTTCGATACAGAGTTTGAGTTTCCTGCGATGGTGATGCCGTTCGCAGCACCGGTTTGGAAGAGCACCGTGTTGTTGTTCCCGAGGATGGTGAGCCCGGGCTGCAGGTTGTCCAGTCGCAGCGTGTTCGCGTTTCCGTCAACCAGAACCGGGGTGCAGCTCGTTGCTTGAACAGACAGTCCGGTGCCACGAATGATCAGTGGCTTGCCACCGCAGTTGATGGCCGCAGTGTCCGTCGATGTGACAAGTTGATCCGTCGCCGGGAACGTTGCCCGAAAATAGGTCTGCCACTCAACGATGTCGTTGCCTGTCGGCCGGACTGGTACCGGACGAGTTGTCGTGGTGCTGGAGCTGGTGGTTGACTCAGCCACAGGCGGTTGGTAGGTGGAGGGGACAGGCAGCGTGGTGAGTGCAACGGTGATGACGCTGGTCGTAGAGCCCGCTGTCTTATTCGCAGCGATCGTCGTGGGCCGCTTCTTGGTGGTGGTGACCTTCGGGCACACGCGAACGCCCTTTTTCGGCACACACTTCTTGGTCGCCGCACCGGATGGCGTCGACGTTACGAGTCCGAAGGTCAACAAGGTGACCGCGAGTGCTGTTCTCGAAAAATTCTTCGTTCCGCGCATTGTAGAAACCCTACGAGACGATTCATCTTGCGCATCTCGTTCATTTTGCTGGTATGCACCTCCGAATGGTGTCGCGAGGTGGATTACCCCCAGCATTGGGGGGAACCTCTCGCTACCGGCGGCGGCGGATTTCGGCTGTGATCGCAGGGATGACTTTGTGAAGGTCGCCGATCACGGCGTAGTCGGCCTTGGTGACCATGTTGGCTTCTCGGTCGGTGTTGATGGCCAGGATGTTCTTCGATGCCATGGCACCGACCCAGTGCTGGATTGCCCCGGAGATTCCGCACGCCATATAGATGTCGGGGGCGATGCGGGTGCCGGTCTGGCCGACCTGGTCGGTGTGGTTGCGCCATCCGTTGTTGGTGACCGCGCGGGAACAGCCGACCTTGCCGTTCAGCTCGGCAGCCAATTCCTCGAGAATGCCGAAACCTTCTGGTGAACCGACTCCTCGCCCGCCACCCACGACCACACGAGCAGTTGTGAGGGTGACACCAGCTTCACGGACCACCCGGTCGGCGACAACGGTGCGGGCAAGGGAGGCATCGAGCACGGGTTCAAAGACCGAAGAGGTCGCAGCGGCGACAGGTGCAGATGATGCATCCACGGCGTGATGACCGACGGTGAGTAACTTCACGGGCGCGGCGAGCGTGCTGTCTTCGAGCAGGGAACCGCCCCACTGCACTCGGGTCATTGCCCACGGTTCGGCGGCAGGGTTGATGGTGAGGCAGTTCGCAACCATCGGCGCATCGAGAATGGCGGCGACGTGCGCCATCACTTCGTTGCCACGGTCCGTCCCGCACGCAAGCACTGCTGCAGGCCGGCGTTGGGCAACGAATTGTGCGATGGCTTCGCCCCATGCCTCGGGGCCGTAGTCCGCAAGCAGGGGGTGCATCAGTGAGACGACTTCCGACGCGCCGTACCGCGCGCACGTCGCCGCAATCGCACCTGCTGTGTCATTTGCCGTGGCATCAGAGCCGCCGCAGACGGCTGCCACGACTGGAACTCCGAGCTGAGTTGCAACGGGGCGGGCCGCGCTCAGCGCTTCGAGCGAGGCCGAAGCAAGTTCGCCACGGTCGTGCTCGATGATGACGATCACAGCGCTCATACGAGGAGGCCCAGTTCTGCGAGGAGATCGACGACGGCCGGAGCGGCCTCGGGGCCGGTGCCGAGGATGACGGTGGTGCTTGCCTTGTCCGGTGGACGGTGCAGCTGCACCCGCGTCTGGCCACCAGGCTCTGCCGCCGCTGCAATCACTTCGACGGCGGCCTTCTTCGACGCAAGCCTGCCCTTCATCGTTGGATACCGGGGAAGGTTGATGCCTTCTTTCACACCGATGACGGCAGGGCGGGGGAGGCGGTACACCTCGAACCCGGCATCGATCGGGCGGCGAATCGTGATGGAGTCCTCGGCCACCTCGACGCCCTTGATGCCGTTGACGATGGGGCGGCCGAGTGCACGAGCGACGCGCACGCCGACCTGAAAGCTGCCGGAGTCGGCTGACTCGTTGCCGAACAGGATGAGGTCGAATATTCCGTCGCGGGCCTCGACGGTCTTCACCGCGTCTGCCAGAGCCGCTGCGGTTCGCTGCGGGTCCCAGTTCAGCCCGTCGGCGGCAGTCACCAGCACGCATTTCTCGATGCCGACCGAAGCCGCGTAGCGCAGCTGCTCCTCGGCCTCAGAAGGGCCCAATGTGATGACCGTTGCAGTGCCACCGTGCGCCTCGATGAGACGCACGGCTTCCTCGACTGCGCATTCCTCGTGCGGCGACGTGGTGAACCCGAGGTTGGCAGTGTCGACCGACTGGAGGTCCGCGGTGACGTTGATACGTGAACCGGGTGCAGGAACCCGCTTCACGCACACTGCGATGTTGAGCGCCATGAGAGCCCCGATCAGCCCTTCATGCGAGCGTCTTCAGGGTCGAACAGCGGCTTGCTGCCAACCCGTGCGACCGTGACCGGATACAGCTCGTTCATGTACATCATCTTGAGTTGGTTACCTTCAACCGCGTGCTCCGGTGGGAGATACGAGAGCAACAGGAACTTGCCAATCGACGGGCCCATGGCTGCGGTGGTGACACGGCTGATGCGGCCGTGAGAGTCAAGGATGCGCTCGCCGTCGGAGGTTAAAATCGGCTCGTTGCCGCCTACCGGGAAGCGCTTGATACCACTTGCCGATGTGTGGTCGTCGATGGTAAGCGTGCACATGATTGTGGTTGCACCCTGTTCACGCGAGGCGAGGTAGGCGGCCTTGCCGATGAAGTCAGGGGTCTTCACCTTGGGGCGCTCGAGGCCGGCTTCGTGCGGCATGTATTCGCTCTCTAGCTCCGAGCCCATCAGGCGGTAGCCCTTCTCGATGCGGCCGGTTGCGCCGTACACACCAATGCCCACGGGTACCACGTCGAACTCCTGGCCTGCTTCCCACAGCACGTCCCACAGCGCGAGGCCGTGTTCCATCTTGGTGGTGATCTCGAAGCCGAGTTCGCCCACGTACGAGATGCGGAACAGCGTGCAGGGGATACCTGCCAGCAGACGGTCGAGCACCGAGCCGTATGGGAAGTCGGCGCTGCTGAAGGCGGCCTCGCCGCGTTCGGGCGTGTGCAGCTTCTGCACGGTCTTCAGCGCGTTGGGGCCCCACACGCCGATGGTGCACAGACCGGTTGACTTGTTCTCGAACGTCACGCTGCCGTCGAGCGGCATGTTGCGCTTGATCCAATGCTCGTCCCGGCCGCCGTCGAAGGCGCCCGTGACCACACGGAAGTGCTGCGTGCCCAAGCGCTGGATGGTGAGGTCGGCACGAAAACCGCCGTGCGGGGTGAGCCACGGTGTGTACACACCCTTGCCGACTGCAACATCGACCTGGTTGACGCTGAGGTACTGCAGCAGCGCAAGCGCACCCGGGCCGGTGAGGTCGAACTGGTTGAACGCTGTGAGGTCGACCATGCCGAGCGACTCCCGCATGGCGAGGTGCTCCGCGTTGATGATGGGGCTCCACCAGCGCGCATCCCAGTCGTGCTCACGTGGGGCGCAGACCTGGCCGGGCTGGTCGCCGTACTTCGCAAGCAAACGCTCGTTAGAGGTGTACCACTGCGGGCGTTCCCAGCCGCGGGCATCGAAGAACACGGCACCCAGTGCCTCTTCGCGTGCGAAGAATGGCGAGCGGCGCTGGTTGCGGCGGGTTGCCCACTGCTCGCGAGGGTGCACGATGCCGTAGGTCTTGTTGAAGTGCTCTGCGCAGCGTGCCTCGATGTGATGTTCGGACAGCTCGTGCGGGTAGAAGCGGCTGATGTCAGAGGTGTGCGGGTCGCACATCTTGGGGTAGCCGAACGTCATCCACTCGGCAACCAGCTGCGCGATGCCGGGGCCTTCCTTGATCCACACCGCAGCAGCTGACCACAGGTTGCGCACGCCGGGGATCTCGCCGAGGACCGGCATTGCATCGGGGGTGAGCGACAGCAGACCGTTGATGGCGTACTTGATCTCGGCGTCGCCGAGCATGTCCATCAGCTCGATGGCCTGTTCCATCTGCGGGTCGAAGTCGTCCATGGTGAGCGGCAGCTCGGTCGGCGACAGCGCAGACTCTTCATTGGTGGGGATGTCGTCCGGGTGATGGAAGATTGGTCGGTGCGCATATGAACCGACTTCCATCGAGCCTGCGCTCTGGCGCTCGTAACAGAACGTGTCCATGTCACGCACGATCGGGTAGGCGAGTTCCTTATTGGACTCGACCAGCACCTGGATGGGCCCGACGTCTGCCATCTGATGAACTGCTGGTATCAGCGGAATGTTGACGCCGGCCATCTTGGCGATGCGAGGACTCCACACGCCGCATGCGATCGCGAGGTGTTCGCACTCGATGCGACCCTTGGTGGTGACGACTGCTTTCACGTGGCCGTCGACAACTTCGACGTCGAGCACCTCGGTGTTGGCGAACACCTTTGCGTGGCCCTTGCCCTGCGCTTCTTCGCGCATGATTGTTCCTGCGCGCAGTGAGTCGACAGCCGAAACCGAAGGTGAGTAGAAACCGCCGAGGATGACTTCTTCGTTGATGAACGGAACGAGTTCTTTGACCTGTGCAGGGGTGATGAGTGTGGCTTCGATGCCCCAGGCCTTGGCCGAGGTCATGCGGCGGTTGAACTCTTCCATGCGCTGGGGCTCACGAGCTACCTCGATGCCGCCGCATTCGTTGTTGACGCCCATCTCCACGTACTGGCGCTGGCTCTCCAGCGTGAGGTACGCCATCTCCTTGTTGTGGTCGGTCGGGAAGATGAAGTTGGACGCGTGGCCGGTGGACCCGCCTGGGTTGGGGAGTGGACCCTTGTCGATCTGGACGATGTCGGTCCAACCCAGGCGGGAGAGGTGACCCACCAACGTGTTGCCGACGATGCCGGCGCCGATGACGACGCACGTGGCCTTGGCCGGTACGCCGCTCGAAGTGTTGGTGTCGCTCACGGGGCTCTCCTCAGGTCGGGCAGCCGCTTCCGGTGCCTGATATATCAGAAGAGCATAGCGAACCGGTAGCATGTCCGCATGTCCTTGACCGATGACGCTTACCGGGAGATCCGGAACCTCATCGTCACCCTGCAGCTGCCGCCCAGTGGAGTGGTCGACGAGGGGGAACTACAGGAACGGCTTGGCATCGGCCGAACCCCGATCCGTGAGGCGATCCAACGGTTGGAGCGCGACCAGCTGGTGCGTGTCGCCCCTCGGAAAGGCGTCTTCGTGACCGATGTCGACCCCGATCAGCTCGGGTTGTTGTTCGAGACCCGCGCCGTTGTCGAACCGTATGCCGCCAGGCTTGCTGCCG
>JANNBN010000027.1:0-47479 GCA_031385545.1 Acidimicrobiia bacterium | reverse complement strand
TGGGTCCCCATCTGGCGTCGGCCTTGGATGACCATCAACGGCGACACCTACGCATCGACGCTGCTGAACGCGTGCGGCATCGACAATGTCTGTGCACATATGGAGACGCGATACCCGGAGATCGAGCTGGACGCCGTCCGCTCATTGCGGCCCGATGTGGTGCTCGCCCCGTCGGAGCCGTATCACTTCACCGAGCGGTACGAAGCCGAATTGTCGGCTGTTGCTCCGGTGCTGTACGTCGACGGCAAGGACCTGTTCTGGTGGGGCGTTCGCACCCCGGGGGCGATCGAGCGGCTAGGCGTTCAGGTGCGCTCCGGCTGACGGACGAACCAGCCATCCCTCGGTCAACGCCCCGGGGTACGCCAACGCAACCACGCAGCCACCCCAGCCGCCACCGGTCATGCGGGCCGCGATCACGCCGGGAATGGCCAGCAAACGCTCGATGCAGGCATCGACGACCGGGGTGGAATTTTCGAAATCCTCGCGCAGGCTGCGCTGTCCATCTGCCATCAGCATTGATATGCGCGCATGTAATGATTCGCCAGAAAGGGTTCGAAGTGCATCGACGAAATCACGAACTCGTTGGTTCTCGGTCACCACGTGCCGCGCACGCCGCAGCACGGTGGTGTCCGCGATCGCATCAAGCTGAGACACCGACCTGACCAGTCGCAACGGCCCGACGATCGCCTCCGCCTCGCGTAGTTGCAGCACCCGTTCGGTGTATGCCGACGCAGCCAGCGTGCGTGCCTGCCCGGAGTGAACCACCACGATGTCAAGCTCGGCGGGCAGCGTGACCGGTTGCACCGTGAGTTCGTGGCAGTCGATCAGCAATGCGCTCCCCTCAACGCCTGCCGCAGACGCCAATTGGTCCATGATGCCTGTCGGCACCCCGGTGGCTTCGTTCTCGGCACGTTGGCACAGCTGTGCCAGCTCCAACGATGTGCCAACCGCCCCCAGCGCGAGGGCAAGCGCAACTTCGAAAGCGGCTGACGACGACAACCCTGCCCCGATCGGCACGGTCGTTGTCACGGTGCCGGTGAATCCCACTGACGGTACCAATGCCTTCACGACCCCAGCCACGTAACGGGCCCACATGGGCTCGCAAACGGTTGGATCGGAAACCTCAATGGGCACGACCGCCGGCTCGGTCTCGTCAGCCGACGTGAGACAGACCGTCGTGCCGCCGCTCGTTCCCGTGATGGTTGTTGCGAGGTGAATCGCCATCGGCAGCACCAACCCGCCGGTGTAATCGGTGTGGTCGCCGATGATGTTGACCCGGCCCGGTGCGACAGCGGTGATGGTCTCAGACATAGCCGTTCAATGTAGAGCCGTGAAACGGCCGACACGGCCGCCTTCAGCCACCGATCACGACGAGGTGCTGAGCGCCTCGCCCGACGAGATCTGCCTGGTGTATTCACTTGGGCCGGGCCCGACCGAGAACGGCCCGGCCGTGAGGCGACGCTGACCCGTCACAGCATCGGCTACCTGCACTGGACCGTCCGCTGCGGGGCTGAGGTCCAACAGGTACGCAGCCAGCGCACGGCCGAGATCGTCGGTGAGTGGAACCCCGGTGAGCGCTGCACATCCTCCGCCCGCAAGTGCCATGTCGAGGATGCCTCGACGCTCCTCGGGAAACTGTGCCCGCAGGTCGAGGGCGGCCGGCCCGGCGCTCCACAGGCGGCGGTGGCCGAGCGAGTGGTGCACCCACGAGGAGCGGCCCAGTTCTCCAGTGACCACTCGGTCGACGATGCCCGCGGCCTGTCCGGGTGGCACGCCGTCGGCGATGAGAATTGCATCGTCGCCAGCACCCTCGCGGATGGCACCTAATGCAACCCGCAATGCCTCGGCACGGGTTGCGACCGAGGTGCCGAGCCGATGCCCCGGAACCGCTCCGGCCCAGATGTCCTCCAGGTAGAACACGTCCCAACCGGCGGCTCGACGCGCAGCGAACGCAGCGATGAGGGCGTCCAATACAGCTTCGTCGGTGAGGTCCGCAACCGGGTAAGCGTGCACGAAGCGGACCTTGCCCGGGGCCTGCTCCACGCTGTGCTTCACGAACGACGAATCGCTCTCGATGGCGAACGGCCTGCATCGGAGGCCGGGACGCAACCCACGCTGACGGATACGAGCGGCCAAGGGGTCAAGGACCGCACGTGCCGATGCACTGCGATACGCACTGGACGCTCCGCTTCCGCCGCGGACCATGTCGTCGATCACCGGTGCACCGGAGCCCAGCACAACGTGTGACAGCCCGAAGTCTGCGGCCGCGTCGACGGATACTGCGAGCAGGCCGACATCGCCGTGCACCTCTGGCCCGGTCCACCAGCCGATGCCGGTGCGCACCGCAGCGCGATGCGAGGCCTGGCTCTCGACGGCCCACAGGTCGTAAAACTCGGCCAGCAGCGCTGACGGGTCGCCGGCTGCGATCCAGACGGGGTCGAGGGTGATCTGTTCGCCGGTGTGCAGTTCGACGCCGTCGAGCAGTGCAATCGCCGCCGTCCCTTCACCGCTTGCTCGGGGCGCTGGGCCTTCGATGATGCCGAAGTGCACGGCACCGTGCAGGAATCCGACCACGCCGGCGTCGTGGCCCATCACCTGATGTGCTGCAACCGTTTGGTTGGCGCGGGCGAGATCTGCGTGGTCCTGCTGGCGGCGTTGCGCGGAGACCTCGTTGGCGAGCACCAGTTGGTCGGGTGCGCAGCGTCGAACGGTTGACGAGGTGGTCCATCCTGGAGCAAGTACCCGGTGGGGGTTCAGTTCGGAAAAACGAATGCGCGCTTCGGATAGGACGACGGTGTTACGGCCCTGGTTGTGCAGCGTCCAGTCGATCCTGATGCCCGAGCCGCTTTCGGAGAGCGCGATCGTGACGAAGAGCCCGCCGACGCGACGCGTTCCGACGATGAGTGGAGCCACTCCGGACGCGTCGCCAGCCTTGATCTCGATCGCTGCGGGAAGTGCGGCTGAGTCGCCTGTGCGGTCGCCCTGAGCGGCGTCGGTTGCCTGCCAAGACATCCCCCCAGCCTGTCAGCTTCCAGACCCGTTTCCTTGGATTGTCCAGGGATAGTCCGGCGATCGGCCCGGAACCTCGCGTTCACGATTTGTCGCCGGGGGGCGTTGGCCAACAACATGGCGCCATGAGTGGACCACTTTCAGGCCTGACCGTCATCGAACTTGCCGGGATCGGGCCGGGTCCGTTCGCGGGAATGCTGTTCGCCGACATGGGTGCCGACGTGATTCGCATCGAACGAGCCCAGGCGGTACCTGTGGAGCCGACCGGTCGTCCGAACCTGTCCATTTCCGAGCGCGGCCGACGCTCGATCGGCGTGGATCTGAAAACCGAGGCCGGGCGCGAAGTGGTGATGCGCTTGGTGGACAAGGCCGATGGTTTGTTCGAGGGGTTCCGCCCCGGTGTCACCGAGCGCCTGGGTCTTGGCCCCGATGACTGCTTCGCTCGCAACCCGCGCCTTGTCTACGGCCGCATGACCGGATGGGGGCAAGAGGGACCGTATGCGATGGCTGCGGGCCATGACATCAACTACATCGCGCTTGCCGGTGCGCTGGAGCCGATCGGCCGGGCAGGAGCCAAGCCGGTGCCACCGCTCAACCTGGTGGGCGACTTCGGCGGTGGCGGCATGTTCCTTGCGTTCGGCATGGTGTGCGGCATGCTGGAAGCGGCACGGTCCGGCAAGGGGCAGGTGGTCGACGCAGCGATGGTTGACGGGGCGGCGGTCCTCATGACCATGTTCCACTCGATGAACGCCATGGGGGTCCACAAACCCGAGCGCGGGACCAACATGCTGGACACCGGCGCCCCGTTCTACGACGTGTACGAATGCAGCGACGGGCAGTACATCTCCATCGGTTCGATCGAGCCGCAGTTCTATGCCGAGCTTCGCCGCCTCGGCGGCCTCGAGGATGACGCGACCTGGGGCAAGCAGTTGGACCAGTCCCGCTGGCCTGAGCTGAAGGGCAAGATGGCCGAGGTGTTCATGGAACGCACGCGTGCCGAGTGGTGCGACGTAATGGAGCACAGCGACGTGTGTTTCGCCCCGGTGCTGTCACTCGCCGAGGCGCCGCAGCATCCGCACAACGTGGCACGCTCCACGTTCATCACCCGTGATGGCCTGACACAGCCTGCACCTGCGCCGCGGTTTTCGCGTACGCAAGCCGAGTTGCCGCACCCATCGCCCGCAGCCGGTGCCGATACCGACTCTGTGCTGGCCTGGGCGGGGTACAACGCCGATGCGATCGCTGCGCTACGAGCGGAGGCTTCAGTCCGCTGAGGGTCGGGGCCACCATGTTGCGGCCGGGTAACCCGGTCCGGCAGAGTCGACGTTTTGATCCACCACATCCGAGAATCGGACCCGGTCAACCACGTCAGACCTCGCATCCGCGGTAAATAAGCCGACCTTCGTTTCAACGGCTGGTGAGGAGACGGATCACGTCTGGTGCAAGGTCGAACCCTGCGATCACGAGGGGGCCGAGTGTGGCCGCGTGGACCTCGACGACTGGTTCGTCCGGGGCTGGCACCGACACGGGTGACGTTCCGAAGAACGCGGCAGCGGTGGTTGGCGGTGCAGGACGAACAAGCCCCTCTGCCCATGTCGGCCGCGCCTCGGAGGTAATGAGCGTCGGTGGAACCTGGTCGTCGCTGACTTGTACTTCGATCGCTCGGCCCGCACGCTTCTTGTGGCGCAAACCGATGAACGTCGTGAGCAGCTCGGCATCGTCGTCAAGTTGCTCGCCCAGCACCAACGCAACGGCCACGGAATGCTTGCACGGGTTTCCCCAGTCCGGGCATGTGCAGCTGAACGCGACAGACGCATCTCGATCGGGCAGTGCGCCCTGTGCCGCCGTCCGCATCTCGACCGCGTATGGAACGCTGCGGCTTCCGCGCACCTGGCCAGAACACCGGCCCGGCTCGACCCGAAGCAACGTCACCATGCCGCGCTCGGCCAGTTCCGCTCCGCGCATGAACCGAATCGGATCACTGCGAGCAGCAATGGCTCCCAACGCCGCGGTTGCCGGACCCGGCGTGCTCACGTTCGCTCCAATGAAATCAATCGTCGTAGTTCATCGGTAGACAGCTCGGTGATCCACGCCTCACCACTGTGCCCTGTCGCTCCGTCCTCGGAGAGCACCCGAGCGGCCAGATCACGCTTCTCCGTGATGATCGTGTCGATGCGTTCCTCGATGGTCCCGCGAGTCGCAAGGCGATGCACCAGCACCGTGGCGGTTTGGCCGATGCGCCATGCCCGATCGCTCGCCTGATCCTCCACCGCCGGGTTCCACCATCGGTCGATGTGAATCACTCGTGTGGCGGCGGTGAGGTTGAGCCCGCTCCCGCCCGCTTTCAGGCTGACCAACAACAGGGGTGACGAACCCGCCTGAAAATCACTCACCAATCGGTCACGACGTGTGCGCGCGAGGCCGCCATGCAGGAACGGCGTGGACAGTGCGAGCCGTTCAGACAGGTGGCGTTGCACGAGCTTGCCCATCTCGACGTATTGCGTGAAGGCAATCACCTGCTCGTCGGCGTCGAACGCATCATCGATCAGTTCGTCGAATCGCGCCAGCTTGCCGCTGCGCCCGTCAAGGCGACCATTGTCGCCGAGCAAGTGCACCGGGTGATTGCAGATCTGTTTGAGCTTCGTGATCGCTGCGACGATTGCGCCCCGGCGTTCAAAGCCGCCAAGGGTGTCCAACCGTTGCAGCAGGGAGTCCGTGACAGCCCGATACAGGCTTGCCTGTTCGTGGGTGAGCGTTGCCCACGCAGTTGACTCGATCTTCGGCGGAAGCTCGGGTACCAGCGACTTGTCTGATTTGGATCGCCGCAGCAGGACCGGGCTGACCACCGTTCGCAGGTGACGCGTGGCCTGCTCGTCGTGATGTCGTTCGATCGGAACTGCCACGGTGCGGCGGAACGAATCTGCGCTTCCGAGCACCCCCGGGTTCACCAGGTCCATGATCGCCCATAGGTCTGACAGCCGGTTTTCGACTGGCGTGCCGGTCAGCGCTATCCGTTGCCCGGCACCGATGGTGCGGATTGCTTTGGCGGCGACCGTGTGGCGGTTCTTCAGGTGTTGCGCCTCGTCGATCACCACGCGCGCCCACCCCACACCCGCGAGCATCTCGGCATCCCTTGCGGCCGTCGCGTAGGTGGTGATGGTCAGGTGATGGAGTCGTTGCCACGACGCGAAGTCGTCGGATTCCCGCTTCGGGCCATGGTGCACGCCGACGACGAGCCCCGGCACGAACCGGGCCGATTCGGTCTCCCAGTTGCGCACGACCGTCAGTGGACATATGACAAGAGTCGGGCTCGTCAAAGTGGGGCCGCCGTGTGCAATGAGTGCGAGGACCTGCGCGGTTTTGCCGAGGCCCATATCGTCTGCCAAGACACCACCGAGCCCGAGTCTTTCCAAGAATGCAAGCCACCCAACGCCGCGCTGTTGATATGGGCGCAGAGTGCCGACGAACCCGTTCGGCCGTTCGATCGGCGTGACGCGATCTTCGGGAAGCCCGGCCAACAGGTCTTTCGCCCATCCATCAGCAGCAACCTCGACCGGCGTGCCGGAGTTCGTCTCCGCCTCGGCGGCGAGGCCGAGCAACGACAAAGCGTCGACAATGGGCCGCTCGCGGCGAACACGCGTGAGGGCGGTCAGCGCTTCGGCCACCACCGTGCGGTCCACCACCGCCCATCGCCCCGCAAGGTGGATGAGGTCATGCTTGGCAGCTGCAAGGCGTGCGAGGTCGGCTTCGTTCAACCGATGATCGCCGAGCGCAAGACCCCAGTCGACGGCAACGATGTTCTTCGCTGTGAGGCCGGCTGCGGTGATCGCCTGATCCGTTGGGGTTGCCCGACCAACAACCTTCACCCGCGGCGGGTTGGTGAACCAGGCCGGGAGCTGCACCTGAACGCCCGCTCCGGCGATCGCTTCGAGTTCGTGATGCAACAGGTGCACCACCTGCTGGGTAGTCAGCGTCGCAGTTGCCGGTTGCGTCCGATGTAGACACTCTCCGACGGTCGGCGATGCCAGCAGCAGCCGTTGGCGAATCAACCGCAGCGCGTCCTGCGCATCGCCGCTGTCGATACCAGTGGGGCCGTCGACACTGTGGTTGCCGCCGTTCGCGCCACGACCCTTCGATTCCCAGATCGCCGCTGCGTGAACGAAAAGCGTCGGGTCTGCGGTGGCCGCGAGAAACAGTTCGAAGCTCCAGCGATCTGGGTCGAAGTTGGAGCCACCGGGCACGACAGCGTCAGGTGTCGGTTCCAGCTCCACCGGGCTCAACCTGCCGAATACGACGAGGCTGCTCAGCGGTGAGCGGCCGGTGAGCGGGCCTGACCAACGGTCCAGCTCGTCGGCAATTTCCGCAAGTGCGTGCGCCTCGGCAGCACTGTTGATAGAGACCACCGGATCGCCGATCAACGAACTGAGCACCCGTCGCATGACGACTGCATGCGGGCGACGATCGCGTGACTCCGGCCCGCCCGCATGCGCGTTCCACAGCCGGGTCCGCACTGCTTCGTCGACAAATTGCCCGAGCAACGCCGAGGTGAGCTGCCAGGGCTCGGTGTCGGGGTTGAGCGCCGCAACGACCGGAGGCATGGCTTCGGTCAGGCTTCGGAGCGTTCGTGCGCCGACGTCGGTGAGCGTCGGTTGCCAGCGCGCATATGTTTGCCCCACGTCCACCCGTGGAACGGCCTGCCCGCTCCGAGCAATAGCAGCACCTGCCGCGGCAACCGACTGCGCCCAACCAAGCGAGGGACTCAGCGTCTTCCATGGCACCCACGTGTGATGCGCGAATGCATCGGCTGCCACCTTGACGGGGATCAGCCCGCAGTGCAGCGCCGCCGGCTCCCGACGCCCAGGAATCGCAATGGTGCGTACGGCGTGCTGCAGGTCGTGCGCAAACAGCCTGTTCGCCAGCGACAGAGTGCTTTCGGCGCTGAGCGCCCGGTCATGCCAGCCAAGCGCAGCAAGTTGCCCTTGGTCCCAGGCAACGTGCAGCACGATCGGATGGTAGCCCTGGCCGTGTCGTGCTACGTTCGACGCACATGGACACTGTGCCGATCCGAGAGCTGCAGCAGCATTCTGCTGCGGTGCTGCGGCGCGTTCGAGCCGGTGAACAGGTCGGGATTACCGACCGAGGCGCGCTTGTCGCCGTGATCGTGCCGCCGACGGCAGTTGGTGGCACCGGCGCGCTTGTCGCCGCGGGGCGAGTTCGTGCTGCGACCGTTTCGATCGGTGATTTGCCGGCAGCTCGAAAGGCTCCATCGACGGTTTCGGAGGTCCTCGACGACCTTCGCGCAGACTCCTGAGGGTTCGCAAATGGCGGTCAGCTATATCGACACGTCGGCGTTTCTGAAGCTGCTCGTTGCGGAGGAGCATTCCGGAGTGTTGCGTCGATACGTCAATGAGCGTGGGCTGTGGTCGTCAACGTTGCTCGCAGTCGAGGCTCATCGAGCAGGGCCGCGGTTGGGCATCGACGCGCTGGCCATCGATGAAGCGCTGAGAGTCCTGACGATGGTCGTACCGTCTGAAACGACCTACAGCTCCGCTCGAACTGTTGGGGTTCGTGAACTCCGAACCTTGGACGCCTTGCACCTTGCCTCGGCGATGGAACTTGCCGACGATCTCGCAGCGGTGATCACCTATGACCGACGTCTTGCTGCTGGCTGCGAATACGAAGGCATTGAAGTGGTGAGTCCAGGTTTAGGCGCGCTCTGGTGGCGATGAATCGGGTCGCCGAGCGGCATTGGGTTCGGCTGGGCTGCGAGAAACCCTCACCCAGTTGAGTGAGCCGTCCCGAGTAGCGTCGGAGGCCGTGCTTGCAAGTGTGCTCGGTATCCATACGGCCTGGGCGTGGGTCGTCATCATCGGTAATGGCTTGGCCGGAGTGTGGTCGCTTGGGGCGCATCGGTTCGAGCAGCTGAGAATGCGTGCCCTGTGGTGGTACATCGGGTTCGTCGAAGTGGCGATCTTCATCCAGGTCGGCCTGGGGGTGTGGATGTACAGCAAGGAGAAGCTGGCTGTGCCGCAGTTCCACATGTTCTATGGCTTCGTCGGCATCATTGCCGTGGGCATCCTGTACTCCTACCGCCAGTCGATGCGCCACCGCCTCTACCTCCTGTACGGGTTCGGTGGGTTGTTCATCATGGGCCTCGGCATCCGTGCGCTGCTGGTCGGCAAGGTGGTTGTGCCGTGACAGCCCCCGACCGCGGCGACCCCGGCTGCGACGACCCCGGCGAGCCCGCTGACCACTCGACCCCCGAGCCGCGCACCACGGTGATCGTGCTGTTCGGCGGGCAGTCAGCCGAGCACGAGGTGTCGTGCATCTCTGCAGTGCACGTGCTCAACGCGCTCGATAAGACCCGCTACGACGTGATGCCGATCGGCATTTCCCAGGACGGGGAGTGGGCACACAGCGAATCGGCATTGGCGCTCCTACATGGTGCTGCCGGAGCCATTGATGTACCGCGCGCCCTGGCCGCCGCAGGCCAACGCGTCGAGGCGAGTGCAGTGCTGCAGCGCCCTGACGTGCAAGGCGGTGGTCAGGTGGTCGTGTTGCCGGTGCTGCATGGGCCCCTTGGCGAAGACGGCACCGTGCAGGGGATGCTGGAACTTGCTGGCATCCCATATGTCGGGTCAGGCGTGCTGGGCTCGGCGGTGTCGATGGACAAAGCGGTTGCCAAGATGATGTTCGACGCGGCTGGCATCCCGCAGGCCAAGTGGTTGGCGTGGCGCAGCTGGGAACTCGACTCCGACGACGCCCGTGTGGTTGCGGCACAAGAGGTCGAAACAACGCTCGGCTGGCCGGTGTTCGTGAAGCCAGCCAACATGGGTTCCTCGGTCGGAGTCACCAAGGCGCACGACCTCCCCGAGTTCCTTGCGGCGCTGCACGAGGCCATGCGATTCGACGACACCATCGTGGTCGAGGAATCGATCACCGGGCGAGAGATCGAGTTCGCAGTGCTTGGCAACGAACTGCCCGAAGTGTCTTTGCCCGGCGAGGTGTTCCCAGCCAAAGAGTTCTACGACTTCGAAGATAAGTACATCAACGGCAACGCAACGTTCGAAATTCCAGCCACGTTCTCCGCTGCAGACACGGCAAGCGGCCAGGAAATTGCTCGCCTGGCCTATGGCGCCTTGCGCTGCGAAGGTATGGCGCGGGTGGACTTTTTCTTCGAGCCCAGCGGCCGCGGGTGGCTGGTGAACGAGATCAACACCATTCCCGGCTTCACACCCATCTCGATGTACCCGAAGCTGTGGGAAGCGTCAGGCGTGCCGTACGCAGCATTGGTCGACCGTCTCGTGGACCTGGCGTTGCAACGCCATGCCCGCCGTGCCGTGTACCACGGCCGCGCTCGCCTGCGCTGATCGCGGTGGACGTGGGCCTGTCAGCGCTCGGAGCCATCGGGGTCATCGAGGGCCGGCGATGACCGGTGCGTCGGTCATGGTTCCTGCGTCGCTTGCCGAACGCGTCGAAGCCATCCTCGGCCACCCGGTGCGCGCGGCAACCGCAACGATCGGGGGCCACTCCAACTTCGTGTTCGTGGTGGGCGACTCCATCGTGAAGGCCGCCAGCGCCGAGGTGAAGCGGGCCGACGTGACGCGCGAGATCGAACTGCTGCGCAATCTCGACGGCCTCGGGTGCTCTGCTCCGACGCTCATCGGTTCATCGGTCGACGACGAGTGGGCGGTCCTCGCCACCGTCCGCTCGTCTGGCAGCCCCGGCCCGGTGCACCTCGTGCAACTGCAGGCCGACCCCGCCTCAGCTGCCGTGTTCGGAACGCTGATGGGTCGGCTTCTACGCACGGTGCACGGCTGCGCGCCTCATCCGGCGGCGGGCCTGCTGTTCGAACGCGCCGGCCTCCTTGGCGATGCCCGTCGGAGACTCGAGGGAATGACGGTGCCCGCCACCGTCGTCGAGCGGCTCGCGGAGGCTATCGACCACCCGGTGCATGGACATGGTGTTGCCTTCCTCCACGGTGATCCTGGGCTGCACAACGTGATGCTCGACATCGAGACTGACCGTGCCGGAACCCGGCTGCGCATCGCAGCGTTCATCGACTGGGAACTGGGCGGCTGGGGCAACGCACTGTCGGACCTGTCGTGGCTGTACTGGACGTTGTGGTTCCGAGGGCTGCTGGACGCGGCGTGGCCATCGTTTGTCGAGACCTATGGCCCCTGGGCGCTACGGGCGCTCGGTTGGGGGTCCGAGCCGGTGCGTGCCTGCGTGCTGAGCCAGATGGCCGTGCTGCTGGTTCGCACCGATGCGGCCACCGCGGTGCGAGACGTGTGGCTGGACCGGATCGCTGCGCTTGACGGCATGGAGATTGCGGGGTTGCCTGCGTGAATCAGAGTCGGCCGGACCCAGTTTCGGGGATTGCGTATCTGCCGTTCGACGGTCGTCCGTTTCGTCAGCGCATCGGTGTGCGGCCGCTTGACCTTGCGACGTGGATCGAACCCGACGACCGGTTCGCCGACGAGTTGGCGCTGAAACAGAATCTGCTCACCAACCGTCACGGCGAGGTGTTCATTGCGCTGCCCTATGCCGCCGATGCATCTTCGGAAGTTCTGGGCCTCATTGAAACTCATATGCTGACGTACTTTCCGTCGCTCGTCGGTGACGTGGGTCCCATCGGTGAAGGTCTTCATCCGCTCGACGCCGCCGGGCGGCAGGTGCAAGAGGACCTGTGTCTCATGGTGCACCACGATGGTGAACCGCGGCTGGCTGCAGCATCGCTGTGCTTCCCCGGCCGGTGGCGATTGGCCGACAAGATCGGACTACCGATGCAGGCAATCCACCAGCCCGTTGCACGATACGCGCGCGACATTGGCAAGCCAACTGACGACCTACTGGACCGACTGCGCGTTGATCGGCCGGTGTGGCGGCTGAACTGGAGCGTCATCGACGACGGCGCTCTGTTCCAGCCCACCGGGCACGGCCGTACCGACGCGCTGCCAGTGGAACCGACCGCGCTGTATCTGCGCGTCGAACGTCAGACCTTGCGTCGGCTGCCGGAGACCCGCGCAATCCTGTTCACCATTCGCACGTATCTCAGGCCGCTACCCCACGCCGTAGTGGCAACCGTGGATCGACACCGCCTGGCCGACGCGTTGGCAGCGATGCCAAATGATGTGCGCGCGTACAAATCGCTCACATCGGTTGCTGACCAGGCCATTGCCTGGTTGCGTCAACCTGGCCAGTGACTTGGCCGCTGACGTCGCGAAGGGTGCGGCCGGCGAACACCGCAGCAATGATCAGCGCTGTGCCAGCGAGCACCGTCAGGCTCACCAGCAGCGAAACAGCGCTGTAACCACCGATCCAGCGGCTCCGGTCCTCAAGTGCAAGAAACGCCATGAAGAGCGCAATCCCCGCGACATGGCCGACGAGCAGCAGCGCGCTTCCCGTGATCAACCGACGTGCCGCTTTCGGATGTAAGCGGTCATACTTCAGGCCGACGGACATGCCAACGATGCACAGCACGGTCCAGGGGACGGCCGAAACAAGTTGCACGAGCAACTGTCGGACGCCAACGTTGTTCCAATTCATGGAACGCACCCTATTGGCCGCGTGCCGTAACTGCCCTCCCAAAACGTTTGTGGTCTGCCAACATGGGTGGATGTCAGAGCAGGCGATGAGCCAGCCGCCGCAATCGTCTCCGAACTCGCTCAGGGTGCTGCCTGCTGACCTTGAGCCGCGCCGACAAGAAGCACTCGCCTACTTGCGGCTTCACGTCCATGACGGCGATGTCGCGGTCAAGGTGCGCGGGTTGGACAGTTCCAAACGCCGCGGCCGCAGACGCTGACGCTGACGGACATTGCGTCGGGCATAGCGCCGCCGAGACGCGTGACAAGTGCGAACGAACGTTCGCTACACTGACCCGGTGACATTTCCGGTAGCCCTTGGTCGGGGCGTGATCATCAACGCAGGGGCAGAACCGCCCGAAGGCTGGCTCGGCGCGCCCCGGGTGGTGATCGACGACGCTGCGGTTGTCGCGCCCGGACATGTCGTCGCCCAGCTCCACGCCGCATGGGTCGCCCGCCAGCCGGTGGTGCTCGAACTCATCGCCGACGCGGCATCGTTCCGTGAACCCCGCTCGTACCGCCTCGATCCGTGGGAGGCGGGGGCTCGGTTCGAACCAATCCACGATCGCCTGCACTTCCTCGTGTGGGCCAACAACGTCGACGCTCGCGGCGCTGACCCAATTTGGTGGTGGGGCCGCAAGGCCGAGCGTCTTGGCGCGGCGCCGTGCGCCGACGGTTCGGGCGATGCGGTGCTGCCCGATGGTCGCCCGGTGTGGATCGATGGCGGTCCGCGCGGTCCGCTGCCTCCCGAGGTTGGTCTCGTCGTACACAGCGAAACCGTGGAACTGCTGCGGCTGACCGTTACGCCGCCAGAGCAACCGCTCGAAGCCGATCTTGCTGCTGACCAGCGTGCCGCCGTTGGGCACGGCAGTGGCGCCGCTCGCGTCATCGCCCCAGCGGGTTCGGGTAAGACCCGCGTGCTCACCGAGCGACTGCGGCTCCTTCATACAAAGCGCGCGTATGAACGTGAAACCACACTCGCTGTGGCCTACAACGTCAAGGCGCGGGCCGAGATGGAAACCCGCTGTGCGGACTTCCGGCCGCAAGTGAAGACGCTCAATGCCTACGGCCAGTCGCTGCTCAACGCGTCCCTCGGTCGCCTCAATGTCCTGGACGAGGGAGAGGTCAGGCGCATTGTGGAAGGGCTCGTCGAAATTCCGCAGTCCCGCCGCCGGGCCAACACCGACCCGCTGACCCCGTACCTCGAAGCGTTGTCGCTGTGCCGTCTTGGGCTGCAGAACCCCCGGGACACCGAGTCTTCGCGCGACGATGTCCCCGGGTTCGCGGGCGTGTTCATCCGCTATCGCGATGCATTGGCGCAACGCGCTGCGGTTGACTTCGACGAGCAGATCTACCGCACCATCGAGGTGTTGCTATCCAACGGCGCGTTCCGCGCCGAGGCACAGCGTTCGTGTCGGCACCTGTTGGTCGACGAGTTCCAAGACCTCACACCAGCGCACGTTCTCATGCTGCGGCTGCTGTCCATCCCTACACTTGACTGCTTCGGCGTTGGCGACGACGACCAGGTCATCTACGGTCACGTGGGGGCCGACCCACAGTTCCTCATCCAATTCGATTCGCTGTTTCCGGGGGCCGCTGAATACGCGCTGCAGGTCAACTACCGGTCAGCTGCCCCCATCGTCACGGCGGCACGCGCGTTGCTTGGCTACAACCAACGTCGCATTGTCAAAGACATCCGTCCAGCCGAGGATGCAAGCACCGATCCCAGCGCATTCAGGGTGGCGCTCATCCCCACCGAGACGCTCACGGGGAAAGCGGTCGAGCAGATCCAAGCGTGGATCGCCGCCGGTTCACCGCACGCTCAGATTGCGCTCCTCACGCGGGTCAACTCGCAGCTTCTTGCCCCCCAGGTTGCGCTCACGCAACGCGGGGTGCCGGTCAACGGAGCGCTCGACGAGCGCATCCTCGAACGAACCGGTCTGCGCGCAGCGCTGGCCTACCTCCGCCTTGCGGTGGGCACGGGGCCAGCTGGTGGATACGCCTCGGCCGACGTGGTCGAGATCCTGCGCCGCCCCAGCCGTGGGCTGCCGCAGTGGTTCCCGGACCGGCTGCGCCGTAAGAAGGCGTGGTCGGCCAGTGAGCTGCGGTCGATCGGTTCCACCATGACCGACCGCGAGACCGACAAGCTCGACGCGTTCGTCGACGATCTCGAATCGCTGCGACGCGTTGCCCGTGGCAGCAACACCGTCACCATCCTCCGCGCCGTGCGGGCCGACATCGGCCTCGACGGTGCCATGGAACTGCTCGACCGTTCGGCCGGGTCCGAAGGGTCAAGCCATCTCGACGATCTCGACGCGTTGCTGCAGGTCGCAGCGCTGGAGCCTGACCCAGCGCGCTTCGAACCGTGGCTACGAGAGAGCCTGGCCAAACGGCCGGCCGCCGAGGCCAGTCCAGATGGCGGTGCAATACCCGTTGTCACGCTGTCCACCGTGCACCGGGTGAAGGGGCTTGAGTGGAACCACGTCATCGTGTTCGGCGTCAACGCGGGTGTGTTCCCGCATCGGTTGTCCGAGGACGACGAGGAGGAACGACGCGTGCTACACGTCGGCATCACCCGCGGCCGCATCAACACGGTGGTCCTGGCCGACGCATCGCGGCCGTCGATGATGGTGCCAGAGCTTGACGGATCAGCTCCGACTCGAAGCGCGGTTTCAACGGGCGCAATATCGCGTGCTGCAGTGCGCCAGGGACCCGCGGCCGGCGGTTCGGGTGTCTCAGGTCAGACAGCCCTGGCAGCCGAAGACGAGCCACTGTTCGATGCGTTGCGAACGTGGCGTACCAGCAGGGCCAAGGCCGACAAGGTGCCGCCATACATCGTGATGTCTGACCAGACGTTGAGGGCGATTTGTGCCAAGAAGCCCTCGTCGCTCGTCGCCATGACCCGAGTGCCAGGGATCGGGCCGACCAAGCTCGACAATTACGGCGAAGAAATCTTGGAAGTCCTCAGGGGCGCCGGGGTGCGGGTCGAGTGATTTGGGTGCCGCCGGTCAGGTATGGGTGACGGGGCAGGTGATGGTACGGGTGATGCCAGGGATGGCCTGGATCTTGTGCACCACCATGGGGCCGAGCTGGTCCAGCTGGTCAACTGTGGCCTTGATGATCACGTCGTAGGAACCCATCAGCTCGTGCGCTTCGGCAACGCCGGGTAGCGACCGTGCTTCTTCGGTGATGCCTGCAGCGCGGCCGACTTCGGTCTGGACGAGGATGAACGCGTGCACTGGCATGCTGCAGATCGTACGCGAGAGCGGACACACCCTCCGCAAGGTTTCGACGCCTGGAACAGCGGTCCTCGGGTGGGTCTGCCAGGAGGGTGAGGGTAGGGTTCTTGCATGGAGTTCAGGTATCTCGGCAACAGCGGTTTCAAGGTCTCGGCCATCAGCTACGGCAACTGGCTCACCCACGGCAGCCAGGTAGAAGAAGACGCTGCCAACGCGTGCGTGAAACGTGCCCTTGAGATGGGTGTCACGACGTTCGACACGGCTGACGCTTACGCAGGCACCCGCGCCGAGTCGGTTCTCGGTCGAGCGCTCGATGGAGTCAGACGCACCGACTACGAACTGGCCACCAAGGTTTACTGGCCGACCGGAAAGGGCCCCAACGCCCGTGGATTGTCGCGCAAGCACATCTTCGAGGGCATCGACGGGTCGCTGAAGCGGCTCGGCGTGGAGTACGTCGACCTGTACCAGGCACACCGCTACGACGTCGAAACGCCGCTCGAGGAAACAATGCTTGCGTTCGCCGACGTGGTCCGCAGCGGCAAGGCGTTGTACATCGGCGTCAGCGAGTGGACGGCTGAGCAGATCACCGCCGCAGCAGCATTGGCGAAGGAACTCCGGGTGCCGTTCATCTCGAACCAGCCGCAGTACTCCATGTTGTGGCGTGTCATCGAAGCCGAAGTGGTTCCTGCGTCTATCGAGCACGGGCTCGGCCAGATCGTGTGGTCGCCGCTTGCCCAAGGCGTGCTGACGGGCAAGTACCTTCCCGGTACACCGCCGCCGGCCGGTTCACGTGCGCTCGACGAGCACGGCGGCAAAGACATGATCGCCCGGTGGATGACGGACGACGTTCTCAGTGCGGTCCAGTCACTGCTGCCCATAGCGGCAGCGGCGGGCATGTCCATGGCTCAGATGGCGGTTGCGTGGGTCCTGACCAACAGCAACGTCGCCTCTGCCATCGTTGGTGCGACGCGACCTGAGCAACTTGACGACTCGCTGGGCGGGCTCGGTAAGACACTGGACGCCGACACGCTGGCGGCTATCGACGCCGCACTCGGCGGACTGGTCGAACGGGATGCTGCCCGTACCAGTTCGCCTGCAACGCGTCCGTGATTGAACCGGGAAGCGTGAACGCTATGAGATTGAACCGGGAAGCGTGAACGCTGTGAACTCGGTCGACATCCCGGCTCGCACACGCACGGCATCGCCCTATGTCGCGGGTCGTCCCGTCGAGGAGGTCGCCCACGAACTAGGGATCGATCCGGCGACCATCGTCAAGCTGGCATCGAATGAGAACCCGCTCGGCATGTCGCCAAAGGCCGCCGAGGCGATCCGTCACCTGGACGCAGCGCGCTATCCCGATGCAAACGCGACCGCGCTCAAGGCGGTCATCTCGGCGCATCACGACGTGGACCCGAGCTGCATCACAGTCGGCACGGGCAGCGAGAACCTGATCGAGCTCATCGGCAAGGCGTTCATGGAACCCGGCACCAACGGTGTTTCCAGCCAGTACTCCTTCATCGTGTTCCAGCAGGCGGTGCACAACGCGGGTGCAACCAACGTGGTGGTACCAGCCAAGAACCTGGGCAATGACCTCGATGGTCTGCTGGCGGCAATCACCCCCGAGACCCGGGCGCTATACATCGCCAACCCCAACAATCCCACCGGCACGTTCATTGAACAGGCCGACATGGAAGCGTTCCTGGGCCGCGTGCCGCAGAACGTGATCGTGCTGTTGGACGAGGCCTACAACGAATACCTTCCACCTGAGTTCCGTTACGACGGAACTCAGTATGCGCGCAGATTTCCTAACGTCGTTGTCACACGCACCTTCTCAAAGGTTTATGGCCTCGCTGGGTTGCGCGTGGGCTACGCCATCAGCAGCCCCGAGCTGGCTGACTTCATGAATCGAGTACGGCTCACCTTCGGTGTCAACGAAATGGCGCAGGTCGCTGCAGCCGCAGCGTTGACAGATACTCAGTTCATTCAGCGCAGCTACCAACTCAACCGGACCGAGCTGGCGCGCGTTCAGGCGGCTCTGGACTCGATGGGCGTGCGGTTCGTGCCGTCGATGGCCAACTTCGTACTGCTCGACGTCGGCGATGCAGCGGCGGTCAACACCGCCATGCTGCATCAGGGAGTGATTGTGCGGCCGATGGGTATGTACGGCCTGACCAGTTGGTTGCGCATCTCCATCGGGCTGCCCGAAGAGAACGACCGCTGTCTCGCCGCGCTGGCTCACGCGCTCGGCCGATAGCCCGTCTAATCAGGGTGACGGGCCGAGACGCAGAACTCGTTCCCTTCGGGATCCTGCAGCACAGTCCAACGGACTCCCCACTCGTCCTTCTCGCCGACTCGTGAAGCCCCAAGCGATTCGAGACGAGCCACCTCAACCTCGCGATCATCTGCGTGTAGATCAATATGCATCCGGTTCTTTGCCGACTTCGGTTCCGGAACCTGAGAGAAGAACCAGCTCGGCTTGCCGTCCGTCCCGACGATCCTGCAGAACCACTCGTTGGCATCGTCAGCCAGCGAGCAACCCAAGGCGGCGGACCAGAAAGAACCCACCCGAACCGGGTCTGAACAGTCGAACGTGATATTCCCGAGTGCGAGCGTCATTGCCACATTGTGCACCGACGGCGGCGTCCAGGGCGCGGTCAAGTTGGTCTCAGCTCAGTGCGCGCAGGCGCATCCCCCGCCGCATCCGCCACCCATGGGGGCGGGGGATGGGCTGCCTGCGCCACCGCCGACACGGCCAGGGGTCGCCCCTGCCAGTACCGAAATCCGTGACAACAACTTCACGGTGTCGGTATGCCCATCGGGGCAAGGGGCTGGTTCGTTGGACTGTGCCATCGGCCGTTCCACCTCGAACATCGAGTCACATGTGCGGCAGCGGAAGTCGTAACGAGCCATGTCCCCATCTTGGCGTATTTGTGATCGCCACGACCAGCAGGCAGAGTCAGCCCCCACCCCGGCACCCCAGATACGCGCAACTCGGCACCTCTATACGCGCAACTTGCCCTTTTCGCTGGGGTATTTGGACAAAACTTGTCAAGTTGCGCGTATGTGGGTTCCAAGTTGCGCGTATGTGGCAAACGGTCATCCGCTCAGAACGGATTCGGCGCCCCGACTGCAAGACCCAGGGAGGGAACTTCGTAGCGGGCCGCATGGAGCATCAACCGCGCTGCCGGCGCCCCGTTGTACAAAACATCGCCGAGGATGGGCGCGCTCGCGTGTGCGAGATGCACACGCACTTGATGGGTTCGCCCGGTATGCGGATGCAGCTGCAACCGACCTGTCGTTCGATCGACAACCTCATAAGAGGTGGAGGCCGCCTGCCCGCCTGACGCAACGACGGTCATGGCATCGCGCCGGATTGGGTCTCGCCCGATCCTCCACGAAAACGTTCCCTCGGCAGCTGCTGGCAGAAGCAATGGGTCGACCAGCGCCTCGTAGCGTTTCATCACGGAACGATTGCGCATCGCCTCGTCCAACAGTCGCCGGTGATCGCCCGGCAGCGTCAGGATCATCACGCCGCTGGTGTCGCGGTCCAATCGTGTGGCCGCCACCAACGACGGGCCGTACACGGTGCGCGCGGCGCTCAACACATCGGTCCGGTCCGACGGTCCGCGGGGCTCCGGGCGCAGACCGGCCGGCTTGTCGACCACCACGAACCGCTCATCGGCGAACAGCACCCACCTGGGATCGAACACCACCGCCGGGGGACCCAGGAGCACCACACCGTCAAGCGTGATTTCGGCACCCTCGTCGACGTCCCAAGATTCGAGCCATACTGCCCGGCCGTTGACGGTCACACGACGCGAACGCAGCGCAGCGGAACGCTGCGCTGTTGTCAACGACGGGAGGAAGTCCCTTAGCAGGCGGTCAAGACGCACCGAAGCGAGCTGCCAGTGCAGCCAACTGTGAACGCATCTCGGTCGGCAACCGTTCGCCCAGGTTGTCGAAGTGCGCCGAAATCTTGGGGAGTTCGGCCATCCACTCGTCGGTGTCAACGCGCATGACCGCTGCAACCGCCTCGGCCGTGAGCCCGAGTCCGTTGACGTCGAGAGCGCCCGGTGCCGGAACGAAGCCGACGGGAGTTTCGACAGCGGCACCAGCGGGATCGTCTGCAACGCGCTGGATAATCCACTTCAGCACCCGTGAGTTCTCGCCGTAACCGGGCCACAGGAACTTGCCCTCCGCAGACTTGCGGAACCAGTTCACGTAGAAGATCTTCGGAAGTTTCGACGCATCGGTCTTTGTGCCGATCGACAACCAGTGCCCGATGTAATCGGCCATGTTGTAGCCGCAGAACGGGAGCATGGCGAACGGGTCGAAGCGGAGGTTGCCGACGGCGCCAGCCTGCGCAGCTGTGGTCTCGCTGGCGACGGTGGAGCCCATGAACACGCCGTGATTCCACGAGAACGACTCGGTGACCAACGGGATGGTCGATGCGCGCCGACCGCCGAACAGCACTGCGGAAATCGGTACGCCAGCAGGGTCTTCCCACTCGGGGGCGATGGATGGGCACTGGGAAGCCGGCACGGTGAAGCGGGCGTTGGGATGCGCGGCCGGCGTGGCTGTCTCTGGGGTCCAAGCGTTGTGCTTCCAATCGGTGAGGCGAGCCGGCGGAGTCGGTGTCATGCCCTCCCACCACACATCGCCGTCCTCTGTCAGCCCGACGTTGGTGAAGATCGAGTTGCCGTACAGCGAAGCCATCGCGTTCGGGTTTGTCTCCTCGCCGGTGCCGGGGGCGACGCCGAAGAAGCCGGCTTCGGGGTTGATCGCATACAGACGCCCGTCGGCACCGAACTTCATCCAGCAGATGTCGTCTCCGACTGTTTCCACCTTCCATCCAGGAATGGTCGGAATGAGCATGGCGAGGTTGGTCTTGCCGCATGCGCTGGGGAACGCTGCCGCCACGTATTGCTTCTTGCCGCCACCGATCGATGACGGTGGCGTGATGCCGAGGATGAGCATGTGCTCAGCCAGCCAGCCCTCGTCGCGCGCCATGACCGACGCGATGCGCAGTGCGAAGCACTTCTTGCCCAGCAACGCGTTGCCGCCGTAACCCGAGCCGAAGCTCCAGATCTCGCGGGTATCCGGGTAGTGGACGATGTACTTCGTGGCGTTGCACGGCCACGGCACATCGGCCGCACCCTCGACCAGCGGGGAGCCGACCGTATGCACACATGGCACCCAGTCTCCGTTTCCCAGCGTGTCGAGAACCCTGCGGCCCATACGGGTCATGATGCGCATTGAAACCGCCACGTACGGCGAGTCCGTCAGCTCGACGCCGATATGCGCGATGGGCGAGCCGAGCGGGCCCATGGAGAATGGCACCACGTACATCGTTCGGCCACGCATCGAACCATCGAACAGCGACTGCAGCGTTGACCGCATCTCTGTAGGGTCGGCCCAATTGTTGGTTGGCCCGGCATCCGCACGGGTCTTCGAGCAGATGAACGTACGGTCCTCGACCCTCGCCACGTCTGTAGGGTCGGAGAAGGCCAAATAGCTGTTAGGGCGCTTCGCTTCGCTGAGCTTGGTGAACGTGCCGTTGTCAACGAGCAGTTGACACAGCGAGTCGTATTCCTCGGCGGAACCGTCGCACCAATGGATGCGATCGGGCTTGGTGAGCGAGGCAGTTTCCTCGACCCACTTGATGAGCCGAGCATTGCTGGTGGGCGGTTTGGTCTCGGTTCCGATCACCATCGTCATGGGCGCACTCCCTTGTGCGTTGTTGCTACTCCGTAAAGTCCGGAGTCCCCATGTCGATCTCTGAACCGAGACGAATCGTCGTCGCCAGTCCATCTGCAGTCACGTCGAAGATCACTCGCTGACCCTGACGCAACATACGGAACACCGATCCGGCCAAGGCGTTGTCAGCCAGGTCGTATTCGGTGCGAGCCGGGTCGTCTCGCAACACAACGCCCTGACGGGACGTTGGGTCGTATGACTTGACGACACCCTGCATGGAAAACCTCCGTAGGTCCGGGTTGTGAAGCCTGCGCCGACGGCGCGACAGGTGTGAAACGAACCAGGTCCGCGTCACGTGACTGCCTTTGAGGCTACTCAACCGTTCACTGCCTCCATTGTGCGGTGACGGCTGTGTGAATATCAATTTCACAGTTAGTGAATTGTGTTTTCATCGCTTGCACAGATGGGAGTTGCGTCATCAGCTATGCAAGCGCTACCAGTCACTGAATCGGCTGCCGTCGCTCATACCGGGGTCGTCGAGGTCGGGAACAACCAGGTCCCAGCGATCGCGGCAGTCCTCACAGCGATACGTGGCCAGGTCGCCGGCACGCGGCGGGTCCTCGTCCCAGATAGTGAGCAGGTGAGCCCGGCCCCCGCAGTCGATGCACGTGATCACATCCGGAACGGCTGCGGCCAATTCGGGGACGGCGCGCCAGTTCGGGGTCATGCCCGCAGGCTACGACAACGCTCGACCCGCTTTTCGACAGTACCTACATCCGCTCGCGAATCGAGCGGGACGATTTCAACCCGGTCGTTCCGAGGTGGAAGAGGTATTCGAAGTTTCGTCGCTGCTGTTCAGCGAGCAACGCCAAGGAGAAGAACTGGACCGACAACCCGAAGCTCAGTGCTGCGATCACGGTTGTGGTCGGCCAATCCGCCAGCGATTGGCTGAGGGTCCGGTCGCCGATCGCCCTGGTGAGGACGAACAGCGAAAGGGTGAGGGACACGAGGAAGAAGAAGATCGCCGGAAACGCCAGTGTGAGAAGGGGGCGGAACAGGAAACCTGACATCAGGTACGTGCCGACAGACTTACGGATCTTGAATTTCGATTTCCGGCCGCCCGGTTCTTCGGATACCCACGACAGAGTCGCGGGAATCTCGACCACCTTTGCCTTCAGTATGCGCGCTTTGTAGATGATTTCAGTGTTGATGCCCACGTCGGTCGACGAGAGGTCGAGCGATTGCAGGAAGATCCGGTCGTATGCGCGCACCATGCCGGTGAGTGTTGACAGCTCACCCTTCACGCTGAACGACAGCATCTTATTCGCGTATAGCGACAACTTCCGACGGACGAACGGAACGTTTCCGATGGTCCCTTCGTCAGCATACGGCGACGCCAGCACAACCTTCGCGTGGGTCTGGTAGATCGCGTCGAGAAGCCGTCCGATGTGATCGACGGAATACGACATATCGCAGTCAACCGTCACGACGTAGTCAGTTGTGCAGTTGGCAAACGCATAACGCAACACCTGCCCCAGGTTGAAATTTGTCTTGTGGTGCAGCACCCGCACGTGGAGCCGGCTCGACGCGAACGCCTCTGCGATCGCACCTGTCTCGTCTTTCGATCCGTCGTTGACCACGAGCATCTGCCACTCGTAGTGATCGGCGAGGCCGTTCATGTATTCCTCGAGCGTGGAAAGGCTCTGCATCAGAATGAGCGCCTCGTTGTAGGCAGGCACCACGATCGTGACGCTCGGTCGAGTACCCGTCGGTGTGGGCATCACAGGGGTGACGGCCTCGATGTCCGGCGCCGGCCCGGTCGCGTCGACGGTGAGCGGCCCGTGCTGAAGGCTGGCGAGCGACGTGGGGTTGTTCACAGTGATTGCGTCCTGACGGTTTTCGGTTCGTTCAATGCGGTGGGCGGTTTCGGGCGATGAACCGGTGTTCAAGCCGACACCGACGTGTCCTGGAGTTCGGAGAACCGCGGATTGCTGCCAGGAGCGATGGTCACCGGATCGAGAACCTGTGTTGGGAGGTCTCGCTTCGTCGTGCTGATGTGACGGGCGTGGCGTTCCATGCTGACAACCGCGAACGAGTCGCCAAGTTGGCGCAGGTAACCCTTGACGAGCTGCGTCTTGCGTTCGCCTCCCATCGACATCGCTGGGAAAAATGCGAGCGTCTCAACGTCGTCGGCACCGAGAAAATCCAGTGGGTGCAGCAGAATCGATGGCTCGAGCCCCGCGACCTGACAAATGCGCAACGCAGTTGCGAAGTACGCAGTTGCCAGCTGAGGACGAACGGCTGCGAGGTACAGCAGATAGGAGATGTGGATCGGCACGCGGCCCCCGGGCAACGTAGAGACCGGGATCTCCAACATCGAGCCGCCGTTGTTCGTCCGCCAGATATAGGGCTTCAGCGGGCGAAGGCCTTCTCGCCACGAACCGAACAGGAGCGAACGTTCGGCGCGTTGCGCTTCGGTCAGCTGCGCCGAGCGGAAGTAGAACGCACGCGACACCGGCCCGATGTAAGTAGGGAGGGTCGACGCGTCGTACTCATAGCCGCGTTCCACCAGCACGTCGAGCACGTCGGGGCTGAGCGAGTAACCCGGGCCGCGGAACCCGACGACCTGACGGCCGGTGGCCTCGCCGAGCGCGTCTTCGGTGCGAGCGAACTCGTCGACGATTTCCTGCTTCGAATACAGGTGGAGCCACGGCTGATGTCTGAACGAGTGGTTGCCGATCTCATGACCTGCATCGGCCAGAGCTTTGATCGCTTCCCGGTTCTCGGGCCGCACAGCGTCGGCACCGACAACGAAGAACGAAATAGAAAGACCCAATTGATTGAGCACATCGAGCACGCGGGGTACGACCGTGGGGAGGTACGTGGGGTAGCTCTTCCACGCGTCGTTCCCGTGGGTCATCAGATACGCCCATTCGTTGTCCAGATCCAGGCTGAGGCTGGCAATCGGTTGTGAGGAGGACTTTTTGGTCATGACTGGCTCCTTCCGGTCAGAATTTGGATTGTGTGAGGCGAAGCCGAGACGCCCGTCCGTGCGTCCCTCCGCCCGGAGCGTAAGACATCTGCGACGGCGCGCTCGGCAAGCTGCACGCTTTCGTCGACGTTGAGGGTTCCGTTCACGATCTGGCTTCCGTTCGCGATCCAGACGCCATCGACGGACGTTGCGAACGGCAGAACCCTGTCGCTGTAGCCGAGCGTGGGAACGCTGAACACTTCGCGGACGCGGGCAACTTTCGCGGCGATGATCTGGGCCGGATCGAAGGTCGGGTACGCGTCTGCCAGAGCCTTGGTGAACTCGTCGATGATTCGCTCGTCGCTCCAGTCGAACATGGGGTCGTCCGGTGCCGCGTAGCGTGGCAGATACACCAGCCCGTGGCCACCCAGTTCCGATGGTTCGACGAGCGAGCTCATGTCGACAACGCCGGTCAGGATTGTCTCGTCAAGCAGATACGTGAGGTAGTAAGGGCACAGCTGTTCGGGGAGCACGACCGACACGTCGATCACACCCTGGTAGCGGATCCCGCCGAGTAGTTCCCGTTCGTGCTCAGTGAGCCCAGGAACGAGGCGCGCTGCGACGTGGGACGAGGTAGTCACCACGATGCAGTCGGCGCTGACGCTGGAGCCGTCGGCAAGTCTGACTTCACCGGTCGAAACCGATGAGATGTCCGCTCCGGTTCGGATGATGACACCCTCTGCGCGCAGATGATCGACAAACGTTGCGACTATGCGTGCGTATCCCCCTGGGACGTACCCGAACTTCTCGGCGTCGAGCCCATTCTTGCGGGCTTTGCCCAGACGTTGCGCCGTTGCCCAGATGAACGCAGCGCTTGCCTCCGTGTAGGCACCACCGAGCTTGGCGCGCAAAAGTGGCTTCCAGAAGCGGTCGAACGCCGAGTCACCCGAGAGCTTGCGAAGCCACGGTTCCACTCCGACCTGCTCGAGGGCACGGCCGTTGCGAACCTGCGTTGCCCAGGCCAGCGTTGCGCCGAGGCGAACACGCTGGACGAGCGAGAGCGGCGTGAAGCGAAGGAACTCTGCGGGACTTGAGACCGGAAGCAGGGTGCCGTCGGCCAAGCACGCCGTTTTAGTGATCTTCCATACGATCGTCGAATCAAGGCCGATGTCGGACAGGATCGCTCGCCAGGCAGAGTCGCTTGCCAAGGTGACGTGATAATGCTGGTCCCAGGTAACTGGCCCGACAGTGTGAGAAGCGGTGAGTCCGCCAATCTCCTCGGCCCGTTCCAACAGCGTGACTCGGTGCCCGGCACGAACCAGCCGATGGGCTATCGAGAGCCCGACCATTCCCGCGCCGATGACCACCGTGTGCGGTGTGTTTTCTCCATCTTGGTGAGGCACTTGTTCTCATTCCTTGTCCGTCGTGTGTCCATCGGTCGGCAGGCAGCGGTTCTTTACCGATGTAATCAGCTCTTGAACAAGAATTCGGCTTCGTCGACGTCCACGAACAGGCGGATCTCGTCGTCGAGGTCGGGGTGTCCCGCAAGCGTGGGGTCCTCGTTCACGATGGACACAGCGGTCTCGCGGGCTGTCACCACCAGCTCCTTGTCCCGGCGCAACGACGCAAGGCGAAGATCTGAACGGCCCTTCTGTCGAGTGCCGAGGATAGTCCCCTCGCCGCGCAGTTCCAGGTCGACCTCGGCAAGTTCGAACCCGTCGGTTGAGCGTTCGATCGCCAGGAGTCGCGTCTCGCCCTCGACGGTGGTGGTCTCGCCGAGCAAATAGCAATAGGACTGGACCGCTCCGCGTCCGACGCGCCCGCGGAGCTGGTGCAGCTGGGCAATGCCGAACCGGTCCGCCGACAGGATCGTCATCACCGTTGCGTTCGCCACATCGACACCGACCTCGATCACCGTGGTGGCTACCAGCACATCGAGCCGACCGGCGCGGAACTCGGCCATGACGGATTCCTTGTCCTTCGACGGCATCTGGCCGTGCAACAGGCCCATGCGAAGGCCATGCAGCTGACCGCCCTGCAACTCCTCGAAGGTCTCGGTGGCAGACGACGCCTGGATCTTGTCGGACCCGTCAACCAGGGGACACACGACATATGCCTGACGCCCGGCAGCCACCTCGGCGAGGACGTGCTGCAAGGCGGCGGTGACTGCCAGTTCTCCACGTGCCCATCGGGTGACGATGGGCGTTCGCCCGGGCGGGAGCTCGTCGAGGATGGTGGAGTCGAGGTCGCCGTAGACAGTCATTGCCGCGGTACGCGGGATCGGGGTAGCCGTCATCACCAGCAGGTCCGGGTCATGGCCGCCACCTTTGGCCCGGAGCGCTGCGCGCTGCTCGACGCCGAACCGATGCTGTTCATCGATGACTGCCACACCGAGGCGGGCAAAGCTGACCGCGTCGGCGATCAGCGCGTGTGTACCGATGAGAATGTCGACGGAGCCGCTGGCCAGACCAGCGGCAAGCTCCCGGCGTTCGGCTGCGGTTGTGCGGTTGGTGAGCAGCTTCACGGTGACCGGGCGAGATCCCATGAGGGTTGCGGCATCGAGTTGCTCGATCCCCGACCGCTCGAGGAGCAACCGTATGCCTGCATAGTGTTGCTCGGCGAGTACCTCGGTGGGCACCATAAGCGCAGCCTGGTACCCGCCCTGCACCGCAGTGAGCATTGCCATGACTGCAACCAGCGTCTTGCCGGCGCCGACGTCGCCTTGCAGAAGACGATGCATAGGCAGTGGTGACGACATGTCTGTCGTGATTTCCGCTATGGCGCGCTGCTGGGCGCCCGTGAGCGCGAAGGGAAGCGACGCGGTGAAGTCGGAAACGAGGGAGCCGGTGGCATCGTGGGCGATCCCTTGGGAGTCACGCTCGATCGCGCGCTTTCGCAGGACCATGATGAGCTGAAGACGCAGCAGTTCGTCGAATGCCAGCCGTTTGCGCGCCGCCTGCGCCGCACCCATCGATTCCGGCAAGTGGATCTGGCGCATTGCCCAGGTTCGTTCGACCAGATCGAGGCGGTCCCTGATGGCAGAGGGGAGGGGGTCGGCAAGGACGCCGGCTCGGTTCAGGGCCTCTTCGATCCAGTCGCCCAACTCCCATGTGGTGAGGCCGCTCTTCTCTGACTGAGGGTAGAGCGGCACGATGCGGCCGACCTTCTTGCCGACCAGGTCGACAACGGGATTGGTCATCTGGCGGCGACCCTGGAAGCTGTCGATGCGGCCGAACATGGCCACCTCGGTTCCGGCAGCCAGTTGCTTGGCCCGCCACGGCTGGTTGAAGAAGGTGGCGCGCAAATAGCCCGAACCGTCGAACACGTCGATCTCGACGAGCGAACGGTTGTTGCGGGTTTTGCGTGCTTCGCTGCGTTTCACCGTGGCGAGTACGAGTGACTCCTCACCAACGGCGAGTTCCCTGATGCTCACCTGATTGGTTCGATCCAGGTAGCGCCGCGGGTAATGGGTGATGAGGTCGAGCACCGAGGAGATATCCATCTCGCCCAGGCCGACGAGCTTCTTCGGGCCGACGCCGGTGAGCGCCGTGACGGGCACGGACGCCAGGCTGCGCAGCCGTCGCCCCACCCTGCTACTCCGCCCCGAACAGATACGGATACAACGGTTGCCCGCCCTGGTGGACCTCGGCGGCAACGTCGGGGTGCTTGTTGGCGAGCCATTCGGTGATGGCCCTCGTGTCTGCCGCCGATGCGCCGTCACCTTCGATGATCGTGACGATCTCGTGACCGTTGAGGAGGGAGCCGAGCAGGCCGGTAGCTGCGTCGACCAGTGTGGATTCGACGGCCACGATGCCGTCGTCCTGCCCGATCCCCAGCCAGTCGCCTTCGGCGATAGGGCCGACGTCGCATGACGAACGCCGAACGGCGCGGGTAACCTCACCGCTGGCTACAGCGACGGCAGCGCTTCGCATGGACACCGCGTTGGCATCGGCGTCACCGGACGGGTCGTACTGCATGGAAGCAGCGAGCCCTTCGGCGATCCCCTTGGTGGGAATGACCCTGACCGTCTTGGATGTGAGGAGAGCGACCTGTTCGGCCACCGCGATGATGTTCTTGTTGTTCGGCAGCAGGATGACCGCGTTCGCCGGGCACGCCTCGACCGCATGGAGCAACTGACCGGTGGAGGGGTTCATCGACTGACCCCCCGTGACCACTTGGTGCACGCCGAGGCTCCAGAACAGCCGTTTCAGTCCATCGCCAGAGGCAACCGCTACGAGAGCGGTCTCGACAGGCTGATGGATGTGCGGTGGCTCCTCGACGATTGCTTCGCCAGTGGCTTCGCGGACCCAGCGCTCTTCCTCGACGCGGACACCCGTGAGCCCGTTGACCTCGTCGAGCAGGTCGGTGACCCGAATGTTGCGCGGACGGCCAGTCTCGACGCCGGCTTCGATTGCTGCGCCGATTGCGTCGGTGTGGATGTGGCAGTTGAAGAGGCCTTCACCGCCGACCACGACGATGGAGTCCCCGATGGCCGCCCACGCGTCCTTGAACGCAGCGATACGTGAATCCTCGGCCTCTAGCAGGTACATCACTTCGTAGCGAAGTTCAGAGACGTCCTTCGCGCCGACTCCGTCTTCGGCGGTATCGGTGGTGTCGGTGGTGTCGGTGGATCTGCGCTGCGGTGGGGTGACGGAAACGGGACCCGAGGAGGTGCGGGCGGCGGCACCGATGTCCATCACCGGCATCGGCCGTCCGTCGATGACGTGCAGGGTTGCGTCGAGCAGGAGAACGAAGCCCGAACCACCCGAGTCCACCACTCCGGCTGCCTTGAGGACCGGGAGCAGGTCAGGGGTCTGAGCCAGGCCCGCGCGGGCTTGTGACAGCGCCGACTCGGCGACGGCTCGCAGATCCTGGTTGGCGCCCGCTGCATCGGCAGCGCCCTCTGCGGCGCAACGCGCCACGGTGAGGATGGTCCCTTCGACGGGACGCATCACGGCCCCGTATGCCGCGGTCGACGCGGCGGTAAGGGCATGTGCGAGCACAGCGCCGTCGATGAGCTGAGCGTCTCGGATCACCGAGCACAGACCGCGCAGGATCTGGCTGAGGATCACGCCGCTGTTGCCGCGTGCACCCATCAGTGCGGCATGGCCGATGGCCTGGCACACCTCGGTCATACCAGCTTCTGGCCCCAGTTCCTGGACCGCCGAAGCCACCGACGTCATGGTGAGCATCATGTTGGTACCGGTGTCGCCATCGGGGACCGGATAGACGTTGAGATTGTTGAGCGCCTGCTGATTGGTGGTCAGCCCGCCCCGAAAAGCCTCGATGATCGCCACCAGTTTGCGGGCGTCGAGGGACGAGGGAACCGACATAGGCGGTCGATGCTATCGTTTACCGGCTTGCCGTGGCCCAGCGCTGCGACAAGCAATCCTTTGAGCAAGTACCTGGAGATCAGCATGGCCTCGGTTTGTGAAACCTGCGGAAAGAAGCCGTCGTTCGGCAAAAGCGTGAGCCACTCGCACGTCCGGACGAACCGCCGTTGGAGCCCCAACATTCAGCGCGTTCGTGCGGTGGTCAACGGCGCGCCCAAGCGCGTGGCTGTGTGCACCGGCTGCCTGCGTTCCGGCAAGATCACCAAAGCCTAAAGCCAGGCCCCTCAGCCTGCCTGAGCCTGACCGTGGCTCGATGGGCCGATAGCTCGCCAGATACGGCAAATATCACCGCCCGCGTCCAATTTGGCGACTGGGTGTGACCTTTGCGACGTTTCACCTTTTGGGTGGTTCGACTCACGTTCGGTTCCGGACCTCATTCATCACGTGTGTCAGCAGAACAGAGCGTTCTGTGTGCTTACATACAAATCTATGGTTGGGATTTCGAATGGCCCCGACGCACGCGGTCAACCCTCGGCCGAGGGCGGGCAGAGCCTTGTCCCGCTCGGGCTTCGTGATCGGAGCCTTGCTGCGTCGGCCCTGATGAACCTCGATGATGGCATCGCGATTCTCGACAGTCACAGCAATGTGGTGCTGGCCAATCTTGCGTGGCAAGAGTTCGGCCACGCTCACTCCGGTTTGCTCATGCCCGAGAACGACAACGACTTCCTCGGTCATTGGCTGCGCTCTGGCGTACAGGACCAGTCTCTTGCGGCCTTGGCCGTCGGCCTGCAAGGCGTCCTCGACGGAAGCCGGCCCACGTATCGTCGCGATGTCGAGGTCACCGACGCCGGGGCCCAGCGATGGCTCGAGGTGAAGATCGTCCCGTTCGGCGACGGCTGCACCATCTGCCTGACCGACATCACGGAGCGCAAAGCGGTTGAGGCGTCGCTCGTCCACGATGCGATGCACGACCCACTCACCGGCCTGGCCAATCGTGCGCTCTTCACCGACAGACTGGCGCATGCATTGAAGCGCCGTGGTGACCGCTTCCCTGCCAGCGTTGCGCTGCTGATGATCGACATCGACCACTTCAAGTCCATCAACGACAGTTACGGACACCAGGAAGCCGACACGGTGCTCGAGGCTCTCGCGAAACGGCTCAAGACTGGTAGTCGTCCTGGCGACACCGTGGCCCGCTTGGGCGGCGACGAGTTCGCTGTCATCTGCGACGACATCTCGGACAGTCGGTTGGCCCTGCGGATCGCGCAACGTCTGCTCGTCACGGTGAATCAGCCCATCCTGATGAGCCACGGTGAACTCGACATGTCGCTCTCCATCGGCCTGGCAATCTCGGATCCGCAGCGGGTCGCCGATGCACGAGAACTCATCCAGCAGGCCGACACCGCCTTGTACCGCGCCAAGCTGGCGGGGCGCAACCGGGTTGAACTGTTCGACGACACCTTGCGACGCGAAGTCACCGAGCGGCTGATGCTCGAACGTGATCTGCGTATGGCCTTCGATCGCATGCAGTTCCGGTTGCAGTACCAGCCGTTGGTCAACCTACTGACCAACGAGGTTTCCGGAGCCGAAGCACTGCTGCGGTGGGACCACCCCGTCAAGGGAACGATCATGCCCGACGCGTTCATCCCCGCGGCCGAGGAATCCGGCCTCATCCTGGCGTTGGGTCAGTGGGTCTTGGAGCGGGCATGCTCGCAGGCCGTCAGCTGGGGCAACCAAGAGGCGACGATTTCGGTGAACGTGTCGGGCCGTCAGCTGCAGGACCCGGACTTCGTCACCATCGTCGTCGACATCCTTGAACGCACCGGGCTCAGCCCCGACCGGTTATGTCTCGAAATCACCGAATCCGTGCTCATCGAAGACGGGGAAAAAGCTGCGGCGCGGCTCAGCCAGTTGCGCAGGCTCGGCGTGCACATCGCGCTCGACGACTTCGGCACCGGTTTCAGTTCGCTCAGCTATCTGCACCGCTTCCCGGTTGACATCGTGAAGATCGACCGGTCGTTCGTCGAGGGTCTCGGATCCGACGACGACAGCAGGGTGATCGTCTCCGCGATCATGTCCATGACAACGGCACTCGGCGTCGACGTCGTGGCCGAGGGTGTCGAGACTCTGGCGCAGTTGCAGGAACTCGTTCAGATCGGCTCGCGCACCGCGCAAGGCTTCTTCTTCTCTCGCCCGCTCGACGAAGCAGACATCGCGGCCCACCTGGAAGTCGCTTAGCCGAACCCACAGCCGAACCTGAGGTGAGGCAATCGGTAGCAAGTACCGTATTGCGGTGCGAGTGATCTCCGGCAGTGCAAGAGGACGGCAGATCGTGGCGCCATCAGGCCACTCCGTCAGGCCGACGTCGGACAAAACCCGTCAGGCCGTGTTCAACGCGTTGGTCAGCCGCAACTTCGTGCAGGACGCCACCGTCGTCGACCTGTATGCGGGTTCCGGTGCGCTTGGTATCGAAGCACTTTCTCGCGGTGCCGCGCGTGCCACGTTCGTCGAACAGGACCGCACGGCTGCTGAATGCATCCGTCACAACCTTGAACACCTGCAGATGACGGCGGGTTCCCAAGTCGTCCGTTCCGAGGTGTTGCGCTGGCTCGACGGCACTGGTTCCCGACCCTTCGAGGTCGACCCCGGCGCGCCGCTCTTGGTAGTGGCAGATCCGCCCTACTCCTTCATCGGCTGGCACGGCATGCTCACCCGCCTGCACCACCGATTGGCGCCGCTCGGTGTCGACGCGCTCGCAGTTCTCGAATCGCGCGGAACCATCGAGCTCCCGCCGGACTGGGAGCTGGAGCGCGAGCACCGCTATGGCGGTGCCACCGTTACGTTCGCGCGGCCAGTGGGCGAAGGCTCGGTTGACGAATGCTCAGCTGACGAAAACGATTCGCAACCAGAAAACGATTCGCAACCAGAAGACGAACCGTCCGAGCCCTGACGGCTACGGTAAGCATCTTCTTATGCGCCGAGCTCTCGTGCCCGGGTCGTTCGACCCCATCCACAATGGTCATCTCGAGGTCATCGAGCGTGCCGCCACGTTGTTCGACGAGGTGCTCATCGCATCGGTGCACAACCCGGAGAAGCCTTCGGGTTTGTTCTCGATGGAAGAGCGCCGCGAGATGATCGAGCAGTCGTGCGCACACATCGGCAACATCCAGGTCGACTTCTTCTACGGACTGCTGGTCGATTTCGCGCAGACGAAGAACTGCTCGGTGATCGTCAAGGGCCTGCGGGCGGTGTCTGACTTCGAGGTCGAACTGCAGATGGCGCAGATGAACGAAAAGCTGTCTGGCATCCTCACGCTGTTTCTGCCCACTGCCTCGCGTCATTCGTTCCTGTCCAGCAGGTTGCTGCGCGAAGTGGCACGCTTCGGTGGTGACGTCAGCTCGATGGTTCCGCCGCCGGTCCTGCGTCACCTGCACGCCAAATTCAACGACTCAACGGAGCCCCGCCCATGAGCGACGACGACCAGTACCTCGACGACGATCATGACCTCGACGACCATGGAGCACACGAGGATCACCAGCTCAGCGGTGTGACCAACAACGAGTCCACCATGCTCGTCCGCCGGGCGATTGACATCGTGTCCAACGCCAAGGCGCTGCCGCTTTCGTCGTCGGTTCGGATCGAACCCGAAGAGCTGCTCGAACTGCTGCACCGCGCCGCCGACCAGATGCCGGAAGAAGTCCGGCAGGCCCGTTGGCTGCTGAAAGAACGCGCCGAGTTCCTCGCAAAGGTGCAGCGCGAAGCAGACGAGATCCTCGAAGACGCAAAGGCCAGGGCCGCGCACCTCGTGTCTCGCCAAGAGATCGTGAAGGAGGCCAAACGCACGGCTGCGCACGTGGTCGACGAAGCCGATTCCGATGCGCGGCGCAAGAAGCACGAGGCTGAGGACTGGTGCGACCAGCAGCTTGCGAAGCTCGAATTGGTCCTCGACCGGATTGCCAAGACCGCCGGAGCTGGCCGCGAGCGGCTACGGGTGAAGCTCGAACCGGTGGAAAGCGCCGCCGACGGTATGGACCTCGCCGAGGACCACACCTCGGTGACGTTCTTCGACCAGGATCAGTGACCGGTCCCGATGAAGCCGTTCGTCGTCGACGTGGCCGATCTGGTCCATCGTCTCGGAGCGCGCCGAACAGACTCCAGATCCGGGCCGACCGCCACGATGCAGGTGGCCGAGACGGTTGTCCCTGACGATGGCATCCTCACCGTCGAGGCCCGGTTCGAACCCGTCGGCAGCGGCATTCTTGTCACCGGTTGGGCTTCGGTCGAGTGGCAGTCGCAGTGCCGCCGCTGTGCGATTCCTATCAGCGGTGTCACCAGGTCGGAGTTCCAGGAGCAGTTCGACGACGACGCCGACTCAGCTGCCAAACTCGACGGAGACACCTATCCGATGCGTCACCAGCAGGTCGATCTCGAGCTGGTCTCCCGAGAAGCTATTCTCTTGGACCTGCCACTAGCCCCGCTTTGCCGCGCGGACTGTGCAGGTCTGTGCATCACCTGCGGTACAGACCTCAACGAACATGCGTGCACCTGCGCATCTTCGACGGCAGACCCCCGGTGGGCGGCGCTCGATGCGTTGTCCTTCGGTTTCGACAGTGCTGAGGAAGGTTGACCTGCGATGGCAGTTCCCAAGAAGAAGAGATCTAAGGCCAAGACACGGGCCGGACGCGCAAGCAACTGGAAGCTCACCGCTTCCGCTCGCAGCGTCTGCCCCCGGTGCGAGACCGTGAAGCTGCCCCATGTGGTCTGCCCCAGCTGCGGCTGGTACAAGGGCCGTCAGGCCATCGACGTCGCCTAACCCGTTCGGGTAGGCCACCGTGTCCAGCGCATTGCCGACCGGATTGCCGACCGGATTGCCCATCGCCGTCGACCTGCTCGGCGGCGATCATGCCCCGTCGGCGGTCCTCGATGGTGCCCGCCACGCGCTCGCGGAGGGGATCGCCATCACGCTGGTCGGCCGCTTGGCTGACCATGCGGAACTCGACCTCACCGGGTTTGGGTTTCTGGAGTGTTCCGAGTTCATCGAGATGGACGAGGACGGGGCCAGGGCTGTTCGCACCAAGAAGGACTCGACCCTCGTCCGTGCTGCTGAGCTCGTCCGCGACGGCAAAGCCGGGGCGTTCCTGTCGGCCGGTAACACCGGCGCAACCATGGCGAGCGCGTTGCTGCGAATCGGCCGCATCAAAGGGGTGCAGCGCCCTGCCATCGCCACCCCCATCCCCGTGCCGGGTTACACGCCAACCGTGCTGCTCGATGCCGGGGCCAACGCCGAATGCACGGCGGCCTACCTCGTCCAGTTCGCACAGATGGGCAGCGTGTATGCCCGCCAGCGGTTCGGCATCGCCACGCCCCGTGTGGGTCTCCTGTCCATCGGCGAAGAAGACGGCAAAGGCAATCTCCTGGCCAAGGAGACGAACGAGCTGCTGCGTGTCGGCGCAGCTGGCCCCGGAGTCAACTTCATCGGCAACGTCGAAGGCCGAGACATCATGAGCAACGACGTCGACGTGGTGGTCACCGACGGGTTCACGGGCAACGTTGTGCTGAAGACCCTCGAAGGCGGTATGAAGTTCTTCGCCGGTAAGGTCTTCGAAGCGCTCACGTCGTCATCCGAGGCCAAGGAAGCTGCAAAAGTGCTCCTGCCGGCGCTGATGCCACTGGTCGAGGCCCTCGACCCGTCCACCTATGGCGGCGCAATGCTCCTCGGAACCAACGGGGTGTGCATCATCAGCCACGGGTCGTCCAACGCAATCGCAATCCGCAATGCAGCCCGGGTCGCCCGGGACATGGCCGACGCCGACCTTGTGGGCGCAATAACCCGGGCCATCGCCGACGCGCCCACGCTTCCGACTCCTTCGACCTAGGGGTTTGGCCGTGGTCGGCGGAAGCCACGTTGTTTCGGCGGGAGCCCCTTCCGTCACGTTTTCCGGTGCACTGTCGGCTGGCGTCCTATCATCTGTCTGGCCAGCCAGGGTCTTGTGTCCGGTGGCCCAGGGTCACCACCCACCGAAGGTCTTCAGGAGATTCAACATGCCAGCAATGGAACGAGCCGATGTCGTCGCACTTGTCCGCGACCGCCTGTCTGACATCCTCGAGGTGTCGCCGTCCGACATTGCGGAGAGTTCGGCGTTCAGCGACGACCTCGACGCCGACTCGCTCGCACTCATCGAGCTGGTCGAAGCACTCGAGGAAGAGTGCCGTAAGCACAAGCCCGGCTTCCACATCGACGACGAAGACCTGCAGGACCTGAAGACAGTCCGTGACGCTGTCGACTACGTCATGGCAAAGCTCTGATTCAAGGCCCTGGCGGGCCGGCTCCTATGAACACCTGGGCAAAGCGCAACTCAACCAATCCCGACAACAGCGCAGAGCCGACGGGCGGCGGCGCGCCGAACGGCGTGAGCGCGCTGACGCCGCTCGACGCAACCATCGGGTGGTACTTCCAGAACCCGGTCAACCTGCACCGTGCCCTTGCCCATCGGTCCTGGTGCGCGGAGACAGGCGAAGAGTCGAACGAGCGCCTCGAGTTCCTCGGCGACGCGGTGCTGGGGCTGGCGGTCACGGAGTACATCTTCGCCACCTACCCCGACCTCAGCGAGGGCGACCTAGCCAAAATGCGTGCCGGCGTCGTGAACTCGCTGGTCCTCGCAGACGTTGCTCGGTCGTTCGATCTTGGCGCGTACCTGTTGCTGGGGAAAGGCGAAGACTCCACCGGGGGGCGCGACAAGACGTCCATCCTCGCCGATGCGCTGGAAGCGCTCATCGGCGCTGTCTATACCGACGGTGGGTGGGAGGCTGCGGCGGCGCTGGTCATGCGCATGCTCAACGGCCGCATTGTGCTGTCCGCCGACGGACCGGGCGGCCAGGACTACAAGACCCGGCTGCAAGAACTGGTGGCGCACCGGTTCGAACAGCTGCCGGTCTATCGCACCGAGGACGACGGCCCCGATCACGCGAAGCAGTTCTACGCCAAGGTGTTCGTGTTGGGCGAGCAGCGCGGGGCGGGGCAGGGCAAGTCGAAGAAGCAGGCCGAGCAGGCCGCAGCTCGCGAAGCCTGGACGTCCATCAGTGACGAACTGGCATCACGGGCGGTCCCGTAACCTGTCCGTTCATGCTTCGCCTCTCGACCCTGCTCCTCAAGACGCTTCGGGAGGATCCGGCCGACGCTGAGGTCCCGTCCCACAGGCTGCTGGTCCGTGGCGGGTATATCCGTCGCTGGGCGCCCGGCGTGTACTCGCTCCTGCCGCTCGGGCAGGCGGTCGTCGACAACATCAGCAAGGTCATCATCGAGGAGATGAAAGCCATCGGCGGTCAGCAGGTCACGTTTCCTGCGCTGCTGCCGCGGGAGTACTACGAGGCCAGTGGGCGCTGGACGGAATACGGCGACACGTTGTTCCGTCTGAAGGACAGGCGCAACAACGACTTCTTGCTCGGGCCGACACACGAGGAGCTCTTCACCCTCCTGGTGAAGGACCTCTGCTCGTCATACAAGGACCTGCCGCTGATCCTGTTCCAGATCCAGGCGAAGTACCGAGACGAAGCTCGCCCTCGTTCGGGCATCCTGCGCGGACGCGAGTTTCTGATGAAGGACAGCTACTCGTTCGATGTCACCAACGAAGGGCTGGCAGCCAACTACGCGCTGCACCGCAACGCATATGTCCATATTTTCGAACGGCTCGGCATCGATTACCGCATCGTGTCCGCCATGTCCGGTGCAATGGGCGGTTCGCAGTCCGAAGAGTTCCTTGCCCCGTCACCCGTCGGCGAGGATACGTTCGTCACCTGTACCTCGTGCGACTATGCAGCCAACGTGGAAGCGGTGCAGGTGGCGCCGCCTGCCCCGGTCGACCCCGGCGCTGAGCATCCACCGATGCGCAAACTGCACACCCCTGATGCACCGGGCATCGCCGCCCTGGTGGCCCACCTCAACGACCATCACCAGCGCAGCGTCACCAGCAAAGACCTGTTGAAGAACATCGCGTTCAAGGCCGACGGGAAACCCATCCTGGTGTTGGTCCCTGGCGACCGCGAGGTGGACGCCGAGCGTTTGGCCGCGGCGATCGCACCGGCCAAGCTCGACCTGTTCGAAGAAGAGGACTTTGCTGCGTTCCCGCATCTGGTCAAGGGCTACATCTCTGCAATTGGTATGGCCGCTTACGATGTCACCGTTTACGCCGACCCCCGTGTCGCTGCGGGCACGTCGTGGGCTACCGGGGCCAACGAGTTCGAGCATCACGTGGTCGATGCGGTAGTCGGGCGTGACTTCGTGGTCGATCACTACATCGAGGTGGCAACGGTTGCGCAGGGCGATCCCTGCCCACGCTGCGGTTCGCCCCTCGCGCTCGACCGGGCCATCGAGATCGGCCACATCTTCCAACTCGGCCGTAAGTATGCAGACACATTCTCGCTCGACGTTCTCGGCCCCGACGGAAAACCCGCTCGTGTGACGATGGGGTCCTACGGCATCGGCGTCACCCGCGCCATGGCTGTGATCGCCGAACAGATGCACGACGGACTTGGCCTGGTGTGGCCCGAGCAGGTAGCGCCGGCAAAGGTGCATGTTGTGGCCACCGGCAAGGAGAACCAGATCGAGGTGGCACTCGACCTTGCTGCGCAGCTGGAGGGCAAGGGGATCACCACGCTGGTCGACGACCGGCCCGGCTTCTCACCCGGCGTGAAGTTCAAAGATGCCGAACTGCTGGGCATGCCGTGGATCGTCGTCGTCGGCAAGAACCTCGCCGACGGCATGGTCGAGTTACGCAACCGTCGCACGGGTGAGGCCACCGCCGTCGCCGTCACCGGGTTGGTCGAAGCGGTGGTCGGCGCCCTTGCCTGAGGGTCCCGAAGTCGAGACCGTCCGCCGCGGCCTGCACGACCGTGTGGTGGGCCGCGTCATCGTCGCGTCGCATGCCACCGGCCGTCGGTCGGTGCGGCGCTACGGCGATGGTCCGGGTGCGCTGCTGGCGTTCGACGACGATGTCCAGGGTTTGCGAATCACGGGGACAGGTCGGCGAGGGAAGTACCTCTGGCTGACCACCGACCGAGGTGCGCTGATGGTGCATCTTCGAATGAGCGGGCAGGTGCTGCTGCATCGCCTTGCTGATGCACTGGCACCACACACGCATGTGGTCCTGGACCTCGACGACGGGACACAGATCCGATTCGTCGACCCGCGCACGTTCGGGGAAATGTGGAGGACCGACGACCCCGATGTCGAGTTGGGTCATATCGGCCCAGATGCCAGCTCAGGTGCAGCTGACGAGAAGTGGTTCGTCGACCGGTTGCGGCAGCGTCGTTCGCCGGTCAAGGCTGTGCTGCTGGATCAGCGCTTCGTCGCGGGGATCGGCAATATCTACTCTGACGAGATCCTGCATCTGGCGGGGGTTCGCCCGGGTCGGCGAGCCGATTCGGTGTCTCGTCCGCAGTGCCGCCTCATCGCCCGCTTCACCATCGAGGTGCTCGACTCTGCCATTGCGAATGGCGGGTCGTCCTTGCGAGATGGTCAGTACGTCGACGTGGACGGCAATGCAGGCAACGCCGCTGCGTCTCACCGGGTGTATGCACGAGTTGCTGCTGGCTGCGGAACGTGCGGGGGGCCGGTCACCCGTACAGTGGTCGGCGGTCGCTCAGCGCACTGGTGCGCCCGGTGCCAGCGGTAGAAAGGATGAAGAGATGAGCGGTGCCAAAATTGCCGTTGGGAGCGACGGGGTTTCACGCTGCTGGTGGTGCGGGGACGATCCTCTGTACACCGACTACCACGACGTGGAATGGGGCACACCGCTCCACGACGAGCGAGCGCTTTTCGAGCTGCTGTGTCTGGAGGGTGCGCAGGCAGGTTTGGCATGGATCACGGTGCTGCGCAAGCGCGACACGTACCGCGCAGCGTTCGATGGGTTCGACCCAGAACGTATGGCCGCATATGGTCCGCACGACACGGTCAGGTTGCTCGCTGATCCAGGAATCGTCCGTAACCGTGCCAAGGTTGCGGCGTTCATCGGCAACGCTCGGGCGCTCCTCTCCATGCAACGGTCCGGCGAGACCCTCGAGGCGCTGGTCTGGTCCTTCGCCGATTCCGCTGCCGATTCCGCTACCGATGCCGCTGCGTCGCAACGGCTTGCGCCTGGAGCCCCGGTACCAGCTACGTCGTCTGCGTCGTTTGCGCTGTCCAAGGCGCTCAAGCAGCGTGGGTTTTCGTTCGTCGGGCCAACCATCACGTATGCGTATCTGCAGTCCAGTGGCGTCGTCGACGATCACGTGGTCGGCTGTTTTCGGGCGGTGTTATCCACATGAAACCCGGAAATGTACCGCTGGTTTCCAGGTTCTCCCCAGGCAGATCCGACTGACGAGGGAATTTATCCACAGAACATTGTGGATATCCCCAGAGTTATCCACTTTTCCACGTTCGTCTTCCACCGGGAATCCACCGGTTTCCCCCCGCGGGTCCGCTCCTTTCCCACCGGTTTTCCTCCGGTTTTTCCCCTGAACGTCCCCAAGCAGGGTTGTGCGAGGCTGTCGGCGCTGTGTTTCTTAAGTCGCTGACGCTCAAGGGTTTCAAGTCGTTCGCCGACCCCACCACGCTCGAACTCGAGCCCGGGGTCACCGTCGTCGTTGGTCCGAACGGGTCGGGCAAGTCAAACATCGTCGATGCGGTGGCGTGGGTGCTGGGGGCACAAGCCAGTCGGGCCATCCGGTCCAACAAGATGGAAGACGTCATCTTTGCGGGAACGTCGAAGCGGCCGGCGCTCGGCCGGGCCGAGGTTTCACTCACGATCGACAACCATTCCGGCATACTGCCGATCGGTTTCACCGAGGTCACCATCAAACGAACACTGTTTCGTTCGGGTGACAGCGAGTACGCCATCAACGGGGTGCCGTGCAGGCTGCTCGACGTTCAGGAGCTCCTTTCGGACTCCGGCGTGGGCCGCCAGCAGCACGTGATCGTCGGCCAGGGCCAACTCGCTGCCGTTCTCGATTCGCGTCCGGAAGATCGCCGGGCTGTCATCGAAGAGGCCGCAGGCGTGCTCAAGTTCCGCCGCCGCCGTGAGCGCGCCCAACGGCGGCTCGAGTCAACCGAGGCCAATTTCGTCCGCCTCGCAGATTTGCTGCGAGAGATTCGCCGTCAACTGCGGCCGCTCGAGCGGCAGGCCGATGCTGCGCGCCGTCACGACAGCCTGGTCACGGAACTGCGCCAGTTGCGGTTGTTCCTGGTGGGACGGGAACTCGCGTCGCTGCGAATGCGCGCAGAGGCACATCGCCGTATCCGCACCGACATGCACGAGGCCGAGCAGGCCGTACGGCAACGGCTCAACACGTTGGACGCCGACGTGCTTATCGCCGAGGCTGCCCTTTCGGCAGCGGGCGGCGGTACGGGCACCACGGAAGCTGGCTTACAGGGGTGGAACGGAGTCGATGTGGCCGATGCGCTGGCGCGCTGCGAGGCCGTATACCAGAAGGCTCGGGGTCTGTTGGCGTTCCTTGGCGAGCGTCGTCGCTCCATCGAACGTGACCGCAATGCGTTCATGGATTCAGGCGTGGTCGCCAACCTCGAAGCAGAGTCGGCGCGTGTCGCAGCTGAACTGGAGAACGTCCGGCACCAGTCGCTGGTGCTTCCACCGCAGTTCGAAGAACTCGCCGACCAGGAAGAGGCGCTCACTGCTGACCGAGCGCGCTTCCTCGATGAGTGGGGTGCAGACGAGGTTCCATCCAACGATGGCCCGACAGCCGGCCAGGTCAAGGGTGAGTTGAACGGGGCGCGTCAGGCTGCAGGCAACACCGAGCAAGAGCTCCGCCGGGTCGAGCAGCGGCTTGAGTCGCTCCTCTCTCGGCTTATCGGGCTCACGAAGCAGTTCGACGACACCAGTGTTGCGCTCGCCGAGCTTGAGCCCTCCGACGGAGGCGCCGCCGCAACGAGCCCCACCGATCAGGCTTTGGCGCTTCAGCAGGCCGAGGCAGCGGCTGCTCAGGCCGAAGCCATGCTCAGCGAGGCGCAAGATGCTATGCGCGCTGATGAAGGCGACGAGCGTAGTTGGGCGGCCCGGGTGGAAGCACTCACGTCTGCACTCGACGCTGCACGTGCGCGTGCCGGCGCAAAGCAGCTCCACGGTATCGACGGCATAGTTGGCACGTTGCTCGACATCGTCGACATCGACGAAGGCTTCGAATCGGCAGTCGAAGCCGCCTTCGGCGAGGCGATAGCTGCGGTTGTGGTGGAAAACGGATTTACAGCCCGCGCTGCGTTGGCTAGGTTGTCGTCCTCCCATGAATCAGGGGCCGTGCTGGCGCTGGATGCGTCTAGTCGGTCAGGTGTTGCGGGCTTCGACATCACGGCTGTTCCGGGTTCTCCGGTCCGCCGGGTTGTTCGAGCCCGCAGCACCAGCTTCGCGGTGGAGCAACCCATCGGGCGCGGGCTTGGGGTCGATGCGCTGCTCGACCAACTCTTGGGCGCAGCGGTCGTGGTCGACGGCGAGTGGGGCGACGCACTCGACGTTGCCATCGCGCATCCTTCGGCGGTTGTCGTCACTCGCTCAGGTGACCGGTTCTCCGCAACCGGATGGCGCGCCGGGTCCGGTGCAACCGGTGCCACCGGCGCGGCCCTGGACCAAGCAACTGAATCGCTCGCCGACGCCACCGTCCGCGCCGACGCTTCACGTGCGGCGCTTGCGCAGGCCCGCCAGGAACTGGGCGCAGCGCGTCACCAACTCGACGCCGCCCGTTCTGCGGAGCAGACAGCCATCAGAGACCGGGACCGTGCTGCGTCGCGGCTCGCATCCCTGCGGTCCGACGCCCACCGTCTCAGCACCGATCTAGCCGATCGCACCGCCGAACGAACCGCAGCCGAGACGCAGACGGCCGATCTGGGCGAACGGCATGGCGCGCAGGTCGCTCGGGTCGCTGAGCTCGAAGCATTGCTTCCGGGCCTCCTCGAAGCCGAGGCAGAGGTCGCCCTCCGCCAGACCGAACGACGAGACGCAAGTCAGCGTCTTGACGAGCGTGCACGAGCGATCGCGTCGCAGCGACGCGATCTTGAAGTGCTTGTCGCTGGGCTTGAGGAACGCGGACGTGTGCTTCGCACGCGCCAGACCGAAATCGACGACCGCCTGTCGAAGTCGATCGCCGAGCGTCTGCACGCCGAGCAGCGCAGGCGGGAACTCGACCTGCTTGCAGAACGTACTGAGGCGCTTCATGCAATCGTGCAGGACCGTGCCGAATCCATCGAACGCGGTCTTGCCGAGCTGCGCGAGGAACGGCGCCGCCAGAGCGAGGCAGCCCGGGCCGCAACGGGCCGTCTCGAGTCGCTCCGCCGAGACCGCGGTGCAGCCGAGAAGCACCTTGGTGAACTGCGCGACAAACTTGCCCGGGTGGATCTGGAGAGCGCCGAGACACGCCTCCGGCTGGAAACGCTCGTTGAGCAGATCCGTCGGGAGTTCGATGTCGAGCCGGAGTCCACGCTCGCAGCGCAATGCCCGGCGTTGGTCGATGCCACTGCTCCTACGACGCGTCTGAAAGACCTCGAGCGAGAGCTTCGTCTGATGGGCCCCATCAACCCGCTCGCACTCGAGGAGTTCAATCAGCTGCAAGAACGACACACGCTGATCGAGGGCCAGCTCGACGACGTGCGAAACTCGCGCCGCGAACTCGCCAAGGTCATCAAGGCGATCGACGAGGAGATCATCACCGTGTTCGCGGCGGCCTATGCCGACGTCGCCGAGAACTTCTCCAAGTTGTTCACGATGCTGTTTCCAGGCGGAAGCGGCAGCCTTCGCCTGACCGATCCCGAGAACCCGCTCGACACGGGTATCGAGGTCGAAGCCCGGCCGTCCGGCAAGAACGTCCGCAAGCTGTCGTTGCTGTCCGGTGGCGAGCGGTCGCTCACCGCGCTTGCGTTCCTGTTTGCCGTGTTCCGTTCGCGACCCTCGCCCTTCTACCTCTTGGACGAGGTCGAAGCGGCGCTCGACGACGTGAACCTGTCCCGGTTCCTTGGGCTCGTCCATGAGTTCCGCAACGAGGCACAGATGCTCATCGTGTCGCACCAGAAGCGCACGATGGAAGCCGGCGATTGCCTCTACGGCGTCACGATGCAGCCCGGTGGCTCGTCCAAGGCGGTGTCGGAGAAGATCAAGGGTCGCACCGAAACCCTCGGCGATCGCACCGGACCCCAGCCCGCCCTGGTCGGTACGGTCGGCAACTGATCTTCGCGCACCGGGACTGTTCCGGTTCGCTCGGTCCGCTCGGTCTGCCCACTCCGACGGGACTGAGCCGTGGCTGAGGAACTGAGAGCGCTCTGAGCCGTGGCTGAAAACCGGTCGTTGGGGCTGCAGCTGTCAGGCCGTACGGTTCGACGCATGAACAAGCACCTCGCCCGATTCGCAGCAGTATCGATTCTGTCAGGGGCTTCGTTGATTCCCGCTGCCGCACTCGCTGCGACGAAAGTGCCGGTCGGCAAGGTCGGCGCCACCTGTACGAAGTCGGGTGCATCGGGCAAGACAGCCAAGGGTTCTGCGCTGGTCTGCAAGAGGACCGGCACGAAACTGAAGTGGGCGCTTGCACCGAAGAAGAGCGCTGACACCACGGTGCCGGGCAAATCGAAGACCGCAGACACAACGGTCCCGAAGGCCAAGACAGCCGACACGACGGTTCCGAAGGCAAAGTCTGCGGACACCACCGTCCCCAAGAAGGCGTGACGATTGGGTGGACGATCGGGGGTGAGGCTCCAGCCTCGTAGGCTTGCTCTATGGAGCTGTGGCTGATTCTGTTGGTGGGCCTGATCGTGCTGGTGGCGATCGTGGGGCTTGGGTTCGTCACCAAACGAGGCCGATCACGCGGTGTCCAGAGCGAGCCACCGCCGAAGGTCATTGAGTCTGAGCCGGTTGAGTCTGAGCCGGTTGAATCTGAGCCGGATGAGTCTGAGCCGGTCGAGTCTGATCAGGTTGAGTCTGATCAGGTTGAGTCGGGCCAGCCGACGGAACCGATCGAAGATGAGCTGCCCCGGCCCCGCTTCCGTGATCGGCTCGGTAAGGCTCGCGGGGCCCTTGGTGGGTATGTCGGCGGTGTGCTCGGTCGGACGGCCATCGACCAGAACACCTGGGAAGACCTCGAAGAGGCCCTGATCGTTGCCGACGTCGGCCCGCTCGTCACCACAGAGTTGCTCGACTCGCTCAAGGTGCGTGTCAAGGCTGACTCGATCAAGACACCCGTTGCGCTCATGGAGGCACTGCGGGCCGATCTCAAAGCTCGCCTGGCAGCGGGGGACCGGTCGCTGCGCTTCGACGAAGGTGTGACCAACGTGTGGTTGTTCGTCGGGGTCAACGGTGTCGGCAAAACCACCACCATCGGCAAGATCGCGAAGCGCCAGATCGCCGATGGGCGCACAGTGCTGGTGGCCGCCGGCGACACGTTCCGTGCAGCCGCGGCCGAACAGTTGGCGATGTGGGCTGACCGTTCCGGCGCAGACATCGTCCGCGGTGCCGAAGGTGCCGATCCGGCATCGGTGATCTATAGCGGCGTCGAGAAGGCAGCAGCGAAAGGCACCCAACTCGTCCTGGCTGACACTGCCGGCCGGTTGCAGACGAAGTCCAACCTGATGGATGAACTTGGCAAGATCCGTCGAGTCGCAGATCGTGAACCGGGGCGGGTCACAGAGACACTGCTCGTGCTCGATGCGACCACCGGCCAGAACGGGCTCAACCAGGCCGAGCAGTTCCGTGGTGCTGCCGACATCACCGGGGTGGTGCTCACGAAACTCGACGGCACGGCTAAGGGTGGCATCGCCTTTGCGATTCAGACCAAGCTGGGTATCCCGATCAAGCTCGTGGGTCTGGGTGAACAGGTCAACGATCTCGTGGCGTTCGACCCTGACGAATACGTCGACGCCCTGTTCGACGAGTGAGACCCTGACGATGGGACCGTTCCTTGTCGGTATCATCTGCGCGCTGATCAGTTTTGTGATCGCCGCAGCGACCATCGGACGTGAGGCCCGCCGATTGGACTCGTTCTCGCCGGTTCCGGTCTACGACGTCGAACGTGCCGTTGCGTTCGTTGCCGGCGCGTTGCCGGCTGACGTTTCTGGCCGCGTGAGTTTCTGGGACGTTCGCTCAATCCTCGATGCCTCGCGGGCGGATCACGATCACCACGGGTTGTCGCAGGAGTCGCTCGTGGTGCGTGGTCCCGGCCTCGTTGTCGGCGAACTTGTCGTCGTGGCTCCAGATCGTCTGGACCGCATCGCCGAAGCAATGTCGCTGGCCAACGCTGAACTCTCCAGGGCCGACGTCAATGCGGTGCTCGGTGAAGAGCTGGCTTATATGCGGTCCATCGGTGCGGTCGGTCCCCGGGCAGACCAACCCGAGTAGCGCTTCAGGAGTTGGCGCCTGTGCCAGGACGAGAAGCGGCATCCAGGACCGACTGCTGGTCTCAGTACCGGTGCGGCCCTCATAAATATTTGGCCGATAATCCCTTGCCTCATTTCTGCGACGCGTGACACAGTGGTGTCACCAGAGAAAGGAGGTGGTCCACATTCACGAAATGAAATTTGGGACTCTGGAGGTGGCTGGCCGCTAGACGGCAGCTGACCCCTGGCGGATTCTCGCCAGTCCACCGAACAACGCAGGTGCCCGGGAGTTCGTCCCGCTCGGACACACAGCCTGCGTTGTCGTCTCAGTGACGCATGTCAGGAGCCGTGTCCTTCGGGGCGCGGCTCCTGACGCGTTCTCACATCATCTGCCTTCCGGCGGCGGCGCGATTTCGTGGGGGTCGCCGTAACCAGGGAGCGGAGTTGATAAACCGTCGATCGTGAAGAACGTGCTTGTGCGTCCCGAACCCGTCGATCCAGTTCCTGCCGGTTTGTCGTGGTGCCTCGACGGACCCATCGACGGGTCTGTCCATGGCGACTGGATCTTCCTCCACGGTTGGGTGGTCCCTCCGGAGGGCGAGGGGTCTGCGTTGCGAGTCGTCGTCGTTGCCGATGGTGTCGAAGTGGCGTCGCTCGCTCTCGGACAGCCTCGCCCTGATGTGGAAGCAGCGTTGGCTCCACGCTCTGCTGTTGCATGCGGATTCTCAGGTGATGTCAGCAGAGTCGGCGAGGCGAGCACGGTGGCCGTCCGGGCGATATGGGCAGGGGGCTCAGCAATGATTGCTTCGCTGCGGTTGCTGCCCACTGGTCAAGCCGTCACCGACCCGCTTGATCACTCGCAGGCAGGTGAGGTCTCAGCGCTCCGCGGCCTGGTCACGCCGGATTTTCCACGGCTTGTGGTCGACGTCGGCGCACATGACGGGTGGCTGCTGTCGAACTCGTATCCGTTCATTGCTTCGGGGTGGGACGGCGTTCTGATCGAACCGTTGCCCGTGGCGTTTGACCGCTTGGTCGCCAACCATCGGCGCCACCCCCAGGCCACGTGCCTGAACGTGGCGTGTTCCGAAGCAGACGGGGTGGAACCGTTCTTCATCGGTCGTGACGGCGACGCCGGGCAGAACTCCACCTTGTCCCGGGACGACAATGAGTGGATGCGCGCGGTGCGGTCCGAGCAGTCGATCCAGGTGCAGGTCCGGCGACTGACGCCGTTGTTGTGCGAACGCGGGATCGCGGGAGACATCGGGCTGTTGCTGATCGACTGCGAAGGGATGGATCTGGAGGCGCTCTCG
>JANNBN010000163.1:0-25910 GCA_031385545.1 Acidimicrobiia bacterium | reverse complement strand
TTTGCCACGTCGAGCGGGTCCGGCGTCGAGGTGTTCTCACCGTCGGAGAAGAGCAGCATCGTCGCTGGTCCAAGGTAAGCGATCGAAGCTGTTTCTCCTCCGAGCGACAAAGGGTCGATGCCAAGCGGTCCGCCCGCGATGGCAGAGAGAGCGGTGAACATCCCCTGCCCGAGCGACGTGGCGCCGCGAGGTCGAAGCCGATCGATCGCCGCAAGGACCGCCGACATGTCCGAGGTCGGACGCTGCACCAGAACCCCACCATCGGTGAACGCAACCACGCCGATCTTCATCCTGCGCCGGTGTCCGACGACGAACGAGCGGGCGGCACTCTTTGCTGCGTCGAGGCGGCTGGGCAACACATCGGTCGCTCGCATGCTGTTCGACACGTCGAAGACCAAGACAACCGTTCCTTCCGGCTGTGCCGTGGTGAGATGCATGGTCGGGCGCGCAACGGCCACAAGCATGACGATGATCGCCGCCCCGAAACACAACGCGGGTATATGGCGCACCCGACCGTCCCGGACTGCCGAGCGTTACAAGTCGGCCGCAACCGGATCGGTTGATGATCGACCTGGGCCGCTCAGCACCATCACGACAACAGCGGCTCCGGAGAAGACCAGCAGGGCAGCGGTGATCGACGTGCGGTCTGCAATCCAGCCGGCGAGCGTCGGCCAGAACGCACCCACCGACGACAACGTGCCGACGATGGCCGAGACCGACGCTGCCCGACCGGGAACCACGGTCAGCTCGTGATGGTGCAGGTCGGCCCAGACGAACCCCATGCCCACGCCGACAACGGCCATCGCGCCGGTCGCAGCGGCACCGGCCGTATTCGCGCTTACCGACCCCCATTCGTGCGATGCAACGGCGGCTGCCACAAGTAGCGCTCCGATCACCAGACACGGGCCGCCGAACCGCCGAACAGCGTTATCTAAACCCCGCCGTCCGACGAACGCGCTTGAACCCAACCCGCCGACGACGTAGCCAACGGCAATCAACTGGGCGATCACCGGCCGGTCGATGGCGATGGCCGCGACGGCGAACGCAGCGATTGGTTCGTCGAGGGGAAAAAGCAATGCGTACAGAACAACCAGACGAATGACGGACCGGTCGCGAGCCAACGCGCGCAACGGCACCCGCTGTTCCGGCGAAGTTGCACGATGGCGGGGCGGGTAGTGGACCGTGGCGATGAAAACCGTGTATGCGCCAAGCACCGCAGCGGTGGCCCAGAACACCCCGCGCCACCCGATGAACGTCGCCGCGCCGATGGCCAACGAAACAGGGCCTAAAAGGTCGCCGACGAAACTCAGCACGTGCTGGCGTCCGAGCGTCCGTTCCAGCTGTGCTGCGCTCATCGATTCGGCCAGTGCAGCTTCCAGCGGAACGATCACCAGGTCACCCGCTGCGCCCAGCAACAGCACCCCGACTGCCAGTACCCAGTACCGGTGGCCGCCTGCGAACAGGACCAGGCCAAGCGTCTGCAGTGCTGACCCGATCACGGCCAGCATTCGGCGATCCCACACGTCGGCGAGCGCACCCAGCGGTCCGCCGACCAGACCGCTGAGCATCGCGATGGAGATCAGCGACCCGGCTTGCGCGTAGCTGACCCCCAGGTCGGTCCGCAGGTTCTCGATCACACCGCCCGGCAGGTAGCTCCACCACTCGTCGATCAGCCGCACCGTAAGGGCCGCCAACACGACCGAACGGATCGCCCGTGGCACCGTTGCAGACGTCACCTTGGAGAACGTACTTGCCGACGGGGGACCAGACATACCAATATCGATCGGTGAGCCTGCTGTTCGTTTCCCATCCCGCGTACCTCGAACACCTCGCTGGACCGCGGCATCCGGAACGGCCCGAACGCCTGGAGGCGGTTCTGCGCAGCGCTTCTCGCCCGGCGCTGAAAGAGGCGTTGGTGTTCTGTGAAGCCGACCGGGCTCCGGTCGATCGGCTGACAGCTGTTCACGCCGCTGACCATGTCCAACGTGTACAGACGATCTGCGCAGCGGGAGGCGGGCGGCTCGACCCCGACACCTACGCATCGCACGGCACATGGAACGCCGCAACGCTTGCGGCCGGGGCGGGACTCACTGCCATCGCCCGCCTTGACTCCGGCGTGGCCGATGCGGCGTTCTGCGCCGTGCGGCCTCCGGGCCATCACGCAACACGTGACACGTCGATGGGGTTCTGCATCTTCTCGAACGTGGCCGTCGCCGCTGCGGCGCTTGCCGACCGGGGCGAACGCGTCATGATTTTCGACTACGACGCACACCACGGCAACGGGACGCAGGACATCTTCTGGGACGACCCGCGGGTCCTGTTCGTCAGCATCCACCAGTCGCCCTTGTATCCGGGCACCGGGCACCTCACCGAAACCGGTGGCCCCAACGCGCCCGGCACCACGGTCAACATCCCGGTACCACCAGGCGCAACCGGCGACGTGTACCTCGGCGCGTTCGACCGAGTGATTGCGCCCATCGCTGACCGGTTCGCGCCGACGTGGGTCCTTGTCTCGGCCGGCTTCGACGCGCATCGTCGTGACCCGATCACCGATCTCGGTCTCAGTTCGGCCGATTACCCTGCGCTCACCCTGCGAGCCTTCTCCCTCGTCCCGCCTGGTCGTCGTATCGCAATGCTGGAAGGCGGCTACGACCTTCAGGCCCTGACCGACTCCACGTCGGCGGTGTTCAGCGCGCTGACCGGTGTCGCCTCAGAGCCGACCGAATCGACGACCTCCGACGGGCCGGGGCACGCCGTGGTCGACGCAGCAGTCCGGCTCTGGTCCAACCGCTGACCGACAAACGACCGGTCGCGTGACAGGGCCATCAGCGGCACCACAACCGCGATCGCCCAAACCACAACGGAGAGCGGACGGCCCAGAAGGTCGCCGATCGTCTGTACACCTAGCGACTCTCGTCGCCTGGCATCGAAGGAGAGGTATCGGGCCGCCGTGGAAACCGGTGTCATCAGCAGGTACCCGTGCAGGCCGGCGAAGAAGGCCCACTGCAGAGCAGCGAGGGCCAGCACCGCGCGTCGGCCAAGCCTTGACAACGACGGGAACGCGAACAGCAGCGCTGCGCAGGCCATCAGCGAGACGGGCACCAGCACCACGTGCGCCCCTCCCATGATTGCCTCGGGAAGCGTTGTGGTTCCGACCACGATGGCTATCCCCAGCAGCGCAACGATCCGTTTCGAAAAGCCTCGCGAGATCGATTTGACCGAAGCAAGGACGGGAAGGCCGACAGCGCCCACCCCGTTGGTCACCAGCGCGGCGAACCCGACATCTCGCAGCAGCACCAGCCTCGAACTGGACGCAACCGCAGGGAACAGCAGCACGTGCCCGATGAGGTTCGCAACGGTTCGCCCGACCAGGCTCCCCGACGCCGTCGAGACGGTGCTCGTCTGATTCCACGTCCCCGCTCCGTATCGCCAGTACGACCACGCCAGCCATGGCAGCAGAACAGCAATCAGTCCGAAGCCTGCACAGAACACCAGTGCCACCGACCGTTGACGGCGGCGCAGCACAAAACGGACGAACAGATCCAACCCAGCCGTGAGCGCAAATGCTGCCGCCGAATAGTGCGCCAGAACTGCCGCACCCAGGAGAACTCCCTCGACGAAGGCGAGGTCATTGGTCAGTCGTCTGGACAGGCGTCGGTGGACGATGACTGCGCTCAGCACCAGGCTCGCGCTCGCCAGTTTCGTCCACGGGAACAGCATCTGCGCAACCAAGGCAGGAGCGGAGACGACGATCAGCGTGGTCGCACCGAAGCCGACGCGCAGCAACCCGGGTCCTACCAACGTGAGCATGGGCAGCACGACCATCGACGACACCAGCGCAAGCGCCAGCAGATACGACGGCCAGGTCAGCCCGCCAACCGCGGTGAGGGTGGCAACCAACGCGTTCGTGAGGGGCGGCCGCGCTGGGACCGCGTAGCCTCCGCTGAACACCGTGGTCAACGGGCCACCGTTTGCCATCCACGCGGTTCGTTCCCAATGTTCTTCCCAGTCACCGCGCCACCCGATGACGGTGAAGGTGCGAGTGACACAAACCAGTGCCAGCAGCAGGGTCGTCGCAAGCGCCTGGACCGAGATGATCCGTCTGGTCAGCGCGTCGTGCATCCATTTGTGCAGCTCAGCAACGCGACGATTCGGGCCACATCGCTGCCACGCCAGGAGGGCGAAGCCCGTGACACAGGATCCGCCGCCCAACGCAGTCAGCGCACCGTTGCGGGCGGCCACGAACGAGAGACCCCCAAGTACGGCCCACGTCAGCGCCCATGACGTTGCGCACCGCTCGGCGACGGACATCGCGTTGCCGATGTATCGGTTGAGCAGCGAACCGACTCCGCAGGCAACACCGGCCAGGGACGTTGCGATTGCAAGTACCCACACGATGGCCATGCAGTTGCATCGGTCTGAGCACGGACCGGATTGAGTGGATCAAGTGGACCGAGGCGTCTATTCCTTGACGATGCGTTCGGCCACGTCGGCGGGAATGTGCGGACACAACTCCCTGACGGTGAGAACCAACTTGTCCTGGATGGCAACCGGGTAGGCGGTCGAGTTCGCAACGGGGCCGATGAGCTCCAGCTCGGTGACCAGCAGCCGCCCAAGCCCCACCACGCTCGCCTTCCGCGCGCACGGCTCGTCGGCGGGGGACAGCCCGGTCGCAACCACGACCCACTGCCGGCTGAGCTCGTCGGGTAGGCACTGGAAGTACACAGACCGGAACGGAGCCCGCATCTCAAGCACGTCGGCCTCGGTCAGCAGCGTGAGCGACTTCATGCAGGCGACGGCGGCATCAGGATCGACTGCGCCAACTGCGACAGCCTTTTCTCTCAGGAATCGGTCTGTCTGGTCACCGGGGGCGATCGTGACGAGCGGACTGAGGATTATTGGCGTCGGATATCCCGTGGTGCTGGGCTGTCGATCGTGACTGGCTCTGCTGAAAGCGATGGCTGCGCCGGTAACAAACAGGAACACACCGAACAGGCAGCCGACTCCGATCAACAGCGCTCGGGCTGAAGACCCCTTCGCAGGCTGGGCTGCGGCAGCCAATTCGGCTGCCGCCAGCGGGCTCAGTACATCTTCCGGAAGCGACACCAGCGGTCTGCCACCCAACGTGACGGCGAACTTGGGTCGATGCGCTGCTCGGTCGATCCGGACGATCAATTCACCGCCCTCTGTGGGGACTGCCAGCCCGGCGTCTTCGAACAGCGTGAGATCGGTGACATCGGGAAGTGCGCCGGCTGGCAATTCGGCGCGCACGCGCGTCCAGCCACGGTCCCACCGCAGCACCACAATGCTGCGTCCCGTCGACGGGTCTGCGAATCGTTCGCTGAACTGAGTTCCAAAAGGTTCGCCAACCATGTCCACAAGGTATCGGCACGGGGCCCGGAACGCTGAACCCGAACGAGGGGGGAGGCAATCACCGTTAGGCTGTCCGGGCTATGCCTGCCGCCAAAAAGACCGAATCCAAGTCCGCCGCATCCAAGTCCGCACCGGCCAAATCCGCCACTGGCGCTTCTTCCAAGGCCAAAACGGCTGCAGTGAAGCCCATTGCCAAGCCCGTTGCTAAGCCCGTTGCGAAGAAAGCTCCAGCTAAGCCTGTACAGCTCGCGTACGCGTTCGACCACAAACACCCGGTCAGTCCGATGAAGCTCAAGGACCTGCTCGGCGGCAAGGGTGCCAACCTCGCCGAAATGACCAGCGTGCTGCGCCTGCCGGTGCCGCCAGGGTTCACCATCTCCACCGAGGCATGCATCGGCTACATGAAGAGTGGCTGGCCGAAGGCACTCGATGCCGAGGTCGCCGCACAGGTCGCCAAGGTCGAGAAGCAGATGGGCCGTAAGCTGGGCGACCCCAAGAACCCACTGCTCGTCAGCGTGCGTTCCGGCGCCAAGTTCTCCATGCCCGGCATGATGGACACGGTCCTCAACCTGGGCCTCAACGACAAGTCCGTCGAGGGCATTGCACATGTCACCGGCGACGAGCGGTTCGCCTTCGACAGCTACCGCCGGTTCATCTCGATGTATGGGCGCATCGTGCTTGGCGTCGACGGCTCGCATTTCGAGCATGCCTTCGAGAACCACAAGCACAAATCGGCTGCCGCAACCGACGCTGAGATCCCGGCCAAGTCGCTGCGTGCGATGTGCGACGACTTCAAGAAAATCGTCAAGCGCGAGACCAAAGCAGATTTCCCGCAGGACCCAAAGGCCCAGTTGCGTGGAGCGATCGAAGCCGTCTTCAAGAGCTGGAACGGTGCCCGCGCCATTGCCTACCGCGTGCGTGAACGTATCGCGCACGACCTGGGCACTGCCGTCAACGTGCAGTCCATGGTCTACGGCAACCTCAACGACAACTCGGGCACCGGCGTCGGCTTCACCCGCAATGCCTCCACCGGTGACAACAAGCCATACGGAGACTTCCTCGTCAACGCCCAGGGCGAAGACGTGGTGGCCGGCATCCGCAACACCGAGTCGCTCGATGCGCTCGCAGCCAAGTTTCCTACGTGTGCATCTGAACTGATGGCCATCTTCGATCGCCTCGAAGCGCACTACACCGACATGTGCGATACCGAGTTCACCATCGAAGACGGCAAGCTCTGGATGCTGCAGACCCGTATCGGCAAGCGCACCGGTGCTGCCACGCTCAAGATGGCCGTTGAGATGGCTACCAAGCCAAGCGGTAAGACCAAGTGGAAGATCAGCAAGGACGAGGCAGTCATGCGCGTCAACGCCGATGCGCTCGACCAGGTTCTGCACCCGCAGTTCTCAAGCAAGGGCAAGCCGTTCGTCAAGGGATTGGGTGCGTCGCCCGGTGCCGCAGTCGGCAAGGTTGTGCTCACCGCCGATGCAGCCGTCGAAGCAGTCAACAAGGGTGAGAAGGTCATCCTGGTCCGCAGCGAGACCTCCCCGGAAGACGTGCACGGCATGATGGTCGCCGAGGGCATCCTCACGGCACGCGGTGGTCTCGTGTCACACGCTGCGGTGGTGGCCCGCGGCTGGGGCACGCCTGCAGTGGTCGGTGCTGAATCCATCGACTTCATCGAGGGCGGCTTCAAAGTCGGTGCCGTCACGGTGAAGATCGGCGACGTCGTTTCACTCGATGGCGCAACCGGCGAAGTCATGCTCGGTGCCCTGGAGATGGCAAGCGGCGAGCCACCTGCAGAATTCCACACCGTGCTTGCTTGGGCCGACGTCATCCGCAAGGGTTCAAAGACCGTACGCGGCCTCAAGGTCCGTGCCAATGCGGACAACGGCCCTGACTCCAAGAACGCCCGCAAGTTCGGCGCAGAAGGTATTGGCCTGTGCCGCACCGAGCACATGTTCCTTGCCGAAGATCGTCTCCCAATCGTGCGCGAAATGATCCTCGCCGACACCGAAGACGCCGAAGAAGCAGCACTTGAGAAGTTGCGTGTTGCGCAGAAGACGGACTTCGAAGACATCCTGCGAGAGATGGACGGGCTGCCGGTCACGGTTCGTCTTTTGGACCCACCGTTGCATGAGTTCCTGCCGAAGACCGAAGAGTTGCGCATCAAGCAGGCCACAAAGGGCCTGACCAAACGTGAAGAGAAACTGCTTGCAGCAGCCGAGGCCTGGCACGAATTCAACCCGATGCTTGGTACCCGCGGTGTGCGGCTTGGTGTCGTGAAGCCTGGTCTGTACGAGATGCAGGTCACGGCGCTTCTCGAAGCAGCTGCCGAGCGCGTGGCAAAGGGCGGCAAGCCTGTGATCGAGGTCATGATCCCGCTCACGGTCACCCGTGAAGAATTGGCACTGGCACGTAGCTGGGTCGAGTCCGCCATCACAGAGACCAAGTCCAAGATGGACAAGAAGGCTGCCAAGGCCCTCGACGTCACCATCGGCACCATGGTCGAAACACCACGCGCCGCGGTTCGGTCGGACGAGCTTGCCGAAGAAGCAGACTTCTTCAGCTACGGCACCAACGACCTCACCCAGATGACGTTCGGTTTCAGCCGCGACGACGTCGAAGGCCGCATGATGACCGAGTACCTCGAGCAGGGTCTGCTCAAGCGGAACCCGTTCGAAACCATCGACCAGTCCGGTGTGGGCGAATTGGTCAAAGACTCGGCTGTCAAGGGGCGTTCCACCAAGCCCGGCCTCAAGCTGGGCGTGTGTGGCGAGCACGGCGGCGACCCGGAGTCCATCCTGTTCTTCTACGCAGCTGGCCTTGACTACGTGTCCTGCTCACCGTTCCGTATCCCGATCGCCCGCCTGGCAGCAGCCCAGGCAGTGCTCGGCGCCTCCGCCGGCTCCAACGCGTAGGGCGGCGAGAGAGGTTGCCCCCAACGCTGGGGGCAATCCACCTCGCAGCTGCGCCCCGAGGTGGATTCCCTCCTCAGCGTTGCGCGCACGGCCGCTTCGCGCAACCTCTAGGGTCTGGCTGCATGAAGCTCTTTCCTGGTGTTGCCGTTGCGGCCGCCATCCCCGCTGTCGGTGCCATCGTTGCCAAACGAGCTCTCGACAAGAAGATGTCGCTCATCAACGCGTCGCACAACCCTGACCTTGATGCACTGCTGCCACCACCCGACGATGTGTCCCACGCCGTGCTCAATGCCTCCGATGGCGCCGCAATCCACTATGTGGACACACGACCTGGCGCTGACCCGTCGATCCCGACCGTCGTGCTGTGTCACGGCATCACAGCCCAGTGGTTCTGCTGGTCGCCGGTCATGCGCGGTCTGGCCGACAGTCATCGGGTGATCGCGTGGGACATGCGCGGCCACGGCCGGTCAACCGCCGGTTCCGACGGTGTCACGATCCAGGCAGCGGCGCGGGATCTGGCCGAGCTGTTGACCCACCTGGAGCTCACCCGGGCCGTAGTGGCCGGGCATTCCATGGGTGGTATGGAACTGTGTCGGTTCCTCGTCGACCATACCGACGTGGCAAAGCAACGTGTACAGGGCGCTCTCTTTCTGGCGACCAGCGCCAACGCCAACACGGGTACCCGTCGAACCGGCGGCTGGGCCCGTAGCACCGGGGCGATCAACCGTGTCGGCTCACTCGCCGGCGACAAGCAGATCACCTTGAAGCACGACAACGCACTGGCCGTTGCCTTTCTGGCTGCGGGCTACGGCCCCGGCGTAACCCGAGCAATGGTGGACATGCAGATGAAGACGCAGAACGAGATGTCGCCTCGTTCGCAACGCGAAGGCGGAGCCAGCATCAGTAACCACAACGTCGAAGCCGCACTTCGTCTGCGCGCAGAAGATCTGTCCTCCATCGAGATGGCCGTCATTGCGGGCACATACGACCGACTGACGCCTCCAATCCACGGACGCGGCATTGTTGCGTCGCTGCCGCACGCAAGCTGGCAGGAGACCACAACCGCCGGGCACAACATTCTGGTGGAACAACCCCAGGTGGTCATCGACTGCCTCAACAAACTCTTGGTGTGACCAAATCTGAGGAGTTGCTCCCATGTCGAACCTCGCACGGCCATCACAGCGGTTGGAAGAGTTGGGCGTCGTGCTGCCCGCTCCTCCGGTTCCCGCCGGCCTCTATCAGCCGTCTGTCCAGACGGGCAACCTGCTCTTCCTGTCCGGTGTCGGTCCGAAGCTGCCAGATGGCTCCTTCGTCACCGGAAAAGTCGGGGCCACGGTTACGTTCGACGCCGCACGGAATGCCGCCCGGTTGGCAGGCGTCGAGCTGCTGGCATCCATCCAGGGTGCGCTCGGCAGCATCGACCGGGTCACCCGAGTGGTGAAGCTGTTGGGCATGGTCAACTGCGCGCCCGGGTTCAACAAGACACCAGCGGTCATCGATGGATGTTCCCAGCTCTTCTTCGACGTATTCGGTGAACACATTGCTCGGAGCGCACGTTCGGCAGTCGGCATGGCCGAGCTGCCGTTCGACATCTGCGTGGAGATAGAAGCGGTCATCGAGTTCATGCCGTGAACCCGGTGCCTGATGCGGGGCTCCGTTCGGGTTCTGCTCCGATCCCTCCGCTCACCGCTCACTCGCTCCCGTGGGTCGACATACACGCACACCCCGGCCGCTGCTTCCTCGGGCGCGCCAGGCCCGTCGATACCGTGGGCGAGCCCGGCGAACTGGACCAGACAGCGCGCCGCACGGCCGACGCAATCCGTGCTGCGGGCCTTGCAGCGGTCAGCTATTCGTCCGTCTCCGACTTGCGCGTTATCGGACTCAACCCCGCCGGAGGGCTCACCGAGACTCGACCTTTCGCCCCGGGCGAAGCAGTGGCGGACCACCTCCGCCAACTCGACCGGATCGCTTCGATCAGCGCGATGTGCGACTTGCCGATCGCGCTCACTGCCGCCGATGTGTGGGCAGCCCATGAGCAGCACCGCGCATCGCTGCTGCTGATGTGCGAAGGTGCCGACTTCGCAGACGACGACCTGTCGCTCATCGCCGATGCCTATGACCGCGGCGTTCGTGGCATCACGATCGTGCACTATCGGCAGAACGAGTTCGGTGACCTGCAGACCGAGCCGCCGAGCTACAGCGGTCTGTCGGTCAAAGGGGCAGCGCTCGTCGCCGAGATGAACCGCCTGGGCATGATCGTCGACCTGGCCCACGCCAGCTACGAGACAACGTGCCAAGCCGTGGCTGTGTCGGCCGACCCCATGATGATCTCGCACACGCACCTGCGCCTCGATGACTCGGATCACCCACGGCTGGTCAGCGAGGCGCACGCATCGGTGGTCGCTCGGGCGGGCGGTCTGATCGGTGCGTGGCCGTCGGGCGTGCGATCAGTCACGTTCAAGGATTTCGTCGACGAGGTCCTTCGTCTGGTCGATCTCATCGGGGTCGAACACGTTGCGATCGGAACTGATATGGACGCGAACTATCGGCCGGTCATGACCGAATACCGGCAATTCCACGACCTCGCGGACAGCTTGGCCCGACACGGGATGACCGACGCCGAGGTTGATCGGGTACTCGGTCTCAACGCGTTGGACCTGTTCAAACGCGTGTGCGGCTGACCTTCGGGTTAGGCCCGAGCAGCCCACTTCGGTATCGGCGGCGGTAAGGGTGTCACCAGCAGTTCCAGTGCTTCGGTGGCCGAACCGGCCGAGCGCAAAACCGCCTGATGCGCCGGTTTCATGAAGCCTGCTGCCATTGCGTGGTTCGCCTGTGCCAACAACGGATCCCAGAAGCCGGCGACGTTGACGACCACCACGGGCTTGTGGTGTATTCCCAGCTGTGTCCACGTCAGCACTTCGAACAGTTCCTCGTAGGTGCCATACCCGCCGGGCAGGGCAACGAACCCGTCAGCCAGATCCGCCATGCGTGCCTTTCGCTCGTGCATCGTGGCCACGACCTCAAGTTCGGTAATCCCACGGTGGCCGACCTCGGCACCCAGCAAAGCCTCGGTGATGACCCCGTGCACCCGCCCGCCCGCTGCGAGCGCTGCCTCGGCCACGATTCCCATCAGCCCGACGTTGCCGCCGCCGTAGACGAGGGTGAGACCCCGTGCGGCAATTGCCGTGCCAAGCTCGGCTGCGGCTTCGGCGTACACCGGGTTGTTGCCCGGCGAGGACCCGCAGAAGACCGCAACAGCCGAGAGGTCCACTACCCCACCAAACTCTTCAACGCTTCCGCGTTGATCGGTGTCGCAACGATGATCAGCGCCGAATCGGCTCCGGCGAGCGGCGCGATGGACTGCATGTCCGAGGTTTGCATCGCCTTGGGACCGAACGACCCGAAGATCACGATGTCCGCCCCGTTCTGGAGACCGCCGATGACGGCATCGGGGAGATCGGGGATGTCGTCGCTGTACAACGGAGTGAACCCACTCACCGACAACGCGTCGATCAAGGCGTTGCTCGCCGCCTTGCCGGTGCCGGTGAACTTGAATGTGCGGCTGGCGAAGTTCGACGAGTCCAACCCCAAGAGCGATGCCCCTTCGTCCATCGGGACTTCGGTGAACCCTGCCGGTAGTGCCACGTTTGCCAATGCCGGGGTCGGCTTCGCGGTTGGTGCCTGCTCGCAGGACAATCCAACAGCAGGGCGTGTGCCTTTCAGGTAATACGCCTGGACCGCCTTCTTCGCGCATGTCGATTCGAACAGACCGCCGTGCCCTTCGCCGGTGAATGTGATGAGTGATGCCTTGGAGCCGAGAGCCGCGGTGAGGGCCAGGGCCTGCGAGTACGGCGTGGCAGGGTCGTTCTTACCTCCGATGACAACCAGCGAAGCGTTTCCCGAATACGAGACCAGTGGCTGGTCGCGGTTGCACGACGTTTCCCAATCAGCGTCGGAAATGAATCGGCCGAGCGTTCCGAGCTTCTTGACCTGAGCGGTGAAGACCTCGATGTCGCCGTCGATCGGCTGCGAAATACCCGATGCGCAGCTGATCACCGTATTGGCCTCGGCGAGCGACTCGTACTTTCCGGTCGACGGATCGCGTTGGCTGTACGAATCGGCGAGCGCGAGCAGGCCCGACCCGTCGCCGGCTTCGGCTTGGGCCAGCGCGGCACCGAAGATCGGCCAGGTGAGGTTGCTATAGAGCGAGGAGACCGTGGCGAGCGTGATGGCACCTTCCCCAACCGTGCGCCCCTTGGAGGTCAGCGGCTTCGCATCCAGCTGGTCTGCCAGCTTCAGATATCGCTGGGTGACGTCTGGCGAATTGAACGCGCAGCCGGTCTCTTTCTGGCACCATGCAGCCCAGTTGGCGAACGCCTTGTTGAACCCGCCGAATTGGACGAGGGTCGACTTGTTGCCGGTCGTCTCGGGGAGGAACGCTCCGTCGAGGACCATCGAGCCGACCCTGTCGGGAAAGGCTGTTGCGTAGACCGCACCGAGATATGAACCGTAACTCACTCCATAATATGTCAGCTTAGGATCACCCAGTGCGGCCCGTAAGGCGTCCATGTCCTGCACCACCCGCAACGTGGAGAACCGGTCGAGGTCTGCGTACTTCGCCAAGCACGACCCTTCGAGGTCGCTGGCCTTGACGGCCGCAAGTTCTGCTGCATCGTCTGGGGTTGGGTCGACATCGAGTTGCGCATCCAGGAACGCGTCCGTGACACAGTCCACCGGCATCGATTCACCGGTGCCACGTGGGTCGAACCCGATGAAGTCGTATGCGTCTCGAACTGCGTTGGGCATCCTGTTGGCGACCGAACTGGCGTAGGTGATGCCGGAAGCCCCGGGGCCGCCCGGGTTGACCACCATCGAGCCGCGCCGGGTACCCTTCGCCTTGACCCGGCTGATGACCATCTTGAATGTTTCGCCATCGGGCTCGGCGTGATCGACCGGCATCGTGATCGACGCGCATTCGAGCTTGATCGACGCTGCCAGCTTGTTGGTGCATGTACCCCACACGGGGGCTTTGACGGTGGCGACGGGGAGCGACGGGACGGGAACGAGCGGGTCGCCCGCAGACGGAACACTGCTGATCGGAGCGACAGTCGGTGTTCCCGTGTCCTCGGTGACGTCGGCGTCGAATGCGACGTCGGACGACGTAGGTGTCTGCGCAGACCCGCTGGTCGTGGGCGCAGGGGTAGCGGTGTTAGCGGTAGGTGCGCCTGCCGACTTGGAACCGAGCGAGCAGCCGGCGAGCAGGAGCGACAGCGCGACGGCAGACGCAGCAAAGGGGGAACGCTTCATCGGGTCAGTCTTGTCGCGACACGCCGGTGTCGGGACCATGGGCCCTGGGTCACACCAGGGCGGGAGATCAGGGTTCCTGTTGTGGTGGGAGCCGCATGGTCAGCACCGCTCCGCCGCCCGGCGCGTTGGCGGCCTCGACGGACCCGCCCCAACGCTGCGCGAACTCCGAAACGATCGACAGACCAAGGCCGGATCCAGGGAGGCTCCGCGCTGCTTCTGAGCGGTAGAAGCGATCAAAAACTCGGCTGATCTCGTGTTCGGCGAAGCCGGGACCGTGATCGCGGACGGTCATGACACCGTCGGTCACGACGACTTCGATCGGCGAATCAGTGGTGTCGAACTTCACTGCGTTGCCCATCAGGTTTCCAACTGCTCTGGCCAGCCCGGTCGGGCCGGCGTGGATCAGGGAATCGTCGCCGGTAATGCTGATCTGACGTACGGTGCGGCGCCGCACCACAGCAGCACACCGCTCGGCGAGTTCTCGCAGCCCAATGGTTTCGCCAGCCTCGGTGTCGGGTCCTGATGCGGTTGCGTGCTCAACGAGCTCGTTGACCAGCCGGACCATCTCTTCGACTTCGGACTGCACGTCGGCCACCAAGTGTTCGCGGTCTTCTGGGCCGAGCCTGTCGAGCTTTGGCAGCAGGCTGAGGTTGGTACGCAACGACGTGAGCGGTGTGCGCAGTTCGTGGCTCGCGTCTTCGACGAGCCGTTGCTGCTGCTCCCGCGAGGACTGCAGTGCCTTGACCAACCGGTCGAATGCGGTGGCAACGCGTGCGGTTTCGTCGGATCCGCTGGTATCGAGCGGGATGGGAGGCACCAGGTCACCCGACGCTGCCATCGCCGTCACGACGTGTTCGAGATGCAGTAAACGGCGTGTTGCGCGACGTGCCAGCATCCACGACATCAATGCAGCGACAACGCTGGTCATCCCAACAAGGAATGCGAACCTTCGGAGGAGGTCGCGCATGACCTGCGCGTTTTCTTCGACGTTGCGAGCCACCATCACAGCGCCTTCGGTGGGCACACCGATGGTGAGGACGCGGTACGCGCTGCCGCTGATCGTGATGGTACGTCCGCTTGTGGTGCTTCGAGCTGCCGCCGCGATTCGCTTGTCCGATGTGGTCACCGGGAGTTCGATATTCGGCTGCTCGACCACCGACCCCGTGGTGTCTATCCACTGGGTCGCGACCAATTCGGACCCAGGTCCACCGCGCCGGAATGGCCCTCGGTCCTGGATTGGCGGAGTCCGAGTCACGCCCGTGGATTGATCCGGAACGAAACCGGTTGTGGGTCGTGCGGAACCCGACTGTTCACCCGGCACCGGGTCGGGGTTCTTGTCGAGGCGTATACCGTGTCGCTCGACCTGTCGTGCCATGCGCGTGCCGGAGCCCGTGAGCGATTCGTCGACGGCGCGGTCCAGGCGATCAGCCGTGGAGCGATAGCTGAGCGTGGTGGCAAGGAGCGTGGCGAGCGCAGCGACAAGGGCCACGGTCAGGGTGAATCGAAGGCGCAGGCTCACTTCGCTCTCACGTTCGGGCCACGTAGCCGATACCGCGGACCGTGTGGATGAGCCGCGACTGACCCCGGTCCTCGGTCTTGCGGCGCAGGTACCCGATGTAGACGGCCAAGTTCTTCGAGTCTGGGCCGAAGTCGTATCCCCAGATACGTTCGTAGATGGTGGAGTGGTCCAGCACCACGCCCTGGTTGAGCAGCATCAATTCGAGCAGGTCGAATTCGGTCTTGGACAGGTCGATTTCGTGGCCCGCCCGAAGACATCGGCGGCCGGAAATGTCGAGCGAGAGATCGGCGAGCGACAGCTGTCGGCTGTCGGTCTCGTCGGTTCGAAAACGGCGGGCAAGTGCGCGTACCCTCGCCAGCAATTCATCGAGCACGAACGGCTTGGGCAGGTAGTCGTCTGCGCCGGCATCGAGCCCGGAAACACGGTCCGACGTCTCGGCCCGGGCCGTGACCATCATGATGGGAGTGCGGTCGCAGCGCGACCGGAGGCGCCTGCACGCAGTGAGCCCGTCGATGTTCGGCATCATCACGTCGAACAGGGCGACGTCGACGGTGTTGGCAGCGAGATGGTCGAGCGCTTCGGATCCGTCCTTGACCGCCACGACGTCGTAGCCCTCGAGGGCGAGGGCTCGTTGCAACGACTCTCGGACGGCGCGGTCGTCCTCTGCGATCAGTACTTTGACCATGGGCAACCAGTGTGGCCGCTCTCGCGGTGGGGGAGAAGCGTCTCGACCCGATTCTCAAAAGGTTCCCGGGGAAGCCTTACCAGGCCCTTACACCGCGGGCCGATACTGATGGCATGACCAGTCGTCTGAATCGTCGTTTCCTTGCCGTCGTTGTTACAGCGGCGGCTTCCGCTGCACTGCTCCTGTCGGTGGCAACGCCGTCCGCTGTGTCGGCAGCGACCGCCACCACCAAATTGGCTGCTGCCAAGGGCTCCGCACAGGGTGGCCAAGCAGGTCAGCCCGGTCCAGGACAAGGTGGCCGTCAGCGCGGCGGGTTTTTCGGGGGTGGCTCACTCGACGCTGCCGCTCAAGCGCTCGGCATGACGACCGAAGCGTTGACGAAGGAACTGACAGCCGGCAAGAGCATCGCCGATGTTGCGACTGCGAGGAAGATCTCGGTCGATACCGTGGTCAACGCGATCCAGGCTGCGATGCGCCCTTCGATCGTCGAGATGGTCAACACCAAGGGTCTGACCGTCCGTGGACCGGGTGGACCCGGCGGTGGCCCCGATGGACAGGGAGCCCCCGGCGCTGCAACTGGCCAGGGCGCAACCGGTGAAGCGCTGAAGGCATGCCTGAAAGGAAAGGGCATCGACCCGGCCAAGGTGCCAACCGACCAGGCCGGCAAAGACGCACGCGCCAAGGCGTTGAAGGAGTGCATCAAGGCCGGCGCTTCTTCCTGACCCCGGCGTTTCCTCCTACGGCAGCCGATGTGTTGACCCGTCATGGGCACGAGCTGACCAGCTCGGAACGGTCTGCGTGCTGGCGACTGGTGGAGTCGCTCCCGGAGCGGTTCGATTCGCTCGGCGAATCCGGGCTGGCTGACACCCTGGTGCACGGAGACCTCAACCCCGGCAACGTCTTTCTCAACGGCTCCAGGATGACGATCCTCGACTGGAGTGACGCGGGTGTCGGCCACCCGGTCCTCGACGACACTTGACCGGTTTGGGCGGTAGGCGTATGGTTATGCGCATGCCACGAGTTCAGGTTTACCTTCCCGACAATCTCTACGCCGAGCTCAAAAGCCGCGGCCTGCCCGCTTCAGAACTACTCCAGGTCGCAGTCCAAGCCGAGATTGAACGACGAGATGCGCTTGATGCAACGGATGGGTACCTTGCCGAACTGTCGGCCGAGGTCGGGGAACCCTCGACAAGGGACCGCGCTCGGGCACGGGCCATCGTGCGGCGCATTCAGGACCGTCACATGCACGAGGCCGGCTGAAATGCTGGTGCTCGACAGCGGTGGGTTGAGTCGCCTTTCTGAGCGGTCGAAGAAGGCGCTGGCACTGATCGAGGAGTTCCGCAGAGCGGGCCTGTGGCCGCCCGTCGTGCCGACGATGGTTCTGGTGGAGTCGCTCCACGGCCATCCGGGCCGTGACGTAAACGCGAACCGGTTTCTGAAAACCGTGTTGAAGGACGAAGCTGTCAGTGTCGAAATTGCACGACGCGCCGCGGAGTTGCGAAGGCGAGCAAATCGTGGTTCTGCCGTTGACGCACTCGTTGTCGTTCTCGCGGAACCGAGCGGCATCGTACTGACTGGTGACGAGGCTGACATCACAGCCCTCGCGGCGGTATCGAACGACGTTGCGGTCGAACTCGTCTGAGCCGCCGACGGCATGTGAGACTCGTCGAATGGTTGGGGCGATCAGAAGGCGAGCGCCGTCGAACGGCCCGGCGATAGTGGCCTCAGGGCTCGTCGCAGTGCTGTTGGCGACGTCGACTCGATACGGCTGGTTCCGTGACGAGTTGTACTTCCGGGCGCTGTCGCGTCGCCTCGGAGTGGCGTTCGTCGACGTTCCGCCGTTGACGCCGTTCGTCGCACGGCTCACCGCAACGGTGTTCGGTGACTCGTTGGTCGCGTTGAGGGTGTGGCCGGCGTTGTGCGTTGCTGGGATCGTGCTCGTGAACGCGTCGCTGGCGTCCAAATTGGGCGGGGACCCGCGTGCTCGAACAATCGCCGCTGTTGCGGTGGCCTGTTCGCCGATCGCGTTGATCTTCGGTCACGTGTTTCACTATGCGGCGTTCGACCTCCTCGCGTGGAGCGTCGTCGTGTGGAGCGTGGTTCACCTGAACGCAGGCGGATCGCCGAGATGGTGGCTCGGGGTCGGCGCAACCGTTGGGATCGGATACGAGAATAAGAACCTGATCACCTTGGTGGTGATCGGACTCATCGTTGGCCTCATCGCCTCGGGAAGATCGGCGGTGTTTCGGTCGCGTTGGTTCGTTGCCGGTGTCGTGCTGGCTTCGGTGTTGGCCGCTCCGAACGTGATCTGGCAGCTCCAGCATGGCTTGCCTGAAGCTGCGATGGCTGCCCGCATCCGATCGGAGTCGTCGCTCGCCGATCGTGCGCTGGTCGTCCCGTTTCAAGCGGCCTTTGTCGGTGTGCCGGTAGTCGGAGTCGCTTTGCGAGGGTTCCGACACCTGTGGAGGCGACCCGAGTTCCGGTTCCTACCGATTGCGTATCTATGCGTACTGGGTATTGTGGTCATGACCGGCGGGAAGCACTACTACACGGCGGGACTGCTTCCGGTTTTCCTTGCGGCCGGTGCCGTATCTGATTCGACCCGGCCACGGGGACGGCGGCTGTTCGTCGCGTTGGCTGTGAGTGCGATCGTGTCGGCGTTCATCGGCCTACCGTTACTTCCGCAGTCCGCCGTCGCTGCTTCTCCGATTCCGGCGGTGTATCCCGATGTGGTCGAGTCAATCGGGTGGCCGGAGTTCGTTTCCCAGGTGACGGCCGTGCGCGATCGGCTTCCGGTGGCCGATCAACGCAACGCACGACTGCTGGTGCGGAACTACGGCGAAGCCGGCGCGCTGGAACGATTTGGCGTCGGCCTGCCACCGGTGTGGAGTCCGCACAACCATTACTGGCACTGGGGTCCCCCGTCGGTAGCATCGGGCGTCGAGGCCGTGATCGCGGTTGGATTCGAGCGCGGCATGCTTGAGCAGGTGTTTGATCAGGTTGACGCTGTTGGTCGCATCGCAATGCCTGACCGGGTCGACAGTCAGGAACAGTACGCCCGACTCTTTCTGTGCAGGCATCTGCGGTCTTCGTGGCCGACGTCATGGGCGTTGCTGAAAAACTACGGCTGACGGGAATTGTCGAGCCGCGCCCGGTCCTGGCATCGCCGAAGCGCTGCGAAACCGGCGACGGTTCAGTACGACGGCCAACGAACGCCGGTGGCGACGACGCCGGGGTCCTGCCCTGCAGTCCAGCCGGTGACGGCGAACGACCAGTTGTAGGTCCCTTGGCCGATTCGATAAGCGGGCAGAGTATCTGGACCGCAGGAACCGGTACCCAGTCCGCGGACACGATGGTCGATCGACAGCAGTGTCTTGGCCCTCGGAATCAGGTGACCGGCCGATGCTGCCTGGGTCAGGTCGGCATCGTCGAAGTGGCGCGCAGAGAACGAGAACAAACGCATTCCGGGGTGGGCCGTCGCCACCAGCCCGACCGAGCCGTTGTGCACGTGGACCCACCGGGTCGCCTCGTGGCGTCCGTGGTCCTGCGGGTTGATGTAGGGAACATATTGCTCGGTCACGGTTGACTTCCATCGGGCGACGGTGGCAGCGGATCGTCTGTCCGCATACGTTTCCAACGGGCCAAGGCCGAACCACTCGAGCTGCTCGGCATCATCGAGGGTGAATACGGTTCCGAGACGGGGCAGATCACCAAACGCCTCGGGCACTATTGCGGTGTAGTGGAACAACAGCGACCCTCCACCGAGCGACGTGCGAGTCTCCGTGATTTTGACATGGTCACCAACTGAACCCTGCGGTGAAATGGTGTGGCACGACGTGAGCACGGCTCCTCGCTGGCCGCCGGTCAGCTCCGAGTCCGTCCTGACCGGAGCATCCTGGAGGCCCCAGGATGACCACACTCGGCCAACGCCAGGGAGACCGAGCTGGCCCTCCGGCACACCGTCATTGTCGATCCGGGCCCGTGTGATCCGCACCTCATGGGGGCGAGAGACGACGGTGGTTTCATCGACCGTGATCGATTGCAGCGCGCCGTTGAGCGAGCAGTCGACACGCAATAAGCCGTCGGCGATGACCAGGCGGTCTTCCAGGATTTCAGCCACAGCAGCTGCGGCGGGCGTCTGCTGCCCGACGGGTAGCGCCCTCGTCGCCGCCGGAAGGGCCACCTGGTCCCACGCCACCACGTGGTTCTGTGCGCACCAGACGGTCGCGGTGCGGGTGGACCAGCGCACCGTGACGTGGCCTTCGTCGCAGGTGCCCAGCGAGAGATGAGCTCCTGGCAGTGGAACCGTCACGGTCTCGCCCGGGCCGACGTGGGGCACCTCGATCGATCCCAACTCGACAGGCGATCCGTTTACCAACACTTCGTATGTGCATTGAAGATCATCGAGCGAGCTGAAGTCTCGGTCGCTGGTGATCTGCAGATCGCCGCTCAGCGCCAGGCTGACGCGGACCGGGCGCCACACATGCGCTGCTTCCCACAGGCCAGGGTGCGGTGTGCGATCCGGCCACACCAGCCCATCCGCGACGAAGGCACCGTCGTTCGGCTCGTCGCCGAAGTGACCTCCATAGGCCCACACGGGGCGACACTCGAAATCCGTGCCGATGCGCAGACCGTGGTCGATCCACTCCCAGATGAACCCTCCCTGCAGCCCGTGGTAGGTGCGGAACAAGGTGTCGTGGTCAGCCAAGCTGCCGTTGGAGTTGCCCATCGCGTGGCTGTACTCACAGAGGATGAGCGGTCGGTCGTCGTCAGGTTGGTCGGCCTGTCGCTGGGCCCAGGCCTCGATACGTTCCATCGTGGGGTACATGGGTGCGACCACATCAGTGGCTACCCGGCCATGGGGGCCAAGGTCGTAGCGGTGAGGCCCTTCGTAGTGGATGATCCGCGACGGGTCGTAGTGGCGCGCCCACGCAGCCATTGCATCATGGACCGGGCCGTAACCCGACTCGTTGCCAAGGCTCCACGAGATAATGCTCGGATGGTTGACGTCCCGTGCGATCATGCGCGACATGCGTTCCAGGCACTGGGTCTGATACCCGGGGTCGTGGACCAGGCTTCGGAAGCGCGCATGTGATTCGAAGTTGGTCTCATCGATGACCCACAGTCCCAATTCGTCGCACACGTCCAGCACGTACGGATCTGGCGGGTAGTGGCTCATGCGCACGGCGTTCACGTTGAACCGCTTCATGGTTTCGATGTCCTGCCGCATTGTCGAGCGGCTCGGCACCGCAGCGGTGTACTCGTCGTGATCGTGGCGGTTGACGCCTTTGATGAGCACGGGCTTCCCGTTGAGCAGCAGTTCCCGGTTCCGTACTTCGACGCTGCGAAAGCCGACGAATTGCGATACGGCTTCGGCGACGGTTCCCGACGGGTCGATGAGTTCGGCCAGCAGCCGGTATCGGTGGGGCACCTCGGTCGACCACAGCGTTGCGCTCGGCACTTCGGCGTGGAACCGCACGCGGTGGCCCGGGAACACGTTGCCTTCGTGGGCGGTGCGCCCCGGAGCAGACCGGTCAAGTACCGGGACGAGTGCCGTGTATTCACACGGCCCGACCCCTGCAGCGGGGCCGTCCGAAAACTCCCGCTCGACGTGGCCAGGCTGCGCACCCCCGATGCGGCCGGGGAGGTAAGGTCCTGGATAGGACTCGTCTGCGCGCGTATGAGCCTGAACCAGGTTCCCCTCGATGCTCTCGACGCGGCACCTGACGGTCCAACCCGGCTGTGCCGTGGTGGCGAATTTCACGTGCACTTCGGCGTCGATCGTGCCCGTCCGCGCATCGGACAGCGGGTCGATTGCACCGGTGATGGCCTTGACCTGTTCGATGGCGACCGACCCCACGGAGAGCAGCAGCACGTCTCGGGTGATGCCGCTCATCCACCACTGGTCCTGATCTTCCAGCCAGCTGTTGGCGCTCCACCGCACCACCACGACGGTGACGATGTTCCGCCCGGAAGTGACCAACTCGGTGATGTCGTATTCCGACGTCATGCGGGTGTCGGTGCCGATCCCGGCCGGTGCGCCGTTCACGAACACGAAGTGCATGGAGTCGGTCCCGCCAAGTTGCAGCACGACCCGACGGGCCATCCACTCGGCGTTCAGGTCGAAAGACGTTCGATAGATCCCCGTGGGGTTGTCGAGTGTCGGGACACGCGGCGGCTCCTCGGCGAACGGCATCAACACGTTGGTGTAGTGGGGAAGGCCTCGGTCTGGATGGAGGTTTTCGCCACCGTCGCCGGTGAAGTTGCGAACATCGTTCCAGGCGCCCGGAACGGTGATCGGCTGCCACGAACCGCGAACCCCGCTCAGGCCTGGTGTCTCGTCGGCAACGTCGGCCCACGTCACCGAATCGGGGTTGGGAAGCAGACGAAAGTCCCACACCCCGTTGAGGCTTCGCATCCAGGGGCTGGACCCGCGGACCCCCCCACGGGCGAGTTCTGCACTGGGGTACGGCACCAGCGGTGCTCGGCTGGGGAGACGTCCCACGCCGGTGAGCGTGGGTTGGGTCCACCCCGCATGTCCCGATATGTAGAGCGGATGACCTGCAGGCTGAGTCGGATGACCTGCAGGAGGAGCGGGCTGAGCGGCTGGGTTCGCCATGCACCAACCGTACAAGCGTCCCGAGGTGGACTGCCGCACTCGTGGTGCCGACAAGTTCCTCGGAAACAGTTCGGGGCTGGGGTGCGGGGTCGGTAGGCTGGACTTCCTCATGGGGGAGCACCTGCCAGAACAGAAGCCCGAGACGCGTGCCATCACCGCAGGTCGGGCGGCCGACGGAACAGCGCTGTCGCCTACCCTGTGGACCAGCACCGCGTTCGTGACACCCTCGCACGCTGCGGCCGCGAAGATGGCGCGCCAGCCGCGCCCTCGGCAGTTCTACGCTCGCTACGGCAACCCCACGGTGGGCGCGTTCGAGGATGCAATTGCTTCGCTCGAAGGTGCCGAGGCTGCCCGTGCGTTCTCGTCCGGTATGGGGGCGATGTTCGCGGTCGTGTTCTCCATCGTGTCGTCCGGCGGGCACATCGTTGCGCAGCGGCAGCTGTACGGCGGCACCACCGCACTGCTCACCAGCGTGTGCCCGCGCTTCGGTATCGACGTCACCTTTGTCGACGGCACCAAACCCGGCGAATTTGCTGCGGCCATCGTTCCTGGCCGTACGCAGCTGGTCATCGCGGAGACACCGACCAACCCGTGGCTTGAGCTGGTCGACCTGGACGAGGTCGGCGGACTGATGCCGATGACGGTGGTCGACTCCACGTTCGCCACACCGCTGGGGCAGACCCCCCTGGCCCACGGCGTCAACCTGGTGGTCCACTCCGCAACCAAAGCGATCTGCGGCCACAACGATGCGTCACTCGGCGTGGTGGCCGGCGAACGTGACCTCATCGACTGGATCTGGAACTTCGCCGTCCTGCAGGGGGCAAACGCCGGTGCAACGGACGCGCTCAACGGGTTGCGCGGTATCCGCACACTCGCAGCGCGACTGCGTCAACAATCAGAATCATCTGTACACGTAGCAACCTGGCTGCAACAGCATCCGGCCGTTACCAAAGTGGCGCACCTCTCGCTGCCATCGCATCCGCAGGCTGAGCTCATCAAGAAGCAGATGCATACAGCTGGCGGCCTGCTCACATTCGAGTTGGCCGGCGGGGCTACAGCGGCTGAACAGCTCATCGATGGTGTGAAGGTCTTCCGGGTAGCCACATCGCTCGGCGGGCCGGAGTCGTTGGTCACGCACCCGGCAACTACTACGCACGTGGGCCTCACCCCTGAAGAAATGACCGAACAGGCCATCACGCCCGGCCTGGTCCGGGTGTCCGTCGGCCTCGAACACCCTGACGACCTCATTGCCGATCTGGCTCAGGCGCTGGATACAACCCCGAGGTCCTAAGCGGCCAACAGCGGCCTCCCTCGCTACCAGGTTCGGCTCGGCCGCAGTTGCGCGGCCACCTCGGTCAACCGGGCCAGTTCTTGTACCTCGCGGTTGGCCGAGAACTGACCGTCTGAACCCACCAAGCGCCGTGCGTTGGCTGCGACCGTTGTCAGGTCCATGATGCGTGACCACGGGCCCTGGCGGAGCACTTCGGCGTAAGCCGCGGTCACCACGTCGAGCCGCAGATGCGAGTCAGCCGAGCCGAATTGGGCAGCGACTGCGTCCCGGCGCAGCGGCTCGCTGATCTCCTTGATCTTCCCGTTCGGCTCTTCCCATCGCAGCCGCACGGTTGCCAGCGTGTCATTGCGCTCTCTCGACGGGTTCGAAAGGGTCACTTCGTATAGGGCCGTGATGCTGTGACCGGCACCGATCTCGCCGGCATCAACCGTGTCGTTGGTGAAATCACGGTCAGCCACAGCACGGTTCTCGAACCCGAGCAACCGGTAGCTGGACACCGCAGATGCGTCGAACTCCACCTGCACCTTTGCGTTGCGGGCGATGGTCTCGACCGTACTGACGAACTTCTCGCTGAAGATCCGCTCGGCCTCTTCCTGGTTGTCAACGTAGAGGTACATACCATCGCCGGCATCAGCAAGACGTTCCATCATCTCGTCGTTGTACGAAGTGCTTCCAACGCCGACTGTGCTGAGGTCGATATCTCGTCTTGCATAGTCGCCGATACGTCCGAGTATGGCTTCGGGCCCAGTTGGGCCGATGTTGGCAACACCGTCTGACAGCAGGATCACCCGGTTCGTGGCGTTGGCGTCGAACATCGATTGGGCGTGGGCGTAACCGAGGTCCAGCCCAGCTTCGGCATTGGTCCCGTTGGTCGGTGACATGCGAGCGATGGCATCGCTGATCGATGCACGGTCAGCGGCATCGGTCGGCCGGAGGATCACCCACGCTTCGTCGGAGAAGCCGACGATTGCGATCTTGTCCCCAGGTCGCAGCGACCCGAGCATGGTTGTCATGGCCCCTTGCACCATTCGCAGTTTGTCGTCTTCCTCCATGGACCCGGAGTTGTCGACGACGAACGTGAGATGCACCGGCTTGCGATCTGCTGAGTCGATACGCCGCCCTTGAATGCCGACGCGCAGTATTCGGGTGTCCGAACGGAGGAACGGCGCACTGGTGCCGTCGACGTGGATAGCGAACGTCTTCCCGTCTTTCGGTGACCGATATTGCTGGTCGAAGTAGTTGACGAACTCCTCGGTTCGCACCGTGTCGTACGCAGGCAATTGTCCGTTGTTGACCTGGGTCCGAGCCAGCGTGTAGCTGCCGGTGTCCACGTCCATTGCAAAGGTCGACCGGGTATCGTCGCGGGTGTCGATCTGCGGGTTCACGCCCGCGTCGCGTGCCTGAATACCAGCGGGTGTCGTGGGCGGGGGAGCGAACGTCGTGACCGGCTCGGGTGCTCGACCGTCCCATACCTGACCGCCTGCGGCAGTTTCGGACTCGGTGCTACCCGACGTGTCGCCCGGCGCATAGCTTCGACTTTTGCGTGCTTGCGACTGGGCTGGTGCGTCGGCCGCTGATTCCACCGCTGCAGCTGCAATCGTCTCCGGGGCGGCCGCCACATCATCGACAACATCGCGCGGAACTGCTCCAATCGTGATTTCCGCCCGGGGCGGGGCAGCCGTGTCGACCCATGCTTCGTCCGGTTCGGTTTCGGCGACGGCAGGCGTTTCGGATACGTCTTGGGATCGCGACGCCGAGTCTGAGCTCGACGAACAGGCGTTGAGCCCGATGATGGTGATGAGCGCCAGCGTTGCGGCGCGTCGAAGCCGTGGTGTGTTCATTCTTGTCCCCTTGGTGTGAGTTGCAGGAAAGGCCGGTGGTACGGGGACGTTTCGCGAATCGTCTATGTGTTGTGACGACGTGGGTCGCCGGTCAAGTTCCCGGGGAGCAGGAATTTTCTCGATCGATCGGAACGTTCTGCTTCGCTGATCAGATCAGCGAGCGTCGGGCCAATACCGGCCCCAGCATGTCGACGTAGTTGTCGACGTAGAACGCCTGCTTGTGTTGCTCGGAAACACCATGGGCATCCATCGATCGCTCGAACCGCCCGAGTGGATTGCGTCCGCCTTCGACGTGGGGGAAGTCGCTGGAGAACAGCGCAACCGATTCGCACCCGTTGTTGATGATCCAGCCGGCGT
>JANNBN010000138.1:0-35113 GCA_031385545.1 Acidimicrobiia bacterium | reverse complement strand
TTTCGGATCAACCGGCAGGTATTTCGGCTCGCGATCCGCTCACATTGGAATCGAGCGGTCGGCTATGGCGGATGACCGACCCGAGCATTGTGGAGCCCGTTACCTGGGCGTCGACCCAATCCACCGTTGCCCTCGGCCGAGAAAGCGTTGTCCAACTGGCATCCATCACAAACCCGGCCCAGGTATACCGCACCTACAGATTCCTCGACTTCACCGACTACTGGGGCCCTCGCGTTGCTCTCACAGCTGACTCGTCTCGCCTCTTCGTCGTTGGGACGTACAACGGGATAGTTGACATCTATGCGGTCCCGGGAGTCGGTGCCAGCTCTGCGCCGAGCGCACCAAACCCCGCCGGCGGATCTGTCCGAGGGGCAGCGCCAGGAGCGCAAGGGGCGAACCAGTCCAGAACCGGTGCGCCGCAAGTGAACGGTTCGCCGCCGTGGGTCATGAAGAGTGTGACCGATATCGAGTTCGCCGCCGACGGCGCGGTGTACGTCTCCGACCCGATCAATGGTGTTGTTGATCAATTTGCGCCGGACGGAACGCCGATTCACGGATGGCGTTATCTGGGCGGGGTCGAGTCGCTTGCCGAGCTGAATGGCGCACTGTACGCAACGGTGCCCCGGGAGGGATCCGTTGCACGGATTGACGCGACACGTGCTGACGCTGCCCGGGTAGCAACAGGCATTACCGGCATCAGCGGGCTCACGGCGGCGAACGGCAAATTGTGGACCACGTATTACCGCCAGCTCTACACGTCCAAGGTAGCCAGCGTTGATCCGGGAACCGGCACCGTGTGGCGTCAACCCGACGTATACGGAAATGGCTTCTATTGGGAAGCAGTGAGCCTGGCCGAGCAGCCGGTCGCTGGGCACCTACTCGGCTACTGGCCTTATGGTCCCCTTCGCTTCAACTTCAATTCGTTGAGCTTCGTGCAGGACCAGCTCAGCCTCAGCCCGCCATTTGCCGTTTCGCCCGACGGTTTGACGGTCATCGACGGCGACGGCAAACGCCTCACCACCACGCCGTTTGCGCCAGATGGGTTTGTGTTCCCTGGTTCGGGGCACACCATCTCTGGAGCCAATGCCAGCGGCCGCAAGCTGGTTGCGGCCCGCTCGAACACTTTGGGCATTTCCCTGGTGGTGTACGACGAAACCAACCCTGGCGACATCGTCTACAGCGAACCGACCCTCACCAACTACACGGTTGGGCGAATCGAGTTCCGTCCCGGAACGACCGAGCTGTGGGTCAGCCTCACTGCCGGAACAGCCGGTAACTCACCCGGTCAGGCTTTCGTGATTCCGATCAACGTCGGTCCTGCGCCGTACACAGCGGAAATTGGAGATGATTCCGACATCGACCTGGCCGCCGTGTTTCCAACGGCGCGTCTTGCAGCGGCGATCGCGGCGCAGACTGGTTCAGCAGGCGCGTACGTCGATCCCGGCAAGCCGGAAGCTGGTCCGAAGGTGCCCACCACGGTCGTCGACCTATCGCCCGCCAGCGTGTTTCATCCGGACCCCGCGTCGCCACCGGTGACAGTGGTAGCTGCAGCGCCCGAGCCTGCGCGTACTTCGGCGTCCGGGCCGAAGACCAATCCGAGTTCGATCTCCACGCCGGGAAACGCTTCTGTTGGATCGGCTCCGGCCGGTACTGCCCCTGTGTCGGCTGCTCGGGTGCCGGCAGCTCCGACAACGAGGGTCGCCGTGTCACGTCGGACCCGTGCCCGGCGATCTGCGAGCACCACGAAGCCACGTTGGCGCGCAACGGTGAAACGGCTCGCAACTCCGCCCGTGACCAAGCCTCGCTCCAGCCGTTGAGCTGAAATCTGGGCTGTCGGCTGTGTGTGTCTTCCTTTCAGGTGTGTGTAAAACGTATCACGGGAGATGTGAAATAAGTAGTGTAAGACATGTGCATAGGGTAGGGTAGAGGGGGAGGCGTTGAGTGCAAAGGGGCCGAGCATGACTACTTACCGGCGTCGGCTGATTGACGATGACCTTGACGAGCTGATGCCGGATCTGGCTGCCATCGCAATCGAAGGGCCGAAAGGTGTTGGGAAGAGTGCAACGGCTGAACGCCGAGCCCGGACCGCTATCCGACTGGACGTGAAAGCTGACCGAGAGTCCCTCGACGCGTACCCGGAACGTCTTGAACGCGATCCCACTCCAATTCTGCTGGACGAGTGGCAACGTGTGCCGGGCTCATGGGACTTGGTCCGCCGAAGTGTGGACTCAGACCGAACCGGCGGCCGGTTCTTGCTCGCCGGCAGCGCTGCGCCAGTAGAAGGTCCGATGCATTCGGGCGCAGGACGAATCGTTCGGCTTCGCATGCGGCCAATGAGTTTGGTGGAGCGGCGCAACGACGTGCAACCAACCGTCAGCCTGCGGGCGTTGCTTGCTGGAGCGCGTGAACCGCTGGAAGGTTCCTCCACGCTGACCGTCACGGACTACACCGAAGAGATCGTTGCTTCTGGTCTCCCGGGAATCCGGGAGCTGGGTGAACGGGCAAGGACCATGCAGCTTGATGGCTATCTCGAGCGGATCGTCGACGTGGAGTTTGCTGACCAAGGTCACCGAATCCGTCGTCCAGCCTCGCTCCGCGGGTGGCTGAGCGCGTATGCGGCGGCCACCTCCACCACCATGAACTACAACACCATCCTCGATTCCGCTACTGCTGGGTTGGCGGGCAAACCGGCCAAGACGACCACCATGATCTATCGAGACGTGCTCGAGCGTTTGTGGATGCTGGAAGCTGTTCCGTGCTGGTTGCCGACGTGGAACCATGCTGTTCGGCTCGCCCAGAGCCCGAAGCATCAACTGGCGGATCCCGCCTTTGCTGCTCACCTGCTTGGCGCAACGGTTCGCGGTTTGCTGTCGAACCAAGTTGGCGCGGCTGGCGGCGCACGAGGCGCGAACTCAGGCTTGGTTCGCGACGGGTTGCTGCTCGGCGCATTGTTCGAGTCGCTTGTTACGCAGTCCGTACGCGCCTACGCGCAGCGGTCGCTGGCCAGAGTGCATCACCTCCGCACGGCTCGCGGCGATCACGAGGTCGACCTCATCGTGGAAGGCCGTGACCGGCGGGTTTTGGCGATTGGAACCAAACTCAGCCCGACCGTGGACGACAGCGACGTCACCCACCTTCACTGGCTGCAAAGGACTGGTGGCGACCTGATCGCCGACGCCATAGTTGTCAACACAGGTAAGTACGCATACCGTCGCACTGACGGCATTGGGGTAGTCCCAGCAGCGCTCCTAGGCCCATAGCTCCAATTGGCAGCTCACAAGCCCGACGCCACAGTCGAGACAATCAGCCGGGCCATCACGTATGCGCGCTCAGCAATTTGCATCGACGGCGGATCAAGGTCGCCAGATCACGGCACCGGCGTGGGTCGAACGGTAACTCCTCTACACGGTCGGCCCATGGAAGGCACCGCGACCTCAGCTCGTCGATCATCGCTACGACCGAGGCGGCTGGAAGACCAAGCGAAACGCCAAGCGTCAACGCGCGTTTCCGAGAGACCTGACCTTCCCTGCTTCCTTGCACGGACAACGCAAGTGTGCGATCGCCGTACGGTGCTGATGACGGGAGGTCGTATGCGGGTGACGGAAGCCATTCGTGACGGCTGTACACAAGTGAGAAGTTCTTTGCATGCAGGTCTCCGTTGCCGGTGATGACAGCGAACAGGAATTGGCGCAGAAACCGTGAGGTTGCAACTCGTGCCGAGGCGCAACATCGACTCATCGTGTCGATCACTTCCTCGGTTGAGAGACCGTATTTGTCGCCAGGGTACCGGTTGCTCACCTGGCATCCGTCTTCAACAGCATGTGCGCGTACAGATCCGTCGGCGTTCATCGTCCGGTCGAAGCGTGTCACCAGCAAGCCGTCGCAGTTGTCCCGATCAACCACTGTTCTCCATTGGACGGTCTCGATGCCGCAGGCTGCTGCCATGGTCAGGAAGAAGGCTTCGTTTCGGACGAGAAATGGAAACTCGGGCGGATCAAACTTCAAGATGGTGCCCGGCCCGCCTTGCTGGCGGATCGGCAAACTAACCATACGTCCACTTACTTTGTCTTGAACCCCGGCAATTCCGACCCGGTCGGGTGACACGCCAGTTGCACTTGCGAACAGCTCAGCGAAGGACACCGATTGATCACTCAATCCGTCGGAATCCATCGGAGCGTCGGCCCCGTCTCCGAACGGAGGACACTGCTCGCCTTTCACCACAACTTGCACGTCTCCAATCGGATCACTTCCAACTGCGAGCAGCATTGCGAAGTCGTCGTCCGCAGATGTTTTCAGCGCCTGTCGCAACGCGGTGAGACGACGGCCTTCGGGAAGGAGGCCGGCGAAGTAAGGAGCCACCGACCGCGCCGGGGTCAGCACCCGCTCGGCGGACATGGGAATGGTTGTGGCAATCGGTGACCCGTTTGCGGCGCGGTACTCCGGGTCGTAGCGGAACTCCACCGAGGAGGGAAGGCGGCGAAGTGTGCCTGCCAGCACCCCTTGCTTGTACACGTCGGCTACGTCAACGGCTACGAGGTCGATCAGCTCCTTCATCGCCCGGCTCTCGGTTCGACTGCGTCGTTCGGCTCAAAGTTCACGACGGTCGATCTGCCGGGACCCGTTACGACGAGTGTGAGCCCCAGCGTATCCAGCACGTTCAGCAAGGCATCAAGCCGGATGGTTTGCTTGTCATGTTCGACTGAGTGGACGAACCGGGTGGAAACTTCGGCAAGTGCGGCGAGTTCGTCCTGGCGAAGGCGAAGCTCGCGGCGTCTGGACCTCACGAGTGCTCCCAGCGAATCTGCATGATCATGCATATTCAGCGAGTATTGCCCGTTGGGTGAAGTCCGTCAATCGAAATCTGCATGATCGTGCATAAGCGATCCTCTTCCGCTGTTGATTGGACCGGATCTATCCATATCTGCACGATCGTGCGTGTTGGTGAACGGACAATTCCGAACGGATCGAGGAGATCCTTGCGGCGGAGTTCGGGTCATCGCTCTGATCGTCGACGCTGGGCCGCTCTTCGCCTACGTCGATCGGGACGATCGCCACCACCAAGCCTGCCTCGAACTTCTCGAGACCCATCCCGGACCGCTGCTCGTGCCGGCGCTGGTCATCACGGAAGTGACCTACCTGCTGGAAACCCGTTTGGGAGTCGAAGCCGAAGTCCGATTCCTCGCCGACCTTGCCGAGGGCAATCTCATCGCCGAACCGGTTCTCGCCGGTGATTGGCTGCGGATCGCAGAACTTGTCGCCAAGTACCGTGACCGTCCCCTTGGAACGGTCGATGCGTCTGTCGTCGCAGCCGCGGAACGACTCGGCGTCTCGGAAGTAGCGACGCTGGATCGACGGCACTTCACCGTCGTACGCCCAGCGAACGGCGCGTTCATGCTGTTGCCCTGAATGGCGGTGCGCCGTGACCCGCCTTGCAACTGCCGCCAGAGCGAGTCACGCCGTGCGGCGGACTCGGACCGAGTACTCGCCGATACCGGCTGCGTCGAAGTGGCGGACCTGGGCCAGGTACTTCCCGACTGTCAGCGGAGCGGCGATGTGAGCGTTGCTGCCTGTGCCGCCGTCGTCGTCGCTTGCGATGAGCGCGGTCGTGCTATCCGGCCCGAACAGCGACATCACCACATCGGTCGAGCCCTTGGTGTCGATGACGTGTTGCCCCGCTGTCATCACATCGAACGTGTACAGATCTTGTTCTCCAGGGGAGGAGATCGACGACTTGGTTCGCTGCGCAGCACCAACCTTGAGCGTGATCGGGGCAATCGCCGTTTTCGGGTATGCCTCGGCGCCGCCGATGAATGCCTTGTCCGTGACGGAAAGCTCGTCGTTGCGGGAGGTGCCAACACCGCTCGCCACCCAGCTGCCCGGGAAGAAATACAACATGATCGACTTCGGGTCGAAGCTTGTTCCTTTCACCTGATCAGCTGAGTATTTGAAGAATACGTTGTGACGGATCTGATCCTCATTCCAATTGTTAGGAGGACCTGACAGATCTGCGATCACCTTCGCTTCGTTCCACTGAATACCCCCAAATGGGCTGGAATGCTCGTGCGCAAGGCCGATCGCGTGGCCGAACTCATGCCCTGGGGTTCCTCCGTCGAGGAACCCCAGGTTCATGGTTGGCTGCGCGAAGGGAATCTCGGCACAATCCAGGCCGATGTACGACCACGCACCGTCCGTCGGGTCGAACGCAACCCGGATCTCGGATTGCGGATCGTTGCCGAATTCGAAGGTCAGGTTCGCAACCTGCGACCACCACTCAGCCTGTTGCTTGGCTTTCGTCTGTTGCGCCGGCGTACCGCCCATGAACTGGACCCGCAAGCGCGACCCGTTCGGCCACACCCGGTTGCGCACGAGGATGGCACGGGTGGTTTGCGGAAGCCCTGCGCGGGGCGCCTCTTCGACGACCTCCTGGTGCCGCAGGATGTCTCGAGGAAGCAGCCTGTCTATGCAGACCCTCGGCCGATCTGCCGCCGGGGTAGGTTTTGCGTATTCCATTTCACTTTCCTCCGTAGGTGAGAGAACCGGTGCATGAGCCGCGTGCGGTTCATTCAGCTTTTGAGAGGCACCACGGTGCCGTGCAGATACACAGATGTTGGTGTGATCTCGGCAACCCGGGCGGGCCACCCGGTACAGTCCGTCGTTGTGCAGGGTGACCGCAGCGAACCTGTGACGTTGGGAGTGCTCGGCGACGTCGCCGTGTTCGGCGGGTCTGGCGCCGAGGTGAGCGTCAGCCCGCAGCGTCTGCACCTGCTCGCAGCTTTAGCAGCAGTACCCGGGCAGGTGGTGCATCGCGGAGCGCTCCTCGACGCCATCTGGGGGGAAGACACCACCGGTGCACGTAACAGTTTGAAGACTGAAGTCAGCGCCGTTCGACGAGTGCTGGGCGGTGGCGGGTTGTCCGTCGAGTTCCGCCAAGACGGGTATCGCCTCTGCGGGTCCTTGGAAGGACTGGACTCCACCCTGTTCGAGGCGAAGTTCACGAGCGCCAGAAACTCGGCACCGGCCGACGCGGCGCGGCTGTATTGCGAGGCGCTGGCCCTATGGCGCGGGCCGTCGTCGTTCAGCGGGTTGGACATGCTGCTGATCGATGACGGGCGTCGTCGCCTCGACGCGCTTCGCGTGGAGACCGAGTTGGCACTGGGTCGATGCGAGCTGGCACTCCAGCGGCCGGACGCATCGTTGGGGCCCTTGCAACGACTGTTCCGAGACGAACCGGACCACAGCGAAGTTGCCTTGCTGCTGGCTGCACTCCTTGCGGTTGGCGGACGACAAACGCAAAGCCTCGACGTGCTTGCACAGCACCGCCGCTCGCTGGTCGAACGCGGCCTATCGGTCGGTGCCGAAGTGGAAGAGCAAGAAGGCCGCATCTTGCGCCACCAGTTCGGCACGCCACAACTGACGGTGCACGCGAACGACGACCCGATCCCGTCGCTACCCGACGTACTGGCCCGGCCCGAACTGGAAGACACAATCCTCGACGCGCTGCAACGCGGTCCGGTTCTGGTGCTCGGTGAAGCTGGGGTGGGCAAGACCATTCTCACCCGGCTGGTTGCCGCACGGCTGGGGTTGGAACATCCGGTGTGGGTGCGAGCAACGCCCGAACCGGAACGGGCTCTCGAAGCGATTGCCGGAATTGTTGAGCAACTGGAACAGCGCCGCCCGGGTGAGTTCGCGTCGCTGCTCGACGCCACGTCGCAGGCGGCCGTCGACCGGCTGCTGATGCGCGCTGGTTCGGGGCAGGTGCCGAAGAGCAAGGAATGGCTGGTCGACACGATGAGCGACCTGCTGGAGCTGGTGCTGCGCGATCTCGAACTTGTCGTCGTGGAGGATGCCGATCATCTTGACCACGGTTCGGTGGAGATCTTCGGGCAACTCATCGCTCGCGGCGCCCCGCGGCTGCTCATCACCTCGCGACGAGCCCCAAAATTCCCATCCGTCGAAGCACTGACGGTCATCGATGTCCCGACGTTCACCCACGACGAGGTTTCGCGCATCGCGCACGCTGCGTTACCCGTGCGGGCGACCGGCGAACTGGTCGGTCGTCTGCACCGGGAAACCGGAGGCAACGCTCTTTTCCTGCGTCTCTGGCTGGAACTCCTCGCCGAGGGAACGCTGGGGCGAGCGCTTCCGATGTCGATACGCCACGCCGTTCACGAACGGACGTCAGCCTTTTCGCAGCACACACGCACTGCTCTGCAGCTTGCAGCACTGCTCGGCCAGACGTTCCCACTCGCTCCGCTGCGGCGGGTGCACCCGAATTTCGACCAGCACCTGAGCGATGCGATCGATGAACGCCTGGTGCGGCTGAGTGCTGATGGGACCACGGGCGAGTTCGTCCATGGTCTCGTTGTCGAAGCGCTGAACAGCCTGCTCCTCCCAGCTCATCGCCTCGACAGGCATGACGAGCTCTGCGATGCGCTCATCAAGTGCGGGGCGGCGCCGATTCCGATCGCAGTCCAGGCCGTCGGCGCCCAAGTGCTTGACCCGTTGCGCGCCTGTTCCTGCTGTTTGGCAGCGGCCGAACAGCAGGCCGCGCTGTTCGAATGGGCACTGGCGGTGGACTGGGCGAAGCGTGGCCTTGACGCTGCGCAGAACTACGCGGTGGACGAACCCAGCCTCGAGGCACGTCTGCGCTTGGTGCTGGGAAAGGCCCTCCGACGAGATCAGCAACCAGGAAGCGACGTCGAACTTGCGGCCGCCGCGCACATCGCCTTCGCAACGGGTGCAAGCGAACTGTTGGTCTCGGCGGTCACCGAGTTGTGCCTTCACGGCGCAACCACTCGGTCGGGTTCGGTCGATGTCGAAGCCGCCACCTTGATGCGTTACGCGCTGAGTGTCGACGTTGAACCGGCGTTGCGTGCGGTGCTGTTGTCCGCGGCGCCGACGTTGCTCGCAGTATCGGACCAGGTGCAACTCGGACGAACGCTTTTTCGGGAAGCTGTTCGCATGGCTGAAGAGTGTGACGATCGTGACGTTGCTCGGTCAGTGTGGATGAACGCAAACCTTGGTCTTGTCCACCCAGAAGACCTGCAACTCCGCCGAACCGCGGCAGTCGAGCTGGCGCGCTTCGATGACGAGGAAGCGATCTGGGAGAGCCAGTACCTCCGCTTCGGCTTGTCCCTGGTCGACGGCGACCGTGAAGCACTGGACCAGTCGGTAGCCCAGCTGCGCGACCTCACCTTGCGTGTGCGCTGGCGGAGTCACAAACGCGGGATGGACCAGGTCGACGCCGTGCACGCGTTCATCCGTGGCGATCTGGCACAGGCCGAGCGCAGCACGGAAGAGGTGCTGGTCACCAACCTTCGGGTGTACTCCAGTTCATGGGCCATCAGCATTTACCTGGCGCTGCTCCTGCCCGTCCGCGAGGCGCAGGGCAGGCTCCAGGAACTACAGCCGCACGTGACCGCGTTGCTGCGACTCTCTCCGGACTTCATCACGTGGCACGCCGTGGCCGCCCTGACGGCACACGCACGCAACGACCGTGTGGTGATGCGCCAAGAGCTTGACCATCTCGCCGAGCATCACTTCGCCTTCGTCGAGGACTTCACCTGGACTGCGGTCGCCGCGCTCACGTGCCGCACCATTCTTGCGCTCGACGATGGTGACGCAGCCCGTGCCCTGTACCCGCGGTTGCTGCCGTACAGCGGCCAGATGACGTGGAACGGGCTCAGCACCCACGGGCCTGTCGATGCTGGGCTTGCGTGTTTGGCGTCGGTCATGGGTGACACCGACGCTGCACGCGACCACATGCGTGTCGCGGCGAATCTCGTCGCCCGGTTCGGCGTGCCGCATCTTTCCTGGCCGCAACTGCGCGATCTTCTGTAGCAGCGGCACTGGTTCTATAGCAGCGGAAGCTGGTTCCAGGCATCGACCAGCCCGTTGCCGCGGTCCAACTTTCTGTCGATCGTCTGCAGCAGGGCCTCGATGCTCGGATCTTCTTCGAATTCCAGCGCGCACGCCGCAATGGCAGCCGCGATCGTCCGATTCGCATTCGTTCGGTTCGCCCCCATCAGCGAGAACTTGTGTACCCGATCACGCAAGGCATAGAGCTTCTCGAAGCTTTCGGCACGTCGCTGGTCCTCGGGTTGTGGACGGCCGGCCGCGATGGCCTCCTCTTCGGCCAGCCGCACGAGCCAGTACCGGTTCCCATCGGCGACGCTTCCGTCGCGCACGTTCTCCAACTCGTTGCGATAGCCGACATCGATGGCCACCGCCAACCACCGGGCAAGCAGTACTGCGATGCTCAACCGCTCCACCAGCCGTGTTGCGGTGTTTCGTGCCGATGTACCCCCGTTGGAGACCAACCGGCGGCCGGCGTCGACCACAAGCACGTTCGCCCGATGACCGTTGGATGTGGGCTCGTTCCGCTTCATGAGCCCGCGGCCGAAGATGCCAGAGATACCGCCGTCGACGAGACGGTCCGGGACGAAGCGACAGTCAAGGCATCGGTTCGCAGGGTCGTGGTCGGCGTGCGGAAGCCAGAGCTGGCCGATCCCGAGCTGACCCAGGCCCGGTAACGAGGTCGCCCGGCCGACGGCGCGCACCAGACTTGCGTCACCGATCGGCACCGCAACCCGATTGCTGTCGGGTGAGGTCTGCGCATCGCGCCACGCTTGCGCATCGCCGGCGAAATCGGTTGTGAACGCGTAGAGATCTCCATCGTGCAAACCCGTTGCACCAATTGCATAGCGACGCTTTCCCGTGAGCGTTTTCGTGGGTAGTCGTTGTTTGCCGAAGACCGTTCGCAGGATTGCCCGCCACCGCAGGGTGACGATGCACCGCGCGACGACGGAGAACACCAACGGCGCAAACATCCACATCCAGGGAGGTGCCCACGTGCTGGGACGCGTGTCCAGTACGACGACGCCGAGGGTGATCATGGCTCCAAGTGCCACAATGGCTGACGCGACAAAGGTCCGAACCCGGCGTGCGGCATCCTCCACTCCGTTCAGGAGTGTTTGGAGTGTTTGATCCACCGGCTCGCGCTCTTGGGACAACGCCGCAACAGCGAACGATCCGCCGCTGATGCCGACAACATCGGTGATGGTGTCCCACTGGCCCTTCTCCTGCAGGTACATCACCGTGCCGATGCCACCGAATGCTCCCCGCCATCCTCCGCCTCCAAGGGCCAGGGCGCTGAGTTGTGTGCGTGGCTCGATGCGCGGCGGGCGCTGACGCACAGCACCACGGACCACGAGTTGGTCCGAGTTCACAATCGCGTGGGCACCAGTGACCACCATGCGGTCGATGCCCCCGTATCGACGGACGGTCCATCCCTGCCGCACGGGGCGATCGGAAGGCGACTTCCTGAGGATCGGGTGCCAGATCTGCTCGCAGTCATACGGACGGCCATTCGGAAGAGCCGCTCGGCGAGCTCCGAGGAACCGGATACCCAACGAGCCGCCGTGCAGCAGCGGGGCAGCGAACGATGCCTGCGGAAAGTCGCGTGCAACCTCGTGCAGCAACCGGGGGCGGAATTGGGAGGTCAACATGATCTTGCCGGGATCGACCTCTCGGCCGTCGCCGGGCCGAAGCGACGATCGCAACCCAGCAAGGGCCTTGATGGACTTCGCCTCGATGTTCCAATGGCAGGTGCCAAGGTCCTCGTGTGACAACACCTCGTTCAGCGTGGGAACGCCCGGGTAGCGGGTGCGAAACGTCTCGATGTCCATGTTGCTGAGACGCCGCTTCCGTCCGAAGATCGAGTGCATCGAGACGAGTTCTCCCTGAATCGGCACCACATCGATCTGGAACCGCCGGTATCCCTGGTCGTAGGCCCGTTTGAACGCATCCATCCGCCCTTCGTCCCGGCGTTTGCGTGCTGACCCGTTGTGGCTGGTGATGGTGAAGGCGGCACGCTCACGGCTGGGGTCATGGCTGGAGTCACGGCCGGGGTCACGGCCGGGGTCACGGCTGGGGTCACGGCTGGGGAACCATGCCGGCTTCGCCGACGGTTCAGGCCCGCCAGGCATCGAGACCGCAATGGTCGGTGCGGCAGCAGCGCGAGATGTCATCATGGCGGACCTCACTCAGGCAGGCACGACGTGTCGTTGGGTCATCGTGTACTGCGCATGATCTGCGATTCCCGGGTCACGACGCAACTTACGAAGAATTCTCGACCGTGTCGGGCCGAGGCTGCCGACCGGGCGTCCTGAACGGGTGGACACCTGCTCGTAGCTCAGGTTCTCGTCGAAGAGCATCCACGCCAACTGCTGTTCGTCCCGTGCAAGCCTGGCGACAGCACAGCGGACTGCGTCGCGCCGCTCGCAGCGTTGCACCACGTCCTCGTCCTCGGTGACGAACAGCGCCGCCGCAGTCCGCGAATCGCCGTCGACCGTTCGTCGCTGGCGCTTCGCGATCGCCAGGGCAGCGCGCCCGGCGGTGATGCTCAGCCACGATCCAACGGCGCGCGGATCTTCGATGGTGTCGGCTTTGCGGGCGAGCGCGATCCATGCCTCCTGCAGCGCATCGTCAACATCGGCGCGTGACGTCAGGTATCGCATTGCGGTACTTCGCATTCGACCGCTGCACACCGTCATGATGGTCTCGAGGCCGCTCGGGTCACCGGAACGGAACGCCCGGAGCGCGTCGCTGATTTGTTGCGTCGCATCGTTTGCTGGCGAATCTTCATCGCTCGCTGGCGGTGAGCGTGGTGGGTCCATCTCCGCTTGTCTCATGTGGAGATGTTGCGAACCAGTGGTCAACAACCGGTAAACAGGTTCGTTCGTTCGGTAGCGCCACGAGCGACCAGGCGCACGAGTTCGTCCCCCCTTCCTTCAGCGGGCTGCGGGTACATCGTGAGGGCGCATCACGCGGATCACCGCATGACCGTTGACGTCGTGCAGGGCGAAGTACAGCAGGTGGGTGGTTGGGTCGACGGCGACCGTGTGTGCGTTTGGCCCGACCGATACCCCACCGATCACTGTTGCGCCGCCAGGTCGAACATCGATCACGATTGTCGGCCCGTCCTCGGCAGCGACGTAGGCGCGGTGCAGCCCGGGGTCGAACGCGAGAACGTCAGGTCCGGCTCCGACCTTCAGCACGCGTACCTGCTTCGCCGTGGTCAGGTCGACCACAGCGACAGTTCCGTTCTGTTCGCATGCCACGAGCGCAATCCGTTCCTGGTCTGCGACCGCCACCCCATGGGCACCCTTGCAGTCATGCAGTTCGATGGTCTTGGCCACCGCTCCCGTGCGTGTCAACGCAACCAGTTTCGCCGGCGGAGTGACTGCCACCAGGTGGTCGCAGCCATCCTCTCGCGTGCTGTTGTCACTGCCGTGGGGTGGGACCGTGGGTCCTGTCGGCCCAAATGACCCAGTCGGTTCTGTCGTTGTCCAGCTCGCAGTGCACCATGGGCTCTTGCACCGTACTTCGCCTTCAGTGTCAGTCCGATCGGGAAACCGGGTATGTACGTGTCCAACGAACTGCGAGGATTGGCGTCATGGTGCTGGCCGTGCCGCTTGTTGCTGTCTTCCTTTTAGGCGTTGTCCTCTGGTTCATTGGCCGAGCCAATCGACACTCGCGTGGCCTTCGCCATCTCGGCGGGTTCGGATTCGGTCTCTGTGTGTGGAGCGCGTTGGTGCTTGTGCTGTTGCTGCTGTCAACGAAGTTCGATCCACAGGACGGATGTGCAGCCGACTTTTGCGGGACGTGGGGGCCGTTCGGGTTGGTCGCATTGTTTCTCGGGTGGCCGGTTGCTGTCGTCACAGCAGCAATTGGGCTGCCGGCTGGGAGCGATGTGGGTGACCGAGCCGATGCGGAGACTCGCAGGTTCATCTGAGTAAATGCTCTGTGCACATATTGAAGTCGTGTTTCGAGAATCTTTCTGGTTTCTCCTTGACGATCGAACATATGTTTGTGTAGAGTGGGTTTGTGGACGTTTCGGCGATTGCATACGGGGCTCAGGCGGCGTTGCTTGACGCGCTTGATGGTCTGTTGGGTCCACGGGCGGGTTCATCGTCCGTTTCGTCTGCGGGCCGTGTGGCTGCTGCTGTTTCGACTGGCGCTGTTTCGACTGGCGCTGTTTCGTCCGGTGCTGTTTCGACCCGTGCCGATGCGGGCGTGGTCGACGGCGTGTTGGCATCGTGGTCAGCGGCGCCGTTCCTGGTTGGGGCCGTGTCGGGTTGGTCCGCAGATCAGGCTCGAGCTGGGCTGGCGGCGTTGGAGCGGGTCGAGCGTTCGATTGCTGCGGTGCGTGCCGCGTTGGTGTGTCGGGCCGGGTTGAACCGGGATTCGGCTGCGGCGTTGTCCCGGAGTACGGGCATGTCCCAACGGGCTGCGCGCGAGGCGGTTCGCGTTGCCGAGACAGTTGCCGGTGTGCCGGGCGTGGGGGAGCGTTTGGCTGCTGGTGAGGTGTCGGCCGGGCAGGTTGGTGCGGTTGCGGGTCTTGGGCCGGAGGATGCGGCCGAGTTGTTGGATGTGGCGGCTGGGCAGTCTGATGACGAGTTTGCTCGGGTGGTGCAGCGGTTCAAGGTCGAGGCTGGTGGGCGTGACCGTGCGCAGCGTCAGCGTGCGGCGCGGTCGGTGCGGTTCGGCGAGGGTCCTGATGGGTGCATGCGGATCACTGCCGTGTTGCCACCGCTGGAGGGTGCCGAGGTGCGTGGCGTCCTGGATCATTTGTGTGATGCGGCATGGCGTCGTGACCATCCTGAACGGGCTCGCACAGCTGGCGGGCATGAGGGCGAACCGCGTGATCGCCGTTTGGCTGATGCGTTGGTTGCGTTGGTGCGGGGTTACCGTGGCCTGGGCGGACCGGCGGCGGCACCCGCACCGGGGCCAGCATCGGGGCCAGCATCGACGATGAGAGCTTCCGATGCCAACGGGTATGCCGATACTGACGAAGCGGGCAGTGTCCGCTGGTCCCACCCAACCGGGAGTGGTTCGGGTTGGTCGCCGTCGATGCCTGCCGTGATCGTGACGGTCGATGCTGAGACATTGCGGACCACGTTGTTGCCCGACACGGCGTTGGATCCGTCGGTGTTACCCGAGTTGTTGCCCAGGTCGCAGCTGTATGCGGCCATACGAGATGGCACGGACCCGGCGAAGATGGTGTTCGGCAGGAATCGTCGGTTGGCTTCACCATTGCAACGGCTGGCATTGGCTGTGTTGCAGCCGCGGTGTGATGCCGAGGGGTGCGATGTGCCGGCGCAGCGGTGTGAGGTTCATCATGTGGTCGAGTTCGACGCGGGTGGTTGCTCTGACTTGTGCAACTACAAGAACTATTGCCTGAAGCATCACCATCATCACCACGACCAAGAGGCACCCACCAGATCTCCCTGACCGCTGACAGACCGGTCAACCCAGGCGGGCTCACCTGCCTGGCAAGATGGGCGCGGGGCAACGGCCCTCTGCTTCGCACGAACAATCACTCACCCTTTCGGACACTGCTGCCATGACCTCAACCGCCCCACAACCGCAGACCGCCGAGGTGCCGTCGACGGCGACCGGCTCGGCACGTCCGCCACGCCCGCCACGCTCGCCACGCCTGGGGGCAGCAGCAACCATCGCAGCCACCATCCCGGCAGCTTCGGCAGCTTCGGCTGGACCGGGTGTGGCGGCGGTGCCGGATGCAGTTCGGCTGCCAGTCGCAGTCGTCACGGGCGCTGGCGGGTTCGTGGGCTGGCATGTGATGTGCGCCTTCGCCACGCTCGGTCACGCGGTCATGGGGCTGCAGCGTCACGACACGTGGGCAATGGCCGACGAGGACGACCGCCCTAAGGTGCTCATCCATTGCGCCGGGGTCAATCGTGCGGCTGATGTTGCGATCGAGGTGGGCAACCTCGATGCTGCTGCTCGGGCGAATGAATTGCTGCGGTCGACTGCTGGGTGGCTCAGCGTTGTGTATGTCAACTCCACGCAGGCCGAGCAGGGCAGCGTCTACGGCAACGCCAAGGCCCATGCTGGGGCGGCGTTGGCAGCAACGTGTTCGGAACTGGGGATTCGGTTCGTCGATCTGGTGGTGCCGGGTGTGTTCGGCGAGGGTGGCCGGCCTGACTACAACTCGTTCGTGGCCACGTTCGCGCATCGCGTTGCGGCGGGGGAGCAGCCGATTGTGTCGAACGATCGTGAGGTCGAACTGATCCATGTTGCCGAGCTGGCCGACACGATTGTTCACTTTGCGTTGCAGGACACACCTGTCGGTACCACCAGCCAGGCACGTGCGTTCGGTGCGTCGGTGCGTATCAGCGCTGTGGCCGAGTTGTTGACCAATCAAATGCGCGCATACAGCAGCGGCGTGCTGCCTCCGTTGACGGACCCGTTCGAAGTGGCGATGTTCAACACGTTGCGGATGTGCATGTTCCCGCACGGGTACCCGTTGGCGCTCGAGGTGAAGGCCGACAACCGTGGGCATCTCATCGAGACGATGAAGGCGGGGTCCGGCGGGCAGAGTTTCGTGTCGTGGACGCATCCTGGTATCACGCGTGGCAACCATTACCACCGGCGCAAGTTCGAACGGTTCCTGGTGCTGTCGGGTACGGCGGAGATCAAGCTGCGGCGGCTGTTCACCGATACGGTTGTGACCTTCACCGTGACCGGTGACCAGCCTGCCCCTATCGATATGCCAACTTTGCATACGCACAACATCACCAACGTCGGCAGCACAGAGCTGATTACGGCGTTCTGGACCAACGAGATCTTCGACCCGTCTGCGCCGGACACCTATGCGCGCATGGTTGAAGCCCCCGGCCGGGCAGATGGTCTTGGTGTTGCCCAACAGCCTGTGGCGGGTGCATGACATGCGGGTGATGACCGTTGTCGGTACTCGTCCCGAAATCATTCGGCTCGCTTGCGTCATCGGCCAGCTTGATACGCACACAGATCATCATCTGGTGCATACCGGGCAGAACTACGACTTCGAGCTGAACCAGGTGTTCTTCGAAGAGCTTGGGCTGCGGCCCCCGGTGCGGGTGTTGCCGTGCGAGACGTCGTCGGTGGGCCGGTTCATGGGCGATGTGTTGGCGTATACCGAGACGGCCATCAACGAGATCCGGCCCGATGCCATGCTGGTGCTGGGCGATACCAACAGCTGCATCGCTGCGGTCATCGGCCGGCGGATGGGTGTGCCGGTGTTTCATATGGAGGCGGGCAATCGGTGCTGGGACCTGAATGTGCCTGAAGAGACCAACCGGCGTCTGGTCGACCATGTGAGCGACATCAACCTGGCCTACACCGAGCACGCTCGGCGCAACCTGCTGGCCGAGGGGCGCCATCCGCGCACCGTGTACGTCACCGGGTCGCCGATGCACGAGGTACTGCTGCGTTACCGGGCAGGCATCGATTCGTCTGGTGTGTTGGCTGCCGAAGGGCTGACTGCAGGTGGGTATTTCCTGGTCAGCGTGCACCGGCAGGAGAACGTTGACGACCCGGCGCATCTCGACCGGTTCGTGCAGATGCTGCGTGGCCTTGTTGCTGCGTATGCCATGCCGGTGCTGGTTTCCACGCATCCACGCACACGCAAGCGGCTTGACGCATTGGGTGCCGATCTGCCGGCTGGTGTGACGTTCTCGAAGCCGTTCGGGTTCTTCGACTACAACGCGTTGCAGTTGCATGCCCGGTGCGTGATCTCGGACTCCGGAACCATCAGCGAAGAGTCCTCCATCCTTGGGTTCCCGGCGGTGACGCCTCGCGAGGCGATCGAACGACCCGAGGCACTTGATTCCGGGGTCACGGTGTTGGCCGGGTCTGATCCGGCGTCCGTGCTGGCGGCGGTTGCGCTGGTGGTGTCGCAATGGGAGTCCGGCTGGCGGCCCAATATGCCAGACGACTATCGCATTACCGATACCTCCGAACGGGTGCTCCGTCTCATGACAGGCCTGACGCCATTGCACCGCACCTGGAACAACCTGCGCTGAACATGATCGGTTCGAGACCCGCAAGGTCGGTGCCGTTTCAGAACCCACCAACGCCTGAAATTGTGTCGAGGAGTCCGGGTTTAGCGAGAGTGCGACGTCAACTGTTTCGAGTGACTGAGCGCGCTCTCGCCTAAACCGACGCCGACCTACCAGCGGAACGGCGAAAGCAACGGACCCGTTGCGTGCCATTCGTCGGCGCCATCGTGGGCGTGATGGGACAGGTGACCGCAGTACCAAAGCACAACATCTGAAGACTCGATATTCTCGAAGTTGAGATACGCGTTCAGTCCGTCGTCGTAGCTCGTTCCTTGGTTGCCGTGTTTGTCCTCAGCACCTCGGTACCTCGTGATCCAGAGGTCTCGAGTCGAGAATGCGTCGGCGGTGCCATCCGTTGGCCCGGGAGACAGGAAGTATCCATTGGCGGCCCGTTCATCCATGACAGCCCAGGTGCGGTTGGTGGCAGGATTTTTGACGCGAGAAATTTCCGTTCGCTTCTTGTGCCAACCCGGGCCGAAACCAATATCGGGAGTCGTGGTGTTGAATTCATAGACGGAATCGGTCCCTGCGTCGTTGATGTCGAAATCAAAGCGCCAGTACGCATGATGACGGTGATCGTCATTGCACTGAAGGCCGGCGCTAAACAGCCTCGGATAGACGCGACCATCGGGCATGAAAGTCCAGCGCTGACGAAGCCGGTATGAACCGATCGTGTGATAACTCTCTATCGCAAGGTAGCGAATCCCGAAAATGTCCACGTCGTAGACAGCAACCCGACGCCCATTGTTTTGAACTGTTGCGTTGCCGTAGGTAAGTGCATCCTTGTATGGCCCGCAATTCCCGTTGTACTGCACGCGGAGCGAAGGCAGGCTGGCCTTGTACAGAACCTTTCGGTTCTTGTAGCGCACGTCGTGGATCGCGAGGCCTTCGGGTTCGCTGCTGTCGTTGAGTGTGTAGCGGAATGTCCACACAGGGTTGGCCTGCGGCCACGAGATTGTTCCGGACTCAGCCATGATGATCTGCCACACTTCCTGCATCGAGCACATTGTCAGTGGCGAGGTCGACAATGGCGAAGTAGCGGGCGAGGCGCTCGTCCGGGACGAAGAAGCGCACATCGGCAAGGCGGCGCCCGGCGTAGGGGTCGTCGGGTTCGGCGCGTTCGATTGCGATCACGCCACCTTCGAGGCCGTCGAGGTTGAAGGAAAGCCCACTTCGAGCAATTTCGACCGCCCGGCTGAACTCCTTTTCGGTGATGCAGGGCTGATACCGCATTGGTTGGGCGATGACCTTTTTGCCTACCAATTCCGCTTCCACCGCCCACTGGTTATCGTAGGAGTAGAAGAGTGCAACGGTTTCGGTTCCAACTTTGGTAGGTGACTTCCGAATACCGATGACGGTGAATGAATCACCGAGAAGCTTTTTCACGGCGGCATCGTTGTAGACCGCCGCCAAGACTTTCTCTCCATCGCTTGCGCTCAGAGTTGGTTTGTGGAGTTTGACTTCTACATCTCTGCGATCGGTCAGTCCGTCTGGGACTTCGACGGTCGGTCGGTCTCTCAGCGGAGGGAACGTTTCGGCCGGAAACTCTGCGACTAAAGGAAACTCAGTAGCCGGCTCGGGGAGTAATTGAGATGGGGGCATTGGTGCTCCTTGAACGTGTGGATGCGCCTGCAGCGAGTCGCTGCATACCATGTAGAGGTGCGACGGACCAATCAGATACAAGAGTTTTCGTTGTGCTGGCTCCGGAGATAGTGCCCTCAGTCGCTGGATACCAGGCGACCACGTGAACGAGCACTGACCCAAGTCAGAGGAGCTTGCGACGGAACAGGTCGAGCACTTCGTCCAGCGCGATGCGGGTCGGGGTGCCGGGTTCGTCGACGAGGTGCTCGGTGAGAACGGAGTGCGGGTTGCGCATCAACGCCTCTGGGTTGGCGGCTGCGTCGTCCAGCTCGATGGCGATGAACGCGTCTCCGAGCTGCTCTCGGAGGAAATTGAAGCGATCGGCGGGGACAAAGCGATCATTCTTGAAGCGAAGACCCAGTACCTGCAGGCCTTCCACCGCACATCGATGTTTGACGATTGCGAGGTCTTCGGGTGAGCAGTCGATGCTCCTGCGTTGTGCTGCGGTGATGGGCAACGGCAGCGACGGTTGCGACACCACAGGGGCGAGAACCACGTTGTTGGTTGCCATGGCCAACGCGAACCCACCGGTGAAGCACATGCCGACGGCACCGACGCCGAGGCCTCCACATCGCTGGTGCTCCTGCGCGGCGAGCGCCCGCAGCCAATCGATGACGGGGGAGGTGCGGTTGGTCGCCCACACGGTGAACTCGCGGCTGATGCATGCGGGGAGGAAGGCCGAGCTGACGTGCGCGGCGGTTGACAACCTGTTGTTTCCCGGGTGCTGGCCAGGGGTGCCGAAGAGGTGTGGCACGACGGCCGTGCATCCGATGGCGGCCACGTACCCGGCGAAGCTCAGCACCTTGGGCGTGATGCCGGGCATTTCGGCCACGACGACAACTGCAGGTCCGTGCCCGAGGCGGAACACGTCACGAGCCTTACCCGCGTGGGAGAACGTGGTCCGTTCGAAGTCGCCGATCGTCAGGGCTTGGGCGGTCGTATCCACTTGGCCGAACCTAGCGGGAAAGGGTTGTAGGGGCGCTGGTGTGTCGGGCAGGGTTGAACTGTCAACCAGCGAGTGCGAAATCGGTTCCAGACCGATCTTGTGCACACTCTTGCCCACCCGAATTGAATCAAGCTGTTGATATGTACCTTCCCAAACACTTCGCGATGACCAATGATGCGGCAGTCACCGTGCTGCAACGCGCCGGCGTTGCACAGTTGGTCACGCTGGCACCAGCGGGCATGATGGCATCGACCCTCCCGCTGCTGTTCGTCGCCCCTGACCGCGCCGGTTCGGGGCCAGGAGGTACTGGCGGGACAGGCAATCCTGGCGGGCTCGGGTCGCTGCACGGTCACCTGGCCCGGGCCAACCGGCAGTGGGTCGACTCGCTCCCGGGGTCCGAAGCGCTGGTGCTGTTCGCAGAGTCCGATGCATACGTCAGCCCGTCGGCCTATGCCACGAAACGCGAGTCCGGCAAGGTGGTGCCAACGTGGAACTATGTCAGCGTGCACGTCCGCGGGTCGCTGGTCATCCACGACGACCCGCTGTGGACCCGGTCGCTGGTCGACCGGCTCACCACTCGGCACGAGGCGAACCACGTCATTGGCCGCGAAGCGAACCCGGTCACCGGCCAGGCGTGGTCCACCCACGACGCACCGGCTGACTACATCGACGCGATGGTACGAGCCATCGTCGGAATTGAGATCGTCATCACGGCTATCGAAGGAAAGGCAAAGCTGTCGCAGAACCGCAGCACCGAAGACATTGCGGGTGTCATTGCGGATCTGCGGGCAGGATCGCCGGCCGAACAGGCCGCAGCGGCCCAGATGGAAGCGGTGTCGTCAGCCGAGATCGCAGCCGAAAAGTGACCCGGCCAGCCCAGCGAATCGGACCCGCGTCAGCCCCCCAGATGCGGTGGATACGTGCGAACCGGCTGGGTTCGAACTGACAAGCGCGCGTAGGGTTTCGGGATCGCCACGGATAACCCCGCCGCCCGCGCCTGAACCCAGCACGTCGCCGATGGCGGTTGCCTCGGCCGGGCCGCCAGCACCGGCACATTGCATGCGTTCGCCCTGAGCTGGCACAACAACTCGATCTGCGAACCACCGCCTACCAGGTGCACCACGTCGACCCGTTGCCCGGACAGGCGCGCCCCCGTTGCCCTAGCCCGACCTGGACTCGCCTGACTCGCAGGCCATTCGGTCCTTGAACTTGATACGTTTCATTGATTCCTTTTGGGACCGGGTCATCGCAGCACCCACTGGCTCGTTTTGGTACCGCTGCGCAGGTCGGCACCGACTCCAGCAACCTTCCTTGTTGCCGGGCAGATTCGCACAACCTTCCAGCTCTTACGCGCAACTTGCCGGGCTGATACGCGCAACGTGGCCAAAACAGGCGAAATTTTCGACCAAAACAGGCAAGTTGCGCGTCTGTGGGGCCCGAGTTGCGCGTGGGGCCTGAGTTCGGCGTCTGTGGGGCTGAGCGGGACATGACCGGTAGAGCCTCGAACTCGTTGGAACGAGTGGTCGGCGGCCGGGTCCAGTGTCAGGTCAATCCCTGGTTGGACATCCGGTGTTCGTGCAGGTGTTCATGCAGGTGTTCATGCCGGTATTGCTGCATTGCTCGCCAACCGGCGATGGCAAGCATCAACGCAGTTGCAATCTCGGCCAGGACTGCGATCCAGCTGAGCACGCTGACATCTTGCGCTGTCAACGGATCGGTCACCACACTGGTGACGGGCGCGAGGTGCGCGAACGAGACCCCGGCTGTGATCGCAGCCCCACCGGCCGCTGCAGCGCGGGGCGCACTTGGATGACCCGTGAAGACGAGTGTGACGATGACAGCGGTGAGCATCGCGACGACCGTTCCGGCCCACACCACTGGCTGAGGCGACGCATCGACGCCGCGTCGGGCATGGTCTGCGTTGTGGAGCACGAACGCGGCAGCGTACGCCATCGTTGCTGCGTTGAGGACTCGGTCACTGCGTCGTTCGGCGTTCACATCTTCTCCGGATCTCTTGCAATCAGACTGATTGTGTACTTGACGGTACGATATCAGGTTGCAATGCCCGAAAGCGCGAGAGACTCTTTGGATGGCAGGTCGTCCGCCCACGTTTCCCAGCGCTGAACTCGACGAGCGGGTGGCGCGCGCCTGCGCGTCCGAGTTCAGCGAGCACGGCTTCGACGCTGCCCGGATAGACGCGATCGCCGCAGCATCGGGCGTCAGCAAGCCGGCCATCTATCGGACCTACGGATCCAAGAGCGAGTTGTACTGCACGATGCTGGAACGCTTCGCCGACGAACTCGCAACAGCTGCGATGCGCTCGTTTTCCGATGCGGGCGGAGGTGTGGCCGAACGGGTACGGGGAATCATCGACGCCTGGTTCGGCGTGCTCGGTGAGCGACCGGATCAGTGGCGGATGCTGACGAGCGCGACCTCCTCCGACCCGCAGGTGCAAGCTTCGGTAGAACGTGTCGAGTCGATGCAACTGCGCAACGACATCACGATGGTCAGGGCCTTCCTGCCACACCTTCCCGAGGCCGAGGTGGAGCCCATCGCCGAGGCCATCCGCGGGTCGCTGGTGGCCATCGGAACGTGGTGGCTGGCCCACCTGGCTGTTGACCGTTCGGTACCGGTCGGTGCCATGACCCGACTCTGCACAGGCCTGCTCGCAACGACCACGCTCGATGAGACGCTTCGGAGAAATTCAAAAGATCCCTGACGCTTCGGCACCGACTCCATCAACCTTTCTTCTAGAGACGCAACTTGCCTTGCGCGTATGTGGGTTGTGCGTATGTGGACGCCGAGTTGCTCGCGAGAACTGGCGCCACGATGACTGACACGACGATGAGTTACACGACGATGGCGGGCCTGGGCCAGCGACGCGAATTCAGCCGAGCGCTTGGATATGTTCAACCCGTGCCAGACCTTCCCTTCGATCCTTCCTCCGCAGGCTCCTCGGCAGGCTCTGCCCCAGCGGCTGACGATGGCGCTGCCGGTGATATTCGACCGCGCATTGTCATCGTCGGGGGAGGCTTCGCCGGGTTCTGGGCTGCAGCCGCAGCGCGCCGCGTCGGTGGCGAACACCTCGACATCACGCTCGTGTCGACTGGCCCGGTGCTGCAGATGAGACCCCGGTTCTACGAGGCGAACCCTGCGGAACTTGGTGTCGACCTCCAGCCGCTGCTCGAAGCGCTCGAGGTCACCTTCGTGGTGGACGTGGCGGTGGGTGTCGACCTGGAAGCGCGCTCCTTGCGCTTGCAGAGCCAGCAACCGCAGCGGTTCGATCGCCTGATCGTCGCCACCGGCAGCGTGATGGCCCGCCCGCCCGTCGCCGGAGCCGAGGAAGCGTTCTCCATCGACACCCAACATGATGCCATCGTGTTCGACGCACATCTGGCGGCACTTGCTGATGACTCCCGTCCCCTGTGCATCGTGGTGGTCGGAGCCGGTTTCACCGGGATCGAGCTTGCGTTGGAGTTGCGCAACCGCGTGGCTGCACATCTATCCACGACGAGTGCGAACCTCGCCGAAGAGATGCGTATCGTCCTCGTGGATAGAGCAGCCACGTTGGGCGTAGAACTCGGCCCCAACCCGCAGACGGCTATTGCAACCGCCTTGGCCGATGCCCGGGTCGAAACCAGGCTCGGCGTGTCCATCACCGAGCTCACCGACCAGTCCGTCACCTTCGCCGATGGCTCCATGCTGCAGTGCGACGCAGTGGTACTGGCTACCGGGCTGCGCGCTGCATCCTTCGTGGATGCCATCCCCGGGGACCGTGACACGCTCGGTCGGCTCGTGGTGGATCGTTCACTTCGGGCACCACGGGCTCCTGCGGTGTTCGTCACGGGCGACGCAGTCGCAGCCGCAACCGGCGACGGCCACACGACGCTCCAGTCGTGTCAACATGCCCTCCAGTTGGGCCGGTTCGCCGGAGCGAATGCTGCGCTCGACCTGCTCGGCCAGGACACCATCGAGTACGAACAACTTCGGTACGTCACGTGTCTCGACCTCGGCCGGTCGGGCGCCGTACTCACAAACGGCTGGGACCGGGACGTGGTCATGATCGGTGACCAGGCAAAGGCGGTGAAACGCCGGATCAACACCGAAACCATCTATCCGCCGGCTGGCGCAACCAAGGAACAGCTCATGGAGCTGTCCAACACCCCGCCGCAATCGTTTCCACGGTGAACTCCGATTCAGTGATCGCCGTTCACCGAGCGTGGGAGTTGAACGAACTGGCCACTGTGTCGCGATCGTGTCGCGGTCCGGGAACAGAACCGGAACACTACAGGCAGCGCCGTTCCCCCTCGGGGCATCCCGTACCCTCCCGTGCTTGCGTTCACAATGCGCCGTCTCAGAAGATGCCCTGCATGCGTTTTCATACCCAATCCCGAACGGCGTCGACAGGCATGGTGGCAACATCCGCTGCGCTTGCTCTGCTCGTCGGATTCGCCTCCCCGGGTTCCGCAGCGCAGAAGAAGCGGACCCAACGCCGGGGGGTCCGAACCACCGTGGTCGTCCAAACTCCAGCCCCAGCCCCAGCCCCAGCCCCAGCCCCAGCCCCAGCCCCAACTTCAGCTCCGGCTCCGGTCGATGGCACGTCGTCGCTTGCCCAACAGCGCACTGCAGCCGAAGCTGCCATGTCACAGCAACTCCTGGAACGGGTCAACGCCGAACGAGTGGTCCGCGGCCTGGCTCCCCTCCGCTGGGACCCTGGCCTCGCTTCGCTGGCCCGCAACTGGTCCGAGACGATGGCAGCCAGCGGCCGCTTCACCCACCGGCCGAAGGGCTCGGAGTCGGCGTTCCCCGTCCCGCAGATGTGCTGCTGGGAGAACATCTACTCCATCGGCGGCGCCACCATGGGGTCGGCACAGCTCCACGAAGGGTGGATGCGCTCAACCGGTCACCGCAACAACATCCTGTCCCCGGAAGTCACCGCGATGGGCGCCGGGGTGGTATGCGGGGCGAACGGCACCAGCTACGCCACGCAGAACTTCGGAACCGAGAACTGGAAGGGACTTGGAACTCCGGCCACGCCCGCCGAGCCGCGCTCACCTCAGACCGGTGCCGACGTCCGCTGCCCCTAGCTCTCTTGCGCTGGCCTCCCAACGCTGGCCTCCCACTCACCGCACACGCGGGTTTTGCGGGAAACCCCAGCGGGCTTTGGGGGGTTTGCCGGGTAGTGGCGCCGCAGGCCCAACCTGCACGCTTGACCCATGTCCAGCGTGATCATCAGCCGTTCGCCACACCTCAGCTTCTCGGCCACCAGCCGTGCCTCTGCCGGAGTCAACTCCCGCAGTTCATCGGACCTGATTCCCGAACTCGCCTCCGGGGCGCTGCAGTGGTACCGCACACACGCCATGCTGGTCTTCGCCGTCACCCTGATCGCTGCGTTCAGCGTGGAAACGGCGCGCCAGATGTGGAAGCGGCGCAACGTCGACCTCACGTCAACCACCACGTCTGTGGTGTCAGCCGGCTCGTTCCTGCTGGTCAAGACCGCATTCGGCAAACTGGTGATGCTGTCGTTGTCGCTGTGGATCTACGAGAACCACCGCATGACCACCCTCAACGTCGCCAACCCGCTGGTGTGGCTGGGCGTGTTCCTGCTCCGTGACGCCATCTACTACTGGGAACATCGGGCCGAGCATTCGGTGCGACTGCTGTGGGCTTCGCACATGGTTCACCACTCGCCGACCACCATTGGTTTCACCACGGCCATCCGTGTCCCGTGGATGGAAGCGCTCTACAAGCCGTGGCTCGGCCTGTGGGTCCCACTCATCGGCTTTCACCCGCTGGCGTTCGTCACGCTCGACGTGCTGGCAGCCACGATCGGGCAATTGCAGCACACCACGGCGTGTCGCAAGCGGACGATCCTCGACGCGGTGTTCGTCACCCCATCGGCCCACCGAGTGCACCACGGCTCGAACCCGCAGTACATCGACCGCAATTTCGGTGCCGTGCTCATCGTCTGGGACCGCCTGTTCGGCACCTATACGCCCGAGACTGTCACCCCGGTGTACGGCATCGGCACAAAGTCGGCCATCACCAGCCCGTCCGAAGCACTCGTCGGCGGTTACCCCAAGCTGTTCGCAGCGGCCCGTCAGGTGGTTGGTGAAACCGGCAGCCTGCGTACCGGAGCCAGTTACCTCGTTGCTCCCCCTGCCTGAGGGTCGTCGCGGTCGAGGCTTTTCTCCAACGTTGCGTCGTGAGCGGCCAACCCTGCGAAAACCGCCTCGTTCAGACCCGCATTCAACAACGTTGGTTGCCAGGGATCCCAACGTTGGTTGCAGAGAGGCCAACGTTGGTTCGGTGCTGGTGACCTTGGTGACCTTGGTGAGCCGAACACGGGACGCGGGTTGAGGGGTGGCTCCGTTGACCTGGGGAAACGTCAGCGCGAATAGCAACTCACCTGCACGGGGCAAGCCTGTGTACTTACGAAATCGCATCCGGCCGGCGGAGAATTCCCCGTATTTGCAGGCTCAACCGAGGCCGACGTGGACCGGTCAACGACTTGCGATGAGCCGCAACGGTCAATTTTCACGAGTGTCAGCAACAGTGGGTGTGGGGTACGCTGTTCCGATGACTGGCGAGGAACGTCCGCCCCTCGATCTACGAGCTGCGTTGCAGATTCTGCGCGGACGATGGGTATGGGTCGTGGTCCCGGTTGTCCTGGCGACCGCGCTGCAGTTGGGACTGGCGCTGCGGGCGACGCCCATGTACACCGCCAGCACCGACCTGCTTCTCCGGGGCAAGGTCACCGATGCGCTCATCAGCGGTGTCAACGACCCCAACGCCATCGCCACCAACAACTATTACTCCGAGCAGGTTCTCGCCACCGAGATCCGTGTCCTGGCATCCGACGCGCTGTTCGACAAGGCCACGAAGAAGCTGGGGTTCCCAGCTGTCGTCACCGCCATCGGCGACCCCGATGCAGGCATCCTGCGCATCGTTGCCCAAGACGTCAGCCCGTCGCGCGCAGCCAAGATCGCCAACACCTACGCCGCCTCGTACAAAGAGTTCCGCCGAGACCAAACGGTCGCCGACATCGAGGCAGCAACCACGCAGCTGCGCAAGCAGACGGATGTGTACGACGCCGAAATCAATCTGTACACAAACAAGATTGCGTTCGCAGTGCCGGAAACCGCACCTGCCATCCTGGAGTCGTACCGGGCCAAGCGAGACGCCGCTCAACAGGCCAAGGACAGCTACCAGAGCCGCATCGACGGGCTCACCGTCGACGCTGCGCTCAAGTCCGGCAGCGCCACCGTTCTCAGCCCAGCGGTCGCTCCCACCTCGCCAACCTCTCCCCGCCCGTTGCGGAGCGCAGCCACCGGCCTGCTCGCCGGTCTGGTGGCCGGCCTTGGCCTCGCATTCCTGCGTGAGATCCTCGACGACCGCGTCTACGGCCCTGCCCAGCTCGCACAGCACGGCTACCCGCCCGTGCTCGGGGTCATTCCTCGTACACGCCGCCGCCGGCTTGCATGGTTGAACAAGGTGCTCGACCGTGGCCGAAACTCCAACTTGCCGTTGGTGCCGTCCGAAGCGCTCGAGGCGTACCGGTCGCTACGCTCGTCCATCACGTTCCTGGGCGTCGACGAACCGCTGAAGGTCATCCAGGTCACCAGTTCCAAGCCTGGCGAAGGCAAGTCCACCACCATCACCAACTTGGCGCACCTCATGTCGCAGTCAGGGTTACGCGTGCTGGTCGTCGACTGCGACCTGCGCAGCCCGTCGCTGCATCACACCTTCGGCCTCACCAACGACATCGGTCTCTCCAACGTGCTCGCCGGCGAAGTCGGCATCACCGCTGCTGCCAAGACGCTGCGCGACGAGGGCGACATCACGGTGCTCACATCAGGCCCGATTCCGCCCAATGCTGCGGAGTTGCTCGGCTCGTGGCGCGCCAAGGACCTGTTCGGTGCGTTGCGCCCGCACTTCGATGCGGTGCTGGTTGACGGCCCGCCGGTTCTTGCCGTCACCGACCCCATCGTCATCGGCCAGTTCGTCGACGGCGTCGTTCTGGTGGTGCGCTCGCGCACCTCACGTCGTCGTGAAGTTGCCGCCGCCCTCGACCTGCTCCGCCGTGCCAACCGCAACGTGGCCGGGTTCGTTGTCAACGCCACACCCAAGCGCACCTGGCTTGGCATGAGCGCATACGGAACCGGTACGTACGCATACGGTGCATACGGCGGATATGGAGCGAAACCGAAACGGCGCAATCGGGTCAAGCCTGCACAGCCCGTCAAGACCGTCGAGGCGTGGGTCCCAGACGACAACCCCATCTGGACCGCTCCGCTGGGCGATGGCTGGACATCGGAAAACGACCCTGCGCAACGGTCGGCGGCATTGCCCGCCGCTGACTCGTCGCTTGAGTCCACGTCCTCGCTCTCGGCAGCTGGTCCGGTGGTCCAGGTCCCGAACGATCCGCGATCGCTGTTCTCCAGGTTCCGCGGCGACAAACAGGACTAGGTCAGGCAATCACGCCACGTGCCGTCGGACGCCCTCGCCCTGAACAGCTGACCAGCTAACCCCACCACATGGAGATTCCGTTCATCGTCTTCGCCTGGGGCGTCGGTTTCGCGTTGACTGCGTGTCTTGGCCTCATCCTCAGCTCGGCGCGGCTCACGTGGTTGCAGCGCACGCCAACGGCCGTACTGGTCGGTGGCGCAGTCGTGGCAGGTGCCCTTGCGAGTGCAGCACCTGCCCACCCCACCGGGTACACCGCGCTCGACGCGCTGATGCGCGCCGGGTTCGCAGCGCTGCTCGCCACGGCCGTCGCCCGCTCGCGGCGTCGGGTGCGGCTGGTCGTTGCCCTCCTGCTCGCAGTACCGATGGTGTTTGCAGCGCTCGATGTCATTTCCGGCGCTGCACAGAAATGGGTGTTGGCCGCAGCGGTGGCCACAGCCGGTGCCGCGGCGGCCAGCTATCTGTTCCCGGAACGCGTGGCCTGGATCGGGTCCATCGTCGGAATCGGCGCGTCGGTCGCAGCGCTCCGAATGCCACGCGCAATGACCGCGCTCGCCCCATCGGCACTTGCAGCGGCTGCGCTGTTCTTCGCGTGCGCGTCGGCCTGGGTCACGCTGCGTTCGCCAGCGCGGCGCATCGCCCGCCGTACGGCGTTTGCGTTGTTCGGGCTGGCATTCGTTGCCGGTGCTGCCGGGGTGGTAGCGCTCATCAACGCGAGGGCATCGGCAGAGCGCGGCCTTGACGACGCCCGGGTGGGGCTTGCTGCGGCCAGCACCGGCGATGCCACTGCGGCGAACGCCGCGTTCACGTCAGCCTCGACCGCGCTACGAACCGCCAGCGCGCAGCTCGACGGAAAGTATGCGCGCCTAGGTCGTGCTCTCCCTGTGCTTTCGCAGCACGTGACCGTCCTACGCGATCTCACCGCAACGGCGTCGGCAGTCACCGATACGGCGTCCATCGCCGCTGGGCAAGCAGACCTGGAACAGCTGCGCGTCAGTGGCGGTCGCATCGACCTGGCCAAGCTGAACGCGCTCGGTACACAGATCAACGCAGCCGACGGCGCCATCGTCGCGGCACGCGACGCGCTCAACCGCTCCAAGTCTCCGTGGATCGTGTCGCCGCTGCGTGGCCGCATCGATCGCCTGGGCGATCAGATCACCGAGGCCGAAGCGGCATCGGCCCAGGTCAGGGAAATCCTCACGGTCATCCCGCCGATGTTCGGCAGCGACGGCCCTCGCCGATACATGCTGGTCCTGTCAAACCCCGCCGAACTGCGTGGTAGTGGGGGAGTGATGGGCAACTGGGGCGAACTCACCGCTGTTGACGGCACCTTGGCGCTGACACGGTTCGGCCGCACCGCCGACCTGTATACCGATGCCGTGCCGGTCGAGCGGCGCACCAACACAGCAGCCCCCCAGGATTACATGGCGCGCTACGCCAAAATGGGTGCCCCTGCGTTGTGGTCCAACGCGAACTTCTCACCCGACTTCCCCACGGTGGCTGCTGTGTTCTCCGAGCAGTACGAGCAAGCCTTCGGCGAGGATTCGGCTGCTGCCGGAGCCAGCCGTGTCGATGGGGTCATCAGCATTGATCCAATAGCGCTCCAGGCGCTCCTGGGGGTGCTTGGCCCGCTTGACGTGGACGGTTGGGATGCACCGCTGACCGGCGAGAACACCGCCAGGGTCCTCATGCACGACGCATACGTGGCTAAGGGCGGTGCAACTCCGGAACGTCTCAATCTCCTGTCCGAAGTCACCCTCAGGGTGTGGAATCAGCTCGCCAGCGTGAACCTTCCGACCCCAAAGGCGTTGGCCGACGCCCTCGGGTCCTCTGCTCGCAACCGGCACCTGCAGGTGTGGATGAGAACCGACTCCGAACAGCGGTACATCGAACGTATCGGGCTTGCTGGTGCGGTCCCGACCGTGAGCGGCGACTCGCTCGGGATCTTCCTCAACAATGCTTCGGAGAGCAAGATCGACTTCTTCCTGCATCGGCGCACATCGGTCGACGTGACCGTCGATCCCGGCTCCGGAGCAGTGAGAACCGCCGTCACGATGGAACTCCGCAACGATGCCCCGGCCACGGGGGAGCCTCCGTATGTGCTTGGGTCGGGCACCCTGAACCCGGTTGGGTCGTTGCGATATCTGGTGAGCGTGTATTCGCCGCTGCCACTGGTCAGGGCCACTGCAACGCTCGATGGCAGACCCATCACGGTTTCCACCGTTCCCGAACTCGGCCGCAACGCGTACGCTTTTTGGCTCACCGTTGCGAACGGCGGGACCAGCACGCTGACCTTCGCGTTGGAAGGAATGAGCCCAGGTGGTTCAGGTTCATATTCACTTGACCTGTTCGGCCAGGCACTCGTGAATGAAGACCCACTTGAGGTCACGATTCGCACTGCCGACGGATCAGCGTTGGTGCCCAAGGAGGGGATGGAGGGTTCGGTTGCGCCGATCCTTGCGTACACCGGCGAGACGCAGGGGTTTCACCGGCTCGCCGTCAGCCCCGCAGGATAAAGGTTGGTCGTGGTGGTCAGGCTCGCTTGCGGCGACGGGTGACCGTGATGAGCGAGGCGCCGACTGCAGTGAGGGCCAAGCCGAGAGCGGAGTAGCGGCCAGACTCGGAACCGGAGAACGCCACATCTTCAACCTGCTCCTCGACGGTGACGCCGAGAACTGAAGCGGTGGGTGTGGCTGCGACCGACTTGACGGTGGCTGGTCCCGCAACAGTGGTGGGTGCCGCAGTGGTGGGTGCTGCGGTGGTGACCTGAACGCCGGCCACGTTTGCCGTTGGGGGCACGACAGCCGGGGTGCGAGCCGGATCAGGGTTGTTCGTGGGTGCCGTGGCGATGGTTGCGACGTACGGGGGCCGCGTATCCTGAGGGGTGGGTCGTGTGTCCGACGGATTTGACTGGCCGAGTGCAGATGGCGCGGCGCCGATGACAGCGATTGCCACGATCGAACCGGCAAGTGCCAGCTTGGATCGGCGGGAGAGTGCAGGTGACTTGGTGGGTGGTGTCATCGGGGAGGCTCGTCTCGTGATCAGGTTCCGTCGTGTGGACCGCACGTTTCATCTGCAGAAACATCTGGTCCTCACGCAGTGTATCGGTGAAGTCGGGCTCACGGAAAGACCTTTCATCCAAAATGACCACGCATTGTGGTATTTCGCCTCGTGTTCCGAAGCAAAGCCGCTGTTTTCGAGCAAATGTGCCGATTCGCGCAACGTGGTTGGGGGATTTCCCTGAATTCACGCTGAACACCGATCAGGGTTGCCTTCATCGGACTCTCATGGAAATGAGCGGACCATGGGAACAGCTCAACGGTCATCATGGTTCGCATCCGGAGAATTCGGGTAGGGGTGTGATGACGCCGACACGGCTGCGGAACTATTCGAGGGGCGAACGCAAGTTTGCCGATCGGGAATGTTCCGTCGCAACAACCGGTTGCGCTCAGAATGAAATCGGCCAGTCCGCTGGTCGGCCACCCACAAAATGACCAGGAGTAGAGATCCAGTGTCACCAACGTCTGAAACCTTGACCCCCAGCAACGTCACCATGCTGAATGTGCTCAACGCCACGTCCCCCGTGAAGTGGGACGTCGACAAGTGGCGCAAGAACGCTGCGTGCGCATCGCTCGACACCAACCTCTTCTTCCCGGATCCCGATGGCGGGCCGGAGACCATCCCGATGATCGCCTCCGCCAAAGCAGTGTGTGGCGAATGCCCGGTACGCCAGTCGTGCCTCGAGTTCGCCATCCGCACCCGCCAGCTCGATGGTGTCTGGGGCGGTCACACGCCCGAAGAGCGCCGCAGCATTCGCCGTCGCCGGCAAGCCGCTGCACGCCGCGCTGCGTAACGCTGCTCGTTCGCACGTTGTGCGATAACTCCCCTGAGGCGGAGTTGTCGCACCAGCGGCGCGGGTAAGCTTGTGTGCAGCGCTGAAGATCAGGGCCCAATCCGTTGGGCTCCAGCAGTTACCAGGCGTGGGCTCTTGCCCACGCCTGTCGAGTTTCACAGCCGTTTTTTTTGGTTTCACAGCCGGTCCTCCGGCCACATCTCACGACATCCGCAACCGACATCCGCAAACAGCACCAGAAAGGCCGAGTTCACATGTCATCCATGCTCCCGGCCACCCTGGCCCAACACCTCGCAGCCGAGCTGGGGCCCATGCTCGCCCAGGCGGGGTTCGAGCTGGTCGACGTCGAGCTGGACTCCGTTGGCGGCGGTTCCGTCGTCCGAGTGCTCGTCGACCTTGCCCACATCGCTCCGGGGCCGTTCGGCCGGATCGACCTTGAAGGAGTCAGCAGCGCTACCCGGCTGATCGACGCGCACCTCGATGCCGCAGACCCGATCGAGCAGGCGTTCACCCTCGAGGTTTCCAGCCCAGGTTTGGAACGTCCGCTGCGCACCCCCAGCCACTTCGCCCGTTTCGTCGGCTCCGAGATTTCTGTGAAAACCGTGGCTGCCACCCCTGGCGAACGACGGCGCACGGGCATCCTCACGTCAGCAGATGCACACGACGAAGGTGCCATCACCCTGACGGACCGCACCGGCGATCATGTCATTGCGTACGCCTCCATCGATCGGGCTCGCACGGTCTTCAAGTGGGGCGAACAAATCGGCACCGGCGAAACCGCCTCGGGCCAGCCCCGCAAGAAAGGCACCCTCCCGAAGGGTCAGCGTCCTCTGCACCCCAAAGCAGCCGATGCCCAGGCGGCCGCGGCCTGCCTCGGAGCGCTCCCCGACGATGACGAATCGGCCGAGACCCTCGAAACGGCGCACCCGGGCTTACTGACTGCGCAACCGGAAGCGGGCGCGCTAGCGTCTCGGTCCCCGCAACACCGACTCGCAACACCCGGGCACCACGCCCGTCCGACCGAACACGAAAACCCTGAGGTGACCTCATGAAGCTCAACGCAGAACTGATGGATGCGCTCGAACTGATCGAGCGTGAGAAGGGTGTTCCGAAAGAGGCCTTGCTCGACGCGCTGGCCAACGCCCTGGTCACCGCGTACAAGCGCCTGCCAAACGCAGCCGAAGAAGCTGTTGTCTCCATCGATCCGGACTCCGGCGAGATGTGGGTGTACGCCCAAGAGCTCAACGAAGACGGCGAGGTCATCCGTGAATGGGACGACACCCCGAAAGAGTTCGGCCGCATCGCTGCCCAGACGGCCAAGCAGGTCATCATGCAGCGCATCCGCGAGGTCGAGCGCGACCTGAAGTACGACGAGTATGCGGGCCGCGAAGGCGACATCGTCACCGGCATCATCGAGCAGCAGGACCACCGGTACACGCTGCTCAACCTGGGCCGGGTCGAGGCTCTGCTGCCGCAGGCCGAGCAGGCCATGGGCGAGCGCTACGAGCACAGTTCGCGTCTCAAGGCATACATCGTCGAAGTGCGCCGCAGCCCCAAGGGCCCGCAGATCGTCGTCAGCCGGACTCACCCCGGCCTGGTCAAGCGTCTGTTCGAGCTTGAGGTCCCCGAGATCAACGACGGTGTGGTGGAGATCAAAGCCATGGCCCGTGAACCGGGGCATCGCACCAAGGTCGCCGTGTGGTCCAACGACTCCAACGTCGACGCTGCCGGTGCCTGCATCGGTGCGCGCGGCGCCCGCGTCCGCATGGTCGTCAACGAACTGCGCGGCGAGAAGATCGACATCGTGCCGTTCAACCACGACCCGCAGGACTTCGTTCGCGAGGCACTTGGCCCGGCAAAGGTGAAAGAAGTTCGCATCGACGAACAGACCGGCACCGCAACGGTCATCGTCCCCGACAACCAACTCAGCCTGGCCATCGGCAAGGAAGGCCAGAACGCACGCCTCGCTGCCCGTCTCACCGGCTGGCGCATCGATATCAAAGGCGAGTCCCAGATGGAAGAAGAGGCCGCCAACTGGGCCGAAGGCGAGTGGGTCACCAACCCCGACACCGGCGAACAGGTCTGGCAACCTGCCGACGGGGGCGAGGCTATGTCGGCCGACCAGTGGCGAACGGGTGAGACCGACGACGTGGCGCCGCCAGCTGCCGAAGCCGCTCCAGCTGCCGAAGCTGCTCCAGCCGGCGCAACTGCGCCCACCGCGGGCGACGCTGCAGAGGTGGTTCCAGAGGTGGTTCCAGAGGTGGTTCCAGAGGTGGTTCCAGAGGTGGTTCCAGAGGTGGTTCC
>JANNBN010000116.1:0-8481 GCA_031385545.1 Acidimicrobiia bacterium | reverse complement strand
ACCGCGAAGAACACCACCTCTTCGATCGGGTACTGGCGAGGAAGCCTGATGCCCGTCGTGAAGCTGGTCGCATAGCGCCACAATTCCCGGTTGACTGCGATCTCGTTGATGACGTTGAACGCGACGAACGGCCAGAGCATGGCCACGAACAGCTCTTTCGGGCGCCGCCACACCCGTGCCGCGAACCGAAACTCGAGCGGCAGCGTCCCGATGAGGCACAGCCCCAGCAACGCCAGATATTGAAATTTCTGGGTCACCGTTTCGGGTTCACCTGACACTCACATCGACCAGGGTACAACCGCCTCTCAACCTCGGTTTCGAGGACCCGCGATGAACGGATGCGCCAGTCCCCACACCCCGATCATCAATTGTGTGGACGAATTCAGTCCTGAATGGGTGACAGTATCTGGAGGCTCGGATTTTCCACACTGGAGCTCATCGACGGCTTCACCTCACGCGACGGAACGCGCAAATGACCAGACAAGACTCCCCAGGAAAACCAACCGGCAGACTACGAGTCGTGATCCTTTCCTATGAATCCCACCAGTCCTGCACCATCATTCGGCAACTCGTCGAACGAGGTGACGTCGACGTGGTGGGGTTCGGGCGCTCAACGGTGGTCGACCCACGCCGAAAGGGACTGGCCCTCCTCCGGTTCCTCGCATCGTCGAAACGGAGAACCGGCGCCTCGTGGAAGGTTGCCGAAGTTCTCCTCGGCAGGACGGGTGACCTGATTTCCGCGCTGCGCAGGTTGCCCAGAACGTCGCTGAAGTCGATCGCTGGCGAATTGTCGATCCCGTGCCTCGATTGCCACGATGCCGCAGACCCGGATTTCGTCCGGCGTGTTGGCGAGTTACACCCCGATCTGCTGGTCTCGGTGCATTTCAACCAGATTCTGAAGCCGGTCACGTGGTCGGTGGCACCGCTTGGAGCGATCAATGCGCACGGGGCGCTCCTCCCAAATCACCGCGGTCTGTTTCCTCACCTGTATGCGGTCGCTGCGGGAGACGACCGTGCTGGAGTGACCGTCCACTGGGTTGACGAAGGCGTCGACACGGGAAGACCCATCAGCCGGCGCTCCTTCCCGATCAACGAAGATGACACGGTCGTCAGGGTGGAGAACCGGGCGATACCGGCAGCGGTCGACGCGCTGACCGAGGCGATCAAGCTCGTCGCCGAGCGCGGTACGGACGCGCAAGCTGAGTTCGGCTACGAGGGCGTCACGGTGTATCACTCATGGCCTGCCGGAGCGGACCTCAAACGGCTCCGCAAGTCGGGGCACCGCTATATGGATCTCCGTGATGTACGCGGGCTGCTGATCAAATAGCAGAGCGTGGAAACGTAGAAGAACGCATGCTCAACACGGCAGACACCACACGGCTCGACCTGATACCCGGCGAGCGACCGGAGCTGCGCGGCACCGCACGCTCGCCGGTCCGCCAAACTGTCTTTCAGTCGCTGGGTGCTGCGCTCGTAGGTGTACTGACGGTCGCGCTGCTCCCGGGCACGTTCGCACCGACGTTCTTCCCGAACGAAGACGTGTACCTCTCGCTTCTCTTCCAGCACGCCGGGCACTCGCCGTTGGCTGCGGATTGGACCCTGTCGCACCTCCCGCCGGATCGTCGTCTGTTCGACGTGCTCTTCGCACCACTGGCGGCGTGGGCGGATCCAACCCTCGTCGCCCAAATCGGCAGGCCGCTCGCGTGGCTGACATTCCTCGCTGCGGTTCTGATCTTTCTTCGCGGGCTCGGTCTGCGCAACCCACTCGCGGCGATGACCGTCGTCCTGCTGTGGCTGGTTCCGTTTCCGTTCTCCGTCAGCCAGGAGTGGATTCTTGGCGCCTTGGAGGCGAAGACGTTCGCGTGGGCAGCGCTCCTCGCCATGCTGGCTGCTGTCGGCCGCAACCGCGTCTGGCTGGGGGCATTACTGACAATCGCTGCAGTCAGTCTGCATTTCAGTCTCGGTGTCTGGACCTGTGTCTTCTTCGGCGCCACAGTGGCAGTGACCAGCGTTTCGTGGTGGCGGAAGCTGGGGGCCTTGGGTTTGGGCGCGGTTGGCGCACTGCTCGCAGCGGTTCCGATGCTGCGCTTCGTCGCGAACAACCCGGCCCAGAGCGACGCCGACATCAGAGGATGGTCACGCGGCCTGTGGAGCATCCATCACGACCCGTTCCAGTTCCCACCGATCCTGATGATCGGGTTCGCAATGGTCTGCTTCGGCTCGAACCTGCTCCATGCCCGAACAAGCCGCGACCGGAGAACCACACCGTGGCGAGTCCTGCGCAGAGCCGAACTTGTCGGCGTTGCGCTGTTTGCCCTCGGTGTTCTTGCCCGGGCAGCGGATGCCGACTCGGTGCTGATCTCGATGCCGTTCCGTGCCGGGCCGCCGATCATCGCCCTCGGAGCTTTGGTCCGGGCCGTCGACTGCTTCGGTTTCATCCGGGCGTCGGACCCTCCAGCCGCACCGCTGTTGTCGGTCACCGGAAGTGTTCGTCAGGTCGGGGTGGTCGGGCTGATCGGCCTCCTGTTCGTCGGAGCGGGCCATTTCGGACCAGCCGTCAAGATGTGGCGCTATCGCACGACCATCGTCAAATCGTCTTTTCGACCTGCAAGGACGTCGGAGGTACTTGCAGCTGAGTGGTCGTCACGCAATCTGCCTCCCGAAGCCGTGGTTGCGATCAACCCGGCGCAGGCGTATTTCGGCGAGGTGGACCGGAAGCTGGTTGCATCGTTGCGGACCGCTCGCATGGACGACCTTCCCGGATGGAATACCCGGATCACCGCCCTTTCCGGTGTCGACGTCACGACCTTGACCGGGTTCGTTGCGGTCAGCGACGCAGTCGGACTTGGGTACGACACGCGCCCGTTCTCGGTGGTACAGGGTTGGCCGGAGCAGTTCGGGGTGACCCACATCATTTCGCCGGCCGATTATCCATTACCGGTCCTTGCGACGTTCGGCGACGTAAAGGTCTACGAGATCGGTGCGACGAGCAAACCTCCATCGGTGGTGACATTCGACTGAGTACATCGGTACCGGCGCCTCCGGTTCGTTGTCGGCCTCAGGGACCGGCCATGGCTTCGATCACCGCCGATACATCGATCGGTATCGGGCGGGGTATTGTGAAGCCCATGTTGTTGCATGGCGTGACTTCTCCGGCTGCTCTCAAAGCCGTTCCGGCCGAGTCATTGCCGCAACTAGCGGCAGAGGCACGGGAGTTCATCGTCAACGCGGTCTCCGCGACCAGCGGCCACCTCGGCTCAAACCTCGGCGTGGTCGAGCTCACTTTTGCCATCCACCGGGTGTTCGATTCCCCGAGGGACATCATCCTCTGGGACACAGGGCACCAGGCGTACGTACACAAACTCGTCACGGGTCGCCAGGACGGTTTTTCCAACCTGCGTCAGCCAGGCGGGCTTTCGGGGTATCCCAACCGTGCCGAGAGCGATCACGACTACATCGAGAACAGCCACGCGTCGACCGTCCTCAGCTACGCGCACGGCCTCGCCGAGAGCCTCAAGGCTCGTCACGAAACAAACCGACGGGTCATCGCGGTCATCGGCGACGGCTCCATGACCGGTGGTATGGCCTACGAAGCGCTCAACAACCTCGGCCACACCAACAGCAGGGTGCTGATCGTCCTCAACGACAACGGCCGTTCGTATGCACCCACCATCTCGGGCCTCACCAGGGTGGTCAGCAGGATCCGCAGCAAACCCAGTTATCTGCGCGGCAAGCGCAAGAGCGAATCAATCATCGAGAATCTCCCGGTGGTCGGCGACCTGGGTCTGCGCACCGTCAAGGGCATGAAGGCAGCCCTGCGCGAGATGGCCGACGAGCCGCACGCCTTCTTCGAAACGCTTGGCGTCCGCTACGTGGGTCCGATCGACGGCCACGACGTCATGGAAATGGAAGAAGCGTTCCGCGACGCTGCCACGTACAGCGGTGCCATCGTCGTGCACGTGCTCACCCAGAAGGGAAAGGGCTACTCCTTTGCCGAGCATGACGACGAGAAGCACCTCCACGACGTTCCCGTCTTCGATCCTGCGCTCGGCCCCCAGCCGTCGCACCCGAAAGACTGGACGGCGGCCTTCACCGAAGCGATCGTTCAGCTCGGTTCCGAGAATCCCAACGTTCACGCCATTACAGCGGCGATGCCCGGGCCGACCGGACTCCTGCCGTTCCAGGCCGCATACCCCGGCCGCTTCCACGACGTCGGCATCGCCGAGCAGCACGCCGTCACCCTTGCGGCCGGCATGGCAATGGGCGGGCTGCGTCCGGTGGTGGCCCTGTACTCCACGTTCCTCACGCGCGCCTTCGACCAGGCAATGTACGACGTGGGGATGCATGGTCTGCCTGTCGTCTTTGCACTTGACCGCAGCGGCATCACCGGCCCCGACGGCCCCTCGCATCATGGCGTGCTCGACATGCTGCTGCTGTCGAAGGTTCCAGGTGCAACGATCTTTGCACCGTCGTCAGCACAGGAACTGCAGGCGATGCTGCGGACCGCCCTCACCATGAACGGTCCGGTGGCCATTCGGTACCCCAAGGGGACCGCGGTTCAGGTCGAAGCGTCCGAGGTGGGAACTGGTCTGACCGCTCGCAAAGCACGGGCCGGCGGCACCACCGCCGACGTCTGCATCATCGCGGTCGGCCACATGGTTTCCGAGGCATGCCGGGCGGCTGACGTCCTGCAGGCCGAGCACGGGATCGATGCCACCGTCTGGGACCCACGCGTGGTGTGGCCGGCCGACGAGACGATGCTCGCCGACGCAGCGCGGCATCGCCTTGTGGTCACCATCGAAGACGGCATGAAAGACGGCGGAGTCGGCTCGATGATGGTGGACCGCATCCAGCAAATCTGTCTGTCGGAAGAACGTCCGCCGGTCGCACCCATCCTGTTGGGAACACCGCGCACGTTCATCGCCCAGGGCAAGCCAAATCAGATACTGGCCGAGCTTGGGCTCGACACCAGCGGCATCGTCAGCACCATCTCCAAAGCGGTAGCGCACAGCGCGCATCGCGCCTGACTCGCAACACGCTTACGGCGACAACCGCTCGATCAGCCACTTCGATGCGTCAGCGCCACGACGGTACCGAACCCGGTCGTGCAGGCGGCTTGGGCGTCCTTGCCAGAACTCGATCATCGTGGGCGACAGCCGGAACCCGCCCCACCAACTCGGTCGTGCCAGCTGTTCGTCAGTTGCATCGTCGAGCTTCCGTGCTGTGGCCTCGAGCACCGACCGATCCGCAATCACAGAACTCTGTGCACTGACGATTGCACCGATTCGGCTGCCGCGAGGACGCGACGCGAAGTATTCGTCGCTCTCGCTCTCGCTGACGCGACTGACAGCACCGCAGATCACCACCTGACGCTGCTGAACCGACCAGCGAAAGCACAGCGATGCAACCGGATTGACCGAAAGTTCGGAGCCCTTCCTGCTCCCGTAGTTGGTGAACCACGTGAACCCCGACTGGTCGAAGCCTTTCAGTAAAACCGTTCGCGCCGATGGCACCCCGTGTTCGTCCGCCGTTGCCAGCGTCATTGCTGTCGGTTCGTCCCGCTGGCGTTCGGCGAGTGCGTCGTCGAGCCAACGCCCGAACTGCACGATCGGGTCGGCATCGGCACCGGACGGGTCGAACGTTCCGACGTCATAATCCTCGCGGAGAGCCGCAACGTTGGGGGGAACCAGCCGATCGGCGAGAACGTCGCCAGTTCGCTCTGCGTGCTGATGTGCGTCGTGGGATGTCACCCAACCAGTCTGACCGCGTCACACGGTGAAGTGTTCGCCGAAACCAACCGTCGACACGACGCGATTTCGGTGAATCGGCCTGACGGTTGGCACGGCTTCGAAGGTAGGTTGCACACATGGCGTCTGCGGTGGCTGAGGGTAATACGAACATGCAACACGACACGGGGCTTCCGATTCGTTTCGGACCGATGGACCCGCTGGTGGCACAGGTGCGCAGGAGCCTGCAGGGAACGTTGTTCCGTACCATCGTGGGGGAGTCACCGCCGCGGCGGCGTGAACACCGGCCTGCACCCGGATGGTTCGGTCCGCACAGCATGACCTGGCGGCTTCACCAGGATCCATCGGTTCTGCTCGGCGGGCTCCGCGCGCTCATGCTGCAGACCATGCATCCGCTGGCCATGGCCGGCGTTGCCGGGCACTCGGACTACAAGAACGATCCGCTCGGGCGATTGTGGCGAACCAGCGCGTACGTCAGCGCGGTCACCTTCGGGAGCGAGGCCGAAGCCGAAGCAGCAATCCGCGGTGTCAACCGCGCCCACCGCACGGTTCACGGAACCGCGCCGGATGGCCGCCCCTACAGCGCCAACGACCCCGATCTGTTGCGCTGGGTGCATCTCGCCATGGTCGACTCGTTCCTGGCGGCATATCGTCGGTATGGGGCAGATCATCTACACGCAGACGACATCGACCAGTACCTCACCGAGCAGGCACTCGTCGGGTCCAAGCTCGGCATCGACGGCTGCCCCAGCACGTACCAGGAGTTGCGAACGTATTTCTCGGACCTTCGTACTGCCGGAGAGTTGACGGCGTCTCCTGTTGCGAGAGACACGGTTCGCTGGCTGTTGCGCGTGAAACTGAGCGGCCCGACCCGCTTGCCGTATGCACTGCTTGCGACGGCGGCCGTGAACTCGTTGCCGGCGTGGGTGAGAGTCCAGCTGAGGCTGCCCGTGCTCCCGATCACCGATCGGCTGCTGGTCCGACCCGCCGCGGGCGTGCTGGTTAAAACGGTCGGATGGGCGATGTCGGCTCCAGAGCCGACATCGGTGCCAAACAGATAATTCTGCACCGACCCGGACGCGAAAAGCGGCCCCTTCCGGGGCCGTTTCCACACCGCCAACCGGCTAGTTTCTCTTCAGCAGATCACGAATTTCGCCGAGCAGGTCGTTCGTGCTGGGACCGTCTTGGGCAAGTGCCTTGTTCGTCATCTTCTTGTAGGCCTTGACGAGCATGAAGACGACGAACGCCAACACCACGAACTTGATGAAGTCGTCGATGAACTGGCCGTACCGGATGGGCTTCTCGAACGCCTTGATGTTGGCGCCCGTCGCTGGCTGGCTGGGATCGATCGGAATGGCGACCGCCTTGCCTGCGGCGAGTTGGCTGAAGCTGGCCACGCCTTCTGGGAGGAACAGGCCGATGATGCCGAGAATCAGGTTCGACACGAACGAGTCGATGACCGCTTTCACCGCGGCGCCCATGATGAATGCGACAGCAATGCTCATGAGGTCGCCGGTGGTCAGGAACTCTTTGAATTCCTGAATGACGCCAGTTTTAGCCATGTTGTTTCCATTCCTTGTTGTGGGAGAACAGCGACCGGAAGAGACGCTGGCTGTGCTTGAACCCGGAGGTGATGCACCGCCGCTGGGCTACTCGCGGGCAAAATACCAAGGAATGTCGATCCCGTGCTGAACAACCGCTCAGTTTCACGTTCCGTGGCGGTTTCCGTGGGCGATTTGACTAGTCGATAATGGAACAATGCCCGGTCCGCCATACGGCCCCCGTCTGCAACGCCGTTCCGTAGCGTCGGCCTTCGTCGGCGCAACGCTGATGATCGCGGTGGCGATCGGCCTTATCGGGCTGGGGTCCGGCCCGGCCGTTGGTCAATCGGCGACGACAACGACCAGCCCCGCTTACATCATCGACGCAGACGGCAGCATCGTCAGCATCGTCAGCATCGTCAGCCGCGTGGGTCCCAGCACCACCCTTATGCAGGTCGATCTGCCGAACGGTGCCACCACGAAGCTGACGAAGGTGAAGCGCTCCACCGCTACCACCACGAAGCGGCGAGCCCGCAAGAGTGCGACGAAGCCCGCTGCTACGGTCACGTCCACCATCGAGGCTGCCAAACAATCTGCCGATTCCGCAGGGTCTGAGTCGTCGGGCGGGTCAGGGGTGGCAGTTGGGAAGCCGTCGAGCACCGTGAAGCCCGGCCCGGGGGTTGACCCGACCATCAGCACGCTCCTCGCCCCAGACGATGTCCCGAGCGCGATTCCCGACGATGTGTGGGCCGCGTTACGCAAGTGCGAGTCCAACAACCGGTACGACATCAACACCGGAAACGGTTACTACGGGGCGTACCAGTTCGCCGCAGGGACGTGGCACCGTCTCGGGTACAAGGGGCTCCCCCACCAAGCGGGCGCAGCAGTGCAGGACGAGGCGGCCAAACGGTTGCAGGCGAAGTCGGGCTGGGGCCAGTGGCCGGCCTGCACACGCAAACTTGGCTTGCGCTGAACGCGGCGGTGCGCGGCTGACCAGTCGGCCGTCATCACATATGACCACTGTGCGTGATATCAGGCGCGCAATCACGTACGCTGCCAGGTGACGCACGGTTCACGAACGAACCAGACATCAGCACCCACGCCCAACATGACCACGCCGACCTCGCCGACCTCGCCGACCACACCGACCACACCGACCACTTCGACCGGACCGACCACTTCGACCGGACCGA
>JANNBN010000113.1:0-2208 GCA_031385545.1 Acidimicrobiia bacterium | reverse complement strand
GCCACCGTCGCGCTCGCACGAACCAGCCCTCGGCGCCGCATCAGTCTCGCGATCGCAGATACCTCGACGACCCGACGCGTCGAACGTCTCCTGACCCCCGAGAAGCCGAACCATGTTGGCGCGATCATCGGCACAGGACTAACGCTAAGTGCGCTTATCGTCCTCGCAGTTTGCTGTCACCAGACCGAAACGTTCTTCGAAGCCCTCCGCACAGCGAGCGGACACTGACCAGTCGTCGACTTTGGCCGCGTTCATCCGTGTCAGTCACGAGTGCGCGGCGACGGCTCTCGCAACGTTCCGTTCAGCGGCGAATCCCGATCCGGGGATCCGGGGGAGGCTCACCGGCAACACGCTCGCTACACATCCGAACACGCGCCTCCGGCACGCGACATGCTGGCATCGCTACCCGACTCTACTTTCGGACTGCTCCGTCACTCCGTGCGGTCGATATTCGAATGGACCGTAAGCGCGCTTACGTGACGCGGAAATGACGCGGTGACGCGGGCTTGACGCGGTTTGAGGGCTTCGAAAGGCTACGAGCGGTCTCGAGCGGCAGGGTCGAAAACATACCTTGACCAGGTCAATTACACGTTGGCCAGCGATAATGGAAAGTCGCGAAACAGCCTCGCAGCGGGTTCGATTCCCCCCACCTCCACCGTTGTTTAATGCATTTCCACAGCTCACAGGGGGTGTGACCTGCGAGGCGGAGTCGCAGTTGACGCGAAATCTGACGCGGCGCGACGCGAGGACTGCAGAACCGAACGCGAACCCGACCGCGGAACGCCCTAGCCCTCGTAGCCGACGGCCACTTTCGGTGGCCGAAGGTTGAATGCAGCAAAACCGCGATCCGCGCCGAACAGCTCACTTCAACGTCGCAGCACCCCTTCCGCTGAACGCTGCAAACTCCACCCGATATTGATGTTGACAGATATTGGTCAGAATCGATACACTGGCTTGAGATGGAGCGATGGATCAACCCGCATTTCATTCGTTGGCTCACCACGCTCCCTGATCTGCGTCGGCGGCGACAAGGCGACATGGGCACAACACAAAACAAGCGACTGGTACGACGTCTTCGTTCCCGTGGCTGACGCCGTCGTCGACCTCTACCTCCAGGAGCACCCATGACCAAAAAAGCCGCACCAGACGACAGCACAGCAGGCGACATCGCCGATGAACTCGCCACATGGCTACCGACCGGGACCTCTACCCGAACCTCTCCAGCCGAATGGACACACCCCGACGACCCCAACTTCGCAGACCGGGTCAGAGAACGAACCGACCAACTCCGCAACGAACACCACCTCGTCACCTCCTTGGGCGAGCTTCGACGCGCCGCATCCATGACCCAAACGCAACTCGCAGCCAAATGGGGCCGCGGCCAATCACGGGTCTCCCATCTCGAATCCAATATCCAAACTGTCGAGATGGGCTCGCTACTCGAATACGTCCACGCACTCGGCGGAACCCTCGAAATCCGCGTCACCGTCGCCGATCACACCTACATCGAACAACTCGCCTGACAGCGACAAGGTCAGGTACGGGCTTTGTCGAGATCACTTCAGGTGTATGCGTAAATCGGACTGCTGTTCAGGTCGTGGCCCTGGTCTGCGCCACGATTAGCACTCGCTGAACCCAGTCGGCGCAGTCGAACTGCACTTGACCGTCAGCGGCCGAACACGCGAGCGAAGAGTCCCTTCCGACGCGGCTCGGCGGGGCCGGCATTGGCTTCAGCCTCCGGTAGCTGTGATGTTTGAGCCGGGCGTGATGTTAGCGGCGGTGAAGGCTCTGGTAGCTCTCGGAGAACGTCGACAGGCTGCGGCGGGTTGGGTTTTCGCCGTCCCGCTCGAGCTGTTTCGATCACCGCTTCAAACCTGTTCCAGCCGAGTTCAGGTCCGCCGAGGTGGTCCCAGCGAAGGTTCGCGCCGAACTGTTCAAATGATGGTGGTCGCCCGAGTGCCTCGTAGAGCTGAAGGTACCGCAGAGATTCCGTCGCTAGTCGGCGGAGGTCCCATTGTTTGTTGGTGTCTTCAGAGGGAGCATTTCGGGGCAGCGGCGGACGCCAGTTGTCTTTGGAGGAACGCGTTCGGATTGAGGTAGCGGTCGGGTTGGGGAAGGGGTGTCGCGAGGTCGCAGTGATGTTGGCCCGTTCGCCTTCAACAGTGTCACGCGAGTTGACCCGCAATGGTGGCGTTGGGACCTATTCGG
>JANNBN010000096.1:0-3477 GCA_031385545.1 Acidimicrobiia bacterium | reverse complement strand
CGTGATCTTTTCCCCGGAGCGCAGTACGCCATCGGCCCAGCGATCGAGAACGGCTTCTACTACGACTTCGATCTTCCCGATGGTGCCCGGTTCACCGACACGGACCTGGAACGGGTCGAGGCACGGATGCGCGAAATCGTGCGGGCCGACCAGCCGTTCACCCGTGGCGAGCTGTCGCAGGCCGAGGGCCTGGAACTGTTCGCCGACCAGCCGTACAAGCTCGAGATCATCCTCGGTGTTGGTGGGAATGAAGACGCTGCCGAGGGCGGCGGCGGAACAACAGTTTCGTACTACCGCAACACCGATGCCTTCGTCGACCTGTGCCGCGGCCCGCATGTGCCGTCCACCGGCAAGTTGGGCAGCTTCAAGCTGATGAAGGTCGCCGGAGCGTACTGGCGCGGTGACGAGAAACGCCCCATGCTGCAGCGCATCTATGGCACGGCGTGGGAGAACGACAAGGCGCTCAAAGAGCATCTGCATCGCCTCGAAGAAGCCGAGAAGCGTGATCACCGCAAGTTGGCCGTCGAGCTGGACTTGTTGTCGTTCCCGTCCGAGCTCGGCGGCGGCCTTGCCGTGTGGCACCCCAAGGGCGCCATCATCCGCAAGCTCATGGAGGACTACTCGCGTCAGCGCCACGAGTCCGGTGGGTACGAGTTCGCGTTCACGCCGCACCTCGCCAACGCCAAGCTGTTCCACACCTCTGGGCACTTGGACTTCTACGCCGACGGCATGTACCCGCCCATGGAAATGGACAACGGCACGTACTACCCGAAACCGATGAACTGTCCCATGCACTGCCTCATCTTTCGGTCGCGTCAGCGTTCGTACCGAGAGTTGCCGTTGCGGCTGTTCGAACTGGGAACCGTGTACCGCTACGAACGTGCCGGCACGCTGCACGGCTTGATGCGTATCCGCGGGTTCACGCAGGACGACGCGCACATCTTCACGACCGAGGAGAAGCTCCAGGAAGAAATCTCCTCGTTGTTGGACTTCGTGATCGACCTGCTCAGCGCGTTCGGCTTCACCGAGTTCCAGGCGTACCTGTCGACGCGAGATCCGCAGAAATCCATCGGTTCCGACGAGATCTGGGACTCTGCAACGGACGCGCTGCAGACCGCCATCGAGCGCAAGGGCCTGCCGTACAAGGTGAAGCATGGCGATGCCGCGTTCTACGGCCCCAAGATCGACATCGACGTCAAGGACGCCATCGGGCGCAAGTGGCAGCTGTCCACAATCCAGGCCGACTTCAACCTGCCCGAGCGGTTCGATCTGGAATATGTCGCTGCGGACAACACTCGCAAACGGCCCATCATGTTGCACCGGGCCCTCTTCGGATCCGTCGAGCGGTTCTTCGGCGTACTGGTCGAGCACTATGCCGGAGCGTTCCCTGTGTGGCTCAGCCCTGTGCAGGTTCGTGTCCTCGGTGTCCGTGACGACCACCAGTCATATGCCGACGAAGTGGTGTCTGCGCTGCGGGCTGCCGGGGTGCGTGTCGATACTGCCGCAGCCGACGAAGGTCTTGGCGGTCGTATCCGCAAGGCCAAGATGGAGAAGCTTCCGTACGTGCTGGTTGTCGGCGACGAAGACGTCAGCGCGCGTACGGTTGGTGTCAACGCCCGAGGTCAGGAAGTTGAGCGGGGTGTCTCGGTCGACGCATTCCTGCAGCGCGTCCGTTCGGAACTGACGGCCCCGTTGTCGGCCAGCGAGACCCTCACGGCCTGAGCCGCTCAGTCCGTGGAAAATTTGCCCCTGCCAGATGATCGCCCCACCGGCCTTTCCGCCGGTCTTTCCCATCTGTGGGCCGGATGGCGGAGCACCGCCTGGTCCGCCACACCCAGCGGCATGGCACCGGAACCCGAGCCTGGATGCACGTTCTGTCGGATCATTGAGTCGCCTGTTTCGTTGGCCGAGAAACTCGTGCTGCATCACGATGACCAGGTCGTGGTGCTCATGAACCTGTACCCATACACGTCGGGGCACATCATGGCGTGCCCGTCCAGGCATGTCGGGTCGTTGGCAGAACTCGCCGATGATGAATCTGAGGCGCTTTGGGCAGCCATCCGCCGTGCCGACGTGGTGGTGCGGGCGACGTTCCACCCCGACGGGCTCAACATCGGCATGAACCAGGGGCGCGCTGCTGGCGCCAGCATCCCGGATCACCTTCACGTTCACGTGGTCCCGCGGTGGAAGTCCGACACCAACTTCATGACCGCTATCGCCGATACCCGGGTGATGATCGAAACGGTCCACCGGTCCTACGAGCGGCTGCTCGAACACTGGTAACTGGGGCGAGCCGTCGCGGGCGGCCGAGCAGATCCTAGATCTGCGATGGTGATCCACCTTTTCGCAGTTCGGAACTGTCACGTGTCGAAAAAGTCCCAACTGTGATGTCGTCTTCATTCCAGGTGCGGCCTGTGTCGGTTTGCTCCAACGTTGCGGTGGTGGCGGCCAACGTTGTGGAAACGGGCTCGGTCCGGGCGTGATTTGGCAACGTTGGTGCTGGGTGTCCCCGGGTTGGTTGCTGGTGAGCCAAGGTTGGAGCGCGGGCGAGATGGGAAGTCTGAGTGGGTTTGAACCGGAGTCGGTTTGCGATCGAGGCGTCACTTTTTCGCCTGATTCGCGCGAAAAGTGACACCTGGATGCCGCCCGCAGACGGATAAGTGAGGGTCGTCCTTCGCTGTCGCGACGGCCTCGGCAGTAGGGTTGTGGGGTCATGAATCCGGACCCGACACAATCAGCCGTTGCAGCGCGGGACCACACCGATACGCTGCCCGAGGACCTGAACGTCAGTGAGTTCGTCGGCCCGTACCTGTTCCCTGACAACAGTCGCCGGCGATGGCCTGGCATGTTGTACCTGGCCTGCGGAGCGGCGCTCATCGTGGCCTGGTTCATGCGGACGGTCACACCGGTCAACATCAATCGTGGGCTGCTGCTCGGCGGGGTGTTCATGCTGCTCGTCGGCGCATATCACGTGCTCACCTCGACGCCGCTCAAGATCAAAGAGGTCGAAGCGCTCACTGCTGCGTCCGCAGCAGTCGGCTTTCCGGTCGGGCATGCGTCGGCGCAACTTGGCTGGCGCGGCCTGCTCAGTCGGCCCACGTGGCGCATCCTGCTCTTCTCAGCCGAAGAACCACCACGCAAGCGTGGGCTCGCGCTCGTCGACGGTTCCGATGCCGAAGTGCTGACCACGTTCACCGAGGACAACCCTGAGGATTGGTCGGTGTTCGAGGACGGCGGGAAGCTCACCGAGAGCTGACCGAACCGCTAACATCTGCAAGCATGTTTGACGGATATCTCCGGGCGGTCACCGATAAGGGTGTTGAACCCATCGGTCGCGGCCTTTCCCGGATGGGAGTCACCCCCGACCACCTCACCGTTCTCGGTCTGGTGATGTCGGGCGCCCCTGCCGTGGCGATCGGCGCGGGTCACCCACACATCGGGGTCTTAGTGTTGGTCTCATCGGCGCACCCGGACCGG
>JANNBN010000060.1:0-53942 GCA_031385545.1 Acidimicrobiia bacterium | reverse complement strand
TTGCCGAAACGGGCAGGCGTTCAACGATCGACCTCACCGACGACGCGTCGACCAAACCCCGGACGGCCGTCCGCTTCGGTCTCCCGTTCGGGCGTGGCGCAACGGGCATTGGCGCAGACGATGGCGGGGGAGCCGAACTGGGGGACCACGACCTCGCCAAGCCGCCTGGTTCAGGCGATGCCGACCACGCACACGATGCACACGATGCACACGATGCACACGATGGCCACGCACGTCAAGCTTCCGACGCTGCTGGCGCTGGGGCATCTGTGTTCGACGGCAGCTCCCATTTCGCGGACGCCACTGCGCATATGGACCCCACCGACCCTGCTGGGTCCGTTCCAAAGTCACGGAAAGCTCGCCTGTCGCGTGCTCCGCAATGGAAAGAGGCACAGCCATCTGCCGCTGCTGCACAGCTGCCAGGAATCGACCGTGTCCCCGACGAGCCCCTGTGGAAGCTCCCTTCGCCCACCCTGTTGAAGAAGGGCAAGAAGGTCGAAGTCGATAAGCGCGCTGTTGAATCGATGGGACGCGTGCTTGAGGAAGCGTTGGCATCGCACGGCGTCGAGACCCGCCTTGTGGGGATGACGGTCGGTCCAACTGTCACCCGCTACGAGCTTGAACTCGGCCCGGGCGTCAAGGTTGCCAAAGTCACGGCACTGCACAAGGACATCGCCTATGCAATGGCTACGGCCGACGTTCGCATCCTTGCGCCCATCCCGGGCAAGTCCGCCATCGGCGTCGAGGTGCCGAACCGGCAGCGTCAACTGGTTGCCGTTGCCGATGTGCTGTTCGGCGAAGAAGCACAGCGGATGGACGCACCATTGGGTGTCGCCATCGGCCGAGACATCGATGGCAAGTCGGTCATGGTCGACCTGGCCAAGATGCCCCACGTTCTGGTGGCCGGCACCACCGGTTCAGGTAAGTCGAGCTGCATCAACTCGCTGCTCACGTCCATCCTCATGCGTTCCAATCCCGACCAGGTGCGCATGATCCTGATCGACCCCAAGATGGTTGAACTCAGCCAGTACAACGGGCTGCCGCATCTGCTGACCCAGGTGGTGACCAACCCGAAGAAGGCCGCCAACGCGCTTGCCTGGGCGGTCGAGGAGATGGAGCGGCGCTACGAGCTGCTTGCACAACTTCGCTTCCGCGACATCGGCGGTTACAACGCGGCGGTGGACCGCGGCGACCTCGATGACCCGTACAAAGACGACCCGGCGCACGGCATGGGCATGCCACCCGCACCGAAGTATCTGAAGCTGTCGGCAATCCTGGTTGTGATCGACGAGCTTGCCGATCTCATGATGGTGGCTGGCAAAGAAGTCGAGGATTCCATCGTGCGTATCGCCCAAAAGGCGCGTGCAGTTGGCATCCACCTCGTCATCGCAACGCAGCGCCCATCGGTCAACGTCATCACCGGCCTGATAAAGGCCAACGTGCCCTGCCGGTTCGCGTTCGCGGTCTCGTCGCTTGTCGATTCACGCGTCATCCTGGACCAGCCGGGCGCCGAGCGGCTCATCGGCCAGGGTGACATGCTGATGGTCACGGTGTCTTCCAACGTGCCTGCCCGTGTACAGGGCAACTTCGTGTCTGAAGAAGAGATCCGCAAGGTCGTCAACTTCTGGACCCGTCAGACCCCGGTGCGCTCGGGTACATCGGCACTGCCAGAGGCTGGCCTCGACGATCCTGCCAACGACCGCAGCGTCAAAGAATACGAAACTGGGTTCGTCGGGTTTTCCGACATCCCGACCGACGCCTCCGATATCCAGCGCGGCGGTGTGCCGGCGTTCCATTCACCGGGGCACGGATACGGGGCACCTGCATCGGGTCCGGCGACTCCGGTCGGCGCGGCGCAGCCGATGTTCGGTGCCACCGACGAGCTGATGCCCAACCGTCCGACCGACGACGACGGAGACTCTGACGAGCTTCTCGACGCTGCGATGGATCTGGTGGTGCGCAGCCAGCTCGGGTCCACCTCGATGCTGCAGCGCAAGCTGCGCGTCGGGTTCTCTCGGGCGGGCCGTCTGATGGACCTGCTGGAACGCAAAGGTATCGTTGGTCCGTCGACCGGGTCCAAGGCGCGCGATGTGATGATGACCGTCGAGGAGCTCAATCAGCTACAGGCTCGCAAGGGCCGTCGCACCGAGTTGTAAGCGCGCATGGAGTCTGAAGTCTCCTCGGAGTCGATGGTGGTCGCGCGTCATGCCCGTGTGCCGGCGTCGTCCGCCAACTTGGGACCGGGCTTCGACACACTGGCGTTGGCCGTGAAGCGCTATACCGAAGTCACCATTCGGCCGGCTGATTCGTTTTCCATCACCGCGGTCGGGCAGGGGTCGCACTTCCCGGCTGGGCCGGACCATTTCGCCGCCAAGATTGCGGCGGGCATCATCGGCCACACTCGGTTCTCGATCCATGTGTCGTCGGAAATCCCCATGACTCGTGGCCTTGGTTCGTCGGCTGCGATGTCGGTCGCGGCCGCGGCTGCCGCCGGACACCCCGACCCGTTCAGCTTCACTGCGCGGCTGGAAGGCCACGCTGACAATGCTGCTGCAGCTGTGATGGGTGGGTTCGTCACCGGAGCAATCGTCGATGGCGAGGGAGTTGGGCGGCGGTTGCCGCTTGACCCGGCCCTGCGGTTCGTGATCATCATCCCGGATCGCCACCTGCGCACATCGGCCGCCCGCAAAGTGCTGCCAGCCAAGGTTCCGCTGGACGACGCCGTGTTCCAACTGGGCCGGATGGGAATGCTGATCGCCGGGATGGCAGATCACCGGCTGCTGGTGCCCACCGCAGCCCACGACCGCATCCATCAGGGGCAGCGCGGGGCACTGTTCTCCGAGGCGTCACATTTGCTTGGCGCCATGGTTCGAGCTGGTGCGCTGGCCAGTTGTTGGTCCGGAGCCGGCCCGACGCTGCTCGGCATCTGCACCGAGCGTTCCGTACTGCGAGTCCTGGCCGCTGCCACCGGTGCAATGCGCGAACTTGGCGTGAAGGGCTCAGCCGAACAGATCGAGTCAGACCTGCAAGGTCTGGTCGTTACCAACTTCTGACGGCATTCAGACAGTGTCCGACACCACTACCAACTGTATCGGGGGGCCAGGTTGTGTGGGTGTCTGCGAGGTAGGGTGCCGACATGGGACTGCCGAATGGAGTGCATCACCTCGCACTGATGACAGGTGACATCAAGGCGCAGATCGAGTACTTCACCGATGTGCTGGGTGCCGAACTCAAGGCGTTGTACTGGATGCATGGTGTGCCGGGTGCCTGGCACGGGTTCCTGCGTCTCAACGACCACTCATACATTGCGTTCGTGCAAACGCCGCAGGTTGCCGGGATCGAACCGGTGGTGGGGGTCAGCCATGCGGCAACGCCAGGGACAGCCAGCGCGGGTGGCACCATGCAGCATGTTGCGTTCAACGTGAACAACATGGATGAACTGCTTTCGATGCGTGATCGTATCCGTGACCGGGGCATCAACATCTACGGCCCTATCGACCACGGTATGTGCCACAGCATCTACTTCGCAGGGCTCGAAGGCCTTAACCTCGAGCTGTCGTTCTCAGAGGTTGGCATCGACGAACGGGCCTGGATCGACCCCGAGGTGGTTGCCCTGGCCGGGATCACCGATGATGAGCTGGCCCGGTTCACTGCCCCTGCACCGTTCGAGGCTCGGCACGGTGCGGTGCCACAGCCGCCTATCGACCCGACGAAACCCCACGCCGGATATAACCAGCGTACATACGAGTTCCTGATGACCTCGCCGGACGACGTGGTGGCTCGGGCGCTGTCTGTTCCAGAGCCACCTGTGTCGGTGCTGCAAGGGTCATAACGCCGCGAACCGAGGGTCGGCCAGCGGGCCGTCGGCACGCCACAGCACCTCAGCTTGGCGTTGGCCCATCGCCCACAACGCTGCGTCTTCTGGCGGCAGGGGCCGTGCGAAGAGAAACCCTTGGTAGAGCTGTACGCCGAGCATCTTCAAAGCCTGCCATTGGTCGTGCTGCTCGACACCCTCGGCGACGATGGTGATGTTGCGCTTCCGAGCGAACCCCAGGATGGCGTCGACCACGTCGGCATCTCCACCGATGCCACCGAAACCGGCCGTCGCGATGTCGTCGACGATCGACTTGTCCAGCTTCAGTTCTGCAACTTCGCCCAGCTCCCGCAACATCGTCAGCGAGCTGTTGCCGAAGCCGAAGTCATCCAGGCTGAACCGCACACCCATCGACCGGAGCGACTGGAGGGTGGGGGTTCCACGCGCGATTTTTTCGAGCGCTGTCTCTTCGGACACCTCGAGCATGATCCACGACGGGTCCACCCCATGGTGGGTGAGCAGCGACGACACCACATCGGGGAAGCCGAAGTCCATCAGCTGACCTTCCACGCAATTGACGTGCACGGTGAGCGGAACCATGCCGACGGACACCCTTTGCGTGTTCCATTTGGCTACGTATGGGCAGACAGATGCAAGCACCGACGTACTGACCTCGGCGAGCAGGCCAGCGGCCTGAGCGGCTGGAAGGAACGCACCCGGGCTCATCAGCGAGCCGTCGGAGCGGCGCCAGCGGATGAGCGCCTCGAACGAGTGAAGGTGGCCGTCCTCGTCGACGATCGGTTGGAAATACGGGATGAACTCACCGGTGGCCAACGCGTTGCGGATGCCAATCTCGAGGTCCAGCTGACCGGAACCTGCCCGACGCAACTCGTCGTCGGCCACGGCAACACGTGATCCTCCTGCGCGTTTAGCGGCGTACATCGCGATGTCTGCATCGCTCACCAAGTTGCCGACTTCGCCGCCGGTTCCGAGCGCCAGGCCGATACTGGCACCAATCACCACGGTGTCACCGCCGAGCGGGAATGGTGTCTTCAGCTGCGACAGGATTGCATCCGCAAACGTGACGGCCTCGGACGAGATCTCGCCGGGCGCCCCAACCAGGACCACCACGAACTCGTCCCCTCCGAAACGGGCGACGCTTTGCACACACGGGTGTGCTGCCGCAAGCGTTCGGAAGCGATGCGCAACGGCTTGGAGCAGGAGGTCACCGCTTGCATGGCCGCGGGAATCGTTGACGTTCTTGAAACGATCGAGATCGGCAAGCAGCACCGCAACGCCTTCCTCCGGTCTTGCATGCGCCAAGGCATCGAGCATGCCGACCCGGTTGGCGAGGCCTGTCAACGAGTCGATGCGGGCCTGTTCACGGGCCTGCGCGACCATTGCTGTCAATGCGGCCATGTTGCGGCGGTGCTGTCGCAGGCCGAGGGCTGCTGCAAGAGCGAGCGTGATGGTGCCGAGTGCCAGCCCGTTGCGCAGCGGATAGGTACGGGTGGGTGTGTTGAACCTCCATGCGCCGAGCACGGCGACGTCGAGGTCCAGGGGGCCGAGCGTCCGCCTGAACTGCTCAGTGCGCGTACGACCTGAAGTTTGCTCGATGCCGAGCCCGCCGACGGTCTTCTTCGCATTCGCATCGCCGATCTCGACAATGCGGGCGAGGCCATTGTCTGCGTCGGCGACCGGGATGACGGTTGCCACGATCCACCCCCGACCGGTGACGGGGAGCGCCACGGCGATGATGGTTCGCCCGGTTGACGTCTCCTCCACCGTCGTGTCGTCAGCAGTTCCGGTAGCAGTTCCGGTAGCGGCAGCAACCCGGACCGCGGGCGCAGGCGAGGCCGTCGCACTCTCCACCGGGCTCTGCACGAACGAGTCGGTGTCGTCCAGCTGACCGTCACCGGATGCAGTGGTGGACGTCGTGTCGGACTCTTGGGCATCCGCGGGCGGGTCGACCGAATAGATCGATTTCGGCCCGGTCGCCTTCTGTCGATCTGAAGCAACAGCGGGTGGCACGATTCCGGCGCGGATCAACGTGGCCGCGGGTCCCCAGACGAGGCGAGGCTCGGTCTTCGGGTCAGGTCGGTTGGCGATGCCGATGTCGGCGAGGAATTGGGCGGAGTCAGTGCCGACCTGCATGTTCTGTGATCCCCGGGACGTGAAGGAGCGAACGACCATGAAGGTGTCGGAGTCGGTTGCGGACCTGACGCCTGTGGTGTCTCCGCCCATCATCGACTCGATACCCCCGCTCATCATCGAGTCGTGATTCAGGAACTCCACGTAGGCGACATCTCCGAAGAGCGCGTTCTGCTTCCACGGTTTACCGGTCAGAACCGCAATGAACGCGTCGTTCGTTGCGCCGTTGGTCGAGGCCGCTGCGAGCTGTTCGAGCTGGCGGAACTGTTCAGAGGCGGTGTCAAGCACCGGTGCGGCCGCCGCGTCGGCAGCAACCATGAACCGCTGCGCCGCGTTGCGGTCGAGAATGGCGTCGGGCAGGATCACCGATGCGAGCGTGATCGCTCCGCCCACCAGTACGACCAAGGTGCTTCGTAGTAGCGCGCTCGGCTGGCGGGTCGAGAACACCTCGTTCAATTGCGCAGACAACACGCTTCGTTCATCGGCAACGAGACCGGTTGGCCTTGAGCCGAGCGAGCAGGGGGTTTCTCAACCGACACTCAGCCACACAATATTGCGCCGGCAACGGGCCATGGCACCGACACCAGCCGCCCGGTCCCGCTGAGGGTGATGAAGGCCGTGCGCAGATCGTGACCGCCGAAGCAGATGTTGGTGACGAGCGGGTCCCGGAACTCGTCTGGCAGCTTCATCGTGACGGTTTCACCGGACAATGAGCATACGGTGATGCCCGAGTCGATCAGCGTGCCGATGCAGGCGTTGCCATCGGCGTCGACGGCGAGCGAGTCGAGCAGACGCATTCCGGAGAGACCCGCGGAAAGGCCGTTGAGCGGGCCGGGTGTGCCAACCTGGCCGGGGCCGGTGATCTCACGCGAGTAGATGCGACCGGTGTGGGTTTCGGCCCACCAGAGTCGGTCCCCGTCCGGCGTCAGCCCGATGCCGTTCGGTTCGCTGACAGGGAAGATGACCTCGCGGCACGACGACCCGTCGAGCAGCGCGTAGTGGATACCGGTGCGATCCGAGGTGCGCTCGGTGCGCACACCATGATCGGTGAACCACATCCCGCCATGGCCGTCGAGCACCAGGTCGTTCGGGCCGCGCAACGAAACCGGGGACCCGTCGGCTGAAGTGGACGTGCGGTACAGCTCGGTCACCTGCTTGGTGGCCGGGTCGATGCGCTCGATGCGTCCACCGGTCCACGTGGAGGGGAGCGGTCCGGGGACCCGGATGCCGCCTCGTTCCAGCCAGGTGAAACTGCCCCCGTTGTTGCAGACGTAGACCGAGCCATCGCCCGCCAAGGCCGCACCGTTGGGACCGCCGGGTACCTCGGCCCACAGCTCTTTCTCCCACGTACCATCTGCGCACTGACGAACTTGGGTGATGCGCTGGCCCATGATCTCGCAGACCAGCAGGCTGCCGTCAGGCATCACTACGGGCCCCTCAGGGAACAGCAGCCCATCGACGAGCAGCGTCGCAGGCAGGTTCTCATAGGCCGCAGGGTCGAGGACGGTGTTCCCGGTCATAGCAGCGGACCATATCCGAGGAGGTCGTCTGGTGAACAGTCGCAACACGCAAACCGGGGCAACGCAACACGCAGCCGCCCTTTGAACCCCGTGTCGTGCCGGTTTAATCCGTTGCGTGTTGCGGTGCTGCTACCTGCGGGTGAGCGTGAGCAGCAGGGTGTTGGGTCCGAGGCGAACCACGTCTTGGAGGGTGAGGCTGGGGTCGATCGGTGTGCTGTCGCCGGCGAGACGGGTGCCCTGGCCGAACACGCGCGCCTCGATCGTGAGGGACATCTCGTCGACCAGGTTCTGCGCGAGGAACGTGTTGTAGATCTGTCCGCCACCAAGGATGGCGGCTCGCTGACGACCGTCAGCGCGCAGATTGTCGAGGATTTCCGCCGGGCTTGCGTCGGTGAACTCCAACAGACCCGGAACGAGGTCCGCTGACATCCCAGCCGGGTTACGTGTCATCACGATTCGACGGCGTGAGGTCAACCCGTGGCGTGCGGTGCGCAGGACATGGTCACGTTCTTCGAGGTACGTGGGGCGCCCGCAGATCGACGCATCGCAGCCCGCAAGAACGCTGCGGAAGTGTGCGCCGTCAGCTTCTGAAGAAAGCCCTCGGGCCCCGGCAAGGTCGTGGCGCGTGAGGCACCCGTCGAGGCTGACCACCGCAAGCAGCACGACGTGCACGGTCTATGCCGCCGACGGAGTTGTGGCCGCGGAAGTGCCGGCCCCGGGAGGTGCTGCTGGCGCATCGGAGAACCTCACCGTGACATCGGTGTAGCCGAGCCCGGTTGCGATGGAGCGAAGAACGTGTTCGGTGCTTGCCTCGGCGCGCTGTTTCATTTCGCTTGCAGTGGCGGCCTCGGTGAGCTGGGTCTCGGCGCGCTGGTTGAGTTCCTGCGGGAGCGGGTCGATCTCGCCGACGGCATCGCCGAGACGATCGAGAATGCCTCGCTTGTACGACAGCACTCGGCTGGCCTTTGGGTCGATGCGGACGTTGCTGATCTGCGCGTGCGGGACGGTGAACACAACCGACTTCAGTGTTTCGTCCACGATCATGGACGACTGGTTGAGGCCGCCCAGCTCGACCGTGCCGCTGGCAGAACCCTGGGCCAGGTAGATGATGCGCTGGCCCTTGAGCGCACCGGGCAGATACTTCGCGTCCTGTTCGATGTCGACAACGACCTGGAACGTGCCGGAGCTGCCTTCGATACGGGCCAGGCTGCGCACAGCAGTGAGCAGTGCCGGCCCGGTGCGGTCGACTTTCTCCGAAGCCAACGGGTTCTTCAGGAACCCGAAGATGCCGCCGAACAACGCAACAAGCAGCGCACCGATTGCAAGGCTGATGGCCACCACACCGAAGGTGGCTGCCCCGAACACCTTTGTGGTCGTGGAAGTCTTTCTCACAGGACCCAGACTTTGCCACACCGCGCCGAGAACTAGATTGCTGTGCACGATGACCCGCCGGTACTGGATCGAGACGCTGGGCTGCCCCAAGAACCAGGTCGACTCCGACAAGCTCGCCGGCACCCTGTTGGCCGACGGGTTGGTTGCTGCTCTGTCCGCCGACCAGGCCGACCTCGTGGTCGTCAATACCTGTGCGTTCATCGAAGCCGCCCGGCAGGAATCGGTCGATACCGTCATTGCCCTTGCCGATCGGCGCAAAGAGGGCGCGCAGGTCGTGGTCACCGGGTGCATGGCCGAGCGTTACGGCGACGAGCTGGCCGAGGCGCTTCCCGAGGTTGACCGCGTCGTCGGTTTCGGCGTGCCGGTTTCACTCGGTGTCAAACCGGGGTCGCCTGACTTACACCACACAGCGCCGACCGTCCCGAAGCTCGACCTGCTCAATCTCCCCCGCCCGCGCAGTTCATCGCCCTGGGCCTACGTCAAGATCGCCGAGGGCTGCGACCGCAACTGCGGGTTCTGTGCCATCCCATCGTTTCGCGGCCCGCAGCGCAGTCGCGACGTCGAGTCGATCCTCATCGAAGTCGACATGCTCGACGCCAAGGAGATTGTGCTCGTCGCACAAGACCTTGCGTCGTACGGAAAAGACCGTCCGAACGAGCTTGGTGCTGGCTCCATAGTGGCGCTGGTCAATGCCGTGGCGGCGCGTGTGCCGCGTACCCGCCTGTTGTACCTCTACCCGTCCGACCTCACCGATGGCCTCATCGACGCGATCTGCGCAACCGGTGTTCCGTACTTCGACCTGTCGCTGCAACACGTCTCGAAGCCACTCCTGCGTCGCATGCGTCGGTGGGGCGACGGCGACCGTTTCCTGCGTCGCATCGAAGACATCCGAGCCCGGGAGCACGAGGCAGCATTCCGCAGCAACTTCATCGTCGGTTACCCGGGCGAGACCGAAGAGGACCACGATCAGCTCCTGGCGTTCGTCAATTCGGCTCAGCTCGATTGGTGTGGCTTTTTCGAATACTCGGCCGAAGAAGGTACGTACGCATATGATCTCGTCGGCGCAGTTGCCCCATCGCTGATGCGAGAGCGGCTGGCTGAACTCACCGAGCTGCAGGACAACATCACTGCGCATCGCCGCGACGCGCTCATCGGCCGGGCTGTCTCCGTGCTGGTCGATGCCAAGGGTGTCGGCCGAACCCACCGCGAAGCTCCCGAGATAGACGGCGTCGTCCACGTTCCATCCGACATCGCAATTGGTACGTTCGCTGACCTTGTCATCACTGACGCGCTGGGTCCTGACCTCACGGCCGACCTCACCGCTGGTCGCTGACGTGGAGGCCAACCAGAAGCCGGTCAGGGCGCCGCGCTACCACCCGGGCAAGCGGGTGACCCCGGCCAACGGCGTGACGGTGGCCCGCATCATGATCACGCCGGTACTGCTGATGCTCATCGCTCGCCGTCAGTTCGACTGGCCCACATTCCTGCTGGGCGTCGTCGCATGCGGCTCGGACATGATCGACGGCATGCTGGCCCGCAGGCAGGGGACCACTTCGTCCGGTGCCTTCCTCGATCCACTGGCCGACAAGTTCCTCGTGCTCGGCTCGATGTTCGTGCTGGCGTGGAAGGGCGCGCTGTGGTGGATCCCGGTGCTGGTGATCGCAGCCCGAGAACTCTGGATCTCGGTGTATCGCTCCCGGCTGGCGAAACGGGGAATCTCGTTGCCGGCGCGCAAGCTCGCCAAATGGAAAACGCTGATCCAACAGTTCGCGATTGGATTCGCATGCATGCCCTGGGTCGGACGCGAGTTGCCATTGGTTGCCCAGGTCGTGCTGCTCGCCGCGCTGGTGCTGACGGTCTGGAGCGGAGCGCTGTATTACGTCGACGCCCGCCGCGGCATGAGCGGGAAGCCTTCGTCACAGCGCGCATGACCGTGGATGAAGCGCTCGAGACCATCCTGGGTCTTTCGTAGCTCCGGGCGGCCGGGGTGCGGCCCGACTGCCACGTGCTCAGCGCTTCTTTGCCACCTTGGGTGGCGTGTAGCGGCTGGACTTAGGGGGGAGGGCCTTGCCGGCGGAGTCCGTGGTGGCGTACTCCGGCTTCTTGCTCTTCCGCGCTGCCCGAGCCTCTTCCATCCCGTCCGCCGTGTCACCCGCTGCAAGTCGCTGTGCCTGGATCTTCTGCCGCGACTTCGTGGAAACGAGTGTGAGGTACAGCATGTATCCCATCAGCGGGTAGGCGAATAGCACGTCGAGCGGGAACCGTGCCGCCCACAGCGCAAAGACGCCAAGGGCTCCGAGCATCGCACCGAGACGGTTTGTCTTCCACACGCACACCGCGAACGCAACGGATGCTGCGGCCATGAGGGGCAGCGAGATCCTCTCGTGACTGACGAGACCGCCTCGGAGAGCTACGAAGACCACCGTTACGGCCTCGATCAGGGCGACTGCATATCCGGCCAGCTGCTCCTTGGGTGTGATGCGGTTCGATTCCTTCAGTTCCTCGGGCCGGAGACGGATTCGCCCGCGGGGAACAGCGGTTTTCGAAGACGGGTTGGTAAGACGAGAGAGCAAGCCCATTGTGCTGAGCTTAGGGGTCCCCCGGGGGAGTCTGTCCGAGTGTCCCCCAGGCGCGACAATCATGGTGCGATGCGTTGTGAAGTGGTCGCTATCGGCACCGAACTCCTCCTGGGTCAGATCGTGGACACGAATTCGTCCTGGATCGGTGAACAGCTCGCCGCCGCAGGCATCGATTGCCTGCTCCAGACCAAGGTCGGCGACAACCGGGCTCGGATCGTGCAGGCGCTGCGCGACGCGGCCGAACGTGCCGACGCAGTCATTTGCTGCGGTGGCCTGGGGCCGACTCAGGACGACATCACGCGTGAGTGCATCGCAGACGTCATGGGAACCTCGCTTGAGGCGATACCAGCGATGGAGGCCGAGATCGCGGCGATGTTCCAGTCCCGGGGACGCCCGATGCCGGAGTCGAACCGACGCCAGGCAGAACGTCCGATCGGCTCGACGTTCATTCACAACGACCGGGGAACCGCTCCCGGACTGATCTGCTCGGTCGACGTGCCAGGTGGAACCGGCGGCGTGATCTACGCGGTTCCCGGTGTGCCGCACGAGATGCAGGCCATGATGACTCGCGTCATCATCCCTGACCTCATGGCGCGATCGGGCGAGCGTGCTGTCATCGCCAGCCGCGTGTTGCGCACGTGGGGATCATCCGAGTCCGCCGTTGCCGAAATGGTTGCGCCGTGCCTTGATGCTCTCGACCTGCCCGGCGCCCCGCCAGCCACCATTGCGTTTCTCGCAAGTGGGATGGAGGGGATCAAGGTTCGGGTGACGGCAAAGGCCGCCAACACCGCAGCGGTCACCCGGGTGCTCGACGAGCAGGAGACGAAGCTGCGCACAATCCTCGGCGACCTCGTGTTCGGTATCGATGCCGACACCATGGAGTCAGTTGTCGCTGCGCAGTTGGTGCAGCGGTCCTTCACGCTCGGCCTGGCGGAGTCACTCACCGGCGGACTCATCGCTGCGCGACTCGTGGGTGTGCCTGGCGCTTCCGACTGGTTTCGCGGTGGGGTGGTTTCCTATTCGAGCGACGTGAAGTTCGACGTGCTCGGGGTGGAGCGCGGACCGGTGGTCAGCGCCCGAGCGGCGCGTCAGATGGCGAGCGGTGCGAGGCACGTACTTGGCGCTGACATCGGTCTCTCGGTCACGGGTGTGGCCGGCCCCGACGAGCAAGAGGGACACCCGGTCGGGACGGTCTTCGTCGGCCTGGCAATCGGCCAAGGTACGCCCGAAGCCGTGGAACTTCGTTTGCCGGGAGACCGGGAACGAGTGCGCCAGTACGCAGCAGTAAGCGCGCTGAATATCCTCAGACAGCGAATCGAGTCGCTGTGAGGCGCCAATCGCGTCCGATGCGTCAGCCGCGCCGTTCTCGTCCGTCGCTTCCGTATCGGCTGGCCCGGGCCGTCGTGCGGCTTGCGGCGGTCATTGCTCTGTTTGGGGCCGGAGGACTATTTGTGGCCCATCGGCCGGTGCCGTTCCTTCCGTTCGCGCGTGCCGCAGCGGCGGAACTCACCCAATCCGTCACCATCAAGGACGGCTCGCTGTCCGAGATTTCCGGCTGCGCGGTGAGCGTCCGCAACCCGGGCGTGCTGTGGGTGCACAACGACTCCGGCGACGAACCCAACTTGTATGCGATCAGGTTGTCCGACGGGGTGTTGCTGGCGACGGTTCGGCTCACCGGTGCGAAGGCGAAGGACTGGGAAGACATGACTATCAGCAACGGTCGGTTGCTGGTCGGTGACATCGGCGACAACGCCGGAACGCGCAAGTCCGTTCGGATCTACAGCGTGACCGAACCGACGATCTCGCTGTTGAAACCGGATCAGATACTGAGTCTGAAGGCCGTGACGACGTCGCATACATATCCGTCAGGGCCACGCGATGCCGAGGCGCTGCTCGTCGATCCTGCCGGGGTGCCGCTGATCATCGACAAGCTCACCGGTGGGGTGTGGAACGCAAGCGGCTCCGGCCCCATGGAGAAGGTGGCCAACCTCGGAGTCTCACTGGTCACGGGGGCTGATCTCATCCCAAGAGGTGGAGGTGTCCTGGTGCGCACCTACCCGTTCGTGTATCGCCTGCAGCCAACCGGTGCAGTGTTCTCCACGGTATGGAAGTCGACATTGTCCACGGTGCCGTCGCCGCTGCTGCCACAAGCCGAGGCGGTATGCGCCGGCCCCGATGGTTCGACGGGCTACACGCTCAGCGAAGCGCGCGGAAAACCCGTTCGTATCGTCGCAATCCGCTGGTGAGCATGGTGAGCATGGTGAGCATGGTCACCGATCGAGCGAGCCGGTGCCGTCCGCGCCGGTGCAATTGCGCTCGACCTGGCCGATAATCCGCTCCTGGGCCTGGGCGTTGCTCACAGGAGCGGCCCATCCGTTGCCATCGAGGTGATGCGGGTGGAAGACCACGGCAGCAACCTCGGGACCGCGGAATCGCAATTCGAGAATGCCGGTATCGGCCGTGATTCCCGAGCGTGGGTCCCAGACGAAGTTGCCCAGCGAATAGGCAGTCACGGTTCCCTCGGAACGCACCAGAGGTTGCAGCACATGGGGATGCGCGCCGACCACCACGGAGGCTCCAGCTGCGTGGAGCGCATCGGCGGTTCGCTGTTGCAACTCGGTGGGGCACACCTGCTTCTCGACGCCCCAGTGCATGAACACGATGACGACGTCGGCGTGGGCGCGGGCGGTGGTTACCGCAGCGGTGAGGGCGCGCGTGTTGGTGTCTTGGACGTCTTTGCCGGCGGCAGCCACCCCAATCGTGTTGCTCGTCGCGATCCACGACTGGTGGGGGATGACCTGCGACGCCCCGATGACGGCAACGCGCAGCCCTTTGATGGAGTGGTAGCTGGGTGCCAACGCAGCCGAGCGGTTGACGCCGGCTCCGACCGGAGTCACGCCGGCGTCGCGGAGAGCGTCGACGGTGTCGACCATGCCCTGATCCCCGAAGTCCATGGAGTGGTTGTTGGCGAGGCTGCCGACGTCGACGCCCGCTTGGGCCATGAGTGTGGCAAAGCTGACCGGGGACTTGAAGTTGTATTCCTTCGGCTCGCGGAAGTTCGAGTCGCTGATGGCCGTCTCCACGTTGACTACAGCGAGGTCAGCCGACCTGAGGAGTGGCTGTTGCCGGTCGAAGGGGTTGACGTCGGTGCTGCGCGGACGGGTGAGGAGCGAATCCCCGCCGAACATGGCGCTCCATTCGGCCGTGGATGCCGAGGGTGTGAACGCCGGCTCGGGAGCAGCGGCCCCGCCAGTACCCGCTGCTCGGATGGGCTCAGTCGATGCTTGATCCGCGTTCGGACCTTGGTCACCGGCGACGACCGACACGGAGCTGGTGGCCAGTCGCCTGACCTGAGCTTCGGCAGCTGACGAGCTGACCGTGCTGCCTGCGATGAGACCGACGACAGCCACGACGGCGATGCCAACCCCTGCGACGCGACGCAGACGCCTGTCGTGTAGACGCCCACGGGCATCGGACTTGAACGCGGGCGCGATGGACTCGGCGGCGCGAGGCGGGGAAGTTGCCTGCACAGCACGAAAACCTACCTGAGTACATGGCTGAGTGTCACGATGGAACAGGTGTTTGGTTTGGTGCTTGACGACGAACGGGTGTTCGTTATATCGTGGCTCCGAACAACAGCGGTGTGATTCAAACCTTGCAAAGTCGGTTTGGGTTTTTTTTCGGTTGTTGCCCCGATTTCTGTCACACCCCCTCGGTACGTTGGTCACATGGCTCCAGCAGCCCCAACTCCCAAGACTCAACCCTCTGAAAGGCTCCGCAACATGGAACGTGAAAAAGCACTCGAAATGGCCCTCGGACAGATCGAGAAGCAGTTCGGCAAGGGCTCCATCATGCGGATGGGCGACAACATCTCGATGAAGATCGACACGGTGTCAACCGGTGCGTTGGCGCTCGATCTGGCGCTCGGTATCGGCGGCCTTCCACGGGGCCGTATTACCGAGATCTTTGGCCCCGAATCGTCGGGTAAATCCACGCTGGCCATGCATGTGGTCGCCGAGGCACAGCGCAACGGTGGCACCTGCGCCTATATCGATGCCGAGCACGCGATGGACCCCATCTATGCGCGTGCCATCGGTGTCGACGTGGATCGGCTGTTCATCTCGCAGCCAGATACCGGTGAGCAGGCGCTCGAAATCGTCGACATGCTGGTTCGCTCCGGTGCCATCGACGTGGTCGTCATCGACTCCGTTGCTGCGCTTACCCCCAAGGCCGAAATCGAAGGCGAGATGGGCGATTCGTTCGTCGGTCTGCAGGCCCGCCTCATGAGCCAGGCGTTGCGCAAGCTCACCGGATCCATCAACCGCACCAACACCATCTGCATCTTCATCAACCAGTTGCGGGAGAAGATCGGCGTCATGTTCGGCTCGCCGGAGACCACCCCCGGTGGCCGTGCGCTCAAGTTCTACTCGTCGGTCCGCCTCGACATCCGTCGAATTGAGTCCATCAAGGACGGCGCCGACGTCACCGGCAACCGCACCCGGGTCAAGGTGGTCAAGAACAAGGTCGCCCCGCCGTTCAAGCAGGCCGAGTTCGACATCATGTACGGCAAGGGCATCTCGCGTGAAGGGTCCATCCTCGACGTGGGGGTCGAGTGCGGCGTGGTCAAGAAGTCTGGGGCCTGGTTCACCTACGAAGGCGAGCAACTCGGCCAAGGCCGAGAAAAGGCCAAGGACTTCCTGTCGAACAACCCGGAACTCATGATCGAGATCACCGACAAGGTGAAGCAGATCGTGGGCCTGGTCCAGGTCGAAGACACCGGAGCCCTCGCCGAGATCGACGAAAACGAGCCCATCTCGCTCGACTGAGCCGCACTTGCGCTCTCCAGGCCCCGAGCAAGGCTGGCGGCCGGGCAAGGCCCGAGCAAGGCCGAGCAAGGCCGAACAAGGCCGAACAAGGCCGAACAAGGACGGCCGAGAACATTTCCTCGTCGGAGTCCTCAAGTCGTGGGAGTGAACCGACGAAAGAGGAGAGTGTGGTGGCGGACTTGGCCGCACTGGCGAAAGCCGGTGCGGCCGGTTCCCATTTCAGGCCAGTTTCGCGAGAGAGATTGCCCCCAACGGTGGGGGCAGAACACCTCGCTACTGCGTTCCGAGGTGTTCTGCCGCACCGTTCGGCTGAATCAGCCGGGGTCGACCAGGTTGTGACGGAGTCCGGCCAGCGCATCGGCGCTCACGCCCGAGTCACGGAAGTACTGCTCGGCGCCGCCTCGGCGGTTGATTTCGCGTAGCGCTGCGACGATCCCCGACCGGGTGACGCCGAGGATCGGCATCGCCTGCTGGTGCGTGATGCCGGCGAGTACGAAATGCTGCTCCCAATGCGGCAATCGGCCGGGGGTGCGATACAGGTTGGTCGCCAGGAAGTCATCGACGATGTCTGCCTCGGAAGCGCCGAGTGTGTGCAGCACCAACATCGCAGCAAGGCCGGTTCGGTCCTTGCCACCGGTGCAGTGGAAGAGAGCCGGCACGCCGTCGGACGAACCGATTCCGGTTACGACGGCTGTGAACATCGGCGTCGCCCGCTCAAGCATGTCCACGTAATTGTCGTCCCACCACGAGGCAGGCGCGATTGGTTCCAGCCCGCTCAGCATGTTCGGGATGCGGGCCACCATGTCCTCGGCAACAGCCAGATCACCAGTGGCCACGTTGGTTACTCGCACACCGTGGGGAAGCCTGGAAGGTTGCCGAGTGCGTTCAACCGGAAGGCGAAAGTCGAACACCTGCCGCAAACCTAAGCGCTGGAGTGCCGCAAGCCCACCGTCAGTTACTTCGCTCAGCTGGTCCGATCGAAACAGGACGTCTTGCCTGATCGTCCCTCCTCGAACGGCAATTCCACCCAGCTGCCGGAAGTTCAGGGTTCCCTCGATCGGCACGAACCGACTGGGCACAGCGAAAGCCGGCAGGTCCCCAACCGGGACGCCGATCGACCGGGCCCTGGCAAGCAGCGCAGCCGTGGTGATTGGTACGCCGGGGGTCGAGAGCGAGTGGTCAGAAGTCATGCGGTCCCAGCCTTTCAGACCGACGACGGCCAAGTCGCTTCGGCCGATCCACCACGCTGCGCACCCAGCACACCCCGTTGTTTTCTCCAACGTTGGGCTGTCCGCGGCCAACCATCGACTTCGCGGACGAAATCAGGGCTCTTTTTGCAACGTTGGTTGCTGCGCACCTCACGTTGGTTGCTCGTTGCGCAACGTTGGATGGCTGAGGGGCATTCTGGACGTCGGGGCGTTCTGGTTTAACAACCGTCGCGACCCCTACGATCGTGGTCGTGACCGGCGACACCTACGATCCGGCCGCACTGGTCAGCGCCGCACATCTCGCAGTGGTGGGCATGGAACGCGAGGCCGAGCTGATCGCAGTCGGCCTGGCTACCGGCCGGCATCTGTTGCTGGAGGGCCCGCCCGGAACCGGAAAGTCGACCCTGCTGCGAGCGATCGCCGGCGCAGCCGACGTGCGGCTGCATTTCGTGGAGGGCAATGCCGAGCTGACTCCGGGTCGGCTGGTCGGTCACCACGATCCGGCTGTTGTCCTGCGCAGCGGCTACCAGCCAGACGCATTCATGCCGGGTCCGCTGGTTGAAGCCGTCGCCGACGGTGGCCTGCTGTACATCGAAGAGCTGAACCGCGTTCCCGAGGAGACGTTGAATGTCCTCATCACGGCATTGGCCGAGGGCGAACTTCACGTTCCCCGTGTCGGCCGCATCGCGGCTCACCGTGCCTTCCGCCTGGTCGCCGCGATGAACCCAGCTGACTCCATCGGCACAACTCGTATCGCGCAGGCTGTCTACGACCGTATGTGCCGCGTTGCCGTGGGATATCAGGACGAGCTCCACGAATGTGCCATCGTCGAATCCGCCACGGCTCAGCCCGCAGGCTGTCCCGGTGTGGTGATCGGCGTCCTGGCGTCTCGTGCCACCCGGACACATCGCGACCTCCGCTCCGGCAGCAGCGTTCGTGGGGCAATCGATTTCGCGGTGATGGCCGACGGCCTCTTGCGTCTTCGCACCCAGCCGGAGGGCACCCGGAGGCTGGACCCGGAAAACGATACGCAACTCCTCCTGGATGCGGCTACCACGGCATTATCTGGGCGCATACGGGTTGACGAGGGCTCCGACCGTTCAGCAGAGGACATCGTCGCCGAGGTGCTCGCCAGTGCCATCGCCGAGTGGCTTCGTCGCAACCGTCCGGCCGCCACCGAGACGCAGTCTGAGCACGACCCGGGAAAAGCTGACGGCCCCGGCCCACCGCCTCCGGGCAGTGGTGGTCGGGGCCGCATCCTCACCGGCGAAGAGGCGCGCAAAGCCGTCACCGAAGCTTCTCGTCGAACCAGCGGACGCAGCGAGCTGACGAGGACCCCCGACATCAGTCGCATCAGCCCAGAGGTCGGCCACCTCGACCAGCGGGCGGTGCAGGACCTGTTTGACGAAGACGCCGACCGAGCGTTGCAGGCGCTCGTCGGCGCAGCCAACGCAACCGATCGGACGCTGCGCCTTGCCGCCCGCCGGCTGGCCGTGCAGTTGGTCATCAGGCTGGCCCGCGACACCCGTCAGCCGACCAGTGGCATCCACCGGTTGCGTTCGACAGCAGGCCATATCGGTGGCGATCTTGACCTTGACGCAACGCTGTCGCGGACCGATGGGCTGGTACCGCAGACGATTGATGACGTCGTGAGCCGTACCTGGGCGGCCGGTCGGAGATCCATCTGCCTGCTCGTCGATCGCAGTGGTTCGATGAGCGGGCAGCAGGTGGCGCTAGCTGCCATGGCGGCTGCCGCAACGTTGCTCGCTGGCGACGAGCGCACCGACGTGTCGGTCGTCGCGTTCAACCGGGATGCCATCGTGCTGCAACACGCGGGGCAACCACGGCCGGTCGGCGACACCGTGAATGACCTGCTTAGCCTGCGCGGCCGCGGCGAGACCGATCTTGGGCTGGCACTGCGAGCGGCGTCAGCCGAACTGCAACGCAGCCATGCCCGCGACCGCGTTGCGGTGCTGTTGAGCGATGCCAAGCACACGGCCGGCAAATTGCCCGACATCGCAGCACGCCGTATCGATCGGCTCCATGTGGTTGGGACTGCCGGCGATGCGGAGTCCGTCGAACGCGGCACAGCCTTGGCGAGAGCGGGCCGAGGTTCCTATGCGCGCTGTGAATCGGTGACCGAACTCGGGGGCGTGCTGAATCGCCTGCTGGGGTTGGCCGCCGGGGTGTGAGTGGGTGTGGTCGCCTCAGGCGCCGATGGCGGCTGCAACGGCCAAAACCCGCCGTGCGTTGTCGACGTGGAGGTTCTCGATCATGCGGCCGTCCACGGTGACGACGCCCTTACCGGCGGCAACAGCCTCGTCGAACGCTGCGATCACCCGACGGGCGTGGTCGATCTCCGCTGCGGTTGGCGAGTATGCCTGGTTGCACGGCTCGACCTGCGAGGGGTGGATGAGAGTTTTCCCGTCGAACCCCATTTGTGCGCCCTCCACACACTCGGCAGCGAACCCGTCGGCGTCGTCGATCGCGTTGTAGACGCCGTCAAGGATGATCTTCCCGGCAGCACGTGCCGCGTTCAGGCAGACACTCATGCCGTGCATGAGCGGCGCCCGCCCCGGGACCAATGCGCACCGCAGTTCCTTCGCGAGGTCGTTGGTACCCATCACGAGCACCGTCAGTCGATCTGATCCTGAGCAAATGTCGTATGCGCGCATGACAGCGTGCGGCGACTCGAGCATCGCCCAGATCTTCGTGTGCTCCGGCGCTCCGGCGGCCACGAGTGCGTCTTCGACGCGCCGGAGGTCCTCGATCGAGTTCACCTTCGGGATGACCACACCGTGCGGCCCGGCCTGTGCCGCCGCCCGAAGGTCGTCCGCACCCCACGGCGTGTCCAGCCCGTTGCAGCGGATAGTCAGCTCTTTGGTGCCGTAGTCCCCACTCGCAACCGCAGCAACCACATTGGCGCGTGCCTCGGGTTTGGCGTCGGGTGCGACAGCGTCTTCGAGGTCCAGGATCAGCGCGTCGGCCGCAATGGTCTTTGCTTTTTCGAGCGCCCTGCTGTTGGCCCCCGGCATGTAGAGAACGGAACGGCGTGGTCGTAGTCCGGCAGAGGTGGGCATGGTGGTCAGCCTCCGATGCCGTATGCCGCGGCCAGGTCCGCATCGCGAGCGGCCAGCATGGTTGCCAACTCGATGACGACCCTGCACTGCTTCACCGTTGCGTCGTCCTGCATCTTGCCGTCGAGCATCACGGCCCCGGTCCCATCACCCATTGCGTCGATCACCCGTTTGGCCCAGGCAACCTCTTCCGGCGGAGGCGAGAAGACCTTCTTCGCAATGTCGATCTGCACCGGGTGCAGGCTCCACGCTCCGACACAACCCAGCAGGTAGGCGTTGCGGAACTGATCTTCGCAAGCCAGCGTGTCGGCGATGTCTCCGAATGGCCCGTAGTACGGGTTGATGCCGTGTGCCCGGCACGCATCGACCATGCGTGCGGTTGTGTAGTGCCACAGGTCCTGCTGGAACGTCGCCCGCGGGGCCGTTGGGTCGTCGGTGGGGTCTTGGCGCACCAGGTACCCGGGATGCCCTCCGCCGACGCGAGTGGTCTTCATCCGCCGGTCTGCTGCCAGATCGGCAGGGCCGAGCGACAGGCCCTGCATGCGTGGTGACGCTGCGCAGATCGCTTCGACGTTAGCGACCCCCCGAGCGGTTTCCAGCAGCGCATGCAGCATGATCGGCCGAGTGACACCCGCCCGTGCTTCGAGCTGGGCAACGAGACGGTCCACGTAGTGGATGTCCTCCGGTCCTTCGACCTTCGGCACCATAATGACGTCCAGCCGGTGGCCGATCTCGGTGACCAGCGTGACGAGGTCGTCCAGACACCACGGCGAGTCGAGCGAGTTGATCCGGGTCCACAGCTGTGTGGCCCCGAGGTCCACAGTCCGTCCGACCTTCACCAGCCCCTCGCGGGCAGCGATTTTGCGGTCGGACGCGATTGCGTCTTCCAGGTTGCCCAGCAACACGTCGACCCGGGGAGCAAGATCGCCCAGCTTCGACACCATCTTCTCGTTCGATGGGTCGAAGAAGTGGATCATGCGGGTCGGGGCGGCTGGAATGTCGCGCAGTGGCGTCGGAGCCCCCACTGCGAGGGGAGCGAAGAAGTTGCGGGGCGTTCGAATCGAACTCATTACTCAAGCCTAGGGGTGGGCCCGTTCACCGCCCCAACCAGGCGCACGAACCGTTCCGGCGTGGCACACTGAGGTATGGCGAAGGTGCAGGTGGCGCAATGGCTCGCGAACGACGACACGGTTGGCCGCGTCGACGGCGTCGTCCAATCGAGGGGGCTTGATCGATTCCGGTTCACATCGGCATTGGGCGCAGTGTCATGGCGGCGGGTACCGGACGGGCACGGGTGGCGTGTCGAGATCGAGGAGCAGTCAGGCATCAACCTGCTCGACCTCCATCACACGGATCGGTTCATCGGTCTCGAATCCGAGTTTGCAGCGTACGCCGCTGGACCACTCGCCCAGGTCGAGCACGGTCGTCCGTATGCATATGATTCGCTGAGCCAGCTCCTCGATGATCCCAAAGTTCCCAATCAGTTCCTCGTACCCGCCGCATCCTTCCCGTTACACGGCAACATCGGCAACCACGGATCTCTGGCGTCGGTGCAGTCCCGCGGACTGTTCATTGCCGCTGGCCCCGGCGTCGCTGCGCAGGGTTGGATGCCCGACCATGCCCGGATGATCGACGTGGCCCCCACGATGCTGGCACTGCTCGGCGTACCGATGACGAAGGGCCGCGGCCCCAACCGCAGCTTCCGTCCGTCACGTCTGCTGGCCCAGGATGGCGACGATATCGAGGCGATCCTCGACCCGAACACGGGGAGCGCCCGGCATGTGGTTGCAGTCGTGTTCGACGGGTGCAACACCAATCTGGTGGCCGACGCGTTGGAGGCAGGAGAAATTCCGGCGCTGGCCTCCCTGCTCGGCAGGGGAAGCGGGCTGCGCCATGGAATCATTTCGTCGTTTCCAACCGTCACGCTGCCGAACCACCTCACTGCGTTCACCGGCGTTCATCCGGGGCGTCACGGCATTGTCAACAACGAGTTCCTCGATTTCGACAGTACACATATCAACTTGCTCGAATTCGGCACGATGGTCCGAACGAACGAATGGGTCTCGGGTGACATCGAAACTGTCCACGAGGCCGTGCATCGGTGGCGCCCATTGGCGTTCACGTCTTCGTCGTACGAGTACGCCGAGCGTGGGGCGGACTGGTCGACGTTCGGCGAGTTCCGCGCCGGCCGGCGACCGCCGTATGCAACGGCACAGGTTGCGGCCGGCACGTCTACCGACTGGGCATACGAGGACAGCGAGCGTTATCGGTTCATCAGCCGGATCGACGAGTCCAGCCTCATGTCTGCCATCGGTCAGTGGGCCGGCGAGAGCGAGACAGGGCACCCCTATCCCACGCTTCAGCTCGTCAACTTCAGCGCCACCGACGATGCGGGGCACGAGGTCGGGCCGCATGGCGCCATGGCCCGGGCCGCGCTCATCGACTGCGACCGCCGGCTCGCTCGCCTCCTGGAAGCGATCGAGGCAGCTGGCGTGCTTGACGAGACTGCAGTCGTTGTGATCTCCGACCACGGGATGGAGCAGTGCGATCTGTCGCTGCTCGACACCCATCCGACCCCCGATCTTGCGGCGATATGTGAGCAGGTCGCCATGCGCGAGATCGGCGACGTGTTCCTGCACCCCACCCGCCGCTGACCGACCCGCGAGGTAGATCACCTGAGTAGCGCAGGGGGCGACTGAGTGAACCCCTTTCCGGCTGGTAGTCCCTGAATATCTGTCTGGCGGCCGTCGTACGATTGTCGGCTATGGCAAGCACCAAGGCATCCCCCGATTCGTTCAGCGGGTTTCCGGCAGCGTTGATCACGTACTTCGACGAACTCGAAGAGAACAACACCCGTGGGTGGTTCACTGAGAACCGGCATCGTTACGACGCGTATGTCCGTGGTCCGATGGACGCCTTTCTCGCATCGGTTGCTGCGGAGTTCGGCGCCGGGCACGTGTTCCGTCCGAACCGAGACACCCGGTTTTCGAACGACAAGACTCCGTACAAAACCAACATCGGCGCGATCGTCGAGCGAAATGGTGTTGTGTTCTACGTGCACCTCGATGGTGGCGGTCTGATGGCGGCCAGCGGCTACTACCAAATGGCCGCGGACCAGATCCAGCGGTTCCGTGCTGCGGTGGCCGACGACGAATCGGGTCCCGCCTTGGAGAAGATTGTGGCTGACGCGACTGCGACGGGGTTGGTGTTGCACGATGCTGCGCTGAAGCGGGTGCCATCGCCCTTTGGCCAGGATCATCCTCGCGGCGAGCTGCTGCGACGGAAGAGCATGACGCTGTCGAAGCAGTTCGGCACGCCGGCCTGGATGAAGACGAAGGCGGCGCGAGACAGGATCGTCGAATTGTGGTGGGCCACGGCACCGCTGAACGCCTGGCTGGCCGCCAACGTCGGCCCGACGGACCTACCGCAACGCTGACGGCGTTGCTTCGTCGCGGTTTCGGGCGCTATTCTGAGTGAGGCCCTAGAATCGGGGCCGATGGCAGGTGATCCACAGCGGTATTTCATCCACACCTACGGGTGCCAGATGAACGAGCACGACTCCGAGCGCATCGCCGGGTCGCTCGAGGCCGAGGGGTACCAGCGTGCCGACGCCGAGGCCGACGCCGATGTCGTCGTGTTCAACACGTGCACCATCCGGGAGAACGCCGACAACCGCCTGTTCGGCAACCTCGGCATGATCAAGCAGCTGAAGGAAGCCAAACCCAGCCTGCAGATCGTGGTCGGCGGCTGCCAGTCCCAGAAGGACCGTGGGCTCATCCAGCAACGAGCACCGTGGGTCGATGTGGTGTTCGGCACGCACAACGTGCACCACGCAGCCGACCTTGTCCGCCGCTCGCAGACCGAGGGTCCCATCATGGAGATCCTCGAAGAGGCCGACACGTTCCCTTCGGCGCTCCCGGTGGTTCGGGAATCCCCGGTGTCGGCATGGGTCACCATCCAGATCGGCTGTGACAACTCGTGCGCGTTCTGCATCGTTCCGTCCGTGCGCGGCGTCGAGTCCAGCCGTCCCTTCGGCGAGCTGCTCGCCGAGGTCCGTGCGCTCGCCGCGGCTGGCACCACCGAGATCACGCTGCTCGGGCAGAACGTCAATTCCTACGGCCGGGACCTCACGCTGCGTCATCGAGACATGGCCGAATCTGATGGGTTGCTCCACCTCGGGTTCAACTCCGATCCCTCCGTTCACCACTCGGCCGCGCCCGACGCTGCCATGGCTACTTACGAGTGCGGCACCTCGTGGTTGTCCGACCGTCGTGCTCGGCCGTTGTTCGCCGATCTGCTTCGCACTGTCGGCAGCATCGAAGGCATTCGTCGTGTGCGGTACACATCTCCGCATCCCAAAGACCTGCGCCCCGAAACAATTGCTGCGATGGCTTCCACGCCCGCGGTCATGCCGCACCTGCATCTGCCCCTGCAGAGCGGGAGCAACCGCATCCTCACCGCGATGCGCCGTGGGTACACAGCCGAGCGATACCTCGAACGGCTGGCTGCCGCCCGTGCTGCCGTTCCTGATCTAGCCGTCACGGCCGACATCATCGTTGGTTTTCCCGGTGAGACCGAAGCCGACTTCGAGGAGACGCTGGCCGTCGCGGCCGAAGCCCAGTTCGACAGCGCGTATACGTTTCAGTTCTCAGCTCGCCCTGGCACGGCTGCGGCTGAGATGGCCGACTCATTCATTCCGGCCGATGTGATGGCAGACCGGTTCGCGCGGTTGAAAATCGTCATCGACCGCAGCGCCGAGGCCAAGCACCGCCAGCGCATCGGCAAGGTCGAAGAGGTGCTTGTCGAGGGCCCCTCGAAACGAGACCCGTCCACCACCAGCGCGCGCACTCCGCAGCACAAGCTGGTGCACTTCCCAACGCCGGCCGACCGGTCGCTTCCGCCAGGTACCTACTGCACCGTCGCCATCACCGGGGCTGCGGCGTACTTCCTGCGTGGCGAGTTCGTCGACGTCACCGCCCGGCACCGGCACCGCACCCGCATCCCGGTCGTGTCGGGTGTCGCCAGCGCGGTCGGCCCGGTCGGCGCGGTCGGCCCCGTCGACCCGGTCAGTCCGGTCAGTCCGGTCAGCTTGAGCAAACCCGGCCCCGTGTGATCCACCACCTCGCCGAACCGGCTGACTGGGCAAGCACGGCCGCCCGCTCGTACGCGCCGTCGGCGTACGAGCGCGAGGGGTTCATCCACCTATCGGCCCCCGAGCAACTCGTGGCGACGTTTGCGCGCTACTACGCCGACCGCACCGATCTGGTGCTGCTGACGGTGGACGAATCGCACCCTGCCCTGCGACACAGCCTGGTGTGGGAATCGTCGGTCGGCGGCAATCCGTTCCCACATCTGTATGCGCGCTTGCCGCTTGAAGCCGTCACGTTCGTATCGTCCGGCTGGACACCGGGGATGCCAACGACCGACCCTGTGTCCGGAGTCGGGTCAGTGTCAGCGCCCCCGTCGGCGGCCGGGTTGGTGCCTGACGAGGACGATGCAACCGGACAGATCGAGTTCGAGTACGAGGCCGGCGCCGACGAGGTGCCTCGTCTCCCCTGGGACTCGGTATTCCGCGACTGGGCAGCGCGCCGCAAGACATCTGAAGTGGTCTCGCCGTGGATGGTGCTGGCCACCGTGCTGCTCGGCAACTTCGCTGCGGGCATCGTATTCACGTTGCTGTCGGTTGCACGAGAAGCAATCGCAGAGGACCTCCACACCCGATACAGCCTGGTGCTGTGGAGCTTCACCCTGCCCACATTGGCGGGGGCCATGCTCGCCCCGGCGCTCGGGCGCTACGGAGACATCAGGGGCCATCGGCGGTTGTATCTCATCGGCCTTGGTGGCGGCGCGATCACATCCCTGTTGGTCGGTCTCGCACCAAACGTATACGCACTTATCTTCTTTCGGACGCTTGCGGCTGCGGTCACCACTGTGCTCGGCCCATCATCGCTGGCAATCATCTTCCGCTCTTTCTCGAAGGAGTCTCGGGTGCAGGCGATGGGGTTCTGGTCGCTCGTGGGGGCAGGGGCTCCGGTGCTTGGCGTGCTCATCGGCGCGCCGGTGGTCGAGCGGGTCGGCTGGCGTGCGATGTTCCTGGCTCAGGCGCCGCTCTTTCTCGTCGCGCTGTGGTTCGGCGCCCGGGTCATCCCCACACTGCCCACCAAAGCTGCATCGGCGTTCGACTGGCGCGGGGCAGTTCTGCTCGGGGGAGCCACGCTCTGCATCCTGCTCGGTGCCAACCGCGGTGCCGAGTGGGGCTGGACACATCCGGTAGTCATCGCAGGGTTCGTTGCAGCGCCCGTGCTCATTGCCGTGTTCGTGTGGTGGCAGCAACGGGCAGCTTCGCCACTCCTCCCGATGCGTCTGCTGAAGCTGCGCAACGTGTCGGCCGGTATCGGCGCGCAGATGCTGGCTCAGTTCAGCTACCTGGGTGCGGGGCTGTATCTCGTCAACGACCTGCTGATCGGCAAACCGTTCTTCGCCCTGTCGCTCACCTCCGCCAGCCGGGCAACACTGTCCCGACCGATCGCGTTCGCGCTCATTGCCCCCATCGCAGGCTGGATGGCCGTCCGCGTTGGGGAGCGAGCTGTGTCGATCACTGGCATGTGCTGCGTCGCTGCTTCGATGTTCCTGCTGGCGTGGTCACCGCCGGGCGAGTCGCTGATGGCGCTGCGGGTCGCAATTGCCATATCCGGGCTCGGCATGGGCATGGCGGCTCCGGCGTTGTCGGCCAGTGTCGCGAACGCGGTGCCCGAAAGTCTGCTCGGCACGATCGGCGCTGTGCAGCAGTTGATGGTGCAGATGGGAGCGGTGCTCGGCACCCAGGTGATGGTCGCCATCGCCACCTCGGGCGGCCCGGGCCGCTCCGAGGGCTATCGGCGTTCCTTCGTTGTTGCGTTCGTCGTTGCCATCGGCGCGGTCGCGAGCGCACTGATGTGCCGACGGCGGACTGCGGTTCTGCCCAAAGCGGGCGTCGCGTGATCGACTTAGTCATGTCCGGCACTCCACGTCTGCGGTGCTGCGGTGGCGAGGTCGGCGTCGGTCCGAAAGTCCACTACCTCGGCCGCAAAAGTCCACGACTCGGCTGAAACCTGCTCAGTCAGGCAGAGTTTCGCTGGGTTAGGGGACTTACTCCATCTGCTCACGAGGCGGCTTCAATTGTCCTGACATAATGCCTGCCATGACAGATTCGTTGCAGGCGCGACCAAAACTTGGTGTTGGTGTCATCGGGTTCGGATGGATGGGGCAGGCTCATTCCCGGGGGTGCCGTCGGGCTCCGTCGTACTTTCCTGAGCGTGCATACGACGTTGACCTGGTAGCTGTCAGCGACACCGTGGCTGACCGGCGTGATGCGGCCGTTGCCTCGTTCGGGTTCCGTGAAGCGGTTGCCGATTGGCGCGCGGTCGTCGATCATCCCGAGGTGCACGTGGTATTCATCACGGCGCCCAACATGGTGCATCTCGAAATGGTCGAAGCCGCCGCGGCTGCAGGCAAGGCCATCTTCTGCGAGAAGCCCGTGGGCGGAACGCCGGCCCAGACCGTGGCCGCCGAGCGCGCCACCCGACGAGCTGGCGTCGCAACGGCTGTGGGTTACAACTACCGGTGGGCGCCGTTGGTGCAATACGCACGCAAGCTCATCGATGACGGTGTGCTTGGCGAGATCACCAACTACCGGGGGCAGTTCTTGTCCTCATACGGGTCCAACCCGCTTGGTTTGCTGTCGTGGCGCTTCCTGGTCGACGAGGCAGGCCACGGTGTCTCCACCGACATCCTGAGCCACTCCGTCGACCTGGCCCACTACCTGGTCGGGCCGATCACCCGTCTCGTGGGCACGGGCGAGACGTTCATCAAGCAGCGCCCGCTTCCGAAACAGGGAGGCACCCACTACGACATGGGGTCCGCCGGTGACCCCACCGGTGAAGTGACGAACGAAGATTACGCAGGCATGTTGTGCGTGTTCGAAAACGGCGCGCGAGGGTCCTTCGAGACCTCGCGGTCGATGGTCGGCCCTGAGAGCCGCAACGCGTTCGAGGTGTACGGCACCAAGGGTTCTGTGGCCTGGAACTTCGAAAAGATGAATGAGCTACAGGTGTATGTGGCTGCGGATCATAAGCACACGGGCTTTACGACCGTGTTCGGAGGCGATCGTTTCGCCCCGCACGGAAACTTCGTGCCCGGCAATGCCAACGGCATCGGCTTCGAGGACCTGGTGTGCATCGAGGACCACGAGTTCCTTGAGTCGGTCGCATCGGGCCGCGAACACCGCCCCGGTTTCACCGAGGCCCTGCAGTTCGTGTCGGTACAGCAGGCATTCCTGAAATCCTGGCAAGCCGGCACCTGGGAAAATGTGGTCTCGCTCCGCGAGGAGTAGTTCCGCGAGAGTCTCGCGTTGGGTCTGATTTCGAGCCGGCCAACCCCTGCCCACAAATGTCATGACATAATGACTTCTCTGCTGGAAACGCCTCCGGCACCCGAGTTCGACGAGGAGCCTCACATGGCACGGATAGCTGGAGCACCTATCTCATGGGGCGTGTGTGAGGTTCCCGGATGGGGCCCAATGCTGGACGCCAACCGGGTGCTGCGCGAACTCACCTCGCTCGGCCTGTACGCCATCGAACTTGGCGCGGCTGGCTTCTTCCCTGACGACCCCATCGAGGTCAAGGCGTTGCTCGACAGCTACGGCGTGGAGATGATCGGTGGGTTCGTCCCCGTCGTCCTGCACGACCCGGCCTGGGCCGACCGCACCCGTGCCGAAATCGACCGGGTGTCCCGTCACCTTGCGGCCGCCGGGGGTACCTGGTTCATCACGGCCGTAGTTGTCGACCCCGACTGGTCTCCCCGCTACGAACTGAGCGACGCCGAGTGGGATCACATGGCGATGATGTTCTCCGAGATAGACCGAATCGCCGGCCAGTATGGGTTGCAGCAGGCAGTACACCCACACGTCGGAACGCTGGTCGAAACGGCAAGCGACGTCCAGCGTGTGCTTGATATGTCCGACGTCGGATGGTGTCTCGACATCGCGCATCTCTCCGTCGGTGGATACGACCCGGTCGCGTTTGTGAGGAACTATCCCGAGCGCGTCAAGCACGTTCATCTGAAAGACGTCAACTTCTCGGTCGCGGCACGGCTGAACGCTGGTGAACTCACCCTCAAGGAAGCGGTGTTCGAGGGAATGTTCTGTACCCTCGGCGCGGGTGAGGTCGACGTTGTGGGTGCCATTGATGCACTCGAAGCAAGCGGATTTGACGGGTGGTACGTGCTCGAACAGGACACGTCGATCGAAGGCGAGGTGCCGGCCGAAGGGTCCGGCCCGGTGGAAGCCGTTGCAGCCAGCCTCGCGTTCGTGCAGCGCGTCGCTGCGGCGTAGCAAGATCGCCCTATGAACTCGATCCACCCGTGGCATCGCCCTGCGCCAGGCGGCAGCACCGACGCATCTCTGCCCATCGGTGGCGAACTGCAGTGGTGTGGGATCGAGGTCATCAGCCTGCGAGCTGGCGAAACACACTCGTTGGCAACCGGCACCCTTGAACGCGCCATTATCCCGATGTCCGGCGCCATCACGCTCGATGTCGGGTCGGCCCATCACTCGTTCCGGGATCGCCGCGATGTCTTCTGGGGCGTGTCGGACTGGGCCTATGTCGGCATCGACGAGGAATTGCGGATCACGGCAACCACGTCGGCTCAGGTGGCCATCCCGCACGCGATCACCGACCAGCGTCACAGCACCGCCTTTGTCCCCGCCGAAGCGGTGCCCATCGAGTTGCGCGGCGCCGGCCAGGCCACACGCCAGATCAACAACTTCATGGCACCCGGCGTGTTCGACGGTGCACACCGATTGATGTGCGTCGAGGTGATCACTCCCGATGGCAACTGGTCCAGCTACCCGCCACACCGCCACGATGGCGAGGGGGAATGCACGGTGCACAACGAAGAGATCTACTACTTCCGCATCGGTCATGTAGACGGCGGATATTCCGACAAGGGGTTCGGCATGCATCGTACGTACACAGACGATGGCGCCGTTGACGTGAACGTGCCCGTGTTCGACGGTGACGTGTTCCAGATCCCGCGCGGCTACCACGGCCCGTGCGTTGCGGCCCCCGGCTATCCGATGTACTACCTCAACGTGCTGGCGGGACTGTCCGGCGAACGCACGATGGCGTTCTGCGACGACCCCTCGCACCACTGGGTGCGCGACACCTGGGCAACCATGGAAACCGACCCCCGCCTGCCGATGACGTCACCCACCGGACCAGTACAGAAAGGCGGCGCCCGATGAGCACCGTTCGCATGACCGTGGCCGACGCAATCGTCGAATACCTCATCGCCCAGAGGACCATCATCGACGAGGTTGAGCAGCCGCTGTTCCCCGGGGTCTACGCGATCTTCGGCCACGGCAACGTCACCTGCCTCGGCCACTCGCTGGAGACCAACCGCGACCGGATCACCACGTGGCGCGGGCAGAACGAGCAGGGCATGGCTCTCGCCGCCACCGCGTATGCCAAGGCAATGCGGCGCCGGCAGATCATGGTGGCAACCACCTCGGTCGGCCCCGGCGCCACCAACATGGTGACCGCTGCCGGTGTTGCGATGGCCAATCGGCTGCCCGTGCTGATGCTCGTGGGCGACACGTTCCAGTCACGAGTCCCCGACCCGGTCCTGCAGCAGGTCGAGCACGAGAATGCCCCCGGGACAACGGTCAACGATGCCTTCCGGCCTGTCAGCCGCTACTGGGACCGCATCGTGCATCCCGCGCAGGTCATCAGTTCGCTGCCGACGGCTGTGGCGACCATGCTCGACCCTGCAACGTGCGGCCCTGCGGTCATCGCGATGCCCCAAGACGTGCAGGCGATGGCATATGACTTCCCGTCGTCGTTGTTTCGGCCCGTGGTGCATCGCATTGCCCGGCCCCGGCCGTCGCTCGATCAACTCGACGAGGCTGCCGTGCTCCTGGGTGGAGCGCAACGCCCCGTGGTCATCGCCGGTGGTGGTGTGCACTACTCCCTTGCCGAAGACACGCTGCAGGAGTTCGCCGAGCGTCATGGCATCCCGGTCGTCGAGACCGTGGCCGGCAAGGCGTGCCTCCGTCACGACCATCCCAACTATGGCGGTGCCGTGGGCGTGACCGGCTGCGACGCGGCGAACCGGCTCATTGCCGACGCAGACCTTGTGCTTGCGGTGGGGACCCGCCTGCAGGATTTCACCACCGGCTCGTGGACCATCTTCGGCGAACACACCCCTATCGTGGGAATCAACGTGAATCGCTTCGACGCAAACAAGCGCCGGAGCGTGCCCGTGGTCGGAGACGCACTTGAAGTGCTTGCCGAGCTGAGCGCTGAAGTGGGCGACTACCGCGCCGATGCAGCGTGGACGGCGCGCATCGCCGACGAGCGAGCATCATTCGATGCGTACATAGCATCTATCGCAACGTCCGACGCAGCAACCGACTCCGGCCTGCCGTCGTATGCGCAGGTTGTCGGTGCCGTGGTAGCCGAAGCGCAACCTGGCGACTACGCACTCACTGCGGCCGGCGGGTTTCCGGGCGAGCTCAACAACGGATGGAAATCGTTGGCGCCGGCCACGTTCGACTGCGAGTACGGCTTCTCCTGCATGGGCTACGAGGTGTCAGGTGGCTGGGGTGCAGCCATGGCCCGCGCCGCGCAGGGAGCGGATGGCGAGGTGTTCGTTTTTGTCGGCGACGGTTCGTACCTGATGATGAATTCCGACGTGTACTCCTCCGTTCTCTCCGGCCACAAGATGGTGGTCATCGTGTGCGACAACGGGGGTTTTGCGGTGATCGATCGTCTGCAGGTCAACCAGGGTGGGGCCAGCTTCAACAACCTCATCAAGGACTCCAACGTGGTCGAGCCGTTCCCGGTCGACTTCGCGGCGCATGCTGCGTCGATGGGTGCGCTGACGGAGCGGGTTTCCACCATCCAGGAACTCCGTGCAGCTGTCGCCCGCGCCCGTCAGGCGCCGCGCACCGTCGTCATCACCATGCGCACCGACCCGCACACGTGGACCGGCGGGGGAGCGTTCTGGGAAGTCGGCGTGCCCGAGGTGAGCGCCCGGCCGCAGGTGAACGCCGCACATGCCGAGATGGTTGCAGGCAAGCGAGCCCAGCGCCTCTAGTGAGATCGACTTTGTGCACTAACTCAGCGTCACGATGAGTTAGTGCACAAAGTTGGACGGCAATCAGCCGTCATACCCCCTCATGCATACTGAGGTTCCACGCTTCCCCCGCGTTCAGTTTTTGTTGTGTCTCTCGTTTCCGTCGGGATGGCACCTGTCAGCGGGAGGGCATTGTGGGTCCACGTGCTTCGTCACAGATCGATCGCGTCATTCGGGAAACCGCCGTTACCCAGCTCGGCCTGATCACCGCCGCACAAGCCGAAGCCTCCGGGGTGGTTGCGCAGCAATTAGCCAACCGCCGTTCGTCTGGAATGCTCGTTCCGGTGTTCCGGGGCGTGATGAGGCTTGCTGGAGTCGAACCTCGCCTCTGCCGTCCCCTCGCGGCCGCACTGGCCGTACCGGGTTCGTGCATCGCGGGGCCTACGGCAGGGATGATCTTGGGCCTGCCGGTCGGGAAGTCCTTTGCAGATGATTCGGCTTCAGTGGTTCTCACTGTTCCCAACTCAGTTGTTGTGCGCATCAACGGAGTTGTCACCGTTCGACTCAACCGATCCCTTCCCAGCAGGCCCTATGTGGCGGGTGTTCGAATCAGTACTCCTGCAGCCGTTGTGGTGTTGCTGCCCCGATTCGTCGACGCTTCCACTGTTGAGAGGTGCATTGATCACTGCCTTGTTCATCGCCTCGTCACAGTCGTGTCAGTGCGGAAACTGATCGAGTCGCTTCCCAAACAATCAGTCACGGGCCGGCGGCTGTTGCTCGACCTGCTCGCCGACCGTGCCGATGGTGTCGGGCACCGAAGCAAGCAAGAACAAGTGGTGGCGCGCTGGTTGACCGAAGCCGGGCTCACCGGTTGGCGGCGCAATCTTGTGGTGGTCACGTCCGATGGCTTGCGAGTGGAAATCGACTTCGCGTGGCCTCACCTGAAGGTCGCGCTGGAAGTCAGCCCCTTCTTCACCCACGGTTCACGAAAGAAGCAAGAGCGGGACGTGGAGCGCCGCCAGCTCTTGATCCAGATGGGTTGGACCGTGGTCGAAGCGACCGACTCGCACCTGGTTGATCGAGAATCGTTCCAGAAGGTGGTCCGGATCCTTCGAAACTTTGTGCAGTAACTCATCCTGACGATGAGTCATCGCACAAAGATCAACACTGGCCGGTTGGCACGCGCTCGCTTCCCGTGCGCCGCAGTGCCGCTTGCAACTCGAAAGCGCTGACTGCGTAGCCGGTGGCGCCGGTCGCAGTGTCGGTAGCGAACATCATGCCGATGACCGCACCGCTCGCGTCGACGATGGCGCCACCGGAGTCACCAGCTGTCACGGTGCCGAAGCTGGCATCGAGTTTCGTCACCAACCCATCACGGCGGTAAGTGGCCGAGTCGAGCGGTTCGTCGATATTGATCGCAGCGTGTTTCGTCACCACCAGTTCGACGCGTTCAACCGGCCTACCTGAATGTCTTCCGCGTAACAGGGTGGCGGGGCCTAAAACCGGGGTTGTAAACCGTGCGGATTCTCCGCCGGTGCCCACCCCAGGAACGACTAGGACGGCGATATCAGTGCGGTGGTCGATGAACAGCAGCGTCGCCGGCTCACCGCCGACGGTGACTGAGGTAGCACCGCGGACGGTGTGCGCAGCCGTCATGACCCGTTGCCCGTCGACGTGAAATCCCTCCGCCAGGTTGTCTGCCAGCCCGCAGCCTGATGCACCGACCGCGACGGCGACGACCGCCATGAACGGTGGTCGGGAGTCCGACGCCGACCGCTGTACCTCGGCACCGCAGGCGGTCAAGACGGTGAGAAGGACCGATGGGAAGGCCGTGGCAAGTGAGCTGATTTTCATTCTTCGCAGCACGTCCGTCGCAATTTGTCCTAACATTCGGCCCGACCCGGTACAGATGTTACCGGTGTCACACTTCAGCTATCACATAAGGGGAAGAACAGCATGCTCAAGCACCGCCTAGCGGCTGCGATTGCGGTCCTCGCACTTGTTGCGACCGGATGCAGCAGTTCCAGCGACGCAGCGTCAAGCGCGTCCGACACCGCCGCAGTCGAAACAGCAGCAGCCGTCGAGACCACGGCCGCAGCAGACACCACAGCAGCAGCGGTCGAGACCACTGCGGCTGCAGCAGATACAACGGCTGCCGTTGACCTGACCCAGTCCGAAGCCGTAACCATTGCTGTGCTCACGCACGGCGACGGTGGCGTGTTCTGGTCAGTATTCCAGAAGGGCGCCGAGAAGGCCGGTAAGGACCTCGGCATCACCGTTAAGTACGTCGGCTCCAACAACACCGGCACGGCACAGTCAGACTCCATCAACCAGGCAGTCTCCGACAAGGTCCAGGGCATCGCAGTTTCCCTGGCAGACCCATCGGCCGTGAAGGATGCTGTCAAGGCAGCCGTAGCCGCCGGTATCCCGGTCGTCACCACCAACTCGGGCTCCAACCTCTACAAAGAGTTCGGCGCATTCACCCACATCGGCCAGGACGAATTCACCGCAGGCGCAGGCGCCGGCGAGAAGTTCACCGCAGCCGGGGCGAAGAGCCTGCTCTGCGTGAAGCAGGAGCAGACCAACACCGGCCTGGACGCCCGGTGCGACGGCGCAAAGAGCACCTTCAAGGGCAAGTTCGACATCATCACCACTTCCGGTGACGCATCGGGCAAGCAGCAGGCTGACGTCAAAGCAGCTCTCGACGCACGTGCCGATGTCGATGCCGTCTTCGGCACGGGCCCAGTTGTCGCTCACGATTCGGCCGCAGCTGCCAAGGAACTTGGCCGCACCGTCACCGTCGGCGGCGTCGACCTGTCGACCGACATCCTGAAGGACATCTCCTCCGGAGACGTCGCCTTCACCATCGATCAGCAGCAGTACCTCCAAGGCTATGTCTCTGTGCTGGCGCTGTACCTGAACGCAACCAACAAGAACACCCTTGGCGGTGGCCTGCCGATCAACACCGGTCCTGGCTTCGTCACCAAGGACAACGCAGACGCCGTGGCGAAGCTCGTCGCCGCAGGCACCCGCTGATTCTTCAGACGGGTCAGTAGTCGGGTTCACTTCGGTGAACCCCTAGGCCCGGCGATGGAACATCCGTCGCCGGGCCTTTTTTCCGTTTCAACTCGCATCACAACCGGAGCATCCACGTGAACGATCCTGGCCATCAGCCGTCCTCCTCCGATCCTGCGGCCGTTACCGCTTCCAATCCAGCTCCTACCACCTCCGCCCCGTCCAAACCGAAGGCATCCGTTGCCGGGCGAGACGAGCGGATCACCTACCGGGGGCCTTTGCGCCGCTGGCTGATCTCGCCTGAGATCGGCGCGTTCATCGGCACCGTTGTCGTGTGGGCCTTCCTGTGGGGCAACGGCCAGACGTTCGGAACGTCCGGTACCACGCTCAACTGGCTCGATGTCGCTGCCCCGTACGGCATCATGGCCACCGCCGTCGCGCTGCTCATGATCGGCGGTGAGTTCGACCTGTCAGCCGGTGTGATGACGGGTGCGACCGCCATGATCATTGGCCTGGTGTCGAGGTTCTTCATGGGCGAAGGCGTGCACATTGCGTGGGCGGTGCTCGTGGCCTTTGCCGCCGCTGCTGCGATCGGGTGGTTCAACGGTTACCTGGTCATCAGGACCGGCCTGCCAAGCTTCATCATCACCCTGGCGTCGTTCTTCGTCCTACGCGGCCTGATGCTGGTGCTCTCGAAGCGGTTGGCCTCAAAGGTCTACGTCGACCAGATCACTGATCAGCGGGGAGCGAAGGGTTTCAAGAACTGGATCGCTCACGAATGGCGGCTGACGGACTTCGGCTGGCGAGACCCGATCTTTCTCACCTGCGTCGTGATCGGCGTCTCACTGTTCATCTACGGCGTCCTTGAGCAGGCCTTCGCCAGACGGGGGTCGCTGTCGACGACCGGGCTGGGCGTTGCGGCACTCGGTAGCGTCGGAACACTGGCGGGGTTCGCTGCACTGCATCGCACCGATGGAGTCAGCGCCAACGTGATCGTCGGTGGTGCCACCGCATTGGCCGTCGCAGTCGCCGTGGTCGGCATCGGGCTCTCACGGTGGGAGCATCGGGCTGAAGACGGTCGTCGGGCTGCGCTGCCGCGCGACGCACTGCTGCGTGTCGGGCTCGGTATAGCGGGCGTGGCACTTGCGTGTCTGCTGCCGATTCCCTTTGACCGCAACGAGCGCCGTGCCGTGCTCACGTGGACGACTTCCGGGTTGCGTCCGGTGCTGGCCATTGCTGCGGGCCTCATTGGCGTGATCCTGTCGGCACGTTCGGTGCGGCGTGGCCTCGGCGAACGGGTCCGTGCAGCGGGAATGCTGAAGCTGGTCCTGTTCAGCCTCTACGCCGGACTCATGGTGATGGGTGTCGCGTTGTCGCTGTTGCAGCTCACCACGGTGCAGGCGATGCGTGCCATCGGCATGCTGCTCCTCGGATCGGCCGGAGTTGCGCTGATTCTTAACGCAAGAGGGATTGCCGGGAAGGCGGACCGCCGCTGGCACTTGGTGATCGGCGTGCTCGCGTCTGCGGCGCTCGTGGTGATCGGCCTTGTGAGCCGTGCTGACGCATCGGCCACCCGCTTCCGCGTCGTGCTGCCGACCGCACTGGTCCTTGGCGCTGCTCTTGTGCTCGCAAACTCGGTCCTGGAATACCTGTTGGTGAAGCGGACGATTGCGGTGCCAGGCCCCGATCGTCTTTCTCGACGACTGCAGGTCGCCGGTGTCCTGCTCATCGTGATCGGATCTGCCATCCGGCTGTTGTTCACCAACTTCACCCCGGCGCAGGCAGCTGCCAGGCGGGCGGCCGACCAGCCGGTGCCGCAGAATGTTCTGCGCGAGACGGTGCTGTGGTGGCTCCTCGTCGCCGGCATCGGTGCCTACGTGCTCGCCAAGACCAAGTGGGGCAACTGGGTGTTCGCCGTCGGCGGTAACCGCGATGCCGCACGGGCCGTCGGCGTGCCGGCCGACAACGTGAAGATCGGGCTGTTCGTCGTCGTCGCCCTGTGCGGAGCGCTCGCCGGAACACTGATTGCGTTGCGCTACGGCACCGTGCAGGCCAACCAGGGCATCGGCCTCGAGTTCGAGTTCATCATCGCCGCGGTTGTCGGCGGATGCCTCATGACCGGCGGATACGGTTCGGTGATCGGCGCCAGCCTCGGCGCAGCCATCCTGGCCATGTCGACCACCGGGTTCCAGACGGTTGCCGGCTGGAACGCCGACGGTCGCTTCGCATTCCTGGGCGGCGTGCTGCTGGTTGCAGTGCTCGTCAATACCTACGTTCGGAAGAAGGCAGCGGAAGCACGATGAACACGACGCAGAACTCCACTCACAATTCGGCTGAGAACTCGGATACCCCGCTGCTTGAGCTGCGGTCGATCTCCAAGCACTTCGGAAACGTCATCGCGCTCGAAGACATCTCCACGTCGGTGCAGGCCAGTGAGGTCACCTGTGTGCTGGGTGACAACGGTGCTGGCAAGTCGACGTTCATCAAGATCTTGTCCGGCCTGCACCGCGCATCGTCCGGTGAGTACCTCATCGACGGCGCGCCGGTGTCGTTCGATTCGCCACGCGATGCTCGTGCCCGCGGCATCGCAACGGTGTACCAAGACCTCGCAATGGCGCCGCTGATGTCGGTCTGGCGCAACTTCTTCCTCGGCGCTGAACCGATGCGCAACGGTGTCGTGATGAAGTCATCCGAGATGCGCCAGACCGCCAAGGACGAGATGGCCAAGATGGGTATCGACGTGCGAGACATCGATCAGCCCGTCGGGACCCTGTCTGGCGGCGAACGCCAGTCGGTGGCCATCGCGCGTGCTGTGTTCTACGGTGCGCGGGTCCTTATCCTCGACGAACCGACCTCTGCGCTCGGTGTCCGCCAATCCGGTGTGGTGCTGCGATACGTGCGTGCTGCTGCAGAGCGCGGCCTCGGCGTGGTGTTCATCACACACAACCCGCACCACGCCTACCCGGTGGGCGACCGCTTCCTGCTGCTCAACCGGGGTCGGTCGCTGGGCGACTTCACGAAGAGCGAAATCGGCCGTGACGAACTGACTCGTCTGATGGCGGGCGGCGCAGAGCTTGATGCGCTGGAGCACGAGCTCGCAACTCGATGAACGGATCCGTGGGGCCAGCGTTGCGCACCGGTTTCGCTGCGTTCGAGCGGCTCATTGCGAGTGAAACACCTGTGGCTTCATGGCCACTCGCCTCTGAAATTGCGGAGCGGGTTCCTGTCTACGACGGTGACCGGGTCCGCAGTGCTGTGAAGAGTCCGGCGGATCGGGCACAGTTCGCTGCGGAATGGGCCAGGGTGCTTGAAGACGGTCCCGGTGTGTTCGTGATCCGTGGCGCAGTTCCGGACCGTGCGGTGCTGGACCGTGCGACGGCCCTGTTCACGGACATCATCGATGAGCAGCGACGGACTGGCACCGGATCCGGTGACCATTTCGCAAAACCCGGCGCGAACGACCGGGTGTGGAACTCGCTGGAGAAGCACGCGCTGGCTGACCCGCACAACTTCGTGCAGTACTACGCGTCAACTCCGATCGCCCTGGCGGCCGAAGCGTGGCTTGGCCCTGCGTCGCAGATGACAGCGCAGGTGAACCGGGTCAACCCGGGCGGCGCCGCGCAGGTGCCGCACCGTGACTTTCACCTGGGTTTCATGTCACCTGTGCACGCTGCACGGTATCCGTCGGCGGTGCACTGGATGTCGCCGCACCTCACGCTGCAGGGCGCGGTTGCCCACTGCGACATGCCGGTCGAAACCGGGCCGACGATGTACCTGCCGTACTCGCAGCAACTTCACGACGGGTACGTGGTGTTCGGACGGACTGAGTATCAGCAGGCGTTCGCCGACCGCCATGTTCAGTTGCCGATGCTTGCCGGTGATGCGGTGTTCTTCAATCCGGCGTTGATGCATGGTGCGGGACACAACCGATCTGCAGAGGTGCTGCGGATGGCCAACCTGCTGCAGGTCTCCTCCGCTTTTGGTCGTCCGATGGAGCACGTCGATCGCGATGCAGTCGTTCGGGCAGCGTTCCCGGTCCTGCGAGGTGGGGCGTGTTCGCTTGACGAGCAGCAGACCGAAGCAGTCGTGGCCGCTGCCGCCGACGGCTATGCGTTCCCGACGAACCTGGATCTCGATCCACCGGTTGGCGGGCTCGCCCCGCCATCGCAGGCCGACCTGCTGCGAACAGCACTTGCCGAGCGGTGGACCGATGAGGCGTTGTTGGATGCACTCACCGCCTCCCGCTCTCGCCGGCTGAACGCCTGACCGACTGCCGTGACCTTGCCCAAACGGCTCGGGATCGGACTGCCCAAGAACGAATTCGCCGACCCCGGGGGAATCCCCCGACGGGGAAGCCCTTGTGTTCGTCGGCGATCCGGCTCTTCGACTAACTGTCATGGAAACCTTAAACCCACCACCTACAGAGTTCTGTACGACCTGTTGCTGCTCGGGGTGGCCTCGTCACCGAAGGCAGAGAAGTTTGTAGGGACCTAAGGTAAAAGTTTGTCAGGACAAATTGACATAGCTACATCAGGCTGGGAAGCTGCCGGATGTGTACGCACTGCGACCGTCCTCGATTGATTCCGCCGACGGCCCTGGATCGGTAACGGACGACGGATTCGATGATCGGGTGTCATCTGTTTGGTTCACCGCTCGCATCGATCGCAAGCGGATAAAGGAGTTGATGCGTCGATCCGATGCAGCCGGCCTCCGTCACTTTGCGTTGTGGGCGGTGCTTCTGCTCGGTTCGCTCGTCGGCGTTCTGTTCACCTGGCGAACCTGGGCTTGTCTGCCCTTCCTTGCCGTCTACGGCGTGATGTATTCGATGTCGGATCACCACGCGCACGAGTTGTCGCATGGCACTCCGTTCAAGAACCGATTGCTGAACGAAGCGCTCTATCAGCTAAGTGCATTCATGACGTTGCACGAATCGCACTACTGGCGCTGGAGCCACACGTTCCACCACACCAATACCCTCATCGTTGGGCAGGATCCCGAGGTGGCCGTCAAACGGCCGCCGCAGATATGGCGTGTTGCGACTGATTTTTTCTTCCTCCCCTCCGGTTTGGCCGAGATTCGCAAACTGTGCAAGATCGCATTTTCGGGCAGTGTTTCCGGCGACGCGCTGGTGTTCGTGCCAAGCCTGGATCAGCCCAAAGTTGTGCGCGGCGCTCGGGTGTACCTTGCACTGTTCACCGCCGTTGGTGCGCTGTGCGTGGCTTTCAAGTCAGGGCTACCGGCACTGCTGATCGTCACCCCTCGGTTCTGGGGTGGGCCGTTCGCCCAGTTGTTCAACATCACCCAGCATGCGGGGCTGCCGGAAAATGTCCGAGATCATCGGTTGAACTGTCGGACGGTGCTCCTGAACCCGGTCAGCCGATTCCTGTACGCCAACATGAACTTTCACGTGGAGCATCACATGTTCCCGATGGTGCCGTTCCACGCGCTGCCGGCGCTGCACGCAGAGATACGCGATCAATGCGTTGCTGCATCGCCAAGCGTTTCAGCCGCGTGGCGTGAACTACTTCCGGCCATCCGGCGCCAGGTCACCGACCCGGTCTACTCGCTCACCCGCTCGCTGCCAGTGCCGTGAAGCGCACGACCTGACGCTTCGCTGCCGGTTCCCCTTCCGGCCAGCGCGTCAAGCAGGAGCATGGCCGGTCCGGGAGGTCTCCCGGCCCGGCCATGATTCCTGCACACGTCAACTGAGTGGCGGCACACCGAACGCGAAGCTCTGTAGCGTGTCGTACGTCCAAGCAAATTGCCACCCAACTTCTTGCACCATTTCATGCGCAACTTGTGCACAAATCAGGCATAGCTCATGCCACCAAACGAGGTCACAACAATGTCAGGTATCACAATCATCAACGGCGGCACTCAAGGACTGGGTGAGGCAGTTGCGCGCGCGTTGGTTGCGAAAGGATCGGCCGGTCTCGTGCTCGCTGGGCGCTCGGTCGCCAGGGGCGAGGCGTTGGCGACCGAATTGAGTGCGCTCGGCAGCCCCAGCGTCTTCGTCGAGGTCGACATGAACGCGGACGGGGCGCCGGCCCATGTCGTTACGATGTGTGCCGAGCGATTCGGCACAGTCAACGGGTTGGTCAATGTTGCTGCTGCCACCACTCGCGCCACGCTGTGGCAGGACACCCCGGAGCATTTCCAGGCGATGATGCGACTTAACGTCGAGGTGCCGTATTTCATGATCCAAGCAGCGGCCAAGTTGATGATCGATACCGGGGCAAAGGGATCCATCGTCAACGTGGGTTCCACATCCGGGCACGGGGGGCAGACGAAACTCTCTGCGTATTGCATCTCCAAAGGCGCCCTGGCGACCATGACGAAGAACCTCGCATTCGCGCTGATGCGAAGCAATGTGCGGGTGAACCAGGTCAACCCCGGTTGGATGGACACCGAGTCCGAGCATCGTACGCAGGTCGACGGAGACGGCTCCCCTGACAATTGGCTCACTCTGGCGGAAGCACAACGCCCGATGGGTCGCCTTGTGAAGCCGTGGGAAGTTGCGAACACGATCGTGTTCTGCCTGTCCGATGAGGCTGGGCTGCTGACCGGTAACCTGATCGACGTGGACCAATCAGTGCAAGGCGCCGGCGACCCACCGCTGCCATCGGCAGAGGAGACGCCTCGCCCGTAATGTGTGTGGGTCCGCCGCTTCCATGACTGCCCGTCCGCGCAGCGATTACTCCATCGTCGTTGACCACTCCGGCCCCGTTCCGCTGTATTACCAGGTGGCTCGAGAGCTTGAGCGTGCCATCAGCGAAGGCCGTCTTGAGCGCGGCGGGTTTCTGGGCAATGAAGTCGAACTGTCCGAGGAATGGCAGGTTTCTCGTCCCACGGTGCGGCGGGCCATCCAAGAACTGGTCGACCAGGGGTTGCTCGTGCGTCAGCGTGGCGTGGGCACCCAGGTCGTCAACGACGCAGTCCGTCCGACCACGCGGGTTTCGAGCCTGTTCGACGAGTTGCACAAGGCCGGACGATCTCCGGGAAGCGTCGTGCTTGCAATGGAGCTTGTTCCGGGCGATGCCAGAATCACTGATCAATTGGGCCTCCATCGTGGCGCCAGCGTGCTGTACCTCGAACGCTGTCGAATGGTTGACGGGAAACGACTGGCGATCATCCGCAATTGGATTGTGCCGTCGTACACCGCAGGGCTCACCGTCGAGCGGCTGATGAGTGGCGGATTGTACGCGTACCTACGGTCGAAGGGCTGTTTTCCGCATTACGCAACCCAACAGGTTGGCGCGCGCAATGCCTCGCCGGTCGACGCTGCGTTGTTGGGCCTTCCTGTCGGGGCCGCAGTACTGACCATGCGGACATGCATGCAGGACCGGCAGGGTAACAAGGTCGACACCGGCGAGATGACCTGCGATGCGTCGGCCTATTCCCTCGACCTGACGGTTGTCGAAAGCTGAGTAACTCCGAGAGGTACTTACAACGACAGGATGGTCAGCCGAGTGGTCGCCTTGTTCGCCAGCAACCGAATATCACTGTGGTCCGACGTTGCGATGAGGTCGCCGTGCTGCGCAAGGCAGACAAGGAGACCGTCGACAACGTCGGCCGTGCGAGTTTTCGCCAGAAGTTCGCCGCACCGCCGGGCGTCGGCCTCGGTAGGCGGAATCACCCTCACACCGCGGAGAACGCGAGCGAGCACGACTTGCGTCCGCGGGCTGCGCCATACCTGGGCGATGATCGGGGACACGGTGATGACATCGAGATCTCTGCGGTGTGCCTCGGCGAGCATCTGTACAGCACGTCGGTCGTCACGCTCCAGGGCAATGAACGCCCCAGCGTCGAGAATGAGCCGAGTCACGCAACCAGACCGCCGTCGCCGGTCTTCGCCGATGTACGTGATCGCTGTTGACCGCTTTGCCGGTCGCCTCGATCGCGCTCGCCTCGGGTGGCGCGGGTGGCTCGGGTGGCGCGATCGAATGCGGCGCTGACTTCGTCGACGAAGTCTTGGTTGTTCGGCCCGATTCGGGCTTGCGCTTCCTGCACAGCCTCGCCCAACGACCGTTGTCGCAGATGCCGTTCGACTGACGTTGCAACGATGCTGGACACGGGCACTCCGAGCTCGGTCGCCAGGTCTCGAATCGCCGTTCCCAACTCGGTCGATACCGTAAACGTGATTCGGTCAATTGCCATCTTCGTAGTGTATGGCATACCCAGGTATGCAGTGCACAGAACCTGCCAAGTCGATTAGCGCGCAGATGTGGCAGCGCGAAGCACGGCACGCAGATCGACCGATGGGTCAGCAAGGGATGCGGCGTCAGGTGTCAGTTCCGCAGCGATGAGGCGCTCGGCCAGTGCAATCATGCGCCCGAGGCCTGTTCCGCGGCTGAATCCGCTGGCCGAAACGACCCTGCCGAGCGGGTCGAGTCCGAACCAGATTTCGGTGCCGTCGTCCAGCAGGCGCAGCACCTCGGTTGCGGCCTCTTCGTGTAGGCCGGCTACCTGGAGTTGCACATCGAACTGATCTGACCAGAACCATGGAACTCGGTCGTAAACAACGGATTGCCCCATGATGTTGCGGGCAATGGTGTCGGCCTGATCGATTGCGTTGCGCCATGCTTCGAGCCGTACCCGGCGGCCGTTGGAAAGGCGGTGAGGGAACGAACAACAGTCGCCTCCGGCATAAATTCCTGACGCCGAGGTGAGGAGCCCGCCGTCGACCGCGACGCCGTTGTCGAGCGTCAGGCCGCCGCCCGCCGCGAGATCGGTGTTGGGGATGGCACCTAACCCTGCGACGACAAGGTCGGCAACAAGCCGTGAGCCATCGGACAGACGAATAGTGATCGAATCCCTCGGACTCTTCGTCGACCCTTTTGCTGGTTCGATGGAATCAACAGCAACGCCTGTCAGGACCGAAACTCCTGCCGCCTCGTGTGTCGCACGCAACGCCGCCGAAACGCGCAGCGGAACAACACGGGTCATCAATCGGTGAGCGAACTCGACCACGGTGACCGAGCATCCTCGCTCCACCGCAGCAGCCGCTACCTCAAGTCCGACGAACCCGCCACCGATCACCACAATGCGTGCACCCGGAACAAGCTCGGTGCGAAGTCGAACGGCATCAGACACCGACCGCAGGGTGTGCACGTGCTCGACGCCGATGGGTGGCCGACGCGCCCGCGAGCCGGTTGCCAACACCAGCCGGTCTGCGACGATTGTGGTTCCGTCGGCCAGGGTGACCGACGTGGCTCCCGGGTCCAGTGACATTGCCCGTTGACCGGCGACCCGGGTGATACGCAACGCATCGAGCCGCTTGGACGTGGAGATGAGTGGTGGCTGTGCGCCGTGGCTGAGCACAGCCTTTGACAGCGTCGGTCGCTCGTACGGGTCACCTGGTTCGTCGCCGATCAGGATGATTGTGCCGTCGAACCCATGCTCGCGAAGCCCCAACGCCACCCGGGTTCCGCAATCTCCCGACCCAACTATTGCGACACTTCGAGGGATAGCTGACGCAGCGGGCTTCACCCCACCAGCGTACGCGGCCGCGCACGATGAATCGGTTTGAGCGTCCCAGGAATAGATTTGTCCTGACATTTTGACATCAGCCCAAACAATCTGCCACGATCAGCACCTGTCGCCCACGACTCGGAAGATCGCGGGACGAGCAACGGGACCCCAGGGGGGGCCTCGATCTACTAGGAGGAAACGACTCATGCGTACGTCCCGTCTTTCAATCACGAAGCGAATGCTGCTGATCACTGCTGTCGGCGGCCTTGCCCTGACCGCGTGCAGCAGCGACCAGAACAGCGCCGCCGCTCCAGCGACAGAGGCAGCAGTAACCGAAGCTCCAGCCACTGATGCACCAGCGACTGATGCACCGGCGACCGAAGCTCCTGCCACTGATGCAGCACCTGACACCGTTCAGGTTGTCGCCAGCGAGGGTCTGAAGAGTGGCCTCGGATCGCGCGCCAAGAACCGCGACGTCTACTTCTTGACGTACTACAACCCAGCAAGCGATGCCTTCTGGAACCAGATGCTGACCGGTGCGAACGATGCCGCCGCTCTCAACAACTTCAAGCTGACCCACCAGACCACCGACGGCACCGACCCAGCAGCAATGACCGACCTGATCAGCGCAGCTATCGCCAACAAGCCAGCTGCGATGTTCATCCCGTTCAACGACCCAGCATGGGAAGGCGCCGCATGTGAGGCTGCCAAGGCTGGCATTGCGATCTTCGCGTTCAACGTACCCCCCGCAGGTGAAGCGAAGGAGTGCGTGAAGTCAGTCGTCGCACAGAATTTCTACGACGTCGGCGCAATCATCGGCACCCGTCTGCTGAAGGAAGTTCCGCTCAAGGCCGGCGACAAGGTTCTCTGCCCAGCTGAAGAGCCAGACCAGCAGTACGCCATCCAGCGTGGTGGCGGCGTCGAGTCCGTTCTCAAGACAGTCGGCGTCAAGTGCACGTACCTGCGCACCGGCGGCGATGACGCTGGCGCTTTGGACGCACTCACCACATGGCTCACCGCCAACCCAGACGTGAAGGTTGCCGTGCCACTGGGCGGCACACCACACCGCAACTTGGTTGCCGCCGAAGATGCTGCTGGCCTCAAGGCTCCAATCATCGGCTTCGACACTTCACCGGCCGTTATCGAGGGCATCAAGTCCGGCCGCATTCTGGCTACCGCCGACCAGCAGGGTTACATCCAGGGCTTCCAAACCGTTATGCAAGCCGGTCTGTACCTGGACTTCGCACTCTCGCCGGCGAACATCAACTCGGGTGGTAACGCCCTCATCGACAAGTCCAACGTCGGTTCGCTCGAAGACAAAGAACTGCAGGGCGTTCGCTGGTAGTAACCAGTTGAGCTGAAACGCAGAACATCTTCAATTGGGAACAGGTCGGCCGATTCAGTCGGTCGGCCTGTTGTCCATTCCCGCCCCGATTCCACTCTCTGCACTGGTGACCGTCATGACGACCGAGCAACCGCAATCCTCCTCAGCGACCACGACGACGGTCCTCGACATGGACGAACGCACGTCAATTCGGCGATCGTTGGCCGACAACGTTCCGACGTCTGGTTCCGGGCGGCTGCGTGAAAACTTTCGCTACATGCGTGGACGAGGTGCGGTAGAGATCAGCCTGATCTACCTGGCCATGATCGTTGCGTTCGTCGCAATGTACTTCCGCGACTCGAAGGGTTTCCCGTTCCTCGCTCCCAGTAACACGTCGGGTGTGTTGTCGCAGAGCATTCCTGTGCTTGCCGTGCTGGCGATCGGCGCTGGCATCTTGATGATCGCAGGCGAGTTCGATCTGTCCGTCGGTGCGTCCCTTGGTCTGTCGGCGATCATCTTCATCAAAGTGGCCAACAGCCACTCGTGGCCCGTGGCGTTTGTCGTCGCCGTCCTCTGCGCCATGGGTATTGCCCTGCTCAACGGTGTGATCGTCATCGTGACCGGTATCCCGTCGTTCATTGCAACACTGGGTATGTCGTTGTTCTGGGTTGGCGCCAGCATGTGGATCAACGGCAAGAACCCGGCCCGTCTCGACAAGCTGCAAAACAAGACGTTCATCAACGTCGTCGCGGGCGATCATGGCCGTTTCCGTTCGCAATTGATCTGGATGGTTGGCATCGGGGTGATCATGTGGTTCGTCCTGCACCGTCACAAGTGGGGCAACCACATTTACGCGGTTGGCGGCAATCAGGCTGCGGCCACTGCTGTTTCGATCCGTCCCAGGCTGGTCAAGCTGGCGACGTTTGCCGCGTTCGGCGCATTGACCGGTGTGGCCGCCGTCCTGGTGGTCGGTCGGACGGGAAACATGCAACCCGGCACGACTGGCGACTACACGCTGTTCGCTATCGCTGCGGCGGTGGTCGGCGGATGTTCGCTGACCGGTGGCCGCGGAACGGTGTTCGGCATGATTGTCGGAGCGGCATTCATTCGCACCGTGGAAGATGCCCTCATTCTGGGCAAGGCCGACGACTTCTATCCGCGACTGTTCGTCGGCCTCACCATCGTCGTCGCAGCAGTCGTCAACAAGTTCATGGAGGGACGGGCCAAATGAGTGCTTCCAAGGCAACCCAATCCGCTGGAGCCACACCGCTCTTGCAGATGCAAGGCGTCACGAAACGATATGGCCTCACCACGGTGCTTGACGATGTCAGCATCTCGATCAATCGCGGTGAGGTGATCGGCCTTCTTGGCGACAACGGCGCCGGTAAGTCGACGCTGGTCAAGATCATGTCGGGCGTCGTGCCGATGACCAGCGGGCGGTACCTCTGGGCGGGCGACGAACTCGGCAAGGTCACCCGGCCCGAGACCGAACGCCGCGGCCTTGAGACCATCTTTCAGGATTCGGCTCTGGTGCCCACGATGAGCATTACCCGCAATATTTTTGCCGGTCGCGAGGTAACAAATCGGTTCGGTTTCATGAAGTTGAAAGAGATGGACTCCATCACCACCCGGATTCTTGACACGGTGGTCAGCATCGAGGGAATCCGCAGCGCCAAGCAGCTGGTGTCGTCGTTGTCGGGTGGTCAGGCTCAAGCTGTGGCCATCGCCCGTGCAGTGCATTTCAAGCGTTCGCTGCTCATCCTGGACGAACCGACCAGCGCCTTGGCGGTGCGCGCTACCGATGCGTTGCTGAATTACCTGGTGGCGCTCAAGGCCGAAGGAATCAGCTCTGTTCTGGTGACGCACAACCTGCATCACGCGTTCCAGGTCTGCGACCGCCACATCGTGCTCAACCATGGGCGAACCATTCTCGACGTCAATCGGGAAGACACCACGGTTGCTGAACTCACCGCTGCCGTCGTTGGCGGAGCTGACGGAGTCGCTCGCTACCGCAAGCAGCTCGGCGTGGCCTAGAACCGAGTCATGCCACAACGCAATTACAGCCTGCTGGGTCCCGACGGTCGGGCGGCGGCTGAGCAGGGGCTCGCGAACGCGACGTGGTACCGAACACCCGTCGACCGAAAGCGGCTGAAGCAACTCATGCAACGCACCGATGGCCCGGCTATTCGCCACACGCTGCTGTGGCTCGGGCTGATGAGCGTCACCGGTGCTGTGGGTGTCATCACGTGGATGTCGTGGTGGTCGGTGCCGATCTTCTTCGTGTATGGCACCCTGTGGGGTTCTGGTGGCGATGCCCGGTGCCACGTGGCCGGCCACGGCACACCGTTTCGCACTCGCTGGCTGAACGACGCCGTGTTCCAGATCGGTTGTTTCACCACGATGCGAGAGCCGTTGGTGCGCCGCTGGGACCACACCCGTCATCACACTGACACGGTCATCGTCGGCCGAGATCGTGAGATCGTCGAAAAGCGCCCACCCAGCCGGTTGCATCTTGTCGGCATCTTCTTCGCCATTCCGTGGGTGCCGCTGCAAGTGACCGCGCTGGTGAAACATGCGTTGACAGGTCACATCGCCGCCGACGAACAGTTGATCATCCCCGAGTCAGAGTGGCCGACAGTCATCCGACAGGCGCGTCTGATTCTCACCGTCCACGTGGCCACCGTTGCGCTTGCAATCGCCACGACGTCGTGGCTGCCCCTGCTGCTGAGCATCGGGCCAAGCATGTACGGGGCGTGGTTCATGGCCTACTTCGCACTCACCCAACACGTCGGCCTGGCCGAGGACGTCACGGACTTTCGCCTCAATACGCGAACCATCTACATGAACCCGGTGTTCAGGTTTCTCTGCTGGAACATGAACTTCCACTTGGAACACCACATGTACCCCATGGTCCCGTTCCATGCGCTCAAGGCGCTGCACGAGGAAATCAAGGCCGATTGCCCGCCGGCGTACCACAGCACCGTCGAGGTGTACCGCAGGGAGTTGATTCCTACCTTGCGTGCGCAACTTCGCGATCCATCTGTATACGTACATCGCATAGTCCCCGCTGTGCCCGCTGTGCGTTCCGCCTAGAAGATCCTGTTCAGCTTCATCCCGCTCTGAATTCGAGGAACTATGACCGCACCTTTTCGCATTGCCATGTTCGGCGCCGGACGCATCGGCAACGTCCATGCCCGCAACATCAACGATCATCCGCAGAGCGTGCTGGCGTACGTCGTCGACCCGATGGAAGGCCCGGCCCAGGAACTGGCGGCGCGCTACGGCGCATCGCAAGTGGACGAAGCAACCGCGCTCGGCGACGCGTCGATCGACGCCATCCTCGTTGCCTCGGCAACCAGCACACACGCCGATCTCATCGTGAAGGGGCTGCAAGCTGGCAAGGCGGTGTTCTGCGAAAAGCCGGTCGACCTGTCGATCACGCGTGTTGCTGCGACCCTCAAGGTCGTTGAAGCTTCGGACAAACCGGTTCTTATCGCGTTCAATCGCCGCTTCGATCCGGGCGTCGCCGAGGTGCAGCGCCGCGCAGCAGACGGTGCCGTCGGCATGATCGAAATTGTCAACGTCACGTCAAAGGACCCCGAGGGTGGCCTGCCCATCGAGTACCTCAAAGTGTCTGGCGGGATGTTTCGCGACATGACCATCCATGACTTCGACATGTGCCGCTTCCTGCTCGGCGAAGAACCGACAACGGTCAGCGCAACGGCTTCAAGCCTGGTGAGTCCTGAGATCGCCGCAATTGGGGACATCGACACCGCCTGCGTCACGCTGCAATGTGCAAGCGGGCGGATTGCGATCATCACAAATAGTCGGCGTGCAAGTTCGGGCTACGACCAACGAGTCGAGGTCCACGGCGCAACCGGCACGCTGCGAACGGAGAATGTTCCGAAAAACATGTTCGTCCACGAGAGTGGTTCCATGGTCGAACGCTCGACTCCGAAGTTCTTCTTCACCGACCGCTACGCCGAATCGTATGCAGCCGAATGGGCCCACTTCGTGCGCGTGCTGGAAGGGACTGAACAACCCAACCCCAGCACCGCTGACGGGTATCGCTCGCTGCTGTTGGCAGAAGCTGCGTATGTGTCGCTCAAAACAGGCAGCGTTGCCAACGTCGCCGATGTGGAACGCGAGCTGGTCGGATGAAGATCGGTCGAAATTGCTGAAAGCAGCTACACCGGACCTGCTGCCACGCTACCGAGCCAGTCAGCGATCGCCTGCACGGCGCCAGCGCCAGCTGCAAAGTCGAACCGGCGCGGATCTGGGCCGATCACTCCCCAGAGCGGGTGCGATGGGTCATGACGGCTGTCGTCCCAGTCGTCATCGGCGGGTGGCATCTCCGCAAGCGACGCAAGCTCACCCAGCTCGACCCGATCCGGCCAAAGTGCGCTGAGTACGGTTTTCTCCCAGTAGTAGTTGCGAACCCAGCGGTGCGGCTCGAGTTGCGTCTTCAGTGCTTCGGGAAACGTGTCGCCGTCGGAGTACACCACGTTCATGTCGACCTCGGCACGGGAGGTCATTCCTGGGATGACCGCGCGGATGGCCTGCTCGCTGAGCACGTATCGCATGGCAGCTTCGGCAAGCGTTTCGTAGGACGGTCGACAGACGGACTTCAGAGCTTCGACTCGTGTCAGTGTGTCGCCGAAACGGTCGCCGCTGAACAACGTGTGCGGGATAGATCTTGGCTTCCATCCGGCGTAGGTGTGGGGGGTCCAGTGCCCGACCAGCGAGCCGCTGTCCATCGCTATGACCACTGCCGTACAACTCGGCTGTGTCGACGAAGTTGACACCCTTGGAAAACGCGTACATCAGCGTGTCGATGGAGGCTTCGTCGTCGACGTCGCCCCACTCGCCGCCAAGTTGCCATGCACCGAACGCGATGTCTGAAACCGACCAGCCGGTGCGTCCGAAGGGGCGGTACTTCATGCCGGCCAGGGGCGCATTGGATGGGTGACCGGTTGCAGAGTTCGGTTCGGCTGCGAGCTGAATTTCAGGCGGTGATATCAGCGGTTGAGATGGTCCGCCGTTCGGCGACGGAGCGCAGCGCAGCGAGACCGATGACCAACGGTGCGCGGCCGTCTGCAGCGGTGACTTCGGTCGGGGTGCCATTGCGAACTGCTGCCACGAACGACTTCCACTGATTGACATACGCAGGCACGTAGCGGTCGAGGAAGAAATATGGAATGGTCGGCATCCGCGACCCGTCGGCGGTATGCACCCGGCCGGTGTACGACAGCGGGTTGTCGGACTGCGCCATGCCTGTTGAGCCGTGGACTTCGACTCGCTGGTCGTAGCCGTAGACAGCGCGGCGGGTGTTGTCGATGGTGGTGATGGCACCATTCTCGTGGCGCAGCACAACCACCGCGGTATCGATGTCGCCTGCTTGGCCAATGGCTGGGTCCACCAGCACCGCAGCGTGAGCTGACACCTCGACAACTTCGGACCCCGTGACGAACCGAGCCATGTCGAAGTCATGGACCGTCATGTCCAGGAACAGTCCGCCCGAAGACTTGATGTACTCGATGGGGGGCGGCGCAGGGTCACGGCTGGTGATGCGGACCATCTCGACATCGCCGACGAGCCCGTCGAGCACCGCCTGGCGGACTGAGCGGTGGGCAGGATCGAAACGACGGTTGAAGCCGATGTGCAGTGGCACACCTGCCTTGGCGACGATCGCAAGTGCACGATCAACGAGAGCAAGGTCAAGCGAGACGGGCTTCTCGCAGAAGATGGCCTTGCCAGCCGCGGCAGCAGCTTCCAGCATCGGCACGTGGGCAGGTGTGTTGGAACAGATGGCGACAGCGTCCACGCCGGCCGAGCTGAGTACAGCGTCGAGGTCGGTGGTGTGAGGAACGTCGAGCGCTTCACCGGTTGCCGCGGCACTTGGGCCGTGCATGTCCTGCACCATCACAACAGTCGCGTCTGGCACGTTGTTGGTGATGAGGCCGGCGTGAAGTTTGCCGATGCGCCCGACGCCGAGCACTGCAATCCGAAGGGGGGTGGTCATGGTTTCAGGCCTCCAGGCCGGAGAGGAACGCCGCGTACTCTGCGTCGTCGACGCTGAGGACATGGCTTGGTTGAGGATACGATCCGCCCGAGACGTCGCCTGCGAACTCTTGGAACGCAGCGGTTCGTTCAGCGTGCAAGCGGGACATCTCGGACGAGAAATCACGGTAGCGCTTCGCATGGCGTGGCACGTGTCCGTCGGTGTATCCGAGAATGTCTGAGGAGAACAGGTACTGGGCGTCGCAGCCGGCGCCCGCGCCCATCGACAGCAGCACCAAAGAAGTGCGCTGGTGAATTTCCGTGGCCACCCGTGCGGGAACCACTTCGATCTCGGCAGCGAACGCTCCGGCGTTCTCCAGGTCCTTCACCTGTTGGTACACGAACTGCGCCGAGGCTGCTGTCTTGCCGACAGCTTTGAAGCCACCGGTCCAAGTCCGTTTCGACGGAACCAACCCCGTGTGGCCGCACACCGGAATTCCCTCGTGGGACAGAGCTTCAACGGTACGAAGCCCCGCTGCGCAGTACACGGCGTCGCCGCCGAGCAGGATGCCGTTGTGGGCAGCGCGCAGATAATCGTCGGTGGTGACCAACTGGCCGTAGAGCAACCCGACGAACACGAAGCAGTCTCCAGCGGCCTTGCGCATCTCGGCGTTCCAGATCGGTTGCTCGATGGACAGCAGGTCGATGCCAGCCGCTGCGGCCGCGCGTGCTTCGTCGAGCGACTCGATGTGGATCATCGAAAGTTGCTTGTGTCCGCGGAGCGCTTGCAGCTCAGCGACGCTGCGACGGGAACGGTTCATGGTCATGGCTTGACTCCTGTTGGTGCGAGCATCCGTTTGACGAGAAGCCTCAGCTCGACGTCTGGATCAGCGAGGTCAGCTGGGTCAGGACAAGCGCCCGCCGCGATCAGACGTTCGGAGACCCTGATGTCGCGGGCGACCTGGGTTCCTGTGCCGACAGCCGCTGCGCTGACGAGGCGTCCGCTGTCATCGAACCCGAACCAGACGATGGCCCCGTCGGCGCGCTCGCGCAACACCGATGAGGACGCACGGTCGGGGAGCCCGCTGACCTGGAGGCCGACGTCGTACTGGTCGCTCCAGAACCACGGGACGGGCGTCGATTCGAGGGGCAGACCGCAGATCACCCGGCTGACTGCGATGGCGTGATCAACAGCACTGCGCCATGCTTCCAGCCGGATGCGGCCAAATCGGGCGTGGTCGAACGACGCGCAGTCTCCGATGGCAAAGATGTGCGGGTCCGACGTGCGTAAGGTGCGGTCGACGACGATCCCGTTATCAACCGCAAGTCCTGCTGCAACCGCCAGTTCGACGTTGGGAACTGCGCCGACACCAGCGACGACCACATCGGCGATGAACGGGCGGTCGCCGCGAACTCGAACCGAAAACGATCCGTCTTCCAGCCTATCGATA